>DASUUI010000092.1:0-159810 GCA_036374155.1 Gemmatimonadaceae bacterium | reverse complement strand
GCGCGGCTGCCATAGAGAAGCACCGGAATGCCTTCCCGGGCGCACGCTTCACAGACCTGCAGCATCAGCGTCGGACCACGCACGCGGTCGGCGAGCGCAACGCCGTGAAGCCAGCGCAGTGCCCAGCGCACCGGCTGCCCGTCGGGGACGACTAGGTCGAGCGCGTTGAGCCGCGCGCGGTGCTCCGGGTCGAGAGCACCGGTCATAACGCCGTGCACGGCGAGAGCGCTCACCCCGAGCGGCTGCGATATGCGGGCGGCGGCAAGGATGCGCGCGACGGCAGTGTCGTAATCGACCGCGTCTATTCCGACGCCCAGGACCGGGTGACGTCCGAGGTCAATCAATGGTCGGCTGTGCCGCGTGTCGTCCCGTCGTCAGTCGGGCGTGCCCGAGGCGCTGGCAACGGTCTCGAGCCAGTCGGCAGCATTCTCCTCGTGGATCTCGCGGATGATGTCGGGCACCGTGCGCTCGATGCGCCACCCGGGGTAGTGCGAGGCAAACTTGCCCACGTCGCTTATCCACCACTGGTGGTCGCCGATCCGCGCCGCGTCGGAGTAGGTCCAGTTCAGCTTCCGGCCGGTGATCTCCTCGGTGAGTGCGATCGCCTCCAGCATGGAGCAGTTGCTGGTGCGCGCTCCGCCGATGTTGTACACCTCACCGGCGCGCGGCGCGTCGAAGAAGCGCTCGAACGCGTTCACCAGGTCGCTGCTGTGAATGTTGTCCCTGACCTGCTTGGCCTTGTAGCCATAGATCGTGTACGGGCGCCCGGTGACGGCGCACTTCACCAGGTAGGCGAGGAAGCCGTGCAGTTCGGCACCGGCGTGCCGCGGGCCCGTGAGGCAGCCCCCCCTGAAGCACGCCGTGCGCATTCCGAAGTACCGGCCGTATTCCTGGACGAGCACGTCGGCGGCAACCTTGGATGCGCCGAAGACGCTGTGCAGCGACGCGTCTATGGACATGGACTCGTCTATGCCCGCTTCGTACCTGTGCCCCGGCTCGATCTCCCAGCGGGTTTCCTGCTCGACCAGCGGCAGCCGGTTGGGCGTATCGCCGTACACCTTGTTCGTGGACGTGAAGATGAAGGGAGCGTCCGGGGCGAACTGTCTGGTTGACTCGAGCACCACTGCCGTGCCCGTGGCGTTGATGCCGAAATCGGTGAGGGGCTCGCGCGCGGCCCAGTCGTGCGACGGCTGCGCGGCGCAATGCACGACCAGCGCGACGGCGCGCCCATGCCGCTGGAAGACCTGACGGATGGCGTCCTCGTCGCGGATGTCGGCATCGACGTGCGCGTAGGCGCGTCCCAGCGTGGACTCGAGCCGCCGGCGATTGGCCGCGGTGGACGCCTCGTCGCCGAAGAATCTCCGGCGCGCGTCGTTGTCGATTCCGACGATCTCCAGCCCGCGGGCGGCAAAGTGTACGGCGGCTTCGGAGCCGATGAGGCCGGCGGAACCTGTGACTATTGCGACACTCATTCAATCTGGACGATACGGGGTGAAAGCAGCGCAGGCGTTTAGTTTCCTGCGTACGCAGGGTCCCGCGTAGATTCTGGAACGCATCGGAGCATACTAGAGTGAGACTATTCGTAACAGGCGCGGCCGGCTTCCTCGGCGCTCATCTGGCTGACCAGTTCATCCGTGACGGGCACGAGGTGGTCGGGTGCGACAACCTGATCGGCGGCGAGCTGGAGAACCTGCCGGAAGGGATCGAGTACGAGACCGCCGACTGCTGCGACCTGGCCGCGATGAAGCGACTCGCCCGCGGCGTTGACGTGATATACCACTGCGCAGCGATCGCGCCCGAGGGGTACAGCGTGTTCGCGCCGGCGATCATCTCGCAGCACGTCTTCCAGAACACCGCCACGATGCTCGCCGCGGCCGCGAGCGAACGAGTGCGGAGGTTCGTGTTCTGCTCCAGCATGGCCCGCTACGGCAGCGGCAATCCGCCGTTCACCGAGGACCAGCCGACGGCACCGGAGACGCCGTATTCAATCTCCAAGGTCGCTGCCGAGATGCTCGTCCGGAACGTCGCAGAGACGCACGGCTTCGAGCACGTGATCGCGGTGCCGCACAACATCATCGGGCCGAAGCAGAAGTACGACGACCCGTACCGCAATGTCGCCGCGATCATGATCAACAGGATGCTGCAGGGCCAGCAGCCGGTCATCTACGGCGACGGCGAGCAGCAGCGATCGTTCTCCTTCGTGCAGGATTGCGTCACCCCGCTCGTGAAGATGGCGACCCTCGATGGTCTCGACGGAGAGATCATCAACATCGGCCCCGACGAGGAGCCGGTCACCATCAACGAGCTCGCGCGGGTACTTGCCGGCATGCTCGACTTCGAGCTCGATCCGATCTTCATGCCGGAGCGCACACGGGAAGTGCGGATCGCGACCTGCTCGGCCGACAAGGCACGCCGGCTGCTCGATTACCGGACGACGGTCTCGCTGCGCGACGGGCTGCGATCGATGATCGAGTGGATCCGGGCGCATGGAACGCGCCCGTTCCGGCATCACCTGCCGCTGGAGATCGACTCGCCGCTCGTTCCGTCAACCTGGCGCGCGGAAACGCAACCGGCGCCCGCAGCTCGCGGCTAGCGCTCAGACGACTTCGCGGTAAACCTCGAGCGTCGCCGCAGCCGTCGCCGTCCAGCTGAACGCGGCGGCGTGTCGGCGTCCGCGCTCCCTGAGGCCAGTCCCATCGGTGATCGCCTGCTCCAGGGCGGCCGCGATCGCATCGGTGTCGTACGGATCCACCAGCAGCGCCGCTCCTCCCGTCACCTCGGGAAGCGAGCCCGCAGTGGAGGCGACCACCGGCGTCCCCGCCGCCATCGCCTCCAGCGCCGGCAGGCCGAAACCTTCGTGCAGCGACGGGATGGCGAGGCATGCCGCATCGGCGTAGAGCTGGCGGAGCTGGTCGTCGCTGACGCGTCCCAGCATTCGCACGAACGGAGCGGTGAGAGCGACACGTCCCCACTGGTCTTCGCCCGCGATCACCAGGGTGTGCGGGTAGCCGCGCTGGCGCAGCTTTCCGACCGCGCTCTGCAGGCGCTCCAGGTTTTTGCGCGGGTTGGGACAGCCGACGAACAGCACGTACGGGTCCGGCTCCTCCGACGCGGTAGCGGCGGAAAAGAAGCCGGCGTCGATTCCCATCGGGACCACGCGGATCTTCTCCTCCGGTATCCGGAGCATCTCCACGCAGTCGTCGGCGGTGTCGCGGGAGGGAACGATGACGCGGTCGGCCGCCTGCAGCACGTGCCGGTGCGTGGCGCGCGTGTAGAACCGTCCCCACCGGCTCATCGTCTCCGGGAAGCGGAAGGGGATGAGATCGTGCACCGTCACTATCAACGGCGGGCTCCCTCGCGTCGTCGGCCCGCGCGGCAGCAGGCAATGGTACACGTCGGCTCCCCTTGCCGCCGCGGTGCGCCGCCCCAGCCAGGGATACCACAGCAGCTGCAGGCCGGCTGTCACCGCCATGCGGCGCGGCGATCCGCGCTTCGCAAACTCACCGGCGCCCAGCTCGAGAACCTCCACGCCCTCGGTGCGTCGCAGCTCCGACGCGAGTTCGCGGCCGTAACGCGGGATGCCGCCGGATGCCTGCAGCGTGTAAGTGGCGTCGAGGGCAACGCGGATCACGCGTTGTCCCGTCGCTGCAAGTTCCTTCGCGAGTGCATGCTGGTTAATATGGCGCAGTGGCATTGGAAATCGCGGGGCTCACCGGCGGGGAGCTGAATGGTCCGTAAGTACAGCGCGATCCAGGTAGTGATCGCTGCGTGCAGCGCCTTCATGTGGACCTTCCCGGCCGCCGCGCAGGACGTGCCTCCCCGTGACACGACCGTGGCTCAGCCCGCAGACACTGCCGCGGCGCCGGACCTGCCGACTGTGGTTCCGGACACTCTGGTCGCAGCTGAGCACCCGCTCCAGCCGCTGCCGGGAGAACCGGTCGTCTGGCTCGTGTCCAATGACGAGCTGGATCGCGCGCGGCTCGCCGAGCTGACGGGGCGCACCGCGCTGCCGCGGCTGCTGCTGCGCTCTCCCGGAGTGCTGCTGCGTGAGTCCGTGTCGCGCGGGTCGCGAATCCGCCTGCTCGGGCCCGAAGTGCAGTTCGTGAACAACTCGGCCATTCCATGGTCGATGAACGACGGCGCAATGTGGGCCGGCCGCGGGTTGAACACCCGCACGCTGCTCGGGTTCGCCGCCGACTTCGGACGGCTGCACCTGGTGGTTGCGCCGGAGATCGTCACCAGCGAGAACCGCCACTTCGATCTCAGGGTGGACTGGATCGAGCGCCCTCCGATCCCGGCCGACCGGAGCGAGTGGCAGTTCGAGTGGTACGCCTACGGACCGTACTCGATCGACATGCCCACGCGGTTCGGAGCCGAGCGCATCCAGCGTGTGCACCCCGGCCAGTCGTCCATCGCAGTGGAGCTCGGGCCCGTCGAGCTCGGAGCGGGGAGCGAGAACAACTGGTGGGGCCCCGGGATCCGCAACGCGCTGGTCCTCAGCAACAACGCTCCCGGCTTTCCGCACCTTTTTCTCCGCATGGTACGTCCGCTCGAGACCCGCTGGGGCACCCTGGATTTCCGCTGGCTGGTCGGCGGGCTCAGCGAATCGGATTTCTTCGACACCGTGAGCACCAATGACCTGCGCTCGATCAGCGCCGGCGCCGCGACGCTGCAGCTGCGGCGGCCGGCGGGAGTCACGCTCGGAGCCGCGCGCAGCGTCTGGGGTACGGCCTCGGGGTGGGGCGGGATCGCCGGACGCTGGTTCGACGTGTTCCGCGCCACCGGCAGGCCGAACGACACGTCGTTCGGCGACTCCACGCTGTACCCGGGCGGGCGCGACCAGGTGTACTCGGTTTTCGGGCGGTGGGTGATGCCGCGGGCGGGAGTGGAGACGTGGTTCGAGTGGGGGCGCACCGAGTTCCCGGCATCGCTGCGCGACGCGTTCACCTCGCCGGGACACACGCAGGCATACACCGTCGGGCTGCAGTGGGCACGGAAGGCATTTCGCGACACGGACCTGATGCGGCTCCAGGTCGAGAACACTTCGGTGGAGCGGAGCGCCAGCTTCAGGGAGCGTCCGGTGGGCGTGTGGTACACCAGCCGCCGCGTGATACAGGGTTACACGAACCGCGGGCAGCCGCTTGGCGCGGCTGTGGGCCCTGGCTCATCGGGCCAGACTGTCGCGATAGACTACGTGCGCCCGACAGCCTCGTTCGGGCTGCTCGCGGGCCGGGTCAGATACAACGAGGACGTGCGCACCATCTCGCAGTTCCCGCTGTTCAAGAGCTGGTGCACGCACGACGTGTATCTGTACGGCGGAATGCGCGCGGCAGCGCGGTCACGACTGGGACTGGTGGAGCTGGAAGTTATCCCGGCCTACCGAATACAGGCCTGGTTTCAGGTCGGCTCGGGCTGTCCGCGCGGCGACGCGATGGTGGACATCCGCAACAACACGCTGCGGCTCACTCTGAAGCGCTGAATCAGGTCTGCCGGGCGGCGCTGCGGCTGGAGGCTGCCACCAGCGCGCCGGCGAGCAGGGCGTAGAGGTACGCCAGCAGCGTCGAGCCGAATACGAGCGACGTCACGCCGTTGAACAGGATCCCCAGCGTGGTGAGAACGAGGATCGCGCCGAGCCTGCTGAGCGACGGATTCGTCTGCGCCGCGCGCCGGAACACGCGCCATGCCCGGGCCATGATCGTCAGCAGTACGGCGAGGTGGGCGGCCAGCCCGACGATTCCGAGCTGCACCGCGTACGAGAGGAACATGTTGTCGCCCGTTATCGGGATCATACCGCTACGGGCGGCGGCGGCCTCCGTGGTGCCGAGGCCGTGCCCCCACGGCTGCTGCAGAAAGGCGATGGCGCCGCTCGTCCACGCCCCGATGTGGCTCTCGCTGCTCAACTCCTGCCAGGTGAGCGTCTGCCACACGAAGTGCGCCATCCCCGGAAAGACGGCGAGTGCCAGCGTGAACGCGGCGATGCCCGCGATCACGGTCCCCATCGCCCACTCGGGCTTCCGCACCATCAGGTAGAACAACGTCAGCTGAATGCCGCAACTCAGGATGGTCATCCGGGTGATAGTCAGGAGCAATCCCGTCCACAGCACCGCGTAGCCCAGGCGCGTCAGCAGTCCGGGACGGCGCTCGCGCGCCAGCACCCAGGCCGTGCCCGCGGGAATGAGCAGCAGGAACGGGAGCGCCATTCCCTGGCTGTGCAGAAAGACTGAGCCCGCGCGGCGCACGGCCCTGCCACCGATCAGCGTCCAGTAATTCTGCGGCAGGCCCACGCCGGTGCCTTCGGTGAAGGCAGCGAGCCCGAGGAAGTCCTGCATGTACGTCGCAACGCCGATGATGAGAAGCGTCTCGGTGTCGACGAACAGCCGCTCGAGCACCGCGAGCACGGATATCACGATCCCCATCGCGAACAGGTGGCGGACCACCCGTTCATCCTCGGCCAGCTCCGGAAGGCTTCTTCCGATCCAGTACAGCAGCAGAAAGAAGACGCTGTCGCGGAAGCCGTACAGTTCGGCGCTTCTGGGGACCCCGGCCTTGAATACCGTGCTTTCCGTGAGGAGGTACAGAACCGCGATCCCGAGCATGCTCGCGACCGCAACGTCCGGCGCGGATATCGCCGTGCGCGTGCGGCGGCCCGTCACCCCTGCGATCGTGACCCACGCCAGCAGTACCAGAACGGCCATCTCCTTCCAGGCCGCGATGACGCGGACCGTGCCCAGCGGGAGCGAGAACGGTCCCACGAGCAGCGCCATGCTGACGGAGTGGAACGGCAGCAGCCAAACGAACAGCAGGATCGCGATGCGCGAGAGCGTGCTGTACCTGCTGAAGGTGGCCGGCAGTGCGAGCGACGCTGCGGTCATGGCGCGGTGTTGGGCGCGGGGCGGCGCACGCTGCGCGGCCTAGTAGCCGACTTCCCTCTGCTGCCGCCTGCGCGGACGCAGCGCCCCGCCGAGGTCCGACTTGACGCCCGCCACCGCACCGCGGAGAGCAGAGGCCGACTGCGGATCACGCGCGCGCCAGTCTGCGAGGATCGTGGCAAAGCCGGCGAGCATCAGGCCGAGCAGCGTCCCTCCCATCAGGGTGCTCATGGCGAGCAGGCCGTAGCGCGGCCAGGCGGCCTTGTGCGGTGGCACGGCCGAGTCGATCACCGTGGTGAGCGGCACGTCGTTCACGGCCTCGATGCGTGCCGCTTCGAGCTGCTGCTGCAGCGTCATGTAAACGCCTGCGGCCCGCTCGACCTCCCGCCGGAGCCGCTCTTCCTGGAGCACCAGCCCAGGCGACGTGCGCCACATCCGGTTCTGCTCGTAGAACGCGCGCTGGCGGTTCTCCGCGGCGCTGAGCTCCATCGACGCGTTCGCAACCCGCGCCTCCAGGAACGCTCTCCTCGAGCCCGCCCGCGTGCCGCGCTGCTGCTGGTTGAACTCGGCGACGAGATCGAGCGTGCGATTCGCGACGGCAGCGCTTAGCTGCGGCCATTCACTGCTGAAGCTGAGCGAGACGATGTTCGTGCGCTCGTCAGGTGACGCCCGGAGCGACTGCTCGAGAGCGCGCAGCCCGAGCTCGGTTCTGCGGCCAGGCTCATCGCTCCGCAGCCGCAGGATGGAAAGGAGCGGCGCACTGTCAGCCGGTGCATCGGTGCGCGGGTTCTCGAACTGCGAATTGAGCAGCCGCGTCCGCAGCTCGCGGCTCGCGATCAGCGCGCTGTAGAACGCCGGCGACTCACTTGCGTCGCCGCCGTCACCCAATCCAAGTTGGGCTGCCGCTCCACCGAACCGGGCCAGCGAGGAGGGAAGGCGGAGCTGCGAGCTCCCCGAAGCGGTCACGAACGACGCGTGCGCCGTGTACACGGGCGGTATCAGCAGCACTGCCGCAACAGCCAGTACAATTGCGGCCAGGAGCCCGAGCAGGATGAGCCTCCATCTTGCGACAACGCCCGCCGCCCATCCGGCGAAAGTGAGGGGATGGGGATCGGTCGCGGCCGGCGTCACGATATCCTGCTGCGTGGCATTTGATTTACCGTTGGTGGCGCCAACTTCAGTGTGGGCGGGAATTTAACATGGGTGCTAACGTGCCGGATGTGAACACAGCCGAGGTCCCTGCTGGCTAGGACGTGGGGTTTCACCTGGCGCAATCGTCTGGCCCTGGCCGCGCTGACGGTCGTGGGGAGGCCACTGCACAGAATTTCCGGGCTTTCGGCCGGACGAAAGCCGGGGGCTGCGCCCGTCCGGAGCATCCTCGTCGTCGAGACGTGGAACATCGGCGACGTCGTTCTTGCGATTCCGTTCCTGGCCGAACTGCGCGCGATCTTTCCGGAGGCGTCGATCTCTCTGCTCGCGCGGGAGCACGCGCGGGAGATCCTCGCTCACACAGACCTGGTTGACGACGTGATCACGATCGATCTGCCGTACACGACGGGATCCGGAGGTTACAGGCCTTCCCAGTACATGGGCGCGGAGCTGCGCGCCGCGTTCAAGGGAATGCGTGAGCGCGAGTTCGACCTCGGCTTCGAGTCGCGCATGGACCCCCGGGGCAAACTGGTGCTTGCTCTGAGCGGGGCCGCGCGACGGGTGGCGTACGACTACGGTGGCGCCAACTGGCTGCTGACCGATCCCATTCCAGTCACGGATCGCGCCCGCCACAAGAACGAGGACTGGATGGGGCTGCTGGCGCCGTTCGGCGGACCGCGCGGTGTACCACTGCCGCAACTGACCGTGTCCGCAGGGGAGGCGGCGTGGGCCCGTGACTGGCTTGCCGCGCACCGGATAGACGACGCTGCCACGCTGATCGCGGTGCATCCGGGAGCGAGCAGCGACAGCAAGCGATGGCCGATTGAGCGTTTCGCCGCGGTTGTCCGCGCGCTCGTTGCGCGCCGACATACGTGCGTGCTCGCGATCCGGAGCCCGGACGGCTCTGGGGGTGAGCTTGCCCAGATTCCGGGCGTCGCGTGGGTGCAGCCGGACCTGCGCCAGCTGCTGGCCCTGCTTGCGCGCGCCGACGTGCTGCTGTGCAACGACAGCGGCCCGATGCACCTCGCGGCTGCGCTTGGTACCCGCACCGTGGCGATCTTCCATACCCACGCGGCCCGCGAGTTCGCGCCGCTGGGGGAGGGCCATCGCATGCTCCAGCCCGCCGGGCAGCCGGCGGTGGAAGTGATACCGCCACCGGCGGACGCGCTGCTGTCCATCGGCGTGCCCGGCGTCCTCGACGCGATCAACCAGACTCTGGGCGTTCACGCGTGATTGGCCGCGTCCGCGAGACAGTGAAGGGGGCGTTCGGGCTGCGCGCAGTCTGGCGCTCGCTGCTGGACCTGCGGAACCGGGCGGACTCGCTGCAGTTCAGCGTAGGCCAGCTGCACGCAGCCCGGCTCGCCGGCGTGAAGGAACCTGCGCGACTGCGCGACGTCGAGTTCCGCGTCTGGTCCCAGTGGGGTGAGGATGGGATCCTGGAATTCCTGCTCTCCCGCATCTCCGTCCCCGCGGAGCGGTTCGTCGAGTTCGGGGTCGAGGACTACAGGGAGGCGAACACGCGGTTCCTGCTCCGGCACCGGAACTGGAGCGGTCTCGTGATGGATGGCAGCGCCCGAAACGTCGGGCGAATCCGCGCGGATATCATATACCACCACCACGACCTCACCGCGGTGTGCGCCTTCGTCACGGCGGCGAACATCAACTCGCTGCTGCGCGAGAACGGCATGGAGGGCGACATCGGGCTGCTCAGCATAGACGTGGACGGTAACGATTACTGGATCTGGCGGGCGATCGACGCCGTCTCCCCCCGTGTGGTCGTGTGCGAGTACAACGCCGTGTTCGGCGGGCGACACGCGATCACCGTTCCGTACGACCCCGCGTTCGTGCGGACCCGGGCGCATCATTCGAAGCTCTTCTTTGGCGCGTCGCTTGGCGCGCTGCGCTCTCTCGCCGCCGAGAAGGGTTATGTATTCGTCGGGTGCAACTCCGCCGGCGTGAACGCGTTCTTCGTGCGCGCCGACTGCGCTGCGCCGTTCACCGGGCTGGCGCAGTCCGCCGATTTCGTTCCGAGCAGGTTCCGTGAGTCGGTGGACCGCACGGGCAAGCCCACGTTCGTCTCAGGGCCCGCCCGCGCCGCCGCGATCGGTGACTGCGTCGTGCACGACCTGCGCACCGGACGTGACGTGCGCATCCGCGACCTGGATCCGCCGCCCGGGTGAGCCGCGCATCTTCTGGCGGTGCGCGCCGTCGCGGCCAGTCCACCTCCTTCGCGGGCGCCTGGCTCCGCACCCTCACGGGCTCGGCCCGCGCGCTGGCGCTGTCGCTGCCCTGCGAGGAGGCGCGCCGCGCCGTGGTACGGCTCGCGCGCGAGTTCGGGTACGATCACCGCCCGGGGCCCGCCAACGCGCCGGACGATGCGATCGTTCACACACTCGATCTTCCGGCATCGGAATCGCCTGCGCTCGACGTCGATCGCGATGACGTGCAGTTCATCCGGCGGTCGCAGGCGGGCGTGCAGGGCTCCCGGTTCCGCGGGACGGCGGAGGCGGCGCGGATCCGCCAGCTGACGTGCGATTCGGCGGCCTTCGACTTCGCGCCGTACGCGGGTGCGATGGATTTTGTGTTCGTCGATGGAGCGCATGCCTACGACTACGTGCTGTCCGATTCGCGCGCCGCGCTGCAGCTTGCTGCTCCCGGAGCGGCGATCGCGTGGCATGACTACGGCGAATGGCCGGACGTGACGCGCGCGCTGCACGATCTGGCGGCTCGCGACCATCGGCTCAGGGGGACTGACACACGTCAGCGGCACCGCTCTGGCGCTGCTGGAGCTATGACCGGGTGAACCTGCCCGACCTCACCGCACCCACATGACCGACGACGAACAGCCCGATCTCGCGACGAGCGAGACGGTTGTCCGCAGCGGGACGCGGCTGGCGCGTCACTCTCTGCTGTCCTTCGGCGGCTACGCGATACCGCTCGCGATCGCGATTGTCGCGATCCCCATTGCCGCACGAAACCTTGGCGCGGTTCGCTTCGGACTCCTCGGGCTGGCCTGGGCCGTCGTCGAATACCTCACGTTCGTGGACCTCGCGCTGGGCAGGACCAGCGTTCGGTTCGTGGCGGAGCAGCTCGCGCTGCGCGGCCGCGATCTGCGGCAGACGGTCTCCGTCGCGGTCGCGGTGCAGGGAGCAGCCGGGATCGTCGCCGGGGTGGTGCTTGCACTGCTCGCCGAGTGGCTCGCGTACGAGGTCTTCACCATCCCCGCGGATGTTCGCGTGGAGGCGGCGGCGATGTTTCACGCCGTTGCAGCGAATCTCGCGGTGGTGATGCTCATCGCTGCGCTGCGCGGCGTGCTGGAGGGAGCGCAGCGCTTCGACGTCTCGAATGCAGTAAAGGTCCCCTCCGCTACGGCCGCGATCCTGATCCCCGCCATCGGCGCCGCCGGCGGGCTGTCGCTTCCGGCCATCCTGTGGATGGTGTTCGCGGTCCGGCTCGTCGTACTGGCCGGCGCGTTCGCTGCAGTGCCGAGGACGCTCCCCGGTTTCGCCTGGGAGCGGCCGGTGGAATGGCGGCTGCTGCGGCCCATGTTCTCCTACAGCGCGTGGCTCGCGGTGAGCGGAGTGATCAACCCGCTGCTCGTGACATTCGACAGGCTCGCGCTGGCGCGGATGCTGGGGACCGCGGCTGTTGGCTATTACACGGCGCCGTACGAGGCCGCGACGCGGATCCTGGCGATCGCGATGAGCACGTTTGCGGTGCTGTTCCCGGCGATCACCAGTGAGTTCGTCCGCCGGGAGAGCTGGCGAACCAGACGGGTGCTGGAATCGACGCTGCGCCAGATGCTGCTGGTGTTCGCGCTGCCCGTGCTGGTGCTCTTCGCATTTGCGCCGGAGATCCTGCGGCTGTGGCTCGGCGAGGCCTTTGCCGCTCAGGGCTCAACGCCATTCCGGATCCTCCTGGTGGGCGTGCTGGCGAGCGCGCTGGCGCACATCCCGTTCGTGTACCTCTACGCGACGGGGCGCCCCGACCTGCCGGCGAAGAACCACATCGTCGAGCTCGTCATTCACGTACCGCTTACCATCGTGCTGATCAGGGCCTTCGGGGTGGCGGGAGCCGCGAGCGCGTGGTCCATCCGCGTGCTGCTGGATGCCGCGCTGCTGTCGTGGATGGCATGGCGCCGGGAGGCGTTCGCGGCGCGGCCGGAAACCGCCGGCGCCTGGCAGTTCACTCTCATCGCGGTCCTGAGTCTGGCGGCGGCGTGCGCCGCAGGCGCCTGGCTGCTCGACGTTGATCTGTCGCTCGCGATTGCACTCGTTGCCGTCTCGGTGGCGATTTACATCGCTGGCGCGTGGATGCGGGCGCTCGCGCCGGAGGAGCGGCAGGCCTGGCTGGGTTTGCTGGACAGCTTCCGCCCCCGGAACTGAGCCGCGGTCGCGGCCGCGGTTTCAACGGGCTGGCGTCGTCCCCGGCAGCCAGGTGACTGTGAACGAGGCGCTCAGGTTCCCCGCGTCGTCGCCGAAGTTCCGGTTGAACTCGCGCATCAGCTCGAGTCCCGCTGTGAGTCGGAACTCTCTCCAGGGACGGGCGTGCTCCGCTCCGAGTGAGTGGAGCACGTCGTTCGCGTTCGGATCGCGGATGCCGGTCTCCGCGTAATTCCCGCGCTGGGCGCGCACGATCCGCCTCCACGTGAACGTGGTGCGCGCGAGGGGCGTGTACCGGTCCCACGCGAGCACCGACCCGGCCGCGCTGCCGACTCCCGCAGCCGCGCCAATCAGCTGCCCGCGGTGCGTGTGCCCCTGTCGCAGTACGAAATGCGTGTACACCGCGCCCTGCCCGGGACGGTCCCGCGCGAGATGCGACATCTGATGGCTCATCAGCTCGCCGCGCAGCACCGACAACGCCCGCGCCCTGCCGCTGAAAGTCTTCTGGAAGCCGACCAGATAGCTCCGGTTGTGCTCCGGCTCCTGTACGAGGTCGCGGAAGTCGTGGTACCAGTCGTCGTGCCCATGCTCGCCGTAGATCTCGAACCCTGCCTGGGGAAAGACCCAACGGGCGAACAGGGACGCGAGCTCGTTCTTGGACTCGGCCAGCGCGCTGTCACCCACGCTGGCGTACAGCCGCTTCTTGAAGAGGACGTCGGGGAAGGCGCTGCGCCAGAAGAAATAGTCCATCCCCTCCGGCCGGAAAGGAACGTGCGCGAAGTGCGTCAGTCCCAGCTCGAGACCGGGCACGCCCCGCGGCAGGAACACGAGCGCGGCACCTGCTGCGAGCCGTACGCGCCCCGGATCCATGTCGCTGACGAAACGGTCTGAGCCGGTCACCGGCGAATAGTCGGATTGGGCCAGCCGTCCCCAGAAGAGGCGCGCATGCGCGTGCCCGATTCCGATGTTGAGCGGGCTGCCCGTGCCGAGGAAAAGGTGCGGCATGGCCGGAGCATTGGTTCCAACGATGAACGGATGCTCGGTCGCCGGTCCCCACCACATCGGCAACGTGCCCAGCCCCGCGGTGACGAATCGCGTATCCAGCCGAATGCCGCTCGTCCCCGGATCGATGCGTCCGTACGCGCCGTCGCCGAATCGTTGCGGGCGATCCACCGAGAGGGGAAAGAGTCCGTCGTTGAAGGCAAGGACCCCGGTCTCGCCGTTCCCGAGCAGGGAAAACGAGGCGTTCTGGGTGAAGAACGCGACGGGCGCTGCCATGACGGTCAATGGCCCCGCGCGCAGGGTGAGCCCCGCGCTCGCGCTCAGCGTGAGTCCCCGCCCGGCCCAGACAGCGCCGTCGTTCGCGCCGTGGGGGTAGCTCGAGTTCAGCACGGTTCGCAGCGTCATCCCGCCAGGCGCCAGCTGCGCGACGATGCGCTCGGTACTCAGCCGCCACGGTCCCCCGCCGCTGTCCGTCTGCAGCAGTTGCGTAATCTCCCGGGGGGAGAAGCTCCGGATTCCCCACGGTTGCAGCTTCACCTGACCGGCGACCTGCAGCGCGCGCAGGTACATCTCCAGTTCGCTGCCCGGCAGCATGTCCAGCGACGACGGAGCCGTCACAGGTGGTTCGGACTGGGCCCCGAGACAGGAGGGAAGGACCAAAGCCGCCGCGACCGCGACAGTGAGTCTGCGGGTCAGCACCCTCACCGGGTGGCGCGCCTTTGATGCCGCGATCGCATTCTGCTAAATTGTTATGGTGTAAGTTCTTGCACTAGGGGCCCTTAGCTCAGCCGGTTAGAGCAGCGGACTCATAATCCGACGGTCGCTGGTTCGAATCCAGCAGGGCCCATCCCTCCCAAACACCCGCGACTGAAATGCTGAAGACCGATTCGGATCGTGACTGGGAGTGGTACGGTGCGCGCGAACCGTATTTCGGGGTGCTCACGAATCCGCGTTTCCTTCGCGCCGATCTGACGGATCGGGCGCGCGCCGAGTTCTTCGAGTCGGGTGAACGTTACGTGGAATCCCTGCTCGACACGATCGGTCGTCACGTCGGCAGTGTCGCGGCAGATGCCCGGGTGCTGGATTTCGGCTGCGGCGTCGGGCGCCTCGCCATTCCCTTCGCCCGCAGGTTCGCTGAAGTCGTCGGCGTTGACGTCGCGCCGTCCATGCTGGAGGAGGCGCGCAGGAACTGCACGGCGGCCGGACTGAAGAACGTCGCACTCGTGCCCGGAGACGATCGGCTGTCGCGCGTCACAGGCAGCTTCGATTTCGTGCACTCCTTCATCGTGTTTCAGCACGTCCCGGTCGCGCGTGGCGAAGCCATCACGCAGCGAATCCTCGAATTGCTTCGTGCGGATGGAATCGGGGCGCTGCATTTCACCTATCGCACCGAGGCAGGTCGCGTCCGACACCTGTCCAACTGGCTGCAGGCGCGGACACCCGGGCTCAGGCGCGTGGTGAATGTGATACGGCGTCGTGATCCCGGCACTGCGGTGATGCAGATGAACGAGTACTCCCTGTCGCGACTGATGCACATTCTGCACGATGCCGGCTGCGATGAAGTCTGCGCGCGCGCGGTCCGGCATGGCGACGAGACAGGCGTCCGGGCTCACGGCGTCATGCTGATCTTTCGCAAACGGAAGCTGCCAGAGCTCTGAGAGCGGGCTTCAGTCCTTGACTGCGGCAACGAACAGCGTGTGGGCGAAGTGCGGCACTCGCTCGGTCAGGCGTCTGCCGCGATCCTGAAGCCGACCCACGAATGCCTGCATGCCGATCGGCATTCGTCGCCAGGCGTATGTCATGGCGTGCATCGAGATCCGCGACGAATACGGGGCGAGCTCCGCCCGGAGCTTCCGCGGCGACAGCGCCACGTCGTCGTCGGTCCCGTGCACGGCCATGTCCAGCTTGAGGTGATGCGCCAGGTTCATCATCGCACCGATGGGATGCCAGGAGTTGGGCTCGACGAGCGCGAGCACACCACCGCTTCGCAGCACCCGGAAGCACTCAGCGAGCCCGTCGTGCAGCAGATAGTTCGGCGCCACCAGGTGGTGGAGGATCAGGCGGAGGTAAACGACGTCCGCGCATGCGTCCGGGAAGGGCAGCTGCGTGATCGATCCACCCAGCACACCCTCGTACGTGCCACCTGCGTGCAGGATGCGCAGGCTTTCCTCACTCACGTCCACGCCGAATATCCCGTAGCGGTCCGGAGGGAAAAGGCTCCGTTCCGTCCCGTGTCGCCCGCACCCGACGTTCAGTACCACGCCGCTCGGAACGACCGTGCGGACGTGCGCGGCGACGAGGCGCTCCTCTGCCGCGGCCAGGTTGCGCGCGAAGTAGTCGAAGCGCTCGCCGCTGCTGAGCCGGTCGAGCAGGTTGTCGTAATTCGTTATCGGCGTGCCGTGAACGACCGGCTTCGGCTTGCGCGCTGCGGCCGGACTCACGGCGCGAACCTGATCCTTGCCCAGCGCGGGTTCCACGACACGCGCACGCGCCCCTCGAACCCGCTCTCGACCGGCCGGAAGTCGGCTCCCGGCGGCGGCGTGAATGCGTCAGACCGATCCACCGAGTTGTAGCCCACATCGCCGCGGACGTCGAGCGAGCCGAAGACCGCCCCGCCCGATACGGCGACGCGGCTGATGCGGGTCACTTCTCCCTCGAAGATCCCCGGCTGCGTTGCGTACTCCGCCGGGGGAGGGAAGGGAACGCGGTAGTCGCCTTCACCCTGCCGCCGGTGGGCGAAGTACGGCCGGAGCGGAACTCCTAAAGCGACGACGTCAGCCCCCATGCGGAATTCATCGTAGTCGGAGAAGCCGCGGCCCATGCTGACGTCGAAGGCAGTGTAGCGATCAGCGTCGTTCTTGTTGCGGTAGGTGAGCGCGCTCACGCGCGTATAGGAGGCGAATGCGCGCTGCCCGAAGGCGAAGGGAACGCCCTCGGCCGTAAGTGTCAGGCCGTAGGAAGACGGCTGCTCGCACAGAGTGTCGCATCTGTCGATCTGTATGTCATCGAGCAGCAGCTCACCGGAGAAGATCCCGAGCCGGGTCCGGGCCGCGAGCTGGCCGCTCAGCAGCAGGTTCCCCTCAGGCTTCTCGTTGCGCCACGTCAGCGCGTAGATCGAGAATGGATTGGCCAGCGTGGGCTCGAAGCCGCGGCCGACCCCGGTGTACACGAACGACTCGGCTATGGCCGCCTCGATGGCGCGCCAGCGCACGCTGAGCCGGTGGGTCGCGACATGCCGCTGGATCCTCTCGTTGGTCGCCGTGCTGTCGTCATCGAGTCGCGCGAGAAGCAGCGAGATGTTCACCCGCTGGTTTCCGAGACGGCCGAAGAGATGGTCGTAGGTGAAGGGCGCACTGCTCAGCAGCAACCCCTGCAGCGGCGCGGGGCCCCAGTTGCGAGCGGTGCGTCCGAAGAACAGCTCACCGAAGCGCCACTGCCCGGACACGTAGCCATCCTCCAGGCGTCCGGCGATGCGACGATCGGTGCGCCCGCGGAAATCGGGGTCCGTGTTGAGCCTGTTCTCGAGAATCGGACGCGAGAAGCCGACGACAGGTCCGGCCCCGATCAGGAAACGCGCAGCGCCGCCGGCGAACGCACCCGAGTTGTCGTTGGCAAGCATCAGCTCGCGCTGGGACGACGTCTCACCAGTTGCCCACAGGCTGGCGCTGAGCTCGGCGCGCACCGGCGCTCGTCCGCGTCGCGCGAAGTCGTACTTGCCGATGGCGCGCTCGAGCCGGGAGCGAAGCTCTGCCGTGCGATCGGAAACGGCGGTTCCGCGGCTGGAGCGCGTCCTCCGCTGGCGCGTGCGGGTGATCCACCGCGAGTCCGCCGCCATTGCTGCGCGTATCAACCCGACAGTGTAGGGCCGCTCCAGTACCGAGAGGCCGCGGAGCTCGCCGCGCGCGATGAGCGCGTCCAGGTACACGTAGGCCACGTCGTCCAGCGGGACGTACGCCGACTGCGCTGCGGCCGCAGGAACGGCCGTCAGCGTGACGGCGAGCAGCAGTGTGCAGATGGGGGTGTGGAGTTTCATTGTGCGGAGCTGGCGGTGAATCCTGGTACGGGGCAATCCCCGCCCTAGCGATACCAGGGGATCATCTCGACGGACGGCGTTATCTGCAGCGCCGGTGCCGGGAAGCGGATGAAGCCGAGTTGGCGTTTCACGAAGACCCATGCCGGGTGGTTTCCGGGGAGTTTTTCTGCCTCGATGTCGAGCGACAGCAGAATCTTCCGCCGGGCGCGCACTGTTTCCTGTCCGACGCCCTCCCCGGCGCCGGGTGGCCGCGGGAGGATCCAGTCGGTGATCGAGTGTCCTACGGAGAACCTGATTATGCCGGGCCAGTATGGCTTGGCCGCGTCAGGGAGTGCCGCATCCACGTCGAGGGAAAACCAGTACGTCTGACCCGAATAGTCGATCGAGTGCCGGATCTCGTCCCCGGGCCGCTGGTCCTTCATCGCAGCGGTGCGCCGGTAGGAGATCGTTGGCTTGATGATCTCGGTCCCGGGCTTCAGCGCGTGCAGCACGGCGAGCCCCATTCCCGCGGTGTTCGCCAGCAGGTCGGGGTAGGAGAAGCCGTACTTCTCGTACTGCGCGTCCCAGAACTCGATCTGCAGCTGAAAGAGCGTAGCATAAAGCGCCGACAGCGCGACCGCCTTGCGGTCGCTGACGCACGCGCCGCGCAGCAGCGTGTGCCCCGCGCGCGTCAGGTGATAACCGCCGTACAGGTGGCCGAATTTGTCCTGGTCACGGAACGGCTCGTCCCAGTCGGCGTTGAAGAAGAACCCGTCGCTCTTCTCCCCCGACCACCACGCGTTCTTGAAGCGCCGGAACAGCTCGAGGTTGGCTCCGACGAAGGTGACGGCTGCTACGCCCTGGGCCACCTTGCGATTGGGCCCCCACGGGCAGCTTTCGAGCGCCGGCGCCGCGCTGCCGTTGGTCGCGACGACCGTGGGAACGCGCGCGGTGTCTGCCGTGACGAGGGTATCTGCGGTGGGCGCGACGACCGCGGCGGAGTCGGGTCCGCTGCTCGTATCGGCTGCGACCGTCGTGTCCACGCCCTGTGCAGTCGCGGCCGCGGCCGTGAGCCACCAGGCGCCAACAGCCCAGAGCTCAAGCCGGCGCACTGCGCTCCTGATACGAGTCGAATGCTTCCAGCACCTCACCGGTGCTGACTGTCGCTGCGCCAAGTTTTCCGACCTCCACCCCTGCGGCATAGTTCGCAACCACGGCAGCCTCCGCCGCGCTCGCGCCCGCGGCCAGCATCACGGCCAGGTACGCGGTGACCGTGTCACCCGCGCCCACGACGTCGTACACCTCGCGCGCCGTGGTGGGCACGCGTCCAAGCTCCCCGTCATCCGACAACAGGACCATTCCCTCGTCGCCGAGGGTGAGGAGCAGGTGCCGTACCCCGAGCCGGCGCAGGCTCTCCGGCAGCGCCTGCGGGTGATCCAGGTCCACTTCGGCGCCGAGCGCCGACTCGAGCTCGCGCCTGTTCGGCTTGAAGACGGTCGCGCCGTGATAGCTGAAGAAATTGCGGTACTTGGGATCCACCACTATCGGGATGCCGCGCTCGCTGGCGGCGTCCATTGCCGCGCGAATCACTGAGGGCACGAGCAGCCCCTTGTTGTAATCCTCCAGCACGAGCGCGTCCGCAGCGGCGACCGCGTCGCGCACCGCAGCAGCAACTTCCCTGGCCTCGCCGTCAGTGATGTCGCCAACGTCCTCCTCGTCTATCCGCACCATCTGCTGGGCGCGTGCCACGATGCGCGTCTTCACCGTGGTACGCCGGGTCGTGCGCACCAGCCCGCGCGATTCTGCCCCCAGCGCAGCGAGCATCTGCCGGACCCTGCCACCGGCCTCATCGTCACCGACAGCCGCGACCAGCTCACAGGAAGCGCCGATCGCCGCCACGTTCTGCGCCACGTTCGCGGCGCCGCCGAGGGCCTGCCTCCGCTCGCTCACCCTGACGACCGGCACCGGTGCCTCCGGCGAGATCCGTTCCACGTCGCCGCGGAGGTAAACGTCCAGCATCGCATCGCCTACAATGGCGATGCGATGGCCCGGGGCGGCCTTCAGGAGCGTCTCCAGTCTGCTGCGCGTGATGCTTTCAATCATGCCGGGTGCAAGCTAAGAGACGCGGAAATACGCAGCAAACCCGGCATGCCACTTGCTCAACGCGCCGCTGACCGGTACGCTCTCCGCCACGGTATGCGCGGGGTGTCTGCCGGTGCGCCCCGGCATACCGTTCGAGCAGGCGGCAACCCGACACAGAGCGACGCATTGCCATTCGAACGGTTGAATCATGCGGTCAAGCAGAAGGTCCTCGCCGTTCAGGAGTACTTCACGCTTGCCGGCAAGTCCATTCGCTTCATCTTTGTGCGCCCGTTCTATCCCCAGGACGTCGTGCAGCAGATGGACGCGATCGGGGTTCAATCCCTCGGCATCGTCGTTCTCACCGGGTTTTTCACCGGAATGGTGCTCGCTCTCCAGTCGTCCGTGCAGCTCAAGACGTTCGGCGCGACGATGTACATCGGACGGCTGGTCACTGCTTCGATGATCCGCGAGCTCGGTCCCGTGCTTGCCGGGCTCATGGTCGCCGGACGCGTCGGGTCCGGGATCGCTGCGCAGCTGGGTTCGATGCGCGTAACGGAGCAGATCGACGCACTCAACACGCTTGGCACCGATCCGATCAAGAAGCTCGCGACTCCGCGCCTGATAGCCGCGCTCGTCATGCTTCCGATACTCACCATCATCACCGATCTTGCAGGCATACTCGGCGGCAACGTGATCGCGACCGCTTACCTCGACCTCCCCAGCTCGCTGTACTGGCGAACGGTCTGGGAGCAGATCGCCGCCGGCGGGTTCACCTTCAAGTACGTTCCCAACGACTTCATCCACGGCCTGGTGAAGCCGTTTGTGTTCGGCGGCATCATCGCGACCATCGCTGCCCACTTCGGGTTGACCACCAAGGGCGGGACGGAGGGAGTGGGCATATCGACGACGCGCACCGTCGTCATGGCCAGCATTTCCATCCTCATCGTGGACTACTTCATCACTCAGACGCTGCTCGCGGTGCTGGGCTCGTGACGGAACCGCTGCACGGCGCGCTCCGGGAGCCGTCCGCCACGCCCGGCCGCGACGTCATCGCCGCGCTGGATCATATCTGGCTTGCGTTCGACCACCCCGTACTGGAAGATGTGTCCTTCGAAGTGCGCCGGGGCGAGACGATGGTGATCGTCGGCGAGTCGGGGACGGGGAAGTCCACCATCCTCAAGCTCCTGTTACGCCTGCTCGTCCCGGACCGCGGCCGCGTGATCGTGGACGGCGAGGACGTGAACAACCTCACGTTCAACGAGGCGCTCAAGGTCCGGCAGAAGATGGGGATGGTGTTTCAGACGGCAGCGCTGTTCGACTCCATGACCGTATTCGAGAACGTCGCATACCCGCTGCGCGAGCACACCGACATGAGCGATGAGGAGATCGAAGCGCGAGTCCGCGAGAAACTGGACTTCGTCGATCTGGAGCCGGACAAGGTCATGAATATGATGCCGGCCGAGCTGTCCGGCGGGATGCGTAAACGCGTGGGGATCGCCCGCGGAATGGCCAACAACGCGCAGATCATGCTGTACGACGAGCCCACGTCCGGCCTGGACCCCCTGACGACGGCGACGATCACGCACCTGATTATGAAGCAGCAGGCCGAGCTGGGAACCACGAGCGTGGTCGTGTCACACGACATACGCTCGGCGTTCAAGATGGCGACAAACATCGCCCTGCTCGCCGACTGCCATATCGTTTTCAACGGCAGGCCCGAGGACATGGCCCACAGCAACGACGAGTACGTGATGGAGTTTCTCGGTGAATCCGTGAAGTTCGGGCTCACCGCCGAGCGTCGGGCCGCGACCGCCAGCCGCAACCCGGCCGACAGACGATGAAACGCTCAGTCCGGATAACCTGGGACCAGCTCCGCGTCGGAGCGCTGATTCTCGTCGGCCTCGGAATCAGCGCCGCGGCGATCCTCACGCTTGGCCAGTCAACCAATCTTTTCGCCGCCCGGTACCGACTGGTGTCGTTCCTCCCCAGCGCTTCAGGGCTGGTGCAGGGAGGGCAGGTGACGGTGGCCGGTCAGCTGGCCGGAGTCATCGACGAGATCGAGTTTCTTCCCGTTGATGCGGACACGACGCGGAACCTCCGGATCGTCGTGGCGCTGGACAAGGCGCTGAGCAGCCAGATCCGACGCGATTCGCGTGCGAAGATCAAGACGCTGGGCCTTCTGGGCGACAAGGTTCTCGACATCGTTCCCGGCACCCCGGCGCACCCGCCGCTGCAGGAAGGCGACACGCTGCTGGTGGCACCCGCGGTGGACTACGAGGCACTGCTCGCGCAGGCGTCCGACGTGATGGGTGACGTGGTATTCGTAACCAAGGACCTGAGGCGTGTGACGGCGCAGATCGCCGCCGGCGAAGGCACGCTCGGGCAGCTCATGACCAACCGCGAGCTGTACGACCAGCTCAACTCGACGCTGGCGCGCGCCAGCTCTCTCATGGGCAGGCTGCAGAATCCGAACGGCACCTTCGGCCGCATGATAGACGACCCGGCCCTGTACGCCAACGCGGTGCGGGTGCTGGCCTCGCTGGACAGCACGCTCTCGGCCATCAACTCGCAGGACGGGACGCTGGGGCGGCTGATGCGCGACGATTCGCTGTACGTCTCTCTCGTAGGCACGGTCGAGGGCGCCAACGTCATGCTCAGGCAGCTCACGACGGGGGAAGGCACTGCGTCGCGGCTGCTCAACGATCCGCGGCTGTACGACGAGCTGGTGAAGAGCGTGACCGACCTGAACGCGATCCTTGCGGACATCAGAAGGGACCCGCGGCGATACACGCGAGGCCTGATAGAGATCTTTTAGGGGCGAGCGGGCAGTCCCCATTGCGGACCGCGCACAGTTTATCTTCCCTCGGTGCGCCATCTCGATCTCGATGTCGTAGTCACGCGGGGCGGTGCAGTGGAGTCGTCTCACCGCGTCCACGCCGCCGTCGTTGGCGATGGCGATCGTCTGCTTGCCGCTGCGCGTCACCCGCAGCACTCGACGTTCTGGCGCTCCTGCTCCAAGCCCTTCCAGGTGATGCCCTTCATTCAGGCCGGCGGCCTGGAGGAGCTCGACTGGGGCGACGACCAGATCGCGATCGCCTGTGCCTCGCACGGCGGCGAGCCCGAGCACGTCGCGCTGGTCGAGCGGATGCTGCTCGACATAAACCGCGAAGAGGGCGACCTCGCCTGCGGACCGCACGAGCCGCTGTCCCAGCGCGGAGCGAAGATTGCGCGGGAGTGCGGCGCGCGGCTGTCACGGCTGCACAACAACTGCTCCGGAAAGCACGCGGCGATGCTGGCGCGCGCGGAGATAACGGGCTGGCCTACGCTGACGTACGACAAGCTGTACCATCCGGTGCAGCAGGCAGTCGTCGCGTACATGATGAAGTGGACCGACCTGGCGCCGCCGGAGATGCTGCTCGGCGTGGACGGGTGCGGAGTGGTCGTCTTCGGCGGTCCCCTGGAGGCGCTCGCACGTGCCTACGCCCGGCTCGGCGCGGCGGCTGAAAAGGGCGATGAGGTGCCGCGCACGATCGTCTCTGCGATGCTCGCGCACCCGTTTCTCGTCGCCGGCACCGACAGGTTCGACTCCATCCTGATGGAGGAGACCGGTGGAGCTGTGCTCGCCAAGACCGGCAGCGAGGGCGTGCACGCCTGCGCCGTTCCCGAGCTCGGGCTCGGGATCGCGGTAAAGGCGGAGGACGGAGCGCAGCGCGCGCAATACGCGGCAACGATCCGCCTGCTGCAGGCGTTCGGAGTGCTGGAGGAGGAGCTCACGCCGCGACTGGACGATTACATGCGCCGGCCGATCCGGACGAGCCGCGGGGAGCAGGTTGGCGAAGTGCTCCTCGCCGAGTTCTACGATCCCTCGGCGATGAGCCAGGCGGAGTACGGCGATGAGCAGGATGCCGGAACGGACCTGCCGCGCGTCAGGGCCGCGGGGCCGTGATCGTACGGCGGTAGCCCGCCGCAGCCATTCGATGCGCTGTGCATCCGATCGGCACCACTCACGACACATATCCGCGTATGCTCCACCAGCTTGATGCATCCACTCGCGCGCTCGTGCGCCTGTCCGCCGCGATCGCCGGCGGGACGGACAGCTCCGTCCGCGCCGAGATGGACGTATGCGTCGCAGCTGCGGACCCCGTCCTGGTGGAGGAGATCATCCTGCAGTCCTACCTGTTCGCCGGGTTCCCCCGGGCGTTGAACGCCGCGCGGGCGTGGCGCGCCGCCAGCGGGCGGCTCGCCCCGGACGAGGATCCGCGCAGCCGCGGCGGCATCAACGAATGGCGGCACCACGGCGAGCGTACCTGCGCTGTCGTGTACGGCGACGCGTACGAGAGGCTGCGCGACAACATCCGCGCGCTGCATCCGCTGCTGGACGAGTGGATGATCGTTGAAGGGTACGGCAAGGTTCTGAGCCGTCCGCAGCTCGACCTGAAGACGCGTGAGCTGGCCATCGTCGCCGCGTGTGCAGGCGCGCGGCAGCAGCGGCAGCTGCATTCCCATCTCCACGGAGCGCTGAACTCCGGCGCCACCGCAGGCGAGCTGGACGCCACCCTCCGCGCGCTCAGCGATCTGCTGCCACCGATCGCGATCGACAGCTACCGCCAGCTGCTGCGGAAGGTCGTCGCCGTCCGCGGCGATGCGCCGGTCGCCTGAGCGTGTTCATTGACCGGGTCGTCATTCACGTGGAGGCGGGCACGGGCGGGTCGGGGTGCACTTCCTTCCGGCGCGAGTACCGTGTGCCGCTCGGCGGGCCCGATGGTGGCGACGGCGGGCGCGGCGGCGACGTAATCGTCCGCGGCGACTCGAACCTGGCGACGCTGCTCGACTACACGTACAGGGATCGCTGGGTCGGCGAGCGCGGCGAGCACGGCATGGGTTCGAACAAGACCGGCCGCTCGGGGCAGGACGTGGTGCTCCCGGTGCCGCCGGGCACCGTCATCCGCGACCTCGACAGCGGTGAGATGCTTGGCGAGGTGCTGGAGGACGCCGACGAGATCGTGATCGCGCGCGGCGGCAGAGGCGGGAAGGGGAACGCATTTTTTGCGACCGCCACGCATCAGGCGCCGCGGGAGTGGCAACCGGGTGAGGAGGGCGAGAGCCGGCGCGTCGAGCTCGAGCTCAAGCTCATCGCCGACGTCGGGCTCGTTGGACAGCCGAACGCCGGGAAGTCCACGCTGCTCTCAGTCATATCGGCGGCGCGGCCGAAGATCGGGGATTACCCGTTCACGACGCTGGCCCCCAACCTCGGCGTCGTTCCTCTCAGCGGGCATCGCACGTTCGTGGTGGCCGACATCCCGGGGATAATCGAGGGGGCGCACGAAGGGCGCGGTCTGGGGCTGCAGTTCCTGCGGCACATCGAGCGGACGCGAATTCTCGCGTTCCTCGTGCCCGTGGACGCGCTCGACTGGCAGGCGGAGTACGACCAGCTCAGGAGCGAGATCGAAGCGTATTCGCCTGAGCTTGCGCGCAAGCCGCACTGCGTGGTGTTCAGCAAGATGGATCTGCTCGGTGATATGGAGCCGCCACCTATCAACGCCCCCGACGCATTCGGGTTCTTCGCCGTCAGTGCCGCTGCACGCACTGGTCTGGCGCCGATGCTGGAATCGTGGTGGAAGCAGGTACGTGCAATCACGCATCCGGCGCGACCTGCCGAAGCTCCGCTGCCATGATTTTGCGCGGCCGCCTGCCTGGTCGGCTCCTCCCGGCGCGGCGGCCCGCGCGCGTCGCTGGGGCGGGCGGTTTGACCATAGCGTGACGGGTAAGCTCGCGGGCCCGAGCGCCGGCGAAACCCAATCCGCGCGCGACGTCGCGCCGCGGGTGTGGCATTGCCAGGATGCGGACTTCCCGCCTGCGCTCAAAGACATGCCGCATCCTCCACTGGCAGTCTGGACGCTTGGTGACCGGTCGGTTCTCGATGCCCCCTGCGTCGCGATCGTCGGCACCCGGGAGATGACCGGCTATGGCGAGCGCACCGCCCGCCGGCTCGCGACTGCGTTCACGCGCGCCGGTGCGTGCGTGGTGAGCGGCATGGCGCGCGGCGTGGATGCGACCGCGCACCGCGCCGCACTGGAAGCAGGTGGCCGCACCGTCGCTGTGCTCGGCACGGGGGTTGACGTTCCCTATCCGGCCGGACACCGCCACCTGCACGCACAGATCGCTGGTGCAGGTCTCGTCGTATCGGAGGAGGAACCCGGCACGCGCGCGCGACCGGGCTGCTTTCCGCGGCGCAACCGGATCATCGCCGGACTGGCGCGGCTCACGATCGTCGTCGAGGCCGGTTTGAAAGGGGGCGCGAACATAACGGCAGCAGCGGCCGATGCGGCCCATCGCCAGGTGGCGGCAGTTCCCGGTCCCATTGACGCGCCGCAGAGCCAGGGGTGCAACCGGCTCATCCTCGATGGCGCAGCGATCATCACGTGCGTGAACGACGCGCTCGCCCTCATGGGGCTCCCGCAGGAAACGGAAGAGCGTCCGGTGCTGTCCGATCGCGAGCAGAAGATCTGGGACGTGCTCGGCAGTGAGGAAGCGGCCACGGTGGAGCTGCTCACCGCCCGGACAGCCCTTCCGCTGCGCGAGACGTTAACGGCGCTCACCACGCTCGAACTCGACGGGCGCGTTGCCCAGGACTTCACGGGCACCTACCGGCGTCGCTGACCCCCGGCACAGGTAGATTCCAGCCGTGACAGTCCGCCACGTTTACGTCCACGTCCCCTTCTGCGCCCGGCGCTGCTCGTACTGCGACTTCTCGATAGCGGTGCGCAGCAGCACGCCTGTTGACGAGTACATCACCGCGCTGCGCACCGAGCTGGAGGGTGTCGAGCGGCAGGAGGTGGATACGGTGTACTTCGGCGGCGGAACGCCTTCACGTCTCGGCGGAGAAGGCGTCGCCAGGATGCTGGACGTCGTGCGGGACCGGTACGCGCCGGCGCTTGCGGCAGAAGTCACGCTGGAAGCAAATCCCGACGATGTCACGCCTGAGGCGGCGCGCGCCTGGCAGCGGGCCGGCGTGAACCGCCTCTCGCTCGGCGCGCAGTCGTTCGACGATCGCGTCCTCAGCTGGATGCACCGCACTCACGCCGCAGCCCGCATCGAGATCGCCGTGCGGATCGCTCGCGAAGCCGGGTTCGACAACATCTCGCTCGACCTGATCTTCTCACTCCCCGAATCCCTCGAGCGGAACTGGGAGCGCGACCTGCATGCGGCGATCGCGCTCGCCCCCGAGCACGTGTCGCTCTACGGGCTCACCATCGAGCCGGCGACGCCGCTCTCCAGGTGGCGCGACCGCGGGGCGGTGACCGAGGCCCCCGAAGAGAAGTACGAGCGCGAGTACCTCATGGCGCACGAGCTTCTCACGCGATCGGGCTTTGAGCACTACGAGGTGTCGAACTTCGGAGTTCCCGGCCGCGCCTCGCGTCACAATGCCGCGTACTGGTCACTCGTCCCATATGCGGGGCACGGTCCGTCCGCGCACCGGTTCGACGGCGCGGTCCGGGCCTGGAACGAGCCCGCCTACGCCGCCTGGGTCGATCGGCTGCGGCGTGGGATCGGCGCGGAGGCTGGCTCCGAAAAGCTCACTCCGGAGCAGCAGGAGCTGGAGCGGGTATATCTCGGACTGCGGACGACCCGGGGCTGCGACAGGAACGCCCTGGATCCTGCGATCGTCGAGCCGTGGCTGGAGGCTGAGTGGGCGACTGCGGACGAGTCCCGGCTGCGTCTCACACCAGCTGGCTGGCTCAGGCTGGACGCCCTCACGGCTGCCTTGACAGTCCACGGAAGTCCTTGCAACGTTTGAACTTATGAGCCCAGCAGAGCTTTCCGAAAGAGAACGGAAAGTCCTGGAAGCGGTGATCCAGGCCTATGTCGAGACCGCCCAACCGGCGGGCTCGCGGCAGCTCGCCCGGAAGTTCGGCCTGGGCGTCTCTCCTGCAACCATCCGCAACACGATGAGCGACCTGGAGGAGAAAGGGCTGCTGTTTCACCCCCACACCTCCGCCGGGCGCGTGCCCACCGATGCGGCGTATCGCATCTACGTCGATTCGCTGCTGCCGTCGCCGCGGCTTGCGCCGTCGGACCAGCGCCGGCTCGCGCGCGAGATCACCGGCGGCGGGCCCTCCGCCATCGAGGCGATCCTGCGTCGCGCCGCGCAGAGTCTCGGCGTCATCACGCAGGAGCTCGGAGTTGCGCTCGGGCCCAGCCTCGACCGTACGGTGCTGCGGCGGCTAGACCTGGTCCGACTCAGCGCGGAGCGCGTGCTTCTGGTGCTCACGCTCGAGCGCGGCGCAGTGCGCACGATCTTCGTCGAGACCACGGGCGAGATCGCGGACGTTGCGCTGGCGGAAGTAACGCGCGTGCTGAACGAGCGCCTTGGCGGGCTCACGCTGCGCGAGATACGACAGACGCTCGGGACGCGGCTGCGTGACTCGGGCGCCAGCGACGACGCCGCCGAGCTGCTGAACGTGTTCCTCGAGGAGGGCGAGCAGCTGTTCGATCCCGCGATCGCGCTCGACGAAGAGAGCGTTCTCCTGGGCCAGGCATCGGTGCTCGCCGAGCAGCCGGAGTTCTCCAGCGGCGAAGGGATGCGGCGGCTCGTGACGCTCACGGAGACGCGCGACCGGCTGGCCGAGTTGCTGCGCAGCCGCAGCGGACTTCCCGGAATCTCGATCACGATCGGGCGCGAGCACGCGGATCCCGCGCTGAACAGCTTCACGCTGGTTACTTCGGAGTACAAAGCTGGCGCACTCACGGGTGTCATCGGCGTCATCGGTCCCACCCGAATGCCGTACGACAAGGTCATCTCTCTCGTCCGCCACGCATCTCAGCTGGTCGGCGAGATGCTTGAGTAGCGATGGCCGACTTCTATCAGACGCTGGGCGTGGCGCGTACCGCCGGCGACGACGAGATCAAGAAGGCATACCGCAAGCTCGCGATGCAGTACCACCCCGACCGCAACAACGGATCGCGCGAGGCGGAGGAGAAGTTCAAGGAGATCACCGAGGCGTACGACGTGCTTCGTGACCCCAACAAGCGCGCGGTTTACGACCGATACGGTGAAGCCGGGCTGCGAGGCGGCGGCGGCTTCCACCACGTGGATCTCGCGGAAGCGCTCAGCATCTTCATGCGCGACCTCGGCGGCGTGAGCGGCGGGTTCAGCTTCGGAGACCTGTTCAGCGGCGGCAGGGGCGGCCAGCATGGTCCGCGCACCGGTGCCGACGTCCGCATATCGATGCCGCTCACGCTCGCCGAAGTCGCGACCGGCGTCGAGCGGACGGTGACGATCAAGCTGCTCGAGCCCTGCGAGCGATGCGAGGCGAAGGGCGCGGAACCGGGCACAGACGTGCGCATCTGCCCCACGTGTGCCGGCTCGGGCGAAGTGCGCCGGGCACAGCGGTCGTTCTTCGGGCAGGTGGTGAGCGTGTCGCCGTGTCCCACCTGCTCCGGCGAGGGGCGCGTGGTGGATTCGCCCTGCAAGAAGTGCCGCGGCGAAGGACGGGTGCGGCAGGAGCGGAAGATGGTCATCACGGTTCCGCCCGGCGTCGCCACGGGCCAGTACATGACGCTGCGTGGCGAGGGAAACACGGGTCCGCGGGGCGGGCCGCGAGGTGACGTGCTGGTGGTGTTCGAGGTGGCTGAGGATCCACGTTTCGAGCGTGACGGGGAGGACCTCTACACCGACGTGCTGGTGACTTACCCGCAGCTCGTGCTTGGCGCCGACGTCGAGGTGCCGGCGGTTCAGGGCGCGGTGACACTCCGCATCCCGTCCGGAACGCAGAGCGGCCAGGTATTCCATCTTCGCGGCCGTGGTCTGCCACGGGTGAACGCCGCCGGCGTCGGTGATCTGCACGTCAGGGTGCAGCTCTGGACTCCCGAGAGCCTCACCGCCGAGGAGGAGCGGCTGGTGCGCGGACTCGCCGACCTGCAGACGGCACCGGCCGAACGCCAGTCGAAGAGCTTCTGGTCCAAGGTCAAGGAATCGCTCGGCGCGTGACTGCGCCGGCATGACCTGGCACATGCTGCGCGTCCGCACGGGACGCGCCGCCGAAGTATCTGCAGCTCTGTTCGATGCCGGAGCACTGGCGCTGCAGGAGGACGCGGGCACGGTCACGACCCACTTCCCGACGGAAGCGGACGCGCGTGACGTTGCCGGCCGGATCGCGCTGCTCGATCCTGCGGCACAGCTGGAGATCGGCGAGACGCCTGCGGCGGACTACTCGCGCTGGCGGGCGTCGGTCGGAGCGTGGGAGGTAGGCAGCATTACGGTCGCGCCCCCATGGCTTGCAGCCGGCCTCGACCCGGCGCGCGCCGTGATCATCGACCCCGCGATGGCCTTCGGAACGGGCGAGCATCCGACGACGCGCGGCGCGCTCGCTCTGCTGCAGCATGTGCTCCGACCCGGCGATATCGTCGCGGACCTTGGAACCGGGAGCGGTGTCCTCGCGATCGCCGCGGCGAAGCTTGGCGCCGGGCGCGTCGCCGCGATTGAGCACGAAGCGGAAGCGATCGGGAACGCCCTGGCCAACGTGGACGCGAACGGCGTCGCCGACAGGGTCAGCGTCATTCAGGGTGACGCGGGAACGCTGCTCCCGCTCCTCGCCCCGGTTCGGGTCGTGCTCGCCAATATCGCGTCGCTGGCGTTACTTCAACTGATGCCGATCATCGCAGCTGCGCTGACGCCGGACGGCGAGGCCGTCATCAGCGGGATACTGACGTCGGAAGCGCGCGGGTTTCGCGCTCACCTGAGCGCGTGGAGCATCACTGAGGAGCTGGTGGAGGGCGACTGGTGGACGGCGGCGATCGCACTCCGGTAGCGACGCTGCACGCAGCGGAGCCGCTCGCTGCAGGCCGCGCACAGACCGTCGGGGAGGACGGCGCGCACCATCTGCGCGTCGTGCGCGCCTCGCTCGGCGATGCCGTCGCGCTGCGCGATGGTTACGGCGGCACGGCCCTGGGCAGGCTGGTGAAGCTCGCACGCAACACGGCAGTGGTGGACCTCGACGAAGTCGAGCGCGTGGAGGCGCCGCCCGCGGTGCATCTGCTGGCGCCGGTCGCCGACAGAGACAGGATGCTGTGGCTGGCCGAGAAGGCGACAGAGCTGGGGCTGACCAGCTGGCGGCCGCTGATGTGGCGGCGGTCGAAGAGCGTGTCGCCGCGCGGCGAAGGACCGATGTTCCAGCAGAAGCTGCGTGGGCGGATGATGGCCGCGCTGCTGCAGTCGCAGGGCGCGTGGATGCCGGAAGCGTTCCCCGACGCGACTGTCGAGCGCGCCGTAGCCGCGGCGCCCGCGGGGACGAGGCTGCTGCTCGACGTCGCCGGGGCGCCGATCCTGTCGGTGGCCATGCAGGAGCCGGTGACCATCGCGGTCGGTCCGGAGGGCGGGATCGAGGCGCGGGAAAGGGAGATCTTCCTGAACGAAGGGTTCGTCCCCGTTTCGCTCGGCCCGACGCGGCTGCGCTTCGAGACTGCGGCCGTGGCCGCGCTCTCCATAGCGCGCGCGGCTCTGGCACTCAACCCTCAGACTGCAGTCGGAGGTAAGTAGCGATGCCTCACGAGGAATGTCTCTTCTGCCGCATAGTGCGGGGCGACCTGCCAGCGACGGTGATCGCCGAGACCGACGAAGCGATGGCGCTGCGCGACGTGAATCCGCAGGCACCGGTGCATTTCCTGGTCATACCGAAGGCACACGTCCGGCATCTGACAGACGCAGCCGGCGATCCGGGGCTCGTCGGCCGGCTGCTGGCATTTGCGAGCCGGCTCGCGCAGGAGGAGGGGATCGCGGGCAGCGGTTACCGAACCGTCATCAACACGAACATGGACGGCGGTCAGAGCGTGTATCACCTGCACGTTCATGTGCTTGGCGGGCGCGCCCTGGCGTGGCCTCCGGGTTGAGATGGTCCGCGGCCGAGCCGGTCCTTGGAAGGCCATATCCCCGCCAGTAGCAACGTCTTGCGGCACGCCTGGCGAAGTAGCGGAGTCAGTCCCGATACGCTACCTTTGTTAGGCTATACCCAAACCAGGCCAACAGCCGCAGACAGGAGGGGGAATCGGGTTTGTCAGAAGTCATCATCCACGAAGACGAGAATTTCGAGCGGGCACTCAAGCGATTCAAGAAGAAGTGTGAGAAGGCGGGGATTCTTTCAGATCTGCGCAAGCATCGGCACTACGAGAAGCCGAGCGAGCGGCGGAAGCGGAAGATGAACACCGCGATCCGGAAGAACCGGCGTACGCGGCACGGCTGATCCATGTCGGAGCTACTCGCGCGGCTCAAAGGCGACATGGCTGCCGCGCGGAAGGCCCAGGACAAGCCCAGGACACTCCTCCTCAGCACCATTCTCTCGGACGTGCAGAACCGCCGCATAGAGCTGCGGCGTGACCCGGGAGATGAAGAGGTGATCGAAGTACTGCGCCGCGGAATCAAGAAGCGGCGTGAAGCATCCGAGGCATACGCCTCCGCCCGGCGCGAAGACCTCTCCGCCAAGGAACGCCAGGAAGCCGAGGCCCTCGAGGCCTACCTCCCGGCCCAGGTGCCCGATGACGAGCTCCGGGCGGCGGTCGCCGACGCCATCGCGGCCGGAGCCGGTAACATCGGAGCGGTGATGGGCAAGGTCATGCCGCGGTTCAAGGGCCGCGCCGACGGAAGCCGGATCAATGCAATTGCCCGTGAGGAGCTTGCTCGCGGCGCGTGACAGAGCCGGCTCTCACGACACGGGGATCCGCCTCCGTGACCGCTACACCTCCAGCCCGGACCTGCGACCATCTCGCGAGTCCGGGTTCTGCTTTCGTGGAGTATTCTTAGGGGAGTTGATGAACTCCCACGCTCTTGCCGTACTCGAGTTCAGCCGGGTCGTCGAGCTGATAGCGGCCCGGACGCACTCGTCGCTCGCCCGCGCGGCTGTCGAGTCGCTGCGCCCGTCGTCTGATGCAGGCTGGGTCGGCGCTGAGCACTCCCGCGTTACCGCGGTGCGCGCGTTCGTCACAGAGCCGCGAGGCTGGGCGCCGGAGCCGCTGCATGACATCCGTGGCTCGCTGGCGCGGGTAGCCGTAGCCGGTGCCTGGCTCGAGGCGCCCGAGCTTGTCGCGATCGCGCAGGTCGCCCGCAGTTCCCGCATTACCCGTGATGAGCTGCGTCATCCCGAGCGATCCGCCGCCGCGCGCGCGATCCTCGCGCCGTTCGTCGAGCAGCTCGCCGCCGCCCGTGATCTTGAGGATGCGGTCTCCCGGGCAATAGATGCGGACGGAAACGTGCTCGACGCCGCATCGCCGGCCCTCAAGGCGATCCGCGGCGAGCTGCGCGATTCCGAAAACCGCCTGATCCGCCTGCTGGAGCGCGTGCTGTCCGGGATCCCCGACGAGTATCGCGTGCCAGACATCTCGGTCACGATCCGCAACGGCCGCTACGTCATCCCGGTCCGGCGCGAGGGACGGACGGCAGTCGGCGGTATCGTACACGGCTCTTCCGCCACCGAGGCGACGCTGTTCATCGAGCCACCCGCGGCCGTCGAGTTCGGCAACAGAGTGCGTGAGCTGGAAGAGGACGAGCGACGCGAGATAATCAGGATCCTCGGGGAGCTTACCTCCCGCGTGCGCCCGTATGCCGCCGAGCTGGAGACGGCCGTCGGCACCCTGGCCGAGCTGGAGTCGCTGTATGCGCGCGCCCGTTTCGCGATCGAGCTCGACTGCGCGCCAGTGGACTTCGGATCGCCGCGCGAAGGATTCTCGATCGTCCGCGGGCGGCACCCGCTGCTCGTGGCGCAGGGAATCAACGTGGTCCCGTTCGATCTGGAGCTGGAGCCCGGCGAGCGCACCCTGCTCGTGTCCGGCCCGAACACCGGCGGGAAGACGGTCCTGCTGAAGGCGGTCGGGCTTTTCACTCTCATGGCGCAGTCCGGAATTCCGCTGCCGGTCGCACCGAACACGCGCCTCGCAGTGTTCGACGACGTGTTCGCCGACATCGGCGACGAGCAGTCCATCGAGGCAAGCCTGTCCACGTTCAGCGGCCACGTGCAGAACCTGCGCGAGATCGTGGAGCGCGCGACGGCGGATTCGCTCGTTCTGATAGACGAGCTTGGCTCCGGTACCGATCCAGCCGAGGGCGCCGCGCTGGGCGGCGCGATCCTGGAAGCGCTGACGGAGCGCGGCGCGCTTACCGTCGCAACGACACACCTCGGATCGCTCAAGCTGCTCGCCTCCGAGCTGCCCCCCGTGGTGAACGCCTCGTTGCAGTTCGATTCTGAGCAGCTCGGCCCGACGTACGAGCTGGTGAAGGGGAGGCCGGGCCGCTCCTACGGTCTGTCCATTGCGCGACGGCTGCGGCTGCCGGAAGAGATTCTCTCCCGCGCGGAGGCGCGGCTGTCAGCCGGCGAGCGCGACCTGGCCGCGCTGCTCGAGGAGCTGGAAGGGCGTGAGCGCGCGCTCCGGGAGCGCGAGCGGGAAGCCGGGGAGATTCTCGATGCCGCCCGCGCGCGCACCGCCCGGCTGGGGGAGCGCGAGCAGCGGGTGCACAATCGCGAGCGGGAGCTGCAGCGTGGTGCACGGACGGAGGCGCGGCAGTACCTGCTCGATGCCCGCTCCGCGGTGGAGGAGACGATTCGAAAGCTCCGGAGCGCACGAGATGAGGAGTTGGACGAGGTGGCGCGTGCAGCGCGTCGCAGCGTCGAAGAGCGTGTCGCGGCGGAGTCCGCCGCGATTGCAGGGCTGAGCGACGAGGAGGGCGGGCTGACGCCGGGGGAGAGCGGTCCTGTGGCGGCCGGCGACTGGGTCGTGGTGGACACCCTTGGCGGAGTTCGCGGCCGCGTCGCGGAGACGCGCGACGGGGAGCTCGTGGTGACTGTGGGCGCGATGCGGATGACCATCCCGTCCGGTGCGGCACGCCGTGCCGCGCCCGAGCAGCGCCCCGACATCCCGCTCGCGTTGCGCGGCGACATCCCGGAACCGGCGGCGCGGAGTGAGATTGACGTGCGTGGCATGCGCGCCGCGGAGGTCGAGGCAGCGGTGATGCAGGCGGTGGACAGCGCCATCCGCGCGGATCTCAAGGCGTTGCGGATAATTCACGGGAAAGGGACAGGGGTGCTGCGCGAGCGGGTGCGTGAGATGCTGCAGAAGGAGCCTCGCGTAGCGAGCTTCCGGATCGGCGCATGGAATGAGGGGGGCGCGGGCGTGACCGTGGCGGAGCTGGCGTGATCCCGGACGACGTGGTGGAGCAGGTGCGCGAGGCGGCGGACATCGTCCAGATCATCGGCGAGCACGTCAACCTGAAGCGCACCGGCGCCGACTACCGCGGTCCGTGTCCGTTCCACCAGGGCAAGCACCGCAACTTCTCCGTGTCGCCGAAGAAGCGGATGTACTACTGCTTCGTCTGCTCCGAGCACGGGGACGTGTTCCGCTTTCTGCAGAAGCGACTCGGCATCGAATGGCCCGCTGCCGTGAAGCTCGTTGGAGAGAAGTCGGGGATCGAGGTGCGCGAAGTTGACCGCCGCCGGGAAGGTCCGGATCCGCGCGAGCCGCTGTGGGAGTTGAACGCTGCGGCGGCAGAGTATTTCAGTCGCATGCTGTGGGACGATCCGGTCGGTTCGGCGGCGCGCGACTATCTCGATCGGCGCGGGATCTCGCGCGAGATCGCCACGCAGGCGGAGCTCGGCTGGGCGCCGGGTGATCAGGCGCTCATGCGCGAGTATCTTGCTGCCCTCGGCTTCGACGACGCGCGCCTCCTCGAGGTCGGGCTGGTGCTCCAGCGGGAGGAGACCGGCGAGTTGCGGACGCGGTTCCGCAACCGGTTGATGTTTCCGATCCGCGACGCCGGCGGACGGCACGTCGGCTTCGGTGGGCGGGTGCTCGGCACCGGTGAGCCGAAGTACCTCAATTCGCCCGATTCCCCTGCGTTCGCCAAGGGGAAGCTGCTGTACGGACTGCACTGGGCGCGCAACGACATTCGTCGCGAGGACCGTGCGCTGGTGGTCGAGGGCTACTTCGACGTCATCGGACTGATCGCGGCCGGTGTGACGACCGCGGTCGCCCCGCTCGGCACGGCGCTCACGCCGGACCAGGCCGCGCTGCTGCGCAGGTACACGAAGAACGTCTATCTGCTGTACGACAGCGATCGCGCGGGGCTGGTGGCCAGCTTCCGCTCGGGGGACGAACTGCTGCGGACTGGCGCCGCCGTGCGGGTCGTCACGCTCCCCGAGGGGGAGGATCCCGACAGCTTCGCCCGCGCGAAGGGGGCGGCTGGCCTCGAAACGCAGATAGACCAGGCGGTGGACGTGCTGGAGCGCAAGGTCCAGCTGCTGCAGCGTGCGGGCGCGTTCTCCGCGCTGCATCGCAAGCGGCGCGCGATAGACAGGCTCCTGCCGACGATCAGGGCTGCGGCTGATCCGCTCACGCGCGAGCTGTACGTCGCCCGCACGAGCGAGGTGAGCGGCATCGATCGCACCGTTCTGCTGCGTGAAGTGGATTCCGCCCCGCGAATCCGCCCTCGGTCCGAGCCGGGCCGGGACGATGCGGGCCCGGGCAGCGCGCCGGAGACCACCGGTCCACAGGCGCGAACCGCGCGCGGCGACCGGCGGACACCCTATTCGAGGCGCGCGAGCGCCGCCGAGCGGGAGCTGCTGCGGGCGCTGCTGAGCCGGCCGAACCGGATCGAGCTCGTGGCGGAGAAGGTCGGCGTTGAGAGCTTCGGCGACGAGCGCTACCGGGCGCTGTACGGGCGGCTGCTCGAGGTCGGCGGAGAGATGAATGCCCTCGAGCTGGCGGACGGCCTGGATCCCGAGGCGGTCGCGGTGCTCGAGGAGCTGCTGCAGGAGCAGGACGCAGTGGTTGATGCCGATCAGACGATAGACGACAGCCTGGCGTTCATGCGCGCGCGGACGCTGGATGCGAAGATGCGGCGGATCGACAGGATGCTGCCGGTCGCGACCGAAGCCGAGCAGACCGAGCTGATCCGATCGAAGGCCGAGCTGCGCAGGGAGCTGGCACTGCTGGGAAGGGGACGGTACAAGGCATTTCGACGAGGGCACGCACGATAGACGCTCAAAGGGGGGTAGATGCACGGTGAACTGGACGCGTTGTTATCACTGCAGGTGACTGATCTCCGGATCGCGGATCTGGAGCGCCAGCTCGAGGCGCTGCTGCCGCGTATCCGCGACCTGGAACGCAAACGGCAGGCGAAGGCGGAGGCGGTCGAGCGCGCCACGAGCGCGGTGCAGATGGAGCACCGCCGCCAGCAGGAGCTGGAGCGCAGGATCGCGCAGCACACCCAGCTGCAGGAGCGGAACGTCGGGCAGATGGACCACGTCCGGAACGTGCGGGAAGCCGGCGCCGCGACTGCGCAGCTGGACGTCACGAAGCGGATCATCGCTGAGGACGAGCAGGAAGCGAGGATCACGCGCGAGCGGATCGCCGGGCTGCAGGGAACGGTGGACGAGCTGCAGCTGGAGCTGGAGGAGCTGGATCAGGAGATCGAAACCGCTCACTCGGAGGTTGCCGAGCGGCGTGCGGAGATCGAGACGGAGCTCACAGAGGCCCGAGCGGAGCGCGAGGGGAAGGCGGCGCTCGTCAGCCGGGCGATGCTGGGCAAGTACGACCGGATCAGGGGGCGGCGTGCGAGCGCGCTGTACGCCGTCCGCGGGCAGTCGTGTGGCCACTGCGACACGGCCATACCGCTGCACCGGCGCAGTCAGATGCACTCAGCCGGGAACATCGAGGTGTGCGAGGCGTGCGGCGTGCTGCTGTACATGAGCACGGGCGCGTGACGCAGGTCAGGGCCCGGCCGCGCTGGATCGTAGCCGAGCCGCCGTCGGACGCGGTGGTCGCGGCGCTCGCCGCGGAGCTCAGGCTCCCGCCGCACGTCTGTCGTCTCCTTTGCGTGCGTGGCTTCGACCGTCCGGACCCGGCGAAGCTGTACCTCAGGCCGTCGCTCGACCAGCTGCACGATCCGTCGCTGCTACCCGACCTCGATGCGGCCGTGGAGCGTCTTGCACGCGCCGCGTCGGCGGGCGAGGTGATCCTCGTTCACGGCGACTATGACGTGGACGGGATATGCTCGGTGGCGCTGCTGACGCGCACGCTGCGCGAGCTGGGCGCGAAGGTGGTCCCCTTCATCCCCAACCGGATGCGCGACGGCTACGACCTTGGCGATGCAGGCGTGAGGGCTGCGCGCGAAGCGGGAGCGCGCGTCGTCGTAACCTGCGATTGCGGGACGAACGCCGTCGCAGCGGTACGCGAGCTGTGTGGCGACGGTGTGGACGTGATCATTACCGATCATCACCTGCCTTCGGCGCCGATTCCGGACTGCCTCGCAGTGCTGAACCCGAGGCGCCACGACAGCACCTATCCCGACCGCGACCTCGCTGCCGTCGGGGTCGCCTTCAAGCTTGCGCTCGGACTGGTGCGCGCGATGAACGGCAACGCCAACCGCGTCTGGGCCATGCTCGACATGGTTGCGCTGGCAACAGTCGCCGACGTCGCGGCGCTGCGCGGCGAGAACCGTGTGTTCGTGCAGCGCGGTCTGCGGCTCATGCATGAAACGCGGAACCGGGGGCTTGCCGCACTTATCCGCTCTTCCGGGCTCGAGGGCAAGGAGATCACTGCCGGTCGCGTCGGATTCATACTCGCCCCGCGGCTGAACGCGGCTGGTCGCATCGGCGACGCGATGCGCGGCGTGGAGCTGATGCTTGCCGACAACGACCGCGAAGCCAACGTCATCGCGCGGGAGCTGGAGGAGCTGAACCAGCGTAGGCAGGAGGTGGACCGGCGGACTCTCGATGAGGCACGAGAGGCGCTTTCCGGCGCGGACATGGACTCGACGATCGGACTCGTGCTGGCTCGCGAAGGGTGGCACCCGGGAGTCATCGGCATAGTTGCGTCGCGCCTCGTGGAGGAGTTCGGCCGGCCCACGCTGCTGATCTCCATCGAGGGCGGCATCGGCAAGGGCTCCGGACGCTCGATTCCCGGATTCGATCTGCATGCTGCGCTCACCCAGTGTCGCGATCTGCTGCTCAGGTTCGGAGGGCACCGCGCGGCTGCCGGCGTCACCGTCGAGCGCGAGCGGATCCCGGATCTGGCGCGCCGGTTCAACGAGATCGCCTCGCGTGAGCTGTCGCTCGACGACCTGGCCGGGCACGTGAGAGTGGACCTGGAGCTTCCCGTGCAGGAAGCCAGCGAATCGCTGGAGGCGCTCCTCCGCTATTTCGAGCCGTTCGGCGTGGGGAATCCGTCGCCGCTGTTTCTCTCCCGCGGCGTGCGTCTGGCGGGAGCCATGCGCACGATCGGTCGTGACGGGCTCAAGCTGTTCCTCGACGCAGGGAGCCGGACGCTCCCCGCCATCGGATGGGGGATGGCGGAGCGGAGCGAGGACCTCGCTGCGGCACAGGCGATAGACGTCGTGTACCGACTGGAGCGCGACGAGTACAAGGGAGTGACCACACTCCAGGCGCGTCTCGTGGACTTCGTTCCCGCCGGCTGAGGTTGCGCATCGTCGCAGGGCGGTGGCGCGGACGGCGCATCGCGGCGCCCCCTGGCAGGGAGGTCCGGCCCACGCTGGACCGGGTCCGGGAAGCGTGGATGAGCATCGTGCAGCCATGGCTGCATGATGCGCACGTCCTCGATCTGTATGCCGGCTCTGGCGCGCTCGGGCTCGAGGCTCTGTCGCGCGGTGCACGCTCCGCCGATCTCGTGGAACGCGATCCGAGGGTCTTCCGCGTCCTGCAACAGAACGTGGAGACACTCGGCGCCGCCGACGCGGCCCGTTTGCATCGTGTTGACGCGCTGAGGTTCGCCGCGAGGCTTGGCCCGCTGGAGTACGCGGTCGCGTTCGCCGACCCGCCATATGACACCGACGCGGCGGTTGCGCTCGCGGCGCTGTGGCTGGACGTCCCGTTTGCCGGGATACTCGGGATCGAGCACTCGCCGCGGCAGGAGCTGCCCGGGGAGCCCGCGATCCGCCGGTACGGCTCGGTTGCGTTGGCGTTCTATCAGGAGCCGTCACTGTCGCGCGACACGCCCTGAGGTCAGCTTTCGGGCCCATGAGAACAGCCATCTACGCCGGCAGCTTCGATCCGATAACGCGGGGGCACGAGGACCTCATCGGACGGGCGCTGCAGTTCGTCGATCGCCTCGTCGTCGGCATCGCGGTGAACGTGCACAAGCAGCCGCTGTTCACGGTGGACGAGCGGATCGCCATGATCAGGGCGGCGACTGCCGGCGAGCAGCGCGTGGAGGTGCGCCAGTTCGAGGGGCTGCTCGTGGACTTCGCGCGCGAAGTCGGCGCATCGCTGATCATCCGCGGGCTGCGCGCGGTGAGCGATTTCGAGTACGAGTTCCAGATGGCGCTGATGAACCGCCATCTCTCCCCGGCGCTCGAGACGGTGTTCATGGTTCCGTCGCTGGACACGACCTACATCAGCTCCAGCCTGGTGCGCGAGGTCGCGCGGTTCGGAGGCGCGGTCGATGAGCTCGTGCACCCCGAAGTAGCGGCGGCGCTCCGCCGGAGATTCCCAGCGCCTTGAGTTTTCTGCGCGAGCTGCGCGCGCGCGCGGCAGCGACTCCGCGCCGCGTCGTTTTTCCCGAGAGCGCAGACGCAAGGGTGCTCGAGGCAGTGCGACTGCTGCACGCGGAAGGAATCCTCCAGCCGATTCTCGTTCTCGAGTCCGACGCGCCTGAATCCGTCCGCGTGGCGCGCGAGACGGGAGCGGCGTGGGTCATGACCGGCGAGGGCGGAGCTCTGCAGACCGCTGTCACGATGGTCGCAGCAGGAGAGGCCGACGCCTGCGTGGCCGGCGCGGTGCACACGACTGCGGAAGTTCTCCGCGCTGCGCTCCGCATCATCGGACCGGCCCCTGGCGTGCGAACCGTGTCCAGCGCCTTCTACATGGTGCGGCAGGCACCGTGGGGGACCGGTGCGGAGGTACTCACGTTCACTGACTGCGCCGTCGTTCCGTATCCCACTGCTGAGCAGCTGTGCGAGATCGCGATCTCTGCGGCGCGCGACCGCGTTCGCATCGTGGGCGACGAGCCACGGGTCGCGTTCCTCTCATTCAGCACGCACGGCAGCGCGGTCGGGGACTCCGTGAAGCTGGTGACGGACGCAGTTCGCCTCGTTCGCGAGCGGGAGCCGTCGCTGGTGGTGGACGGCGAGCTGCAGGCCGATGCCGCGCTCGTTCCCGACATCGCGAGACGAAAGGCCCCGGGTGGGACCTTCGAGGGTGACGCGAACGTGCTCGTCTTCCCTTCGCTCGACGCCGGCAACATCGCCTACAAGCTGGTCGAGCGACTCGCAGGCGCGGTGGCGATCGGTCCCATTCTGCAGGGGCTGGGCCGCCCCGTGGCCGATCTCTCCCGGGGTGCGGACGCCCGTGGCATTATTAATGTTGCTGCGATTGCGGCGCTGCAGGCTCGCGACCGCTACTAGCTATCCCTGTGGAGCGACTACCTTTCGCTCTCGCCGCGGGCCGCCGGCAGCCAGTCACTGGCCGCTCGCAGCTGAGGTTCTCAGATCCCGGAGATGCAGATAATGAGCTTCACCATCCGAAAACAGGGTGAAATCGTAGTGGTGGACGTCGAGGGGCAGCTTATCGTCGGCAACCGCCAGGAGCTGAAGCAGAAAGTGCTCGACGAGCTGGAGAAGGGTGAGAAGCGTTTCCTCATAGACTTCAGCCAGACGGGGTACATCGACAGCTCCGGACTCGGCGTGCTCGTGTCGCTCTCGAAAAAGATCCGGGAGCAGGGGGGCGAGCTTCGCCTCGCGAACCTGAACGACGATCTGAAGACACTCTTCGAGCTCACGAAGCTGGATACGCTCTTCCAGATATCGGACAGCAGGGAGCGAGCGCTCGAGAGCTTCTGATGACGCCGGGTAAGGTCGCTCTGGACATCACGATCCCGAGCGACGTCAGCGAGATCGAACGCGTCGTCGAGCTCGTTCAGCGCGAGTGCGTGGCGGCCGACATGTCGCCGCCCAAGTGCGCGCTCAACGTCCGCGTCGCCGTGACCGAGGCGCTCTCCAACGCGATCCTTCGCGGCAACCGCGAGAACGGCCAGCGCGTCAGGGTGCGCGCGGCGGTCCGGCAGGATGCCTTCGTCGTGGACGTGGTGGACGAGGGCGGCGGCTTCGACCTCGAGGCCAGCACTGTGGACCCCACCACGCCGGAGAACATCGAGCGCGAAGACGGCCGCGGACTGTTCCTCATGCGCAGCCTGATGGATGAAGTCGAGCGGTTCCAGAGCAACGGCAACGTCGTTCGGATGACTTTGCGGCGCTAGGCGATGCGCGACCTGGAGGCGGTGCTCGTGGCCTTCCACGAGGTAACAGGCTGCAGCGCGGCGGTCTGGGCCGCCGCCACATCGGGACTGGAGACGATCGCGCGGTCGGGCACTGCGCCGGAGCCGCCCGCGGAGCTTCCCGAGGGCACCGACCAGCCGGTCAGGACGCACGACGGCTCCACGCTCTCCATCCGCATCGCGTCGTCCCGCCGGGTGTGGCTGTGCGTAGGCCCCTGCGAGGAGAGCAAAACGCCGCTCGAAGCGCACGCGCGGCTGCTGCTGCCGATCGTCTCCCAGTTCATCCGTGCCTCGCTCGAAGTGGAGCACGCGGCTGAGGAGCTGGCCGAGCGGTACGAGGAGATCAACCTCCTGTACACGATCAGCGAGATTCTCGGTCGCACGACCAGTGTGGAGGAGGCGGCGCTCGCGATACTGACGGAGCTGTCACAGACGGTTGGAGCACGGCGCGCGAGCATCCTGGTGCACGAGAAGGACACGAACACACTGCGGCCGGTCGCGGCCATCGGATCAGGTGACGTCGCGCTTTCTCCCATCCCGGTCACGGACCTCGGCAGCGTCTCGGCGCGCGTCTTCCGCACCAGGCACGCCACCATGGTGGACGCTGAAGAGGTCACGTCGGATGCGGAAGCGCCTTACGTGCGCGGTGCGCTTCTGTCCGTGCCGATCCTGTGGACCCGTCCGGGAGGCAGTCACCCGCTCGGCGTGGTAAACCTCTCCGACCGCGGCGCGCATACGTTCACCGCCGGCGACCAGAAGCTGGTGACCGCCATCGCTACGCAGATCGGGACCGCCATCCAGAACGCGCGCCTCGTACGCGCGTCGATGGAGCAGCAGCGCCTGCAGCAGGAGATGAACCTCGCGAACGATCTGCAGATGAAGCTCCTGCCGAGCACCGCCAACGTGAAGGACGTCGAGGTCGCGGCCCGCGTCGTTCCCGCGGAGAGCGTCGGTGGCGACTTCTACAATCTCTTCCGGCTGGGAAACGCCGCGACCGGCGTCATGGTGGGTGACGTGTCCAGCCACGGCTACCGTGCCGCGCTGATCATGGCGCTGGTGATGAGCGCATCCGCCATCCAGGCGCAGATCCATCCCGACCCCGGCGCAATGCTCGGCGCGCTCCTCAGCTCGCTCAAGGACGAGCTTACCAGCACCGAGATGCACATCGCGCTGTTCTACGCAGTCGTCAACCGGAAGAAGGCCGTGCTGACGTTCTGCAATGCGGGCCACCCGCACGCATTTCTCATGACCGGCGACACGAAGCCGGAACGGCTGATGGCGACCGATCCGCCCCTGGGGCTTGCCGAAGACACCCCGCACGCGACCTCCACGCCGCTGCCGGAAGGCTCATTGCTGATCCTGTTCACCGACGGAATCTCGGACGCGCGCAACGCGAAATCGGAGCGGTTCGGCGAGCAGCGGGTGCTGGACATCGTGAAGCGCAACCGCCGCGAGCCCGTTGAGGTGATGGTGCAGAAGGTTCTCGAATCGCTGCAGCGGTTCACGGGCGGCATCGTGCAGCGCGACGACCAGACACTCGTGCTCCTGCGGGCGTAGCCGTGCGGCGCCGGCGCGGGGGCGGATATCCGCCGCCGCTCAAGCGGTTCGGGCAGCACTTCCTCGTGGACCGTTCGGTTCTCGAGCGCATCGCCGCCGCGCTCCAGCTCACGGGGAAGGAGACCGTCGTCGAGGTCGGCCCGGGAAGGGGAGAGCTCACGGACCTCATCCGACCGGGGGCCGCCCGGTTGATCGCGATCGAGATAGACCGCGCCCTGGCCGCCGCGCTGCGCACGCGATACGCGGACGACCCGGCAGTCGAGATCGTGGAGGCCGACGTTCTGGACACCGACCCGGCCGCTCTGGCCGGGGGTCCGTATGTCCTGGCCGGCAACGTTCCGTACTACATCACCACGCCCATCCTCTTCCAGTCGCTGGTGCCGCCGCAACCGACGCGGTCGGTCTTTCTCGTTCAGCGCGAGGTCGCTGCGCGAATCGTCGCGGCACCCGACAGCGAGGAGTACGGCGCGCTTTCGGTGAACGTCCAGGCGCTGGCGCAGCCGGAGCTCCTCTTCTCCGTCCCTTCCAGCGCGTTCCGACCCGCACCGACCGTCGAGTCTGCGGTGGTGCGGCTCACTCCGCGTGCCGAGCCTCTCGTGCCGGCGGCGCAATCGCGTGCCTTCCAGAAGTTCGTGCAGGCGCTGTTCGGGATGCGGCGGAAACAGCTTCAGCGCGTGCTGCGCTCGATTCAGCCGGCGATTGCGGCGGACATCCCGGGCCTCATCGAGAGGCACGGCTGGGATCCCGCGGCACGGCCCGAGACTCTGTCGCCGGCAGAGCTTGCACGGTTGTTCGTTGCGCTGGCAGAGGCACGCGCCGCCACTGGCGACGCGACGGATTAACCGCGGTTGGTGAGGGCGAAGGAAAGCGCTTCCAGCTCGACCGCCATGTTCACGTTCCGCACGGCCACGTTCCGCGGAACCGAGAGTTGAACGGGCACGAAGTTCAGGATGGCACGCACGCCTGCGGCCACTGCACGCTCTGCCATGCGCTGCGCGGCAGACGCGGGGACGGCCAGCACGGCGATGTCGCACGCCAGATCGCGCGCGTCCGTTTCGAGAGTGGCTATGTCCCGCACCCTGAGATCGCCCCACCGCTCGCCTATGCGAGCTGCGTCAGCGTCGTACACCGCGACGATGTCGAAGCCGCGCTCGGGGAACCCCGGATACTGCGCCAGCGCAGCGCCAACCTTTCCCGCGCCGATGATGCAGACGCGCCACCTGCGCCCGAGCCCGAGGATCGAGCGGAGCCGCGCGGTCAGCTCCGCGACCGAGTAACCCAGCCCCCGCTTCCCGAACGAGCCGAACACCGACAGGTCCTTCCGGACCTGCGCCGACGTAGTTCCACCCAGCTGCGCCAGCTCTTCACTGGAGACGGTGCGCGTTCCCCTGGCGTCGATTTCCTCGAGCGCCGTGAGATACAGCGACAGCCGGCGGATGGTGGACTCAGCGACCCGTTTCAATGCGCAGCGGTGGCGTCGCGCGGCCGGACCGGGTCACGACGACCGGGCGGCTCCGCGCTTGTGAAATTCTTCACAAAGTTATGGCGTCGCTTTCGTTCGAGCCAGTCCGGAGCGTTTGGCAACGGCGCGCCGGGTCTCACCGGGGGACTGCGTCGCTGCTCCAGGGCCCACGATTCAGCGGCGACCGCCGTCGCACGCCTCACTAGCTTTCGCCGCGATGCCAGTTCATGTGTCTTCCGAGATCGGCCAGCTCAGCCGCGTGGTGGTCCACACGCCGGGGCCGGAGCTGCTCGCGGTCACGCCCAGCACCCGCGAGCACTACCTGTACGACGACATCATCGACGTCGAGATTGCGCAGGCGGAGCATCGCCGGTTCGTGGCGGTCCTGGAGCGGTTCGCAACGGTGTTGCACGTGACCGATCTGCTCACGGAGCTGCTCAGCGAGCCCCAGCCGCGGGAGCGGCTGATCGCAGCGACGATGGACGTCGTCGCATCGGAGCGCGTAGCTGCCGAGCTCCGCGAGATGGGCCCCGCACTGCTGGTGCGGCAGATGATCGAGGGGCGGGAGGAGCCGCCCGGCCCGCTGTCGCGAACGCTGAACGAGAGCGGCTACTCGCTGCCCGCGCTCCCCAACCTCTTCTTCACACGCGACGTGGCGATGGTCATCAACGAGCACGTGATGATCGGCTCGATGCGCTACAACGTGCGCTGGACTGAAGAGCTGATCATGAAGGCGCTGTTCTCGGCTCATCCGGCGCTCGCCAACAAGGGGATCCTGTACGACGGCGCCGTCGAGCGGCGGGTGAACTTCACCCTCGAGGGTGGCGACGTGCACCCGCTGCGCCGCGACCTGGTGATGATCGGCTTCAGCGAGCGCTCGAGCCCCGCGGCGATAGATCACCTCGCGGAGCGGCTCTTTGCGGAGACCGAGGTCCGCGACGTCATCGTGGTGGTGATGCCCGGGGAGAACACTGCCATCCACCTGGACATGATCTTCACGCAGGTGGATCGGGAACAGGCGGTGGTTTATCCGCCGCACTTCATAGGACCCGAGCGGCTGCCGATACTGCACTGGAGCAGGGGTGACGCCGCCATGCGCGAGGTCCCCAACGTGTTCGCGGCGTTGCGCGACTGCGGCGTCCCCATCGAGCCCGTGTTCTGCGGCGGCGAGCGGCGCGCGATGCAGGAGCGGGAGCAGTGGGCCTCCGGATGCAACATGGTTGCATTGCGGCCTGGTGTTGTACTTTCGTATGCACGGAACGAGGCGACGCTCAGGGAGATGGAGAAGTCCGGCTTCGACATCATCAGCGCCTCCGACTTTCTCACGGGGGAGCGGAAGATCAGCGAAGACCAGCGCGCGGTAATCACATTCCGGGGGGGCGAGCTCGTCCGCGGTGGCGGGGGGCCGCGCTGCATGACCTGCCCCGTCGAGCGCGACGACCCATGGAGCTGAGCCGGGGCACGTCGGTGCGTGCCGAGCAGACGGTGCTGGCCAGGCGCGCCGCCGAGCTGCTCGCCACAGGGCCCGCGGACGACGTGGCGGTGGTCGCGTACGTCTGCAGCCTTCCCTCGCCGCCGCTGCGGGTGGCTGAGAGGCTTGCCGCCGCGATCTTTGCCGGCCGTCCGGAGTTCAGCCGCGGCGCGGATGGACTGTGGACGCTGGGACACCCCGCGACATCAGCTCCGGCCGCGGCGCCGGGCTGCGACGGCGTGCCGGTGCGTGCGGCGGACACGCTGGCGTCACTGAGCTTTGCGGTCGTGGATGTCGAAACCACCGGCTCGCTGGCGATGGCCGGCGATCGGATAACGGAGATCGCGGTGACGGTGGTGCGCGATGGCCGCGTGGCGGATTCGTTCGAGACTCTGGTGAATCCCGAGCGCCCCATACCGGCCTACATCAGCCGCCTCACCAACATCACGTCGGCAATGGTGCAGGACGCTCCCACGTTCCGCGAGGTCGCCCCGCAGGTGGTCGAGGCGATCAGCGGTCACGTCTTCACGGCGCACAACGCGACCTTCGACTGGCGTTTCATATCCGCCGAGCTGTCGCGCGCCGAAGGGGTCGAGCTCGCGGGGCGCAAGCTGTGCACGGTCAAACTCGCGCGAAAGCTGCTGCCGCAGCTGGAGCGGCGGTCGCTCGACTATCTGGCGCTTCATTACGGGGTGGAGATCCACAACCGGCACCGCGCCGGCGGTGACGCGCTCGCAACCGCGCGCTGCCTGGTGCGGCTGCTGGACGAAGCGCGCGAGCGCGGCTGCGAGACGTGGGATGACCTGGAGCGATACGGACGGAGGGCACGGCGGCGCAAGCGGCGCCGCCCGCCCGGCAGCCCGACCCCTGTCACCCGCGACACGACGGCGTGACGGCACCCGCACCGCTGCTGGAGGAGCTTCGCGTCGGGGAGCTCGACATATCGCTCATCCAGGCAGGCGGCCAGCGCCTGGATGGCGGCGCGATGTTCGGCGTGGTGCCCAAGCCGCTGTGGGAACGCCGCATCCCCGCGGACGAGCGCAACCGCATCGCGCTCGGCATGCGCTGCGTGCTCATCCGCCATCCTGCGGGCCTTGTTCTCGTGGACACCGGGGCTGGGAACAAGGAGACGGAGAAGTTCAACGACATCTATGGACTGGAGAACGCCGGCGGCGGTGGTCGCACGATGCTGGAGGACGGCCTGCGCGCGGCAGGCGTCAACCCAGAGCAGGTGGACATCGTCATTGACACGCACCTGCATTTCGATCACGCCGGCGGTAACACGTTCCTCGATGCGGACGGCAATGTCGCGGTGACCTTCCCGCGGGCCGAGTACGTCGTGCAGCGCCGGGAGTACGAGTTCGCAAGCAACGCGAACGAACGGACCACCGCGAGCTACTTCCCGCGCAACTACGAGCCGGTGCGCGAGGCCGGTCGCCTGCGCCTGCTCGACGGGGAAGAGGAGATCCTTCCCGGCATCAGCGTGCTTCCCACGCCCGGCCATACCCCCGGTCACCAGTCCGTTCTGATCACGTCCGGCTCGGACCGTGCGTTCTATCCTGCCGATCTCATCCCGACGGCGGCGCATCTGCCGCTGCCGTGGATAATGGGGTACGACGTCGAGCCCCTCGTGACGCTCGAGTCAAAGCGCCGCGTGCTAGCACGGGCAATGCAGGAAAACTGGCTCCTGATCTTCGAGCACGACGCGGTGCACTCGACCGGCAGGGTCGAGCACGACGGCAAGTCGTACCGGCTCTCGGCTTGAGGGTGACCTTCGAGGGGCCGGGCGTGTCTTATCCGAAGCATCAGGCAACAACGACAACAAGGAGCTGTGTAATGAAATTGACCCGTCTGCTCGCGACCGTTGCGGTGATTCTTGCTCCGCTCGCCGGAGAGGCCCAGTCGCTTCCCATCTCGTCTGATCAGGCTGTCACGGCGCCCGCGCTTCAGCCGTCCAGCAGCGGCCCGCGCGTGGATGCCGTCCGGCTGGGCGTCGAGCCGGTCGAGGTGAACGCCGCGGCTGCTTCCGAGGCCGCGATGGCTCAGCCACGGATGGGGCAGAGCATGGCTCTGATGATCGTCGGCGGTGCGGCGCTGGTCACCGGGCTGGTGATAGGCGGCGACGCAGGGACGATCCTCGCCCTGGGCGGCGCGGTCGTGGGGCTCATCGGGCTGTACCATTACCTGCGGTGACCCGGGCCGGCCGGCGTTGACTGCATTCCGGGGCCGGCGTATCTTTCACGTTGACAATGTGTTAAGCAGGCGAGACAGGCTGCTCGCCTCACCCTCTGGCCCCCGTTCAGGCGGGGCGTGCTGCAGGAGTTCTTGCCATGGCGGATCGCGCTCGACGCGGCCCGCTTGCGCGGGCTCCGTATGGGGGTCCGCGTTTTTCTTTTTCTCGTAACGAGAGGTACCAGGCATCGCTATTCAGGACACAACAAAGCGCGTCCGCGTAAATCGCCAGATCAGGATCACGCCGATCCGCGTGATCGCTCCGGACGGATCCCAGATGGGGATCATGGAGACCGAAAGCGCGCTGGCGGCGGCGCAGGAGCAGGGGCTCGATCTGGTGGAGGTGGCGCCGCTGGCCCGGCCACCGGTCGCCCGCATCATGGACTACGGAAAGTTCAAGTTCGAGCAGGCGAAGATGGCGCGTCAGGCGAAGAAGAAGCAGCGCGTCATCGAGCTGAAGGAAGTCAAGTTCCGTCCCGGAATCAGCGATAACGATTTCGACACGAAAGTGCGGCGCGCGCGCAAGTTCCTGGATGAAGGCAACAAGGTGAAGGTGACGATGATGTTCCGCGGGCGGCAGATCGCGCACCCCGAGCTCGGACGCCAGGTACTGGACCGGGTTGCGCAGGACCTCGCGGACGTCGCGAAGGTGGAGTCCGAGCCCAAGCTCGAATCCAAACTCATGATCATGATCCTGGCAGCGAGATAGATCGAATGCCCAAGATGAAAACGCACAAAGGCGCGAAGAAGCGGTTCAGCGTGACCGGCACCGGGAAGGTCCGGCGGCTGCGCGCCTTCAAGAGCCATATCCTCACGAAGAAGACGTCCAAGCGTAAGCGGCGCCTGCGTCAGTCCACCACGGTGGCCACGTCGGGTGAAGCCAAGAACCTCAAGCGCCTGCTCCAGGCCTAAGGAGAGAGCACAATGCCTAGAGCAAGATCGAACGTCCCGCGTCTCAAGCGGAAGAAGCAGGTCCTCAAGGCCGCGCGCGGCGGTTTCGGCGCGCGCAGCAAGCTGTGGAAGGCCGCGAAGGAGAACGTCGAGCGCGGCTGGCGCTACGCGTACCGCGATCGTAAGAACAAGAAGCGCGAGTTCCGCCGTCTCTGGATCACGCGCATCAACGCGGGCGCGCACGAGCACGGCATGAGCTACAGCGTGATGATCAACGGCCTGAAGAAGGCCGGCATCGAAGTGGACCGGAAGGTCCTCGCCGATCTCGCCGTGCGCGAGCCGGCCGCGTTCGGTGCGCTGGCCGACAAGGCACGCTCGGCGCTCGACGCGGCGTAGCAGCGCATCGTCTGCGCGAGGGCCGTCAGCGATCGAGGAGCCCTGGAGCCACGGCGCAAAGCTCGGGTTGTGCTTTGCGCCGGGCTCTCCAGGGCTCCGACCAGGCAGGCGGCCACGCGCAATCACGCATGCATTCCAAGCGGGGCAGGCGGCAACGCCCCAGCAACACTCTCATGCTGTGCGTTGACGTGCTAGCATTCCGCGCATGACCGTCGAAGAGCTTCTCGCGCTCGCCGGCAGTGTCGAGGCGGAGGGCCTCGCGCTGATCGCAGCCGCCGGCTCGCGGACCGAGCTGGACGCCGCGCGCACGACGGTGCTCGGACGGAAGAGCGGCAAGCTCACCGCCCTGCTCGCCGAGCTGCCCGCGCTCTCGCCCGAGGCACGGCGCCCCGCCGGCGCGGCCGTCAACCGCGCGAAGGCTGCGATCGAAGCCGCGCTCGCCGCGCGCGAAGCGGAGCTGGAGGCAAGCGACCGTGACAGGCAGCTGCCCGGCGATCTCACTCTGCCTGCGCGCGAGCGCTGGCAGGGAGCGCTGCATCCGGTCACGCGAGTGATCGACGAGATCGCGGACATCTTCCGCGAGCTTGGCTTCACCATCGCGCTCGGCCCGGAAGCAGAGACGGAGTGGTACAACTTCGGAGCGCTAAACTTCCCGCCCGACCATCCAGCGATGGACCTGCACGACACGCTGTACCTGGCGAGCGGGAGCGCGGGCGAGCAGGGTGAGATGCTGCTGCGCACGCACACGTCGCCCGTGCAGATAAGGGTGATGCAGCAGCACGCGCCGCCCATCCGCGTGCTCGCTCCCGGCAACGTGTACCGGCACGACCCGTTCGATCCGTCACACGCGCCGATGTTCGCGCAGATCGAAGGGCTCGCCGTTGACGAGGGGATCAGCTTCGTCGATCTGAAGGCGACGCTGACGCGGTTCGCCGAGCGATTCTTCGGCACGGGCCGGACGCGCTTCCGCCCCAGCTATTTCCCGTTCACCGAGCCATCCGCCGAAATGGACGTGCAGTGCGGCGTGTGCTCGGGCTCCGGCTGCCCGACGTGCAAGCACAGCGGCTGGGTGGAGATACTCGGCTCGGGAATGGTGCATCCGAGGGTGTTCACTGCTGCGGGCGTGGACCCTGAGCGCTATACCGGCTGGGCATTCGGCATGGGGCCCGCGCGGATCGCGCTCGCGCGCCATGGCATCCCCGACATCCGGCTGCTGTACGAGTCGGACATGCGCTTCCTCGGACAGTTCCGTTGAACGCTTCGCTCCGCTGGCTCAACGACTTCCTCGGGCGGGAGGCGTCGGCCGACGAGGTGCGCGACATCCTCACCGCGCGCGCCGCGACGGTGGAGTCAGTTGTGCCCGTGCGTGCCGACCTCGCCGAGATCGTGATCGGCCGCGTCGTTGAGGCCGGCCGCCATCCCGACGCCGAGAAACTGTGGCTGACGAAGGTGGACGCCGGCGCTGGCGAGCTGCTCCAGGTCGTGTGCGGCGCACCGCACGTCGAGGTCGGCACCAGCTATCCCTTCGCTCCAGTGGGCGCGACGCTTCCGGGCGGCGTGACGATCGAGAAGAAGAAGATCCGCGGACAGCTCTCCAACGGGATGCTCTGCTCCGCCCGCGAGCTCGGGCTTGGAAGTGACCATACCGGGATACTCGCGCTGCAGACCGATGCGGCTCCGGGGACGCGCTTCCTCGACGCCACGAACGCCGGCGACGTGCGGTTCGAGATAGACGTCCTTCCCAACCGTCCTGACCTGCTGTCCCATGAAGGGCTGGCCCGGGAGGTTGCCGCGGCCCTTGGCACGGAGCTCAGACCGTGGACGCTACCAGCCGCCTCGGGAGCCCTCGTGGATCGCAATGAGGTTCCCGCGCCCGCCGCCGTGGAGCGTGAAGGCACCACCGACGGCGTCAGAGTGCGTATCGACGACGTTGGCGGGTGCCCCAGATACGTCGGCACCGTGATTCGAGGGGTGACGATCGGCCCGAGCCCGTCGTGGCTCGCAGAGCGGCTCGAGGCGGCGGGCGTCCGCTCGATCAACAACGTCGTGGACGTCACCAACTTCATGCTCCACGGCTTCGGTCAGCCCATGCACGCCTTCGACCTCGCCCGCCTCGGCGGTGCGGTCGTGATCCGCTCCTCGGCGGCTGCGGAGCGGTTGCATACGCTGGATGGCGTGGACAGGGCGCTCCCACCGGGGACGACGGTAATCGCCGGAGCCGAGCACGCGCAGGCGATCGCCGGGGTCATCGGAGGGGCAGGGAGCGAGGTGACAGAGGCCACAACCGACATTTTCCTCGAGACCGCGCTGTTCGACCCGCGCCGCGTCCGTGCCACGCGACGCGCCCTGGGAGTCTCCACCGACGCCAGCTACAGGTTCGAGCGGCACGTTGACCCCGAACAGGTTGCCGCACGAGCCTCCGTCGCGGCCGGGCTGATCGTCGCCCTTGCGGGGGGACGTGTGTCAGAGCCTGGGGTGGACGTTCGGGCGCGCGCCGAGGAGAGCCCCGAGTTGACCCTGCGCCCCGATCGGGTCGCGCGCGTCCTGGGGGAGCGCATCGGTGTTGCCGAGATCAGCCGTCTCCTCGCCACCGTAGGCTTCGAGGCAACCGCGGCCGAGGAGTCGGGGGCCCTGAGGGTTGTCGTCCCGAGCTGGCGAAGCGATGCCCGGGACGAGATCGACCTGATCGAGGAGGTCGCCCGGTTGCACGGCTACGACTCGTTCTCGTCAGAGCTCCGGTCGTTCCGGCCGACGACCGTCCCGGACGACCCGATGGTGGCTTTGGAGCAGCGGCTCCGGCAGGCGCTGGTCGGGGCAGGGCTCCTCGAGGCGCGGCCGATGCCGTTCGTCGCGGCCGCGTCGGACGAGAGGCTCCGGCTACGAAACCCTCTTGCCGAGAACGAGGCCTATCTGCGGGAGTCACTGCTCCACGGTCTGGCTCGCGCGGCCGAGCACAACCTTTCCCACATGGCCAGGTCGGTTCGACTATTTGAGATCGGGACCGTCTTTCGCGCGTCGGACGAGCCCAGGCCGCTGGAAAGGAGGCATGTGGGAGTGCTTTTGATGGGACATTCGGAGCCGCAGCACTTCACAAATGCTTCGCCGCGCCCCTTTGATCCATGGGACATGAGGTGGATTGCCGAACTCGTTGCAAACACTGTATTTCCAGCGAGCGATATCAGGTTCAACATCAGCGATTCTGGCGACGAAAAGCGCGCGCCAGTGTCCAGAAACCTCTGGAAAATCGAGCTCGGCGGGCAACCCGTCGGCACTGTCTCGCTGTTGGACCTCGACGCTCCGGTCTGGGCAAGCCCCGCATATGCGCTGGAGCTGGATATCACAAACGCTGAGGGGACTGCGAGGCATGTAGAATACCGTCCGCTGCCGGTTACGCCGGCAGCGGAGATAGATCTTGCGCTGCTCGTGCCCGAGGCCGTGACGGCGGAGGAGGTGCGGACGGTCATCGTGGATCAGGCCGGAGACGTCCTCGAGAGCGCCGTCCTGTTCGATGAGTTTCGCGGTCCGGGGCTCGACGCTGGCACGCGCAGTCTCGCCTGGCGATTGACGTTCCGGCATCCAGACCGCACACTACGCGACCGTGAGATTGAAGCCCGGAAGGAGAAGTTGATCAGCGCCCTGGCCAGGGAGCTCGGTGTCCGCGCGCGGACGGGCTGACCGAGACCCCCGTCCCGAGGTCGCGGCCTTCCGCGAGCTCGAGACGCTCGTCCGCCACCTGGGCGAGGAGCTGGCCGGGTTCCGCAAGCGAGCGCTCCAGGCGGAAACCCGGGTGAAGCAGTTCGAGGCCGCGGCCGGCGCCGGCAAGCCATCGCCTGAGAAGCTCGCAGCCCTCGAACGGGAGAACCGGGACCTCAGAGAACGCCTCGCCAAGGCAACGGCGCGTACGAAGGAAATGGTCGAGCGCGTGCGTTTCCTGAGGGAGCAGCAGTCCTCGTCCCCGGCAGGCTCGTGAATCCTCCCAAGAACGTGGTGAAGGTCTCGATTCTGGATGAGGAGTTCACCATCCGCAGTGAGGCGACAGCTGAGCACACCATCGCGGTCGCCGAGCACGTTGACGGGATCATGCGCCAGATAATGGGGTCCGGTGGCACGGCGGAGGTCCGCAAGGCTGCCATTCTGGCCGCGCTCCAGATAGCCGACGAGCTGCTGCAGAGCAGGAGCACGGCGGAGGAGCTCACCAGTGCGATGCGCGGGCTGAGCAGCGAGATCCGGCCGTGGCTCCCCCCGAAGAAGCGCCACGATTAGTTTTCCGCTAAACCGCGACGGCTGACCGGCGCGTTTCGTTAGGCCGACTGTGGGCTGCCTTGGTTCGGCGCCCGCATTTCCATAGAAAGCATGCCGGAATTGGCGTTCTACGCCGCGGGCGGGATAGTTCTCCTGGCTGTCTCTTCCGCGGCGTTTTTCATTTTGGGCCGGCGTACCGGCCGGGCGAGCGAGCTCGCCAGACAGACTGCAGCCGGGGCATCGGCCGAGCAGACCGCGCAGCGGATTCGCGACGAAGCCCAGCGCGAGTCGGAGACCCTGCGCAAGAGCGCCGTGGTCGCGGGCAAGGAAGAGCTGATCCGCCTGCGCGAGGCGTGGGAGGACGAGGCCAAGCGCCGCCGCGAGGAAGTAGAGCGGGAGGAGCGGCGCGTCCAGGACCGCGAAGTCGTCCTCGACCGGAAGTTCGAGCTCATCGAGCGGCGTGAGAAAGAGGTGGCCGACAGTACGACCGCTGCCGCCGCCCGCTCCCAGCAGCTGGACGTCCGGCAGAAGGAGCTGGACCAGATGCTGGGTGAGGAGCGACGCCGCCTGGAGCAGCTGGCCGGGATGACCACGCAGGAGGCCAAGGCCGAGCTGATCCACCGGCTGGAAGAGGAGGCGCGCGCCGACGCCGCCAACCGGCTGCGTGAGATACGGGAGACCGCCAAACGCGACGCGGACCGCGAAGCGAAGAAGATCGTCGCGCTGGCGATTCAGCGGATCGCCGCGGAGCAGACCTCCGAGACGACCGTGGCGGCCGTGGCTCTGCCCAACGACGAGATGAAGGGCCGGATCATCGGCCGCGAGGGCCGCAACATCCGGGCGTTCGAGCTGGCGACCGGCGTGGACGTGATCATCGATGACACTCCCGATACCGTCGTGGTGGCGTGTTTCGACCCCGTCCGGCGCGAAGTCGCGCGTCTCGCGCTGGAGAAGCTCGTTGCGGACGGGCGGATCCACCCGGGGCGGATCGAGGAAGTCGTCGAGAAGTCCCGGAGCGAGGTGGACGCGTCAATAATCGAGACCGGCGAGCGGGCTGCGTACGAGACAGGGGTGCACGGTCTGCACGCCGAGCTGGTGAAGTTGGTGGGCCGCATGCGCTGGCGAACGAGCTACGGGCAGAACATCCTCAACCACTCGAAGGAAGTCGCCTGGCTTGCCGGGATGATGGCGGCCGAGCTGGGCCTGGATGTGGCGATGGCCAAGCGCGGTGCGCTGCTGCACGACATCGGCAAGGTGCTCACACACGAGCACGAAGGGACGCACGTGCAGCTCGGAGTCGAGGTCGCGACCCGGTACGGCGAGCATCCGCTGGTGGTCAACTGCATCGCCGCGCACCACGACGACGTGCCGCACGAGAGCGAGGTGTCGGTCCTGGTGCAGGCGGCGGACGCCATCTCCGGATCGCGGCCCGGCGCGCGGCGCGAGGCGTTCGAGACGTACGTGAAGCGGCTCGAGGGACTCGAGCGCATCGCCGCCAGCTATCGCGGTGTCGAGAAAGTTTTCGCGATCCAGGCGGGAAGGGAGGTGCGCGTGATCGTCACGCCCGACCACATCGGCGACGACCGGATGGCGTCGCTGTCGGAGGAGATCGCGCGCCGGATCGAGGCGGAGCTGCAGTACCCCGGTCAGATCAAGGTCGTGCTGATACGCGAGACGCGGGCTGTGGACTTTGCCCGCTGAGCTGCTCGATGGGCGCGCGATAGCGCAGCGGGTTCGCGAGAGGGTCGCCGCCGAGACGAGCGACCTGCTCGCGCGCGGCGTGAAACCGGGGCTCGCAGTGGTGCTCGTCGGGAACGATCCCGCGAGCGAGGTTTACGTCCGCTCCAAGGGACGCGCGTCCGAGGAGGCGGGGATGCACAGCGTGACGATCACGCTGCCGGCCGATACCTCGCAGGAGGAGCTGCTTGGGCACGTTGCCCGGCTGAATGCGGACCCCGCCATTCACGGGATACTGGTCCAGATGCCCCTGCCCCCGCAGATAGACTCCGAGGCCGTGATCCACGCTCTGCTGCCGGAGAAAGACGTGGACGGCTTCCATCCCGTGAACGTCGGGAAGCTGCTGGCGGGCGATCAATCGGGGTTCGTGCCCTGCACACCCGCGGGCGTGCAGGTGATGCTGGAGGAGGGTGGTGTCGAGACGGCGGGCGCGGAGTGCGTGATCGTCGGACGCAGTAACATCGTGGGAAAGCCCATGGCTGCGCTGATGATGCAGCCTCGCAAGGGCGGGAACGCCACCGTCACCGTCTGTCACAGCCGCACGCGCGACCTGCCGTTTCACGCGCGCCGAGCCGACATACTCATTGCTGCTACTGGCAAGGCGAACCTCATCACGGGCGACATGGTGAAGCCGGGCGCCGTCGTGATCGACGTCGGCATCAACCGGATCCGTGACGAGACCACGAAGTCAGGGTGGCGGCTGGTCGGCGATGTCGAATTTCAGGCGGCGCGCGAGGTAGCGTCGCTGATCACCCCTGTGCCGGGTGGTGTCGGACCGATGACGATCGCGATGCTGCTGGACAACACGGTGCGCGCTGCGCGCCGGACGCTCAGCTGAACGCTCTCGACGCCGATTTCGGGGCTGAGCGCGAGCGGGTGGACGCCGCGCTGCAGGCACTCACCCCGCAGCTGTCGCGACGGCTTCCCGACCCCGTGGCGGAGGTGGTGGAGTACGCGCTGGCCGGGCCGGGCAAGCGCGTGCGCGGCGTGCTGATGCTGCTGGCGCACGAGGCGGCTGGAGGTGCGCGCGACGTCGCCCCGCTGGCTGCCGCGGTCGAGGTCGTTCACGCGTACTCGCTGGTGCACGACGACCTGCCGTGCATGGACGACGACGAGATGCGACGGGGTCGCGCGACGGTGCATCGGCGGTTCGGAGTCGAGGCGGCGACTGTCGCCGGCGTGGCGATGGTGCCGCTCGCCGTGATCGCTGCCGCCACCGCGGGCCCTCGTGCCGGATTGCCGCAGCACGTGAGCGCGACGATAGTTAACGAGCTGATGCGCGCGGCAGGAGGAGGTGGAATGATCGGAGGGCAGCTGCTGGACCTCGAAGCCGAGGGGCGGGCCCTCGATCTCGCCGGGATGGACCGGCTGCACTCAGCCAAGACCGGGGCGCTGTTCGCCGCGGCTGCACGGATCGGTGGCATCGCGGCAGAGGCGGACGCGCGGCGCGTTGACGCCCTCACGAGTTTCGGAGGCGCACTGGGTTTGGCTTTTCAGATTACGGACGACGTACTCGATGTGACCGCAAGCGCGGCACAGCTCGGCAAGGATGCCGGCAGGGATGCCGCGCTGCACAAGAGCACGTATCCAGCGGCGATCGGGGTTGCCGCCGCCGCGGCGCGTGCGCGCACCCTGGTGGACGACGCGTGCGCCGACCTGGCCGCTGCGGGAATCCCCACCGACAGGCTCGGTCGCTTCGCCGGGCTCGCGGTAACGAGGGATGTGTAAATGACCATCCTGGAGCGCGTGGGCTCGCCGCGCGACCTGAAAACGCTGAGCCGGGACGAGCTGCGCGAGCTTGCCGCGGAGATCCGCGAGCGGCTGATCGAGCTGTGCTCACGCACAGGCGGTCACATCGGCGCGGGACTTGGCGTGGTGGAGCTGACGATCGCGCTGCAGACCGTTTTCGATGCACCCCGCGACAAGATCGTGTGGGACGTCGGTCACCAGGGATATCCGCACAAGCTGCTCACAGGTCGCAACGCGGCGATGGAACGGCTGCGCCAGGAGGACGGGATCTCCGGGTTCCTCAAGCGCACGGAGAGTGAGTACGACGCGTTCGGTGCCGGCCACGCCGGCACGGCCATCTCGGCTGCGTACGGCATGGCCGTGGCACGCGACCTCAACGGGGAGTCGTTCAAGGTCGCCGCGGTCGTCGGCGACGGAGCACTGACCTGTGGCCTGCCATACGAGGGGCTGAACAACGCCGGTGCCTCGGACTGCGACATCGTCGTCGTGCTCAACGACAACGAGATGTCCATCGCGCCCAACGTCGGCGCGATGTCGCGCTACCTCACCTCGGTGCAGCGCAACCCGCTGTACAACAGGGTGCGCTCCGCCATCGGCGCGGCCATGGACCATGCGCCTGGGCCGCTGTCGGCAGTAGGGACGCTGGTGCGGAAGTGGGAGGAGAGCATGAAGTCGCTGCTCACTCCCGGAGTGCTGTTCGAGGAGCTCGGTTTCCGCTATTTCGGGCCGATCGATGGTCACGACATCGATGCATTGATGGACACCCTCGGCGCGGTGCGCGAGCTGAACGGCCCGCGCCTGGTGCACGTCATCACGCAGAAGGGAAAGGGTTTTCCGGCGGGCGAGCACCTGGAGAAGTGGCACGCGCTTCCGGCGGGTCACGATCCGCAGACAGGCAAGCAGCTCAAGGCCTCGACGGCAAACCCCGCCTACACCGCGGTGTTCGGCAAGGGGCTTACGGAGCTCGGAAAGATCGAGCCGCGCCTGGTGACCATCACGGCCGCGATGCCGAGTGGAACCGGAACGGTGTCGTTCGCGGCGGCGTTCCCGGATCGGTTCTTCGACGTAGGTATCGCGGAGGGACACGCCGTCACATTCGCTGCCGGGCTGGCGACGGGCGGCCTCAGGCCAGTGTGCGCGATCTATTCGACGTTCCTGCAGAGGGCCTACGACAGCATCATCCACGACGTCGCGCTGCAGGAGCTGCCGGTCGTCTTTGCAATGGATCGCGCCGGGCTGGTGGGAGAGGATGGGCCGACGCACATGGGGCTGTACGACATTGCGTACATGCTCGCCGTGCCCGGGATGACCGTCACCGCGCCGAAGGACGCGCGCGAGATGCTCGCGCTGCTGAGAACGGGCGTGGCGCATCGCGACGGTCCGTTCTGCCTTCGCTATCCGCGCGATGCCGCTCCCGACGTGCCGCCGGAGATGGAGCAGATCGAGCCGGTGCCGTACGGGACGTGGGAGGTCCTGCGCCGCGGCAACAGCGGCGTCGCCGTGCTTGCAGTGGGGACCATGGTCCGGCCAGCGGTGGCTGCGGCTGAGACGCTCGGCTCGGAAGGGCTCGACGTGACGGTGGCGAACTGCCGCTTCCTCAAGCCGTACGACGAGCTGACGCTGGCCGCGCTGCTCGCCGATCACCGTTATCTCCTCGTGGTCGAGGAGGGCACGGTCGTGAACGGGTTCGGCAGCTTCATCGGCGCCGTGGTTGCGAAGCTCGATCCGTCTGTGCGCGTGGTCACGCACGGTGTGCCTGACGCGATCATCGAACAGGCACCACGCGCCCGCCAGCTTGCGCAGACCGGTCTCGACGCAGTCGGGATCGCCACGCGGGTGCGGGCACTGCACGACAGCGAAGCCCTCGCAACGTGAAACGCATCGGCGTCCTCGGCCATTCCGGCCACGATGGACTGCCGGAGCTCATCGCGACGATATCGCGCGCCGCCGACTCGCTGGGAGTCGAGCTGCTGTTCGAGGCCGGGACGCCGGCGCCCTCCGGTGCGAAAGAGCTGCACGACGGCGCGAACCTCGACGCCATGATCACCCTCGGCGGCGACGGCACCCTGCTGCGCGGGGCGCGGCTGCTGGCCGGCAGACCGGTTCCCGTGCTCGGTGTGAATCTGGGGCGTCTCGGCTTCCTGACCGGTGCTACGACCAGGGATGCCGAAGCGGCGTTCAGGCGGCTTGCCGCCGGGGATTTCCGCTCCGAGTCGAGGATGACGCTCAGCGCGCACGTTGTCGGGCCGGGCGGTTCCGGCCCGGAATGGCTCGCGCTGAACGATGCGGTGCTGCACAAGGGCGGCTTCGCCCGCGTCGTGCGGCTCGTCGTGGCAGTGAACGGCGAGCAGCTTGGCGCCTACGCCGCTGACGGAGTGGTCGTGGCGACGCCGACCGGGTCCACCGCGTACAGCCTCTCGGCGGGCGGCCCGATAGTCGTGCCTACGCTTGAGTCCATCATCGTGACCCCGATCTCCGCGCACGCGCTGGCCATCCGCCCGCTCGTGCTGCAGGCAGACTCGGTGGTGACCGTGCGCGCGGAAGACGGGCCCGACGAGCTGCTGCTCACTGTGGACGGGCAGGGTGGCACGGAGCTGCACAGGGACGAGTACCTGGTCGTGCGTCGCTCTCCCAGGCCCGTGCTGATCGTTCGCTTTCCCGGCGACAGCTTCCTCGGCCGCATCCGTGACAAGCTCGGCTGGGGAGGGCTGGCGGACCGCGACGAGACGCGGCGTTGATTCGCGCCGCCGGCTGCGCCTCAATCGAAGAACGGAAGGGCGCCGATGCTGAGTGAGATCAGGATCCGCAACTTCGCGATCATCGAATCCGTCGCGCTGCAGCTTCAGCCCGGGTTCAACGTTCTCTCGGGCGAAACGGGTGCGGGCAAGTCCATCATCGTCGGTGCGCTCGGATTCCTGCTTGGCGAGCGCGGCAGCGCGGACCTTGTCCGCACCGGCGCTGACAAGACTGCGGTCGAGGGAGTGTTCGATGTGTCGCGCCTTCCCGACGTCGCAGCCTGGGCCGACGAGCGCGGCGTGGACGTGGAGGAAGGCGTCTTGATCCTCAAGCGGGAGCTGAGCAGCGCCGGACGCGGCCGTGCATGGGTGAACGGCACGCCGGTGACGGCTGCGACGCTCTCCGAGATCGGCAGGATGCTGGTGAGCCTGCACGGGCAGCACGAGGCGCAGACGCTGATAGACTCGCCATCGCAGCGGCGCATCCTCGACGCCTTCGCTGAAGCCAGTGAGACCGCAGAGCGGGTCGCTGACGCGTGGCGCTCGCTGTCGGCGGTGCGCGTGGAGATTGCCGACCTTGCGCGCCGCCGGCAGGACGCAGCCCGGCGCGAAGACTACCTGCGCCATGTGGCAGCGGAGATAGAGTCCGCTGCGCTGACCCCGGGCGAGGACGTACGGGTGGAGGAGGAAGCCCGCGTCCTGGAGAATGCGGGCGAGCTTCGCGAACTGGCCGCCGAGCTGTACGCGTCACTGTCCGACGATGAAGCCGGTGTACTGCCGCGGCTCGATGCAGCGCGCCGTGCGCTCGGTGCGATCTCACGCATCGATGCGTCGGCCGCCGAGCTGGTGGAGCTGTTCGATCGCGGCTCCGAGGCGCTCGAAGAGCTGGCGCGGTCAGCGGAGACTTATGCTGAGCGTGTGGAGCTGGACCCCGAGCGGCTGGCGCAGGTGCGTGAGAGGAGGGAGGCGATCTTCCGCCTGACGAAGAAGTACGGCCCGTCCATCGAGGAGGTGGTGGAGACGGGACGTGCCGCCCGGGCGGAGCTGGACCTGCTCGATGCGTCCGGCTTCGACGCGCGGCTGTTGGAGGAACGGGAGCGCGCGCTCGTCGAGCAGTTGTCCCTCCTCGCCGGGAAGCTGACAAAGATGCGACGGTCAGGTGCCGCGAAGCTCACGAAGAGCGTTGACGCTCTGCTCCCTGAGCTTGGCCTGGCGGACGGCCGCTTCTCCGTGGCGCTCGAGCGTGCTCCGGAGACCGGCGCGCACGGCGACGAGGAGGTGACGTTCCACGTCGCGCTCAACCCTGGGCACCCGGCGCGTCCGCTGGCGCGCGTCGCCTCGGGTGGAGAGCTGTCACGGCTGATGCTGGCGCTGGAGACGATCCTCGCGCGGAAGGGAAGCGTGCCGACGCTGGTCTTCGATGAAGTGGACGCAGGCATCGGGGGCGCTGTGGGACTGCAGGTCGGCGCCATGCTGCGACGGGTGGCAGCGCATCACCAGGTTTTCGCCATCTCACACCTGCCGCAGCTGGCCGCGCGTGCGCACCACCACATCGTGGTGCAGAAGGGAGCGCGGGGCGGCGTCACCACTGCGGATGTCGCGGTGGTCGCCGGCGGCGACCGTGTGGAGGAGATCGCGCGGATGCTGGGCGGTGACCCGGCCAGTCGCGTCGGGCGCGAGCACGCAGAGGAGCTGCTTAGGAGCGGGGACTAGTCTCAGCGCCCCGCGGGCGCTCAGTTCCTCAGCCGCCTCCACCCCGGGAAGTACAGTCGCAGCTGCAGCCGGTCCTCGCGCAGCACCGGGACAAGCCCGCCGCTGGCGCCGGTTGTCTGCACGTGCAGGAACGACACCTCGAACGGGAACCGTGCCTGGCCGCGATTGAAGGCAGCGAGATTGGAGTACGAGACCCCTACGCCCGCGCGCTGCTCACGGATCTCGGTGCCTGCGTCCAGCACTGACGGGTCGAGTATGACCTGGAGCGGCTCGTCGGGTGTGCCGGGCTCGACTGCGAAGGAGTGGCTGTCTGCGCCCTTTCTGCGATACGAGAAGTAGCCGCCTACGGCGAAGAAATCGTTCAGTGCGAACCGTGGGGTCACTTCGAGCTGAAGCATGTCGCCGAGATCGCGTCGCACCAGCGACTCACGCTCGGCGAGAATGAACGGCTGTCCCGCGACCTCCGGTATACGCATCGTCTTCTCGTCTTCCAGCTGGCGTGTATAGCGGGCGGCGAATGTCGTGGCGAAGCGGCGGCCAAGTGCGGCATCCATGATCGCGTGGCCCTCGATGTCCGTCTGGCCGTCGCCGGTGCCGATCGAGATGACGTTCCGAGTGGTCGGCGTCGTTCCCGTTCCGAGCCGCACCAGTCCGCCGACCGCGAACCTGAGACCCGCTGATCGCGGGGTCGGGCCGGTTATCGCATCCAGCAGCACGATGCGCGCGCCCATCTCCATGTCGCCGAGCGCGACACGCTCCGCGGTGACGAGCGGATCGCTCGAGATCCCGAACTGCGGGTTGCTCAGCAGGTCCTGCAGGTCTCCGTAAGTGACTGGCGCGGCGCCGACGGGTCGTGCAGGGGCGGTGCTCATCTCGTTCACGCCGAAGCTCTCGAACTGCGAGCGGAGTGAGGCGATCTGCGCCGCAATTGCCTGCTCGGCTGGAGTGGCGGCGACCGGAACGAATTGCGACGTGACGTACACCTGATCGAGGTTGCCGCGAAATGCGTCCGCGCTGTTCGCGAACGCGGCCGTCGCGTTGCGGTCCGCGTTTACCGATTCGCACTCCGGTGCGACGGATCCGGCGCATTGGTCCAGCCTGCTGCGAAGTGCCGCCGACGCCTGGGCAAGCGCGTTCGACAGTGCCGCGTTCTGCGCGGCTGCCTGTGCGTTGCTGAGTGCCGGGTTGAATCCCGCGGTAGCGCCTGTGCCGATGCCTGGACCGGGGATGACCGTCATGCGGGTGCGCACGAACGGCACCATCACGCCGACGGCGATCCGTCCGGGGAGTCCCAGCTCGAGCCTGAGCGGCAGCTGCTCGACGCGTCCGTCCAACCGTATGTCGAGATCGCCCAGCGTGAGCGACAGGTCAGGGATGCCGGCAAGGGCGCGGATCCGATCCTGGGTGCCTGCACCGGAAGGCAGGCGATCGAGGCTGAGCGCAGCGAAGTCGGCACCAAGCGGTTCGATCGTGCCGTCGCCCGAGCGGGAGTAGCGGCGGTCATAGGAGCCGATCGTCGGCGTGATCCCCAGGCGTATCGTGCCCGCGCGAGGGACTGTGGCGTCGTCGCCTATCATCGGTACCCACTGCCCCTGCGCAGCCGATGGGAGCAGCGTGGCGACGAGGAGCAGTCTGAGCGATCGCAGCATTAGGGGAGATGACCGGTGAAGAACGGAGCCGTGGCGGGCGGACGTTAGATTCAGCGTTCCCGCTTTGTCAACGAAGGTACGCGAGTGACACGGTTTCCACCGCCACGGATCCCCTGGCAGGTTACGGGCAACCACTGGCTCGCCCTGCCGTGCATCCACCCTGCCGACGGCTCGCTGCACGCCGTGGGGGTGGTGAACCGTGCCGCGCGTGCTGCCGTGGAGTTCGCCGGCTCCGCGGACTTTCTGAGCGGAGGCGGACCGCCGCTGGTGCGCCCCGTGCTGGTCGTCGCGGGCGAACGGCGCGAGCTGGCGGCTGGCGGCATCGCATGGGAGCGCGCGCTTGGCTGGCTTCCAACCTTCTCGACCAGCGTCGGCGACATCTCGCTGCGGGGAACCGTGTTTGCGCCGTACGGTCGCGATGCGGACGTCGCGGGTGCGGTGTACGCCCTGTCCGTCGAGAACCGCGGGGACGCCAGGCTCGACGTCGAGCTTGCCCTGGAAGGGACGCTCGGGCACAGGCAGCAGCGCATCCGCTCGCCTCGCGCGTTCGACGACGCTCATCGCGTGGCCGAAGTGGCAGCGCAGGTGATCGTGCTCGACGGCGCGGCACTCCCCGCCTACGCGGCTCTCGCGATCGGCACTGACGGGCACGCGTCTGTGGAGGTGACGCCGGGGCCGTCACCAGAGTGGGCCGTGCGGCGGGCGATATCGCTCGAACCGGGCGAGCGGCGGGAGCTCGCGTTCTACCTTGGTGCGGGGCCGGAGCGTGACGGGGCGGAAGCGACCGTGGGCGTCATGCGGCGGCGCGGGTGGCGCGAGCTGCTGCGCGCGACGAGGGCGGCGCTGCAGTCGTTCGAGCAGAGCACCGGCAACGACGCGCTCGACCGCGTGCTCAACAGGAACCTGCTGTTCGCGTACTTCTACTCCGTGGCGCGCGCGCTCGACGACGCGCACTTCTACGTCGTGCGCACGCGCTCGCCGTGGAACTCGCACGGCGTGACGATCAGTGAATGGGAAGCGCTGTCGTGGATCATCGCGGCGGTGGAGCTCGCCGACCCCGAGCTTGCGCGCGAGCTGCTGCTGCGGATGTGCGAGTTGCACGGGTACGCTCCGGGCAGCGGCATACGCTACCTGGACGGCACGCTGTTCCAGGCCGGTTTCGCGATCGAGGCTGCTGCCGCCTATCCCATCGCGTTCGAGCGGTACATGTCGCGCACTGGCGACGACGCCGTGCTGGAGGAGCCGTCGGTGGCGGAAACGCTGTATGCGGTATGGGAGGACGTCGAGGGGCGGCGCGACGGGCACAGGCCGCTCTACTCCACGGAGGTGACGCTCAGCGGCGAGCCGGCGCCGCTGCCATTCACCGCGCACGCCAACGCAGTCGTCGCGCACGCGCTGGAGATCCTCAAGCGGACGCTGGACGAGAAGACCGCGGAGCGTGTGGAGGATGCAGAGGCTGTGCGCGCGTCGCTGAGGAATGACTTCGCCACGTCGCGGGGCGCGGATGCGGTGCTGCAGACGGCGATCGACCTGAGCGGGGCTGGCGCGACGGAAGACGATCCCGTGTCGTCACTGTTCTGGCTTCCGTTCCATGCTGCGATCTCGCGGGACGATGCGGTGTATCGCAGAACGGTGGCTCCGCTGGACGGACACAGTCACGCTCATCTCGCGACGCAGTGTGCGCGGCTGCTCGGCTCACGCTCCCGCGAGCTGCTGGAGTGGGTGAGGCGGGCGCCGCTGGACAACGGGCTTGCTGCGGAAATAGTGGACGAGCAGGGGAGGGCGGTGGAGAACGGCGGCGATGCGGCCCTGGCCGGGTTGCTGGCGTATACTGTATGGAACGCCGTGCACACAACCGGAGTGCAGACGTAGGCGGCGGTGACCACGCTCGGGTGGCGAAACGGGTAGACGCGCGGGACTTAAAATCCTGCGGGCGAGAAGCCCATGTGGGTTCGACTCCCACCCCGAGCACTTTGCACGGCAATGAGTGAGCGACCGGCGTGGCGAAGGATCGGGTCCGCGATCCGTCTCGCCGAGCCGCACAAAAGACGTGAGACGCCGCTTGCCATATGCCGGGCACATCCCGCGCGTCGCGGTGGATCCCTACCTTCGCCTCAGGGTGAACGCTACGCTATCGGTGACACGCTCGGTGTTGTACGGACCTCCCCAGCGGAATAGCCATCCCCTGATTTCGTTCGTGCTGGTCTGTTGGCCTCTGTAAAAAAAGGTGTACGCAACATTGGCGTTGGAGAAGTATCCGATGTCGTTCAGCGTGAACGGCCGCAGCTCGTCGGCGAGACTGAACGTGTACTGCCCCTGTACCACCCCTGTGTACCCGAGGTTCGCGTCGGAAAACGTGCCGTTGTAGTTCAGCAGGTGGACTTCCACCGGTGACCCGTACACCGAGCCGGTGGACTTTGCGTAAGCCAACGTGAGCTGGAGTGTTTGTCCGCCAACCGACCCGCTCCAGGTACCATCAAGTGCGCTGGCTGACTCAGGGGCGGTTGAGTCGCTGCACGCGCCCAGAACCAGAATCAATGCGATTACGACGCATAGGCGTCCGCGCCTCGCTCCGTGACGACTGCTGAAAGTGCCTGCGCACGGCAGGGCACTGAAGTTCGCACCACTGATTGTTCCGGGCATCGGCTGTCTCCTTCCTGAGGTGCAGATCCGTTCTCTCGACGCCAGATGCTACCGCGACGATTGGGGGGTGGCCATACGTCATACGACGTAGGAGCCGGATACTTCGAATCGGGCCGAAGCCCCGGGTGGCGAAACGGGTAGACGCGCGGGACTTAAAATCCTGCGGGCGAGAAGCCCATGTGGGTTCGACTCCCACCCCGAGCATTCTTGAGCGACAGTGAGTCGGCAATGCGGGTGGCGAGGCACCGGGTGCGCATCAGTGGCCCCGGACTCAGTCACCGATCCCAGACTATCGGGGAGCCGATCATGAGCGAAGCGAGCCGCCGGAACCTGTTCCTGGCTTTGTGTGCCGTGCCGCTCCTGCAGACCGGAGCCCATCTGAGCCAGTCCTTCGTCAATTATCCCGGCTGGTACGCATTCGAATCAGAGATCTTCAAGGCCTGCCACGGACTTATAATCCCGCGGCCGGGAAGCTCCATGGGGGTTCACACACGCGGTGAGTGACCTCGTGGCGAGGTACGGCGCGCAGTCGGTGTCGATGCTCCTCTCCGATCCTGCGCGATGCCTTCAGCGCCGATTGAAGCTGATGCTCGTACCGTCGAACGGGCCGTATGTCGTGACAGGATCCGCTCCTGACCTCCATTCGCCCGAAAGCGTGCCGGTCAGCGTTGACCCTGCCGGCAGCGACGTCCCCGACAGCGTGAATACCACGAGAGTGGGGCCCTGGTCTGCGGAAAGCGCCGTGAGCCCAATGGTCGGAACGGAGGCGTAGTATGGCGAGCTGCTCGCGGTCCCGGACAGCACGCCCCAGGACCAGTCGCCTTCGACCGCCCACGTCCAGCCCTGGAAGCCCAAAGGCATGAATTGGCAGTCCTCGGTCAGCTGCAAGGTGACCTCCTGCTGGGCCAGCGTGCCTGACCACGTCCCCGCGAGTTGTGGTGCGGGCCGCGTGCACTGCTGAGCGAACGTGATCTCGCGGTTACAGCCGATCACCGCAACCGCGAGACCGACCCCAATCGCGTAGGCTGATATCGCCCTCAATTGCTTCCCTCCTCCGGGCCAAAGCGTCACGGGCCACTCAAAGTGGCGTACTACCGCAGGAACCGCCATGCAAAGTTGTCGATTTCGCACCTCATGAAACGGTAAAACGTCAGAACGCGCGGTACTTGATATTCTGCGGCGAGAACCACCATGTGGGCGACTCCCACCCCGGGATCAGGCTGACGTGCGCCCGCCGTCTCAGGGACGGGTGTTCGTACGCGTTCCACTGCGCGTGAAATGGCAAACGACACCTCCGGTCGCGTGAAATCGGGGTAGACAGTCGCGGGGAAGAGCTCGCGTGGTCCGTTGTTGATTGCGCAGGGCCGTCGCGCGCCGTAACGTCCGCTTACACCCCCACACGCGCTCAGTGACTCCTACCCAGCCCGCCCTGCAGCAGACCCTCGCCGGACGATACCGACTCGAGGGCGAGGTTGGCCGCGGGGGAATGGCCATCGTTTACGCAGCGCACGATCTGAGACACGATCGGCCGGTCGCGCTGAAAGTGCTGCACCCGGAGATCGCCGCTGCGCTTGGTCCAGAGCGATTCCTGCACGAGATCCGTGTGGCCGCGCGCCTCAACCATCCGCACATCGTGGCGCTGCATGACTCGGGCGAAGCAGATGGGATGCTGTACTACGTGATGCCTCTCATTGAAGGCTCGACGCTTCGCCAGCTGCTGGATCGCGACGGACGCCTTCCAGCCGATAAGGCCGTTCGGCTGGCGCGGCAGATAGCCGGAGCGCTCGACTACGCGCACCGGCTCGGCGTCGTGCACCGCGACATCAAGCCTGAGAACGTGATGCTGCACGAGGGCGAGGCGCTCGTTACGGACTTCGGAATCGCGAAGGCGCTGAGCGCGGCGGGTGGCAGCACGCTTACCCGCACCGGCATCGCTATAGGCACACCGGCATACATGAGTCCCGAGCAGGCAGCCGGCGGCACTGACGTGGACGGCCGCAGCGACCAGTACTCCCTGGCGTGCCTACTCTACGAGATGCTCACCGGCGAGCCTCCTTTCTCGGCGGAGTCGGCTCAGGGGCTCATCGCCAAGCGGTTCACCGACACGCCCCGTCCGCTGAGCGCAGTCGTCCCGACGATACCCGAGTACCTGTCGCAGGCAGTGCGGCGCGCGCTGTCGCGCGAGGCCTCCGACAGATTCGCGACTGCCGCCGAGTTTTCGGTAGCGATGGAGTCCCCGCAAAGCGCGGTCGCGGATCAGAAGCCGTCCATCGCCGTTCTCCCATTCGCCAACATGAGCACGGATCCGGAGAACGAGTTCTTCAGCGACGGCATCGCGGAGGAGATCATCAATGCGCTCACGCGGGTGCAGGGAATGGAGGTTGTTTCACGTACTTCCGCGTTCGCGTTCAAGGGGAAGAACCTCGACATGCGCGAGATAGGGCGGCAGCTAGGTGCGGGGACGCTGCTGGAGGGAAGCGTGCGCCGTGCCGGCAACCGCCTCCGTGTTACCGCCCAGCTGGTGGACGTAGAGACGGGTTATCACCTGTGGTCGGAACGGTTCGACCGTGAGATGGCCGACGTGTTCGCGATCCAGGACGAGATTGCCGAGAACATCGTGAAGGCGTTGCGCGTCGTGCTGAGCGAGCGCGAGAGGGATGCGATCAAGGCGGCGCGCACGCAGAACGTTAAGGCGTACGAGTATTACCTCCGCGGCAGACAGCTGATCCATCAGTGGCGGCGCGAGTCGTGGAGCGCCGCGGAGGACATGTTCCGCCGCGCGATCTCGCTCGATCCGAACTATGCGCTCGCTTACACGGGTCTCGCCGACTCCGCGGCCACCCGGTACATGTATCACAGCGGCGGCGAGGAAGCGCTGCTGCAGGCGGACGTGGCGAGCAAGCGTGCCGTCGAGCTCGACCCGCTGCTCGCCGAGGCTCACGTCGCCCGCGGGCTCACGCTGTCGTGCCAGAAGCGGCTGCACGAGGCGGACGCCGAGTTGAGGCAGGCAATGGAGCTTGATCCCACGTTGTACGAGGCCCCTTACTACTACGCCCGGATGCTGCAGATGCAGGGTCGGCGGGAGGAGGCGGCGGAGTATTTCGAGCGCGCATCACGACTCCGGGACGACGATTACCAGGCAATGACGTTCGCCTCGTCCCTGTACGAGAACCTTGGCGACATCGAGCAGATGAAGCGCACCGCCGAGCGCGCCGTCGAGGTCGCGAGGCGGGTCATTGCGGGCAACCCGGGCGAGAGCCGGGCGATGCAGCACGGCGCACTGTCGCTGGTCCGCCTCGGCCAGCCCGATCAGGCACGCCTCTGGGCCGAGCGCGCGCTCGCCGTGGATCCCAACGAGGTGGGCACGCTGTACAACGTCGCGTGTCTGTCACTGCAGCTTGGCGACGTGGATCGCGCGCTCGACCTTCTCGAACGGGCGGTGGAGCTTGGCTGGTCCCGGGGAGAGTGGCTTCGTCAGGATCCGGATTTCGCGTCAGTGCGCGATCACCCGCGTTTTCTGGCGGTCCTCGAGCGACTCGACGAACAGGCGGCGTAGCCACTGGCGGCGCGCGCCCGCTGGTGATAGCCGCGACTGCGGTCGCAGGGCGGGTTAGCGGGATCCGGGAGACTCGCGGCCCACCAGCTCCCGTACGCGCTTCTGGCGGTACTGGAAGATTCTGACGAGCTGACGTCGAACCAGCGGCGCGGCGACACGACCCAGCACTCCGAAACGCAGGGCATACACCACTTCGTCCTCGATGACCGTGCCACCGGGGACCGCGTGAAAGCGATGACTGTGAACCCAGCTCCGGTAGGGCCCACGCAGCTGCTCGTCCACGAACATCCGGCCGGGGTCCCAGCGCGCAATGCGGGTCCGCCACTTGAGCGGCACGCCCCACACTCTGATCGTGTAATCGATCAGCGCTCCCGGCCGCATGGCAATCGGCGCAGGCGTCAGCATCCGGAAGCGCATCTCCGGAGGAGTGATCGCGCCCAGATTGGCGGGATCGGAGAAGAATGCGAATACGCGCGCGCCCTCCACAGGCAGCTGCAGGCGCGCGGTCAGACGGAACGCTCCGGTCGGCAGGCGCACCACCCGTATCCGGTCGTCGCCGGTGTGGGCGCCCTTTTCGATGCGCGCGGTGTCAGGCGACATGAGTGGATTGACAGCAGGCACGTTTGGCCATCTGCTTTCGCGCGTGCCGCGAGTTGTGAGAGTCAACGACAGCATGCAGCGGGGCTACAGCTACGACTGCGTGGAGCCCGTGGGGCGGAACTTCGATCCGCGATTCAAGCCTGAGCTCACACCGGCCCAGATGCTGGCCCTCGGGGTGTTCGGCGGGAAGTACCTGAACGACTGCCGCCGGGAATTCCCAGCGAGCTGGTTCAGGAAAGCGCGGCTCTCGCCCACGCGGAAGGATCCGTCGCTCAACTTCTTCGGCGTGGACGCATCGCAGCCGCTCGCCGTCTGGCGGAGAAGGGGATGGATTCATCCGCAGGACCCCCGTGGCTGGTTTCAGTGGTATTGCCGTTACTACCAGGGACGCCGCACGACCGACGATGAACGACAGATCCGCCGGTGGCGGCAGATGGCGCGTCACGTCGCGCAGGTCCGGAAGAATTGCGCACCGCGGGACCTCGACTGTCGCAGGCGCCAGCGCCAGGCACTGCTGCACTGGGCCTACGACAGTCGGAAGATCTGAGCCGCGATCCGGTCCCGATCAGGAACCGGGAATGATCACGGTGTCCACGACGTGAATCACGCCGTTGGACGCCGGGACGTCGGCAGTCACGACCTGCGCGCCGCCAGCGTACACCTTGCCGTCGCGCAGCACCACGCTGAGCTCCTTGCCGTTCACGGTCGCGGCCCGCGCGCCGCCGGCTGCCACGATGTCAGCTGCCATCACGCGTCCGGGAATCACGTGATACGTCAGGATCGCCGTCAGCTTCTCCTTGTCGGCGAGCAGCGCCTCGACGGTGCCTGGCGGCAGCTTCGCGAACGCGGCGTCGGTCGGCGCGAACACGGTGAATGGCCCCTTGCCTGAGAGCGTTTCGGCCAGGCCCGCCGCCTTCACCGCGGCCACCAGAGTGTTGAACTGGCCGGCACTCACCGCCACCTCGACGATCGTCGGGGTCGCTTCCACGTCGCGGGCGGCTCCCTGCGCCGCGGCCGTGCCAAGGGGCGCGGCAACCGCCGTAAGAATGGCCGCCATGTAGGTCGTCTTTTTCATCTCAGTCATCTCCGTTGTTGAGTTTTTCATTTACGCCTTCGCCATCGCCGGCGACCACCGCCGCTGGATGGCGCGCCATGCGACGGCCGCGTACAGGGCAGCCGTTCCCACGAGCACGTACACGATGCGGCTCATCGCCGACGTCTCGCCGAAGAGCGACGCGACGAGGTCGAACTGCGCAGCGCCCACGAGTCCCCAGTTGAGCCCGCCGACCACGAGCAGCGTTGCCGCGAGCAGGTCCATTGTCTTCATTCGAGTCACCCTCCTGAAATGCCGATTGGCCAAACCGTGTGTCCAGCCGTTGTCCAGGAGCTTAAGCGGCGCTTCAGGTCGTGTCAAGGCCGTGTCCAGAGATATTCCTTGACAGAACCTGGACAGGACGCGACCTTCGCTCCATGCCATCCATCGGATCCGCACCGGCAAACCAGGAGGCCGGAGAGGGCGCGCATCCAATAGCGGTCGCGGCCGCCCGCTCCGGACTTTCCCAGGACGTGCTCCGCGTCTGGGAGCGACGCTATCGCGCCGTACGGCCTACTCGCGCCCCCGGCGGCCAGAGGCTGTACACTGACGCCGACATCGAGCGGCTCCGTCTCCTTCGCATGGCCACGCAGGGCGGACGGAGCATCGGGCTCATTGCCGAGCTTCCATCCCCGTCGCTGGCCCGTCTGGTGAGCGATGACGCCGCCGCGCGGGAGCGTACCGCACCTGCCGGATCGGCTGCCGCAGACCCTGCCGCCGCGATCGCCGCCGCGCTGGCCGCGACGCGAGCCCTCGACGCGGCACAGCTTGGCAACGTTCTGCGCAACGCGCTGGCAATCAGTGGCGTGACCGCTTTCGTCGAGAGCATCACGGTGCCGTTCCTGCGGAGCATCGGCGACGAGTGGCACGCCGGGCGGCTGAGCCCGGCGCATGAGCACCTTGCATCGTCCGTCGCCGAAACGGTTCTGCTGGAAGCCACGAGCGCGCTGACGCCTGCGAGGGAAGCGAACCGGATCCTGGTCGCGACGCCGTCGGCAGAGCGGCACAGCCTCGGCGCGGCAATCGTGAGCACCACCGCGGCGGCCGCCGGCTGGCACGTTCTGCATCTTGGCGCCGATCTGCCGGCGGCCGACATCGCGGAAGCAGCCCGGTCCGCGCGCGTTCAGGCGGTCGCGCTCAGTATCGTGTACGTGGACGATGCGCGGCGCGTCATGGCCGAGCTTCGACAGTTGAAGCGGCTGTTGCCTGATGATGTGGAGCTGTTCGCCGGCGGGGCGGGGGCCTCGACGCTGCGCGTGCCGCTCTCGAGGCTGGGCGTGGGTGTCTTCGCGGATCTGGCGGCGCTGAGGGCCGCGCTGGCTCAGAACGGGGCGACCGCATAACGAACGGTCACTGGAGCACGATGCCTGCACGGCCTGCAGCGCGATGAGCACCTCTGGGATTCCGCGGGCGCTTCTGGTCGTGAACCCGGGAGCGCGCCGTGCCGCAAGACTGAAGAGCCGCGCGGCGAACGCGCTCGAGGCGGCCGGCTTTCGCTGCGACCTGCTGCTCACCTCCGCGCCCGGAGACGCCGCCCGCGCCGTCGAGTCGGGGGCTGAGGTTTACGACGCCGTGTTCACTCTCGGCGGCGACGGCACGGTGATGGAGGTGCTCGGCGCGATGCCGGAGAACGGGCCTCCTGTCGGCGTGCTGCACGGCGGCACTGGCAATCTGCTCGCGCAGGCCCTCGGTGTTCCGCGGCGGGTAGGACCGGCGGTGCGCGCGCTGCTGACCGGAAGTGTGGGGCGCATCGATCTGGCGCGGCTCGCCGACGGCCGGAGGTTCGCGCTGGCCGCGGGCGTCGGCGTTGACGCGGCGATGATTGCAGAAACATCGCGCCGGCTGAAGCGGCGGCTGGGCGTGCTCGCCTACGTGTACACCGGAACGCGGGCGCTTCTGCGCTTCGAGCGGTTCAGAGCGCGAATCGAGGTGGACGGCCGGGTGCACGAACAGGAAGCGTCGGCAGTGCTGGTGGCCAACTTCGGCACCCTCCTCCACGATCTCATCAAGCTCGGTGACGGCATAGAGTACGACGACGGCCTGCTCAACGTCTGCGTATTCGCCCCGAGGTCGCTTCGTGACAGCGTGCGGGTCGCTCACAGGCTGCTGCGGGGTGATTTCCGGCCGGATCCCTGTCTGTGGTACGCGGCGGGGCGCCGGATTTCCGTGGAGACGGACCCTCCGAGACTCGCCCAGGCCGACGGCGAGCTTCTGGGCGACACTCCGCTGACTGCCGAGGTGGAGCCGATGCGCGCGACCGTATTCCTTCCGGCCGCGCCGCGCCGAAGACGGCGTCGTGGCGCACGTCCTGCAACCTCTGAGAGTGGCTTTTCAACCAGAGGCAGCCATGGACAGAGGAACTGATTTTCTCAAGAGTCAGGTGAACAACGCGGTGATGCAGCACGGCGCATTTCTGCGCGCGCTGGAAGACCACGAGGGGCAGGCGGAGGATCCGCGCTTCCGTGATCTGTGCACCCGCTTCATTCCCAACATGCGCGAGCACCAGCGCATGCTGGAGGACTACCAGCTCAAGCTCGGCGCAGAAGCCGGCGTCGGCAAGAAGGTGATGGGCAAGGCGCTGGGAATGGCGCGCGATCTCGCGGACGCGACGAGGGAGAGCGATTTCCTCCGCCTCGTGGGCGACATCGTCATGGCCCGCCAGGCTGAGGACACCTTCAAGACCTTCCGTGAGGCGGGCAGAACGCTGGGTGAGACGGAGCTGGCCCGCATCGGCGAGGTCGGCGAGCGCCATCACGACGAGTACGTGAAGGAAGCAAACCGGCTCGTTCAGCAGATGTTCGTGGAGCACGTGAGAGGGACGGCGCCCGGCGACGTTGTGGGTGCCGGCGTGCAGCCCACTGCCTGACCGAACCCGCGATTAGCGATTAGCGGTTAGCGGAAAGCGAAGCGAAAAAGAGGGAACCGCGGTGGCTTTCCGCTGATCGCTAACCGCTAATCGCTATCTTTTTGGCATGTCCGACGTCATCTCCCTCGCCGAGGAGCTTCTCGCCATCGAGTCGTTCACCGGCCGGGAGTCGGCGGCGGTGGAGTTCGTCGCACGCTGGTTCGTATCCCGCGGCTGGAACGTGTCGGTACAGGAGGTGTCGGCCGGACGCGGCAACGTCTGGGCGAGTCGCTCCGGAGGCGGCGTCACGCTCTCCACCCACCTGGATACGGTTCCTCCGCACATTCCTCCGCGGCTCGAGGATGGGAGGCTGTACGGCCGCGGCGCGTGCGACGCGAAGGGGATCGCCGCGGCGATGATCACTGCCGCCGACAGGCTGGTGCGCTCCGGCGAGCTGCGCGTGGACGTGCTGCTCGTCGTGGGGGAGGAGAAGGGCTCCGACGGCGCCCGGGCCGCGAATCACCTGCCCGCAACGAGCAGGTTCCTCATCAACGGGGAGCCGACGGAGAGCAAGCTCGCGAGCGGCGCCAAGGGCTCGCAGCGGGTCATGGTTCGCACCCGCGGGAAGGAAGCACACTCGGCGTATCCGCACCTCGGCGATTCCGCGATCGACCCGCTGGTCTCGCTTCTTCCGCGGCTCCGTGAGCTCGACCTTCCTCACGATCCCGTGCTTGGCGACACTACGTTCAACATCGGCACTATCCGGGGCGGGACCGCCGCGAACATCATCGCCGGCAGCGCGGAGGCGGAGATCATGTTTCGCCTCGTGAGCGACGTGGAGCCGCTCAAGCGGCAGCTCGAGGAGTGGGCGCGGGGCGTGGCCGAGCTGGAGTGGGGATCCCACATTCCGCCGCAGCACTTTCACACGGTGAAGGGGTTCGACGTCGCACCGGTCGCCTACACCTCCGACATCCCCCTGCTCGGCAACTGGGGCAAGCCGCTGCTGTTCGGTCCGGGGTCGATCGCGGTCGCGCACACGCCCGACGAGTACGTCGAGGTTGACGAGCTGCGCGGCAGCGTGGACACGTACGAGCGCCTCGTGCGCACCCTCCTCGCCGAATGAGCAGGCGCTGGCCGGTAGCCGTTTTAGGCGCCACGGGCGCTGTGGGCCAGACGTTCGTCCGGCTGCTGGCGAATCATCCGTGGTTCGAGTTGAAGGAGCTGGCTGCGTCGGAGCGGTCGGCGGGACGATCGTACGCCGACGCCGCGCACTGGCTGGAGGGCGCACTGCCTGCTGACGTTGCGGATCGCGTCGTCGTGGCGTGTGACCCTGCGGAGGTATCCGCGCCTGTGGTGTTCTCGGCGCTGGACGCATCGGCTGCGGGTGAACTGGAAGTGGCCTTCGCGCGAGCGGGGAAGCTCGTACTCAGCAATGCGAGATCGCACCGGATGGATCCGGACGTGCCCCTCGTCATACCTGAGGTGAATGGCGGACATCTCGCCGTGCTCGGCGATCAGCGCCGGCGCCGCGGCTGGACAGGCGCCATCGTCACCAACGCCAACTGCGCCGCGACCGCCGCCGCCGTGGCGCTCGCGCCGCTGCACGAGGCGTTCCGGCTGCGCCAGGCGTCGCTGACCACGATGCAGGCGATCTCCGGCGCAGGCTATCCCGGCGTGCCCTCGCTCGACATCGTCGGCAACGTGATCCCGTACATCGCCGACGAAGAAGGAAAGATCGAGCGCGAGCTGTGCAAGCTGCTCGGTGAGCAGCGTGGTGACTCGATCGTATCGCTGGATGCAGTCGTGAGCGCGCAGGCCAACCGCGTCCCAGTCGAGCACGGCCACACCGTGTGCATCTCGGCATCCTTCGATTCGGAGGTCGCTGCGGACGAAGCCCGCGCGGTGATGCGCGACTGGCGCGGCTTCCCCCAGGTCGCCGGGTTGCCGAGCGCGCCGGACCGGCCACTCGTGGTCCTCGACGAAGCGGACCGGCCGCAGCCGCGGCGCGATACGAACGCCGGCAACGGCATGACGGTGTCGGTCGGACGCATCCGTGAGGACAACATCTTCGACCTCAGGATGGTGGCGCTTGGCCACAACACCGTTCGCGGCGCTGCCGGCGGGTCGGTGCTGAACGCCGAGCTGCTCGCGTCCATGGATCAACTGCCCGCCGCGTGATCGTACTCAAGTTCGGTGGAACGTCGGTCGCCGATGCCGCAGCCATCGAGCGGCTCATCGGCATCGTGCGCAGCCGGATGCATGCAAAGCCGGTGGTGGTGGTGTCGGCGCTGGCTGGAACTACCAACGCGCTCCTGGCGATCGCGGAGCAGGCGGCCAGGGGTCACCTCATCGGCGCGAGTGGCGGAGTGCGCGCGCTGCGCGACAGGCATCTCCAGACTGCGGAGCAGCTGCTCGGGGATTCCGCCGCCGCTGCGGACGTCGCGTCAGAGGTGAGCACGTACTTCGACGAGCTGGCGCGGCTTGCCGAGGCGATCTCCGTGTTCGGCTACGTGACCCCCCGCACGCTCGATGCGATCGCGGCATTCGGTGAGCTGTGCTCGTCGCGGATTGTTGCCGCGGCGATGCAGCAGCGCGAGCTCCCCGGGGAGCTGCTCGATGCGCGCGACGTCATGGTCACGAACGACGACTTCACCGAAGCCGTGCCGCAGCCGGATGCGATTGCCGGGCGCGGACGGGAGCACATTCTACCCCTGGTGCAACAGGGCAGGATTCCGGTACTTGGCGGGTTCATCGGCCGCAGCCGCAGCGGCCTGACGACGACACTCGGCCGCGGCGGCTCCGACTATACTGCGTCGCTCATCGGAGCGGCGCTGCAGGCGGAAGCGATCGAGATCTGGACCGACGTGGATGGCATGCTGACCGCGGATCCACGCGTTGCGAAGGACGCGCGGCTCATCGAGCGGATCCGCTTCGACGAGGCGGCGGAGCTCGCCTCGTTCGGCGCGAAGGTACTCCACCCGAACACAATTGCGCCCGCGGTGAAGGTGGGGATTCCCGTGTACGTGCTGAACTCGGAGCGCCCCGAGGGTCCCGGCACGATGATCACCTTCGAGGCGCCCCGCCGGCCGGTGACGGCGATCGCGGGGAAGGGCGGGGTGACTGTGGTGAGGGTTCGCTCGGCCCGGATGCTCCTCGCGCACGGGATTCTGCGGCGGATCTTCGAGACGTTCGAGCGGCACGAAGTGTCGGTGGACGTGGTCGCGACTTCGGAGGTATCGGTCTCCGTTACCGTGGACGATGATTCGCGGCTGGAGGACGTCGTCGTTGAGCTGGCGGCGATTGGCGACGTCTCCATCGAGCGGGACCGCGGCGTCGTGGCGATAGTGGGGTGTGGCCTCAGCGACGGCGGCGATGCAATGGGCAGGGCGCTGCTGTGTCTCCGTGGTCACACGCTGCACATGCTGTCGCTCAGCGCCACGGGGATCAATCTCACCGCGGTCCTCGACGGCGCGGCCCTGGGCGACGCCATGCGCTCGCTGCACGCTGAATTCTTCGGCACGGAGCAGTGATGCCGCGACAGCTCGCGATCATTGGAAGCGGAAAGATGGGCAAGGCTGTCGCCGCGCTGGCGCCCGAGATGGGGTGGGACGTGGCCGTCGCGCTCGATGCGCGCTCCAATGCGCGCGGCGCGGGAATCACCCGTGACACGCTCGGAGGCGCGGAGGTCGCGATCGAGTTCACCGAGCCGGCCGCGGCACCAGCCAACATCCGCGCCTGTCTCGCCGCAGGGTGTCCGGTCGTCGTCGGGACCACCGGGTGGTATGCCGAGCTGCCCGCGATCCGGGCCGAAGTGGAGCGCGCCGGCGGATCGCTGCTCTGGGCGCCGAACTTCGCCATCGGGGTCAGCGTCTTTGCAGAGCTGGTCCGCTACGCAGGCACGTTACTCGCCAACGTGGAGGGGTTCGATGCCCACATCACCGAGACGCACCATGCGGCCAAGAAGGATGCGCCCTCAGGGACGGCGTCGCTGCTGCGCGACAACATCGGCCCGGCACTCGGCAGGGATGTCCCTGTGACGAGCATTCGCACCGGCTCCGTGCCCGGCACCCACGAGGTCGTTCTCGACGCGCCTTTCGAGCAGATAGTGCTGCGGCACGAGGCGCGCGACCGGCGCGTGTTCGCCGCGGGCGCGCTCACGGCCGCGAAGTGGCTGGTCGGCAAACGCGGCGTGTTCACGATGAGCGACATCCTCGCCGGAGACGAGTCATGAGCCGGACGCCGCTGCGGGGCGCCGGGACGGCGCTGCTCACCCCCTTCGAGGCCGGCGGCCGCGTGGATGAGAAGGCGCTCCGCGCGTTCGTCGAATGGCAGGTCTCGGAGGGGATTCACTTCGTGGTGCCCTGCGGCTCGACCGGCGAGGCCGCCACGCTGGCTCCCGACGAGCACCGCCGCGTCGTCGAGATCACGGTGGAGCAGGTGGCGGGGCGCGTGCCCGTCGTCGCCGGCGCCGGATCGAACGACACGCGCCGTGCGATAGAGCTCTCGAAGTCCGTCAAGGACGCGGGCGCGACGCATCTGCTGCACGTATCGCCGATGTACAACAAGCCGCCGCAGCGGGGGATCATCGCGCACTTCCGGGCGATCGCGGACGCTGTGGATCTGCCGATCGTCATCTACAACGTTCCCGCGCGCACGGCCAGCAATATCGAGCCGGCGACCACGCTGGAGCTGGCCGCGGACGAGCGGTTCGTCGCAGTGAAGGAAGCGTCGGGGAACCTGGCTCAGATCGGCGACATCATCCGCAACGCGCCCCCGACGTTCGCCGTGCTGTCCGGCGATGATGCCCTCACCGTGGCCGTAATGGCGTTGGGGGGCGATGGCGTCATCTCCGTAACGTCCAACGCAACGCCGCGGGCAGTCGCGGAGCTGGTCGAGCGATGCGACCGTGGCGATCTGTCGGCAGCGCGCCGCGTTGACGAGCGGCTGGCGGCGTGGACTACCGCGGCCTTCCTCGAGTCCAATCCGATTCCCGCCAAGGCTGCGCTTGCGATGATGGGGAAGATGCAGAATCAGTTGCGCCTTCCGCTCGTGCCGCTCGCGGAGCGTCACGAGCCGGCGCTGCGTGAAGCGCTGCTCGCCGCGGGGGCGCTCGAGTGAGATCGGCGGCGAAGCGGACCGAGTGGCGGGGCGAGAACCTGCCGCTGCGCATCGACGCACTGGCGGCGGTTCCTGCGGGTGACCCGCTGCCGGTCAATGCGCGCGACGCCGTGGATGCGCTGCTGGAGGGACTGGAGAGTGGTGAGATCAGGTCGGCTGAGCGCGCTCCCGACGGCCGCTGGCACGCGGTGCCGTGGGTCAAGCGCGGAATTCTGCTCGGTTTTCGAATCGGGCGGCTCACCGAGATGTCCATACCCGCTGAGAACGACGGGTCCAGCCGGCTCACCTTCTTCGACAAGAACACCTATCCGCTTCGCCAGCTGGAGTTGTCCGACGGCGTGCGCGTGGTCCCGGGAGGATCCGCGATCAGGCGCGGTGCGTACGTCGGTGAGGGCGTCGTGTGCATGCCGCCCATGTACGTCAACGTCGGCGCGTTCGTCGGGAGGGGCACGATGATAGACTCGCATGCGCTCGTCGGTTCCTGCGCCCAGGTGGGGGAGCGGGTGCACCTGAGCGCGGGTGCGCAGATCGGCGGCGTGCTCGAGCCGGTGAACGCGACGCCCGTCATCATCGAGGACGACGTGATCGTCGGCGGCAACTGCGGTGTGTACGAGGGCACCGTCGTGAGGAGGAAAGCCGTGCTCGGCGCCGGCGTGATTCTCACGCGCGGCACGCCGGTCTATGACCTCATATGGGAGCAGGTGTATCGGGCGACGGCCGACGCGCCGCTCGAGATCCCCGAAGATGCCGTTGTCGTGCCGGGTGCGCGCGCGATAAAGGGTGAGTGGGCCCAGAACGAGGGGCTCTCTCTGCAGACGCCGGTCATCGTCAAGTACCGGGACGAGAAGACAGATCTCGGCACGGCGCTCGAGGCGTGGCTGCGCTGAAGGTCCACGGCACGGTCCACGTACCCGGCGACAAGTCGATCTCGCATCGCGCGCTGCTGCTCGCCGCGCTGGCGGAAGGTGATTCGAGCATCCGCGGGATCCTCGTGTCGAGCGACGTCGCGGCGACGGCGAGCGTGCTGCGCGAGATGGGGGTGGAGCTCGCGCCGCTGTCGGTCCAGGTGCACGTGCGCGGCCGCGGCCTGCGCGGTCTGGCGCCGCCGGGCGCTCCGCTGGAGTGTGGCAACAGCGGAACCACTGCGCGACTGGTGGCTGGCATTGTGGCGGGCCACCCGTTCAGCGCCACGCTGGTGGGCGACGCCAGTCTCAGCCGGCGGCCGATGCAGCGTGTCGCGCGCCCGCTTCAGGAGATGGGCGCGCTCATCGAGTTCGCGAACGCCGATGGCCTGCCGATGACGGTGCACGGCGGGCCGCTCCGGGCGGTTGACTGGGTCCTCGAGACGCCGACTGCCCAGGTGAAGAGCGCGATCCTGCTCGCCGCGCTCGTTGCGGGTGTCAGTGCAACCGTCCGCGGTGGCGGCCGGTCGCGCGATCACACTGAGCGCATGCTCACGGCGCTGGGTGCGAACCTGATCACCGAAGCGGCGCTGGTCACGATCCACCCCACCGAGGATCTGATGCCGCTGGACATGGACGTCCCCGGCGACCCGTCGTCGGCTGCGTACTTCGCGGGGCTGGCTGCCATAGCCGACGAAGGCGAGATAGACCTTCCGGGCGTCGGACTCAATCCCACACGCACTGCGTTCTTCGAGCTGCTGCGGGCGATGGGCGCCGACGTGAGCACCACGGTGCGGAACGAAGCAGCCGGCGAGCCGATCGGCACGATCCGGGTCAGGCGCGGTGATCTCCGGGGCGTTGCGATTCCCCCGGAAGACGTCACCGAGCTGCTCGATGAATTGCCGCTGATAGCCTGCCTCGGCGCGGTCGCTGCAGGTGAGACGCGCGTGACCGGCGCGGGCGAGCTTCGCTTCAAGGAAAGCGACCGCATCGCGGTCACCGTATCCAACCTGCGGGCGCTCGGCGCCGACGCCGAGGAACTGCCGGACGGGTTCGTCGTACGCGGCTCGGACCGGCCGCTGGCGGGACGCGTGAAGACCGGCGGCGATCATCGCATCGCGATGGCCTTTGGAGTGCTGTCGCGACGGTGGGGGAGCGCGGTCAGCGTTGATGACCGAAGCTGCGTCGCCGTATCATACCCGGAGTTCTGGGACGACCTTCACAGAGTTTCTGCGTGACCCCACGTCGCACGGTGGTCGTGACAATAGATGGGCCAGCGGCCGCCGGGAAATCCTCGACCGCGAAGGAGGTTGCCCGCCGGCTCGGCTTCCGGCACGTGGACTCGGGGTCGCTGTACCGGGCCGTCACCGCGGCTCGCGTGCGCTCGGGTGGGGTCGGAGGGGCATGGACGGAATCGTCGGTGCTCGAAGCGGCCGCAGCAGTCGGCCTGGCGCCGACCGAGGTCTCTTTCGAGCCGACGATTTCAGGGACATTGGCCGGCTCGGAGATACGCAGCCCCGGCGTGACCCGGCACGTGTCGCTCGTGGCCCTCATGCCGGCCGTGAGGGAGTGGGTGAACTCGAAGGTGCGGGACGCGTCCGCTGATCACGACATCGTGGTTGACGGCCGCGACATGGGGACGGCCGTGTTCCCGAATGCGGCAGTGAAGGTTTTCCTGATGGCCGACACGTGGGAACGGGCGCGGCGGCGCGTACTGCAGAACACCGGGAAGGAAGGCAGCCGCGACGAGGTCGCGGAGGAAGCCGATCGCCTGGCGCACCGCGACGCGCTCGACTCCCGCCAGAGCGCCCCTGCTCCCGACGCCGTGATCATCGACACGACGCACATCAGCCACGAGGAGCAGGTGGAGAGGATCGTCGCTCTCGCCCGCGCAGCGGCGAGAGCGACAGCGGTTAGCGATTAGCGATCAGCGGAAAGCGACCGCGGTGACTGCGGTTACGCCGTTGCTTTCCGCTGACCGCCAACCGCTAATCGCTGGGGTTATAAGTTGACTGTCCCCAACAGCTTGGCTATAATTCACGGCTAACCTAGAACACCCTTTCCACCCAGTTTCCAGCAGCTGTCGTGAGCCGCTGGCAGCGCTTCAACCCTCAACCGACTCAATGGAACAGCAGGACAACCCCACCCCAACCGGCACGGCGACCGAAGAAGCAACGCCGAACCGCCGCAAGCAGCGCGACGCGCAGAAGGGCGAGCTCCGCCCGATAGCCAACCTCCGTCCCGAGCTGTACGACGACGAGTACACGGCCGAGGAGCGCGACGCCATGGCCCTGATGTACACGGGCACGATGGCATCGATCGAGGAAGGCGAGATCGTCAAGTCGAAGGTTCTCGAGATCCGCGACAACATGGTCGTGCTCGACATCGGTTTCAAATCCGAAGGCACGATCCCGCTCGAGGAGTTCAAGGACATGCCGGAGCTCAAGCCCGGCGATGAAGTCGAAGTCCTGCTCGAGCACCTCGAGGATCAGGAAGGTGCGGTCGTCCTGTCGAAGAAGAAGGCCGACTTCATGCGCGTCTGGGAGAAGATCCGACTCGCGTACGAGAACGACGAGCCCGCTCGCGGTACCCTCGTCAAGAAGATCAAGGGCGGCGTGGTCGTGGACCTCATGGGAGTGGACGCGTTCCTCCCGGGGTCGCAGATCGCGCTCCGCCGCGTGCCGAACATAGACGAGCTGCTGGGGCAGTCGTTCGACTTCAAGATCATCAAGCTCAACAAGCGCCGCCGCAACATCGTGGTGTCGCGCAGGGTGATCCTCGAGGCCGAGCGCGCCGGCAAGCGCGAGAAGCTCATGAAGGAGCTCTCCAAGGACCAGGTGCGGAAGGGCGTCGTCAAGAACATCACCGACTTCGGTGCCTTCATCGACCTCGGCGGCGTGGACGGACTGCTGCACATCACCGACATGTCGTGGGGCCGCATTCAGCATCCGTCGGAGATGGTCCAGATCGGCCAGGAGCTCGAGGTCAAGATCCTCGACATCGACTGGGAGCGGGAGCGCATCTCGCTCGGCATCAAGCAGCTGCAGAGCTATCCGTGGAAGGACGTCGCCGAGCGCTACCCGGTCGGTACGCGCGTGGCGGGGAAGGTCGTGTCGATCACCAACTACGGCGCGTTCATCGAGCTGGAGCCGGGCATCGAAGGGCTGGTGCACATCAGCGAGATGAGCTGGACGCGCAACGTCCGGCACCCCTCCAAGCTCGTCTCCATCGGGGAGAGCATCGAGGCGGTCGTGCTCAAGGTTGACCCGAATGAGGAGAAGATCTCGCTCGGCATGAAGCAGACGGAGGCCGATCCATGGGTCGTGCTCCCGTACAAGTATCCGGTGGGCACGCGGATCGAGGGCAAGGTCCGCAACCTCTCGAGCTTCGGCGCGTTCGTCGAGATCGAGCCCGGGATCGACGGCCTGATCCACATCTCCGACATGTCCTGGACCAAGCGGGTGCAGCATCCGTCGGAGGTGGTGAAGAAGGGTGACACGGTCAACGTCATCGTTCTCAACATCGACACCGACAACAAGCGGATCTCGCTCGGACTCAAGCAGGCCACCGAGGATCCGTGGCTCAGCATCGGCGAGAACTATCCGGTCGGCACTGAGCTGCGTGGCAAGGTCGTACGGCTGATGGACAAGGGAGTGGTCGTGGACATCGGCAACGACATCGAGGGCTTCGTTCCGGTGAGCCAGCTCAGCGAGGGCGAGCCGGTCAACAGCCCGGCTGACATCGTTTACGAGACGATGAACCTCGACCTGCGCGTGCTGGAGGTGGATCCGATCCACCGCCGGATCGTGCTCGCCGTGGTCAGCATTCCGGAAGAGCAGCCGCCGCGCCCGGAGACGCCATCCAAGGTGATTCCGATGGAGAGCGAGGAGTACGTCATCGACGCGCCGATCGGCGACGCGATGGAGATTCCCGAGGCAATCGAGCTCTCCGAAGTCGGTGAGGGGCAGAGCGAGAACTAGCCCGGCGTTCTCTCTTGCAGCAGCACGAAAAGGCCCGCCGCTCGATCGGCGGGCCTTTTCCGCATTCCGGCGCTAGCTTGGCGGCGTGACCTCCCGCGCCGCACCTGTCGATCGCCCGCGCGGTCTCGAGCAGATCCACTCGGTCGAGACGCCAGAGCACGTCGAGCTTTCCTACACGATCGCCGGGCTGGGATCGCGACTGTTCGCAGGGCTGATCGACGCGTCGATGATCATCATCGGCTACGCACTGGCGATCGCAGCCCTAGCCTTCCTCGGATCGAGGGCGCCGCAGGCCGACGGAGCGCGGGTGGACATGTCGGCCTCCTGGGCGTTCGCGCTGCTGTACCTCGGGCAGTTCGCATTCATGTGGGGGTACTACGTGCTGTGGGAGGGGCTGGCCGACGGGCGCACTCCGGGCAAGCGCGCGATGCGCCTCAGGGTGGTGCAGGAGGACGGCCTCTCGGTCTCGTTCGCAGCATCCGCGGTCCGCAACATCATGCGGCTGGTGGACCTTCAGCCGGGCTTGCTCGCCGGAGCCGGTATCATCTCCATGCTCGTGACGCGGCGGTCGAAGCGCATCGGCGACATCGTCGCCGGGACCATCGTGGTCCGCGAACGCCCCATTGCGGTCGCGGGAGCGCAGCCCCAGGAGCGGACCGCTGCGGGCGACACGGCGCTGTCGGAGCCCGAGTTCAACCTGCTTCACAGGTACGTCGAACGACGCTCCGCGTTGCGTGCCGATGAGCGGAACCGCCTGGCGCGGATCGTGGCCGACCGGCTGCGGCCGCACCTCGCCGCGCATTCCGGACCTGACGCGGCGGCCCTGCTCAGGCTGCACGCCCGCGAGCTGGCATTGCGGTCGAGCGGCGTTGCAGCGCGCAGCGACACCGGAGGTGCGCGTGAGCAGCACGCCCTGATCGCAAGCGGGCGCCCGCGTTGGGCGGAGTTCGCGCGACTCCTCGAGAAGGCACAGCGCCGCGGGTTGAAGGGACTGTCCGAGAGCGAGGTCGTCGAGTTTGCGACCCGGTATCGGGAGATGGCGTCCGATCTCGCTCGTCTGCGGACGGCGACCCGCGGCCGCGCTCTGGACGACGTGTTCGCAGTCGGCCGGCTCGTTGCTGCCGGCCACAACCTGCTGTATCGCGGCAAGCGTGTCACCCTCGACAGGGCGCTCGTGTTCGTGGCTGCAGACGCCCCGCGCGAAGTGCGGCGGTCGCTGCGATGGATCCTCGCGGCTGCGCTGCTGTTCTGGGTTCCCGCGGTCGTGTCGTACGTGGGCGTGGCGCGACATCCCGAGGTCGCGGCTGAATTCCTTCCGCGCGAGATCCTCGACCGGGCTGAGTCGGCTGCGGCGAATCCCGGGTCGGCCTACGTCGAGATCCCCGACATGTATCGCCCGCTGGCAGCGACGGCGATCATCGCGAACAACGTTCAGGTCGCGCTTGGCGCATTCGCGCTCGGCGTCACGCTGGGGATAGGAACCACGCTGATCCTGCTGCTCAACGGGATCGCGATCGGCGGCGTCACGGGCCTGTTCGCTGCGAAGGGCGTCGCGGGCGCGCTGATGGCCTTCGTCGCCCCGCATGGAGTGCTCGAGCTGACAGCTATCGCGATAGCTGGAGGGGCAGGGCTGCTCATCGGCGGCGGCCTCCTCCTGGGCGGCCCCGGCGGCCGCCGCGCGACCGTGGTGCGCAACGCGCGTCGCGCCATCACGCTGATGGCGGGCGTGATCTTCCTGCTGATCGTCGCCGGGCTCATCGAGGGGCTCGTGTCTCCACGATCGGACCGGCCCCTCAGCTGGAAGCTCGCGATCTCCGGAGCGACTGCGGTGGTGATGCTGGCCTGGCTCGCAGTCGGCGGGCGGGGACGCGTCTCACAGGGAGCCGCGCCCCTTGATCTCGAGGTACCGGTCCACGACCGCCGCGCTGACGGAGCCTGACGGCACGTCCACGACCGTAACGCCGGCGCGTCGCATCCGGTGGAGCGCTTCTTCCCTTGCCAGCACCAGCTCCTCTGCGGCCGCGTTCACGTACAGCGAATCGCCGCTGGCGAGGCCGGCAGGAACGCCGGCCTGAAACAGCGACTCGCTGCGCATGGCGACGACGACGTGCAGGTGACGCGACGCACTGTGCGTCGTGTGCGTGATCATCGCTCGTGAGGAGCGCGCGTCTATGACGTCGGAGAAGAGCACGACCAGTGCGCGGCGTCGCTGCCTCGCTGCGATCGTGGCAAACGCGGCCGCGTAATCCGGCTCCACCAGGGTTGGCTCCGCGGCGACCAGCGTGTCGCGGATGGCGCGCACGGCCGTCATCCCCTCGCGCGGCGGCAGGAAGGCCCGCACGCTGTCGTCAAACAGCAGCAGTCCCACCTTGTCGCCTCCGTCGGCGGCAACGGTCGCGAGCACGAGCGAAGCCGACAGGGCCTGCTCGAAACGCGAGGCTGCGCCTTCCTGCTGCGTCATCAGCCGTCCGGCGTCCACCGCGATCAGCACTGTCTGCCCCTGCTCGAGGTTGTATTCGCGCGTGATCGGGATCCGCTGCCTCGCAGTTGCCTTCCAGTCGATACGCCTCGGATCGTCTCCCGGCGTGTACGGGCGCAGGCCGGAGAACGCCAGACTCTCGCCCCGGTGGCGCAGCACGCGGGGACCAGCGTCGCTGGTGCGCGCCTGCAGCGCCCGCAGCCGAAACCGTTTCACCGGCGAGAGCGACGGCGCCACGGAGATGGTGTCGTCGAGCTCGATCCGCTGGGAGCGGGTGAGAACGCCGAGCTGGCCGCGGACGTGAACCGTCAATGGACCGAGTGCATGCCGGCCGCGGGCTACCGGCGTGACCGTGGACGTGCCGATCACCGGAGGTCCCACCACATCGAGTGACAGCGGCGTCTCGCTGTCGGGCCGCAGCGCGGGGGGGAGCGACTCGTGAATGAGAACCCGGAGCATCCGCGGCCACGCGCTGTGAACCGTGTACCTCAGCTCGGTCGGGTCGCCAAGCCCGGTGCGGGCTGGCGCCTCCCTGGCGATCGTCACCATCCGGACCGGCGCCAGGGTCACGAGCTCGTACACGACCGCCGCGATGACCGCCGCCGTGACGAGCAACGCGAAGCTCAACCCCCAACGGAAACCCGAGAGCAGCCAGACCGGCGCGGCCGCGGCGATGAGTGCGGCAAGTCGCGGGGCTGGAACTATCCATGAGCGCTTCCTGCGGTCGCTGTCCGAATGGGTCGCGCTCATGCGCTGTTCACCCGCAACTGTGCAGGCACCGTCACTGAGGCACGGCCACCCGGGACAACACCGAGCCGATCACGTCGTCCGCCGTGCGTCCTTCCACCTCCAGTTCCGGCATTATCCGGATGCGGTGGCGTAGCACGGAAGGCGCTATGCTCTTGACGTCGTCCGGCGTCACGAACTCGCGGCCGGCGATGACCGCCATCGCCCGGGCCGCGCGAAACAGCGCAACGCTGGCGCGGGGCGAGGCGCCGAGCACTATGGACGTGTCTTCGCGCGTGGCGCGGACGAGCGTCGCGACGTACATCCGGATCTCGCGAGCCACCGTCACCCCGTCTGCCACGTTTCGCAGTGCCGTCACGGTCTGTTCGTCCATCACGGGCTCCAGCCGGACGTCGCTCTCCCGCTCCGCGTCGAACCCGTCGGCGTACATGTCGAGGACGCGCACCTCGGCTTCGCTGGAGGGATACCCTACCGAGATCTTCATCAGGAACCGGTCGAGCTGTGCCTCGGGCAGCGGGTACGTTCCCTCGTGCTCCACCGGATTCTGCGTGGCGAACACGGTGAACAGCATCCCGAGCGGATGGTTCACGCCGTCGGCGGTCACCTGCCGCTCGGCCATCGCCTCCAGCAGTGCGGCCTGCGTCTTCGGCGGCGCCCGATTGATCTCGTCGCCGAGAAGCAGATCGGTGAAGATGGGTCCTGGCCGGAACTCGAAGCCGCGATCCACGTCGCGCAGGATCCCGATGCCGGTGACGTCCGACGGCATAAGGTCCGGCGTGAACTGAATCCGCTTGAAGCGAATGCCGAGGGCTCCTGCCAGAGCGCGCACGAGCAGCGTCTTCGCAGTGCCCGGGACGCCTTCCAGCAGCGCGTGACCGCGCGCAAGAAACGTCACCAGCAGCTCGTCGATGACATCCTCCTGACCGAGCACCCTGGTACGAACGGCCTCGCGCACCTGCTGCAGCGCGCCCGCGGCGGACTCGAGGTTCATTTCAGCGTTGATCACCGGTGACTGTCCTTTCGATGGTTGCGATGCTGCGTCCGACTGCGACAAGCTCATTCCGCCCCACGGGTGAGCGCAGGGCACCTCTCACCCGTTCGAGGTCCTGGGTGACGGCGGGGAACCGCTTCGCGAGATGCTGCAGGAACTCATCGTCTGACTGCGTGCGCAACGGGCCGGCGGATGCAGTGTAGCGCAGTCGCCGTCTCAGTCCGCGGACGAGCAGGCGTGCGACGGTACGAGTCGCCTGAATCCGCGAGTAGGCGAGCGCCAGTGCGTTGACATGCTCCAGTGGCGACCGCCGGCTGCGGGCGCGCGCCGGAGCGGGCGGCGCCGGTCGCGCGGCGGCAGCGGCGAGCAGAACCACTCCTGCGAGCGACAGGTGACCGAGCGTGCGGCCGACGGGATGCGACGCAACGAAGCGCGTGGTCACGCGAGTGACGCTGGGATGGGTGCCGTAGCCGTGATGGTACTCGTCGAAAACGATCGTGCTACGCGTGCGCGCTGCGGAGTCGCCGGTGGCGACGTAACCCAGCAGGGCGATGAGCCGCGCGCCCGCTTCGAGCCTGCACGTCCGCAGCACCGCGTTGGTGAGGATGTCGGGATCCGCCACGACTCCGACGCGGCCCCTGCCCAGAGCGAAACCGGCCGCGGCGACCGCGGTGCCCGGACCGGGGGCCGCGGTGAGCTCGATGAAGTTCCGAACCTGCTCTCCTCCTGGCGGGTTCGCCTCGAGCGACGCGGAGAAGACCGCGCCGCGCAGCGCTTGCGCGGCCCGCGACCGGCGCGAGGGTGCGCATCGCGCACCGGTATCCTCGGGCACCCGCCCGATCCGCCCTCGCAGCCGCACTCCAAGTGAGTCAGCCAGCGGCGTACGCCTCTCGAGAACGGCGAACAGTCCCGCGCCGGCGCGCACCCGCTCGAGGATGCGGTGCGTCTCGGCGGCTGTGAGCTGGATGGGCGGAGCGAGCACGGCGTACACGTGATCGGTGCGCGGCGGAGGCAGATCAACCTGCTCATTTCGCACCGTCCTCCAGCCAAGCCGCTCCGCCGTCTCCAGAAAACCACGCGCGCCCCACGGGCTGCGGGAGTGCGTTGTGAGCCGCGGGCTCGGATCTGCGCTTTCCTCCCCCGGCGCAAAGAGGATCGCGAACAGCAGCATCACGGCGAGTCCAGCGACGATCGCGGCCGTGCGCCGGTCCCGCGGGATGATTCGCATCAGGCCCGCGCCTGCGGAGCCGGTCCGTCTGCTGGTGTGGCGCGTCTGATCACGCGGCGAGGGCCCCGATTCCGGGAGACGCCGCGCGCGTCGCGAGATCGAAGAGCCGGGCGTAATCCTCGCGGCTGCACTCGCGCGTTGTCCAGATTGCGCGCTCGTAAACTCTGACGAATGCCGTGAACGCTGGGAGAGCGCCCGGGGCCCGGAAGCGCAGCTCGCGCCGATACTCGCCGGCGGTTCTGGACGGATGCAGCACGATGCGATGGTGCGCCGCGAGAGAATCAAGGACCGCCGCGTACAGCAGGTGCGCAGCTTCGGTGTATTGCTCGCGCGCCGCAGCCGCGGCCGCGGCGTTCCACGGGTTGGCTGCACGGGCGCGTTGTCCACCTGCACGGAACATGCTTCCTCGCGCGGTTGCGGCGGCCACGAACGCTGCCCGCGCCAGGACGACCGCGACGATCACTGCGGCGCTGCCGATCACCAGCCAGCGGATGTCGGCGGAGCCGAGCAGAGCGTCGAGGATCGAGGAGACGACCCTGAACCCCCACTCGAGCAGACGATCGCCTATGCTCTGCCGCAGCGACTGATCGTAACCGGGGTGGTTGAACACGGCCGCGATGGTATCGCGGACGGCCGCAGCGTCGAGCCCGATGTCGGCAGTCGAGGCTGCCTGCTGCAGAAGCAAGGGCTAGAGCGCTGCGGGATCCGCCTGCAGCTGCCGTTCGAGCAGCTCCACGTCGAACCCCTCTGCGCGGATGCGAAGGTCGTAGTAGAGCACGGTCGTCACGACGGCAACCAGCGGAGAGATGCCGATCGAGACGATTGCTTCGGCAACAGGGGCAAGCGCCATCTGTCCGGTGGCGCCGACGATCAGTCCCACGGTCACCGCCACCGCGAGATAAATGAGCCACGCGGCTCCCAGCGCGCCGAGGATGTGCAGCTTCTTTTCCCGGGACAGCTCGGATGCCCGATCCAGCGATGCGCCCGTGGACCGCTCCTCGAGGAGTGCGATTGCAGGGGACAGCGCGAAGCGGGCGAAGATGTACAGCCCCGGAACGATGAGCAGGATCAGTCCGAGCGCCGCGAGCAGCCAGGTGATCAGCGACGTCGCGATGATCGGCCACCCTCTCCTGAATGCGCGGCGGATCGCTCCGCCGATTTCAGGCTCCTGTCCGAGGTACGCGTCGCTCGCGACTACGACGCAGCCGGCGCTCACGACGGCGAACCAGATGCCCCCGAGGGCCGTGAGCAGCAGCGACCCGATGGGCGCGAACAACGCGTCAGGATCTGTCGAGCCGGGCGCGACCCATACACGCTCGAACAGAGTCGAGGCCGCGATCCAGGGCACGTACCCTATGGCGGTTATCGCGATCAGCTCGCGGTACGTGCGGCGAAAGAGCTGAATGCCGGCATCCACCAGTTCGGCGATGGTCCGGGGACGGTAGGAAATTTCGCTCATTGGTGTCCGATAGGGGCGGCTGGACCGCGTTTGAGCAAGGTACTGCCGCAATTGCCCGGTGCAACGTCCGCCGGGCCTTCTTCGCGCGGTAAGCGGTCTTGCGCCGCTCTCGCGGCGGCCCGTATGATTGCGGCGCTCTGAGACACGCTGATCCGCTTGCGGCGCGTGCTGCGGCGCGCAATGCAGGCGATGTCACACTCCTGGAGGGAGCCGGATGTACAACTTTCTTCGTCGGGTCTGGCCGCTGGCTGGGCTCATCGCTCTGGTCCTTCTGCCGCACGGCGCAGCCGCTCAGGCAACAGGACGAATAACAGGGACGGTCAGAGACGCGGCGACCGGTGCACCGCTGTCCGACGTTCGCGTCACGGTGCTCGGCACAGAGAAGGGTGCGGCAACCGATGTCACCGGCCGTTACTCGATGTCCGACGTTCCCGCCGGGACCCATCAGGTGCGCGCGCGCCGCATTGGCTTCTCCTCGACAACGATGAGTGTGACGGTCGTGGCGGGGCAGGACGTGCGGGCGGACATGACACTGCGTGTTGCGCCGACACAGCTCGGTGAGGTGGTCGTCACTGGCACGCCGGTGGGGCAGGCGAAACGCGAGCTCGGCAACTCGGTCACGCAGGTTGACGTCGCCGAGCTGACGGAGAAGAGCACCATCACCAACGTGAGCGAGGCGCTGCAGTCCAAGACGCCCGGCGTCACGATCATGCCAGGGTCCGGAGTTCCGGGGACTTCCGGCGAGATTCGAATACGCGGCGCCGCGTCGCTCAGCGGCTACAAGCCCGTCGTTTTCATCGACGGCATCCGGTACAACATCGAGAGCCTCGGCAATTTCAACCCGACCGGATCCGGACTGGCGGGCCAGGCGCAGTCGGCTCAGGCGACCTCCGCGCTGGACCTGATCAGCCCGAACGACATCGAGTCGATCGAGGTGCTCAAGGGCCCGGCTGCAGCGACGCTGTACGGAGCGGACGCGGCCGGCGGCGTCATCCAGATCATCACCAAGAAGGGAACCCGCGGTCAGCAGCGCGTGCGCTGGACCGCCAAGCTGGAGCGCGGCGTCACCGACTGGGCGCTGGACACGCCGCTCAACTACACGACCTGCGACTCGGTCAAGCAGACGACTCAGGCCGCGACGTGGCCGGGATGCCAGGGACAGCCGCGCAACGCGATCCTTACCGACAATCCGATGCAGCGCGATCCGGACGCTTTGCGGACCGCGTCGCTGCAGCGGCTGAATCTGTCGGTTCGGGGTGGAGGCGACAGGTACTCGTTTTTCCTGTCGGGGCTGCAGGACAAGGATGAGGGCGTGTACCTCAACAACTACAACAACCGGAAGTCGGCGCGTGCCAACTTCACCATCAGCGCGACCGACAAGGTCGATTTCGACCTCGTCTCCAGCTACACGACCTCCAACTTCCGGCTGCCTTACCAGGACGAGTCTGCGAATGCGCTGCTGTTGAGCGCGGCGCGCGGCAAGCCAGGCCGCATTCCCCTCGGATCGGCAACGGAGCCGAACGACAGCGGCTGGGCCACGATTCTTCCGCGCCAGTCGAACAGATACCACAACGAGACGACTTCCGAGCGCATGACTCTCGGAGGAACGTTCAACTACCGGCCGATGGAGTGGTTCCGCAATCGCTTCACGGCTGGTCTCGATTACACCTCGTCGCTGGCCGAGCTGGTCGCGCCGCCGGGGTCGGTGGAAGCAGCGGCCGGATTCGCCGCACAGCGCACACCGCGGGCGCACGTGTACACTCTGGACTATGCCGGCAGCATTGAGCGGCCATTCCCGTGGATGGACGGCCTGCTGTCAACGACGGCCTTCGGCACGCAGATAGTCGCACGCAAGGATCAGCTCCTGGCTGCGACAGGGACCGGGCTCGGCGCGCCGGACGTGACCCTCATCGGGACAGCCGCAACCACCACCGGCTCGAACAGCTTCACTGAGAACAACTCTGTCGGCTACTACGTGCAGCAGCAGTTCGGCTGGCAGAACCGGCTGTACATCACGGGCGCGCTCCGCGCGGACGACAACTCGTCGTTCGGGAAGGACTTCGACGTAATCATCTATCCGAAGCTCTCGATGTCATGGGTGCTCTCGGACGAGCCGATGTTCCAGCGGTTCCTCAGCCCCACGAGCTTCCTCGGCACGGAGGAGTTCCGCTTCCGGACCGCATGGGGCCGCGCAGGTCGCGCGCCTTCTCCGTACTCCGCCACGCAGACCTACACGGTCGGGACCGTGGTCGTCGGTGGTACCACGCAGTCGGCGCTCAGGACTCTCGCTTTCGGAAATCCCGATCTCAAGCCGGAGAAGGGATCCGAGATCGAGATAGGGTTCGACGCCAGCTTCCTGGGCCGTCGTCTCGGGCTCGACGTCACGTACTACAACAAGACGATGAGCGACATGCTCAGCACCCGGGCGCTTCCTGGTTCCGCGGGATTCCCCGGCAGCCTGTTCGCCAACGTCGGCGAAGTGAAGAACAGTGGCTGGGAGACGCTGATCACGGGCGCGCCGGTCGCGCGGGCAAACTTCGCGTGGGACGTCCGGCTGAACCTCGCAACCAACAAGAACGAGCTCGTCTCCTTCGGCGTGCCGGGCAAGACCCTCGAGAGCCCCGGCGGCCAGGCGTACGGCGCAGTTCAGCAGCACAGGCCCGGTGCGCCGCTCGGCGGATACTGGGTGCAGTTGCCACAGCGCGACCCGGCCACGGGCCGGCCCCTGTACAGCGGCACGCTCAGTCTCGCCAACCCGAACGTCAGCATTCTGCTCGACACGGCGCGTACCTACATAGGGCCGTCCGCGCCCACGCGCGAGATCGGGTTCGCCAACACGTTCACGTTCTTCCGGAACTTCCGCCTCTACGCGCTGCTCGACCACAAGGGCGGCCATCACATCTTCAACCTGAAGGAATTCAACCGCTGCGGCACTGCCAACGACAACTGCTTCCTGGTCAACGACCCGGCGAACCGGTTCGCTCTGGCGAACGGCGACACGGCGAGGCACCTGGAGATGCTCGTCAGGCGGCAGGTGCACGGCGTCTGGGTCGAGAAGGCTGACTTCACCAAGCTGCGTGACCTGTCGCTCAGCTGGACGGTGCCGGGAATGCTGCTCACCCGCACGGGCGCCAGCGCCGCGGTGCTCACGCTCAGCGGCCACAACCTGGCACTGTGGACTGATTACACCGGCATTGACCCCGAGGTCAACTCGTACGGCGGTCGTAATTTCGTCCGCGTGGACGCCTACGCATCACCGATGTCGCGACGCTGGACGCTGGCGCTGAACCTCAACTTCTAAGGCGGAGACAACCAATGCCAGGCGCATTCTTCAAAGCACGGCGGCTTGCCGTGGTGGCGCTGCTGGTCGTCCCGGCCGGCGCGTGCAATGAATTTCTCGAAGTGGAGAACCCGGGCGCGATCGAGACGCCCAGCCTCGACGACGCCAGCTATCTCCAGCTGATGGTCAACGGCGTAATCGGCGAGTTCCAGATCATGTACACGCAGGTGTCGCATTACAATGCGCTGTACAGCGACGAGCTGCATAACCATCACGTCTTCTTCGAGGAGCGATTGATTGACCGGCGCGACGTGGCGCCGGAGAACGGCACCTACAGCTTTTTCGTGTACGGGCCGCTGCAGCGGTCGCGATTCATGGCCGACACGGTAACCTCGCGCCTGCGCACCCTGCTCGCCGACAGCGCCAACCGCGACGTGCGACTGGCGCGCTCACTGGTGTACTCGGGTTTCAACTACATCCTGCTGGGCGAGAACCTCTGCATGATCCCGTTGACGCAGGAGCCGGGGAACCCGCCGCTCACTTCGGACGAGACCATCCAGCGGGCGGCGCAGAGATTCGAGGAGGCGATTGCGGTCGCTACGGCCGCGCGGGCTTACCAGGCAGCCATCACACCGGCAACGGCCGCGTCCAACGCCGCCGTGGCGGGATCCGATACGCTCATAAACGCGGCGCGCGTCGGCGCTGCACGGGCCTATCTCTGGCTGAACGACAAGACCAAGGCAGCGTCGTTCGCCGCGCCCGTGCCTGCTGGGTTCGTGTTCTGGGCGTACTATCTCAACGGGGCCGTGAACAACTATTACCACGGCAGACTCTCGACAGGCTCGTCGGGGTCGAACTCGGGATCCATCAACAACACCCCTTTCCTGGCGATGGCTGGCGATCCACGCGTTCCGCGTCCTGCGACCGACGAACCGATGCAGAACGGAATCCGCGGCTTCATCCCCAATTCACCGACGGCTGCCAGCACTTACAACGGCACTGCAATTGGCGCCGATTTCACCCAGTCTTCGCTGTTCCGCATCGCGTCGGGTCTGGAAGCGGCGTACATCGTCGCCGAATCCAATGGTCCCACGGTCGCGACTCTCGATTTCGTCAATGCCCGGCGTGCCGTGGGCAATCAGCTTCCCGTCGCACTGACGGGTGATGCACTGATGGCCGAGCTCCGCGACCAGCGGCGGCGCGATCTGTACCTGGACAGCCACAGGCTCGGCGATCTTCGCCGGTACAAGCGGCACTACGGCGTGGACGAGTATCAGCGGGGCACTTACCCCGGCACGACCTCCGGCGAGACGTACACGTCGCAGGAAGCCTGGCCGCTGCCGCTCAACGAGACGACGGAGAACCCGAACGTCACCGAAGCACCCACATGCACGGGCAGCTGAGCAGGCGCACTCGTACTGACTGATGGAGGAACCCCCGGCGATCATCGCCGGGGGTTTTCATTTCAGCTGATCCACGTACCAAGCGTGAGCGCCAGCGCGGCGAACAGCGCGGCAAGGCCCGCGAGCGTGCCAAGCGACGCGGCGAGCCAGCGCGCCAGCCGCAGTGCGGTCAACCCGCGTTCCCTGCCGTCCGTGACCCGCTCGCCGAGCTCGCGGTCGCTGATCCCCCACGCGCCGAAGGCGACGACGCACAGTCCGAGCGCGCACGGCAGCATCCAGCCCGGGCCACCCCATACCAGGCTCGCGACAGCTGCGACCATCCCCGCACCGGTCGCCGCGGCAAGACCACCGTCGCTCGTTCGCCGCGCAATGCTCCCCACGAACTGCGCGAGATTCTCGTCGCCTTTCTGTTCCTCGGCGGCGCTCACGAACCTCAGCCGGCCCCGCCGAGCAGCGCCCTCACGACCAGCACGGTGAGGGTGACGGCGCCCACCGCCAGCAGCCCTATCGCGACGAGGATCCCTCCAACCACGAGCTTGCTCGTGCGCTTCGTCGGTGCGGGCTCGTCCAGATAGCGCTCCAGCAGGGCGAGGTTGCGCACGTTGGCCTTCCACGCCACGTCGAACAGGTCGCCGAGGAGCGGCACGGCTCCCAGCAAGGCATCCACGCCAACGTTGGCCAGCATGCGCAGGAGAACGGGGGCGGGTGCACCGAACCGCGAGCCGAGGACGACGACGTATCCCGCCATGGCCGCGCCCGCCACGTCACCGAGCCCGGGGATCAGTCCCAGCAGCGGATCGAGGCCGATGCGAAAACGGGTTCCCGGCACACGGATGGCCGTATCGAGCAGACCCGTGAGCGCGCGTGCGGCGCGAAGGTCGTTCGCCGTCGATGCACTGCTGTCCGGCGGATCGCGCCGCGACGCGGGGCCGCGCACGGGACCGGTCAGCGGCCCGCGTCTCACGGCAGAGGAACGAGCCCGGCCTCGATCTGCTCGCGTTGCGGCTCGAGGAAGGGAGGCAGCGCGAGTCGCTCGCCGAGCGCATCGAGCGGCTCGTCCGCCGCAAAGCCGGGCCCGTCGGTGGCGATCTCGAACAGCACGCCCCCCGGCTCGCGGAAATACAGCGATCTGAAATAGAACCGGTCGATCACGGGCGTCACTCCAACGCCGAGGGAAGCGAGATGGCGCTGCCATGCGGCGTGACGCTCGTCGTCAGGCGTACGGAAGGCCACGTGGTGCACGCCGCCACGGCCCACGAGTCCACGGTGCATATGGCTCACCACGGCCACATGCACCTCCGCGCCCACGCCCCCGGGGCCCGTCTCGAACACGGTCACATCGGCCAGGCTTTCATTGCTCCCTTCGCCGATGCGATCGGCGTACCGGCCAGCCTCGCGGAAGCCGAGGACCGACACGAGGAACGATGCGGTCGGCTCGAGCGCGGTTTCGGTGAGCGTGACCGGCCCCAGCCCGCGGATCGCGTGCGTTTCCGGCACCGGCGATTGATCCCAGTGAATCCCGCCCGGCTCCCCCGCGTCGTTGACGAGAGTGATTACCTGATCTTCAGGGTCCCTGAAACGAAGCGTGGCACGCCCGCCGCGCTGCGACACCGGCTCCGCCTGCGCACCGGTTTCGCCGAGCCGCTCGCCCCACCATGCGAGTGACTCTTCGCTGCCAACCCGCAGCCACGTGCTGCCGATGGTGCCCGGACCATGTCGCCGCGGCCGGGTGTTGGGCCAGTCGAAGAACGTAAGGTCAGTGCCCGGGCTGCCCCTGGCGTCGGCGTAGAACAGGTGATACGCAGAGGTGTCGTCCTGGTTGACGGATCTCTTGACCAGCCGCATTCCGAGCCGGCCCGTATAGAAGCCGAGATTCGACCGCACGTCGCCTGTGACTGCGGTCACATGATGCAGACCCGAGAGTGAGCCACGATCCTTTGGCGTCATCGTTTCCGGTTGAGAGGTTCCACCGTAGCTTAGCGCATCCGCACTCGCAGGTCACGCCATCCCAGTTCAGGCGCCACCCCGAACATGATCCAGAGCCAATGACTGCCGAACACCTCATCAAGCGCGGCATTCTCTTTTTCTGGGCAGTGTACTTCACGATCGTCCTCGCGAGCAATGTGACCGACGGACTCAGGGCGATGTCGCTGCTCCCGGAGACGTTCCGCTTCGTGTCGGGCAACTACGCACTCGTGGACCGCGTCACCGGCATCTACTCGGTTCCGCCGGCAGGCGTCGCGCTGCTGTACGTGGGCGTGCTCGTGTGGGAGGCCGCTGCGGCATCGCTTTTCTGGCGCGCATTCGCGGCGTGGCGTGGCGGCGCGGCGCCGGACCCACCAATCGCAAACGCCGCGTTCGCGGCCGGACTCGGCCTGTGGGCGGCTTTCATTCTCGTTGATGAGCTGTTCATCGCCTACGAGATAGCCGGCCTGGAGGCTACTCACGTCGCACTTCTGTCGGCACAGCTGCTCAGTCTGCTCGCCTATAACGCCAGGCTGTCACGGCGCGCGAGGCCGGTCAGTTCGTCTCTGGAGTGACCTCCCCGGCGGGTTCCGAACCGTCAAGCGGCAGCACGACCGACACCCGGGTGCCGCTTCCAGCCGAGCTCTCGACGTGCATGTCGCCGTCCATCGCTCTCGCGAAATCGAGAGCGATTGCGAGGCCGAGACCGAAGCCTGGATACCGGCGCGTGGACCCGCCCTCGACCTGATAGAACGGCTCGAAGACGCGCTCCACTTTTTCCGCCGGGATGCCGATCCCGGTGTCGGCCACCCAGATGCGTGCGGCATTACCCTCCCGGGCGGCCCCAACCGAGATCTGCCCACCCGCGGGAGTGAACTTGATCGCGTTACCCACGAGGTTGAGCAGGATCTGCCGCAGCTTCTCCGGGTCTGCGTGCACGCGCAGGTCGCCGTCCGGCGGCTCCTGCAGGAAGCGCAATCCCTTCTTCTGCAGCTCGGCGCCCACCAGCGGCTCGAGCTCGGCGATCGCAGTTCGCACGCAGACGCTCGTCCTCGCGAAGCGAAGCCGCCCGGCTTCGTGTCGCGCGAAGCTGAGGACTTCCTCGATCAGCGTGAGCAGGTGCTGGGAGTTGCGCTGAATCCGTGCGACCGCGTCCTTCTGCTGAGTGCTGAGAGGGCCGGCGAGCTCCATCGTCAGCATCTCGCCATAGCCGTTTATCGCGTTGAGCGGCGTTCGCAGCTCGTGGCTGACCACGGCAAGAAACTCCGCCTTCGCGCGGTTCGCTGCTTCGGCGGTCTCGCGGGCGACGCGGAGCTCGTGATGTGCCCGCCTGCGCTCGGACATGGACGCACCGAGCAGCAGGAACGTCAGGGTGATGACGCCCATGAAGATCTGCAGTTCCTGAAGGCTCTGGTACAGTGTGTCCGCGGCGAACGGGCCGGCGCCGTTGATCGTTCCCCACACCGCGATGACGGATGCGGCGAACGTGGAAGTGACTGCTCCCCTGCGGCCGAAGCGGAGCGCCGCCCAGATCAGAGGGGGGAACAGCAGGTACGCCTGCAGCGCGCGGGAGCCCTGGGCCACCGGGAACGTGAACACCAGCAGGCTGGCCGTGATGACCATCGCGGCCAGCGCCAGCGTCTCGAGCAGCCGTCTCGTTTCGGGTAACGCGGGCTGCGTCGAGGCCCACACCAGTATCACCGGCGCAATGACGAGCGCACCGATCATGTCACCCAGCCACCAGGTTCGCCAGGCAGTGGCTGCCTGTTCGACCGTGATCAGGTCGAACAGCCGCAGCGTGCCGGTGCCGATGGTCGCGCTTATCACGGTGCTCAGCACCGCGGCGACCACGATGAATGCAAGCACGTCCCGAACCCGCTCCAGTGACGGGCGGAACCCCGGAATCTGCCTCAGAACATACGCCCCGCCGGCCGCTTCCAGCGTGTTCCCGAGCGCGATCAGGGCGGCAGCGCCTGCGGGTGCTCCCTCCAGCGCGTTCGCCACCAGCGCCCCGACTGCAACGCCCGGCCAGAGCCGCTGACCCCGCACGAGCAGGGCGGCGAATGCAATGCCCGTCGGCGCCCAGACCAGCGTGGCGAAGCCCGCAACGGCGTCGAGCGCCAGGCCGAACCGCGCCGCGATTATGTACAGCGCGGCGAGTACCGCGATCTCGGCGCCCCAGACCAGTCGTTTCGTCATAGCTCGCGTTCGAGACGGCCGCGAGCCCGGCGCTCGCGTCGGCATGCACCTCGGGGGACGCGCTCGGCCGCCCGTCGGGCGCACAACTATGCGGCTGGCGACGCCCTTCTCGCCACCCCGGTTTTCGGTCGCGTGAGGCCCCGGAGCGCTGACCCGCTAGGTTACGCTGATGCCATTTGGATCCTTCAAGCTTCACGCGTCACTCCTCAAGGGTGTAAAGGAGCTCGGTTTCAAGCGACCGACTCCGATCCAGGAGGACGCCATACCGCCCGGGCTCGCCGGCCGCGACGTGCTCGCCTGCGCAATGACGGGAAGCGGCAAGACCGCCGCATTCCTTCTGCCCATCCTGCACAAGCTGATGTCGGAGTCACGCGGGACCACCCGCGCGCTCGTCGTGACCCCGACCCGCGAGCTTGCCGCCCAGATTTTAGCGGAGCTCGAGGAGCTGGCGGTTCACACCCCGATCACAGCCGCCTCGGTGTATGGCGGTGTCGCAATGGGCCCGCAGGAGCACGCATTCCGCAGCGGTGTTGACGTGCTGATCGCGACGCCGGGGCGGCTGCTCGACCACCTGAGGTTCCCGTACGCGAAGCTCAAGACGATCGAATACCTGGTGCTCGATGAAGCGGACCGGATGCTGGACATGGGGTTCCTTCCCGACATCCGGCGGCTGCTGCGCTACCTGCCATCGGACAGGCAGACGCTGTTCTTCAGCGCGACGATGCCGCGCGAGATCGTGCAGCTCACGCGCGAGATGCTGCGCGATCCGGTCACCATCAACCTCGAGCGGAAGTCCGCCCCTGCGACCGGGATCACGCAGGCGGTGTACGTCGTTCCGCAGGAGAGAAAGGCGGATCTGCTGCTGACCCTCCTCGAGCGGGATCTCATGCACGAAGCGCTGGTGTTCACGCGCACCAAGCACCGCGCCAACCGCCTGTGGGAGTATCTGGACAAGCGGGGGATCCCCGCGGCGCGCATTCACGGCAACCGCTCGCAGCCGCAGCGCACCGAAGCGCTGGAGGGGTTCAAGAGCGGGAAGTTCCGGGTGCTTGTCGCAACCGACATCGCGGCGCGCGGCATCGACGTGGAAGCGCTGGGGCACGTCGTGAACTTCGACGTTCCCAACAAGCCCGACGACTACATCCACCGCGTCGGCCGCACGGCGCGCGCTGAACTCACCGGCGAAGCCTTCACCTTCGTCGCGCCCGCAGAGCTTGGCGACCTGCACGCCATCGAGCGGGCGCTCGGCCAGCCGCTGTTGCGCGTCACGGTGCCGGACTTCGACTACTCGCCGAAATCCGCCGAGCGTCTGGAGATACCGCTGCCGCAACGGCTTGCGAGCATGCGCGCGCAGCGCGCTGACGACCGCAAGCGGTCGAAGGCGAAGAGCGAGCGGGGAGCCGGGAAGACCGCCGCGGCTGCTAGTGCGGCACGCACCGAGGCGTCCGCGGTCGAAGCTCCTGCGAGACCGCAGCGCTCGATGCGGAGCCACCGGCGGCCGGGCCGCAAGCGCTGACCCGCGGCACCATCGATCGTTCCCGCCTCAGGGAGTCAGGCAGCGCCTGACATCAAGACATCCGTATACCGCTGCGGTACGCAGAGTGCATTGCCACGCGGGCGACGCCCGTGCGCATTGCGCAGTGCGTGCTAGCTTTAGCGGTCAACGCCCGGGGAGAGAGAGGATATGACAACGGTGGAGCCGGAAACACTCGCCAAGGTCGAGGTGCTGGCTGACCTGGAGCCTGTCGTGCACGAACTGATGGTGGCTCACGAGGCGAAGCGCGTTCTCTGGTTCCCGAGCGAGTTGTTGTCGCCCCCGCCGGATACGGATCCGGAACGGCATCTCACCGAGCTTCGCGAGCGGGCATCGGGGATCAGTCTTCCGGGACGCGTGGCGCTCGCGCTCAATCTTCTCACGGAAGAAGGTCTCCCGCACTTCCACCGGCTGCTCGCGGCCTACCTCGGCGGCGACACGTTCTGGTCGAAATGGACGAACCTGTGGACGGCGGAGGAAGACAGGCACGGCGCGGTGCTGCACGACTACGCGCGCGACAGCCAGATCCTGAACAACCCGGTGCTGGAGAAAATGCAGTTCGAGTACCTCCGTGCGGGCTTCGAGCCGTCATGGGACAAGGACCCGTACAGGGTGTTCGTTTACACGACACTGCAGGAGCGCGCGACCCAGGTGAGCCACGCGAACACGGGGAACCTGGCGAAGGAGTACGAGCCGACGATCGGTGTCGTGCTGGCTAACGTGGCCAAGGAAGAAGCGCGGCACTACACGTTCTACCGGTCCATCTTCAGGGAAGTGCTGCAGCGCGATCCCAACCGCGCGCTCGCGTCGGCTGCGGAGATAATGCCTTCAATCGAGATGCCCGGGGTGAACATGCCCCACTTCCGCGAGATGGCGGACGTCATCCGCCGCGCGGGAATCTACGGTCCGCGCGACTACCTGAAGATCGTGGAGGAGCAGATTCGCTACTGGGCGATCGACAAGCTCGAGGGACTGGACGAGATCGGGAAGCGCGCGCAGGAGAAGATACTGGGCATTCCCGAACGGCTCCGCCGCGTCGCGGACGTGCTGGAGACACGCAGCCGCGCGAAGACCTTTTCCTTCGACGTTGCGTTCGCGCGCGAATTCAGCATGTAACGCGCGACGCCTGATCAAGGACTCTGACCCGTTGAGCTACTTCCAGGGGACCCGCGGCGAGCGGTGGAAGTTGATGCCCAGCGCGCGCCAGCGGGGCCCCTGTGCGCCGAGCCTGACCCTGAAATCATCCCAGCTGCGCTGAACCTGCTGGGTCCAGCCGATCTCCGCCACGGCCGCCAGCCGCGGAAACGCGAGATACTCGAAGTCGCGGATCGTCACCAGCGTCTCCGACCATAGCGGCCCTTCCACGCCGATCACTGATTCCTCCGGAACGCCGGGCAGGAACGCGGCGGGGTCCCAGTCGTAGGCTTCCCATACCTCCCTCACGCCGGCCCAGGTGAGACCCAGACGCGTGGTGGAGTCGTACTTCATGTCGAGATAGATGCGGTTCGCGGGAGACATGATCACCTTCGAGCCCCGCGCAACCGCCGCACGCGGGTTCGCATTCGGCTTCCAGTGCTGAACGATCGTGGTGGGGCTGATGTTCGCGGGCGCGATCTCTCCCCAGCCGATCATGCGCTTGCCGTGTGAGTGCACGATCTTCTCGACGCGCTCGATGAAACCGCGGTACTGCGCGGCGGTCAGCCGCTCGACTTCATCCCCACCGATGTGGAAGTACGGGCCCGGCGTCAGCGCTGCGATCTCCCGCACCACGTCGTCCACGAACTTGTAGGTCGCCTCCCGCTGCACGCAGAGGGCGCTGAAGCCGACGCGCGTGCCGGTGTACAGCGGTGGAGCAACGTCGTTGCAGTTGAGCTCGGGGTACGAGGCGAGCGCGGCGTTGGTGTGTCCCGGCATGTCTATCTCGGGCACGACCGTGATGAACCGCTCGTGGGCGTAGCGGACGATGTCGGCGTACTCGGCCTGCGTGTAGAAACCGCCGGGCCCGCCTCCCACCTGGGTGCTGCCACCGCGGGTCGTGAGGTTGGGCCACGAATGAATCTCGATCCGCCAGCCCTGATCGTCGGACAGGTGCAGGTGCAGCCGGTTGAGCTTGTGCAGCGCCATCAGGTCGATGTAGCGCTTGACGTCGCGTGCGGGGAGGAAGTGGCGCGACACGTCCAGCATCGCTCCGCGCCACTCGAACCGCGGGCTGTCGGAGATGCGTCCCGCCGGGGCGGACAACCGGCCGGCGGCCGACCCGTTTTCCAGCGAAGCTGGAAGCAGCTGCCGCAGCGTCTGCACTCCATAAAACAGCCCCGCCGCGCTGCCGCCGGAGATCGTCACGCCGCCCGGCGCGATGCTCAACTCATAACCCTCGGCCGGGATTGCCCCCGCATCAATCCGCAGCGCGATGGCGTTGCGCGCCTCGCCGTCCCCGGTCTGGATCCGCAGGGGATCGCCGCCCAGGCCTCGTCCCAGTAGCTGGGCGAGGTGGCGCGCGACCAGACCCACGCTGTCCGATTCCGATGCGATCGCGACGACCGTCTGCGGCAGCACTGCAAAGCTGTCCGTGGCACTTAGACCGACCGAGCGCGGGGCCGGGACGAGCTCGTGCCCGTCGGTGAGCGGTCCGGGCAGCTCCATGACGTGGGCGGCGGCTGGCGTGCCGCACCCCGAGAAAGCAGGTCCCGAGAGCATGGCGACCGCGACGGCACCGGCGAGCCGGCGAAGTGATCTCATCGTGCGAATCAGACGGTTTGGTGAGACTGCATGAGTGGCCTCAGCGAACGATATCTACGGGACGTTCCGGACGGAAAGCGTGACGGCGCAAGCGGCAATACATGTACCCGGGCCACTGGCGGTAGTGCCCCGCATCTCTGCCGAAGCGCGCCGCGTCATCAGATGAGGAAGGCGGCAGTCGGCTCCGACGAGTAGCTCGCGGGGTCCTGCCTGAAGTACCGCTGCATCGCGGCGTATAGTCGCGGGTGCTGCGACCGCAACGCGCGCGGCCGCTGAAAGAAAGCCTCGGTCGCCACCGCGAAGAACTCCGCATGGTTCTGCGCTCCGTACGTATCCAGAACCGTAGGCGTCCCCGTCGCCTGCGCGCGGCGCAGCGACTGCAGCTCTTCGTTCATCAACTGCGCCCACGCGGCGCTGTCGGCCGCCGTGGGAAGGTCCGGCGTACCGTCTGAGCCGTGGTTCTCGAAATCGAGCTGGTGCGCGAACTCGTGAATCACCAGGTTCCCGGCGCTCGGGTTGTCCGTGGCGCGCTGCACCGCGTCCCACGCCAGGACCATCGCACGCAGCCGCAGCGCGGTGTGCCCGAGGCGCGCCTCAGGTCCCTCTTCCCATATGTCCCCGTCCACCCGCCGCACGGAGTGCTCGGTGTATTCGCTGGGGTAAAGCAGAATCGAGGTCAGGTCCGGGAAGTAATCGGTTGGACGGTGCAGCAGCAGCAGGCACGCCTGCGCCGCAATGGTCACGCGCATCTCGTCGGTGAGCTCGAGCCCGCCGCACCCTTCGAACCGCTTTTCCGCAAGAAAGACCTGAACGTGGCCGAGCAGTTCCGCCTGATCCGCCGCCGGAAGGCGACGGAACATCGGGACATTGCGCTCGACGACCCTGCGCCACGAGTCGGGGAAGGGGCGGGCGCGGAGCTGCTCCCGCCGCCTCTGCCTCAGAAAGCCGAAGACCATGTCGTGGAAACTACTACATTCATCCGCCGTGTCCCGCGCCTACGCGATACTCCTGACGCTCGTCGTCTATAACGCCGCGCTCGTGGCGATCGGCCTGTGGGCGACTCGCCGCACGCACGACGACAGCGACTTCTTCCTTGGCGGACGGCAGCTTGGCTCCTGGGTGGCGGCGCTCAGCGCATCGGCCAGCTCCTCGTCGGCGTGGACGCTTCTCGGCGTGAGCGGCGCGGCGTACAGCTGGGGCTTGTCCGCACTCTGGCTGTTCCCAGCGACCGTCTCCGGATTCGTCATCAACTGGTTGTGGGTGGGACCGCGGCTGATGCGGATGAGCCGCGCGACCGGGGCGCTGACGCTCACGGAATTCATCGCGGGTGACCGACGCGATCCGCTTCGGGCCACCATCGTGCGCGTCTGCTCGGGTGCGATTCTTTTCGCCTTCGTCTTCTACATAGCCTCGCAGTTCCAGGCGGCGGGCAACGCCTTCGCGGCCTCTTTCGGCGTCTCGACGGCGGTGAGCATATCGATCGGCGCTGGCGTCATCGTGCTGTACACGCTGCTCGGGGGATTCTGGGCCGTGAGCGTCACCGACATGCTGCAGGGGCTGCTGATGGTCGCGGCGGCGCTGTTTCTTCCCGTCGTTGCCCTGGCGTACGTCGGTGGTTTCGGCGAGCTGCTGCAGGGGCTGCGAGCAGCTGCCGGCCCGGACGGCATCACCTTCACGCGCGGGTACCCGGGCATTCTGGGACTCGCCTTCGTGCTCGGCACGCTGGGGATCGGTCTGGGCTACCCCGGGCAGCCGCACGTGGTGAACAGGTTCATGGCGCTGCGTGACTCCGCCGCGCTCAGGCAGGGACGGATGATCGCGATTGCGTGGGCCGTGGTGATCTACTCGGGAATGCTGCTGCTGGGGCTGAGCGCGCGCGTTCTCTGGAGCGAGCTCCCCGACGGAGAGCAGGTGTTCTTTCATGCCGCGAACGCGATGCTTCCTCCGGTCCTGGCCGGCATGATGGTGGCGGCGGTGCTGTCGGCGATCATGTCCACGGCCGACAGCCAGCTGCTCGTGGCCGCGTCCTCTCTCTCCCTCGATCTGCAGGGTGCGGGCGATCAACCTTCCGCGCAGCGCGTGCATCCCGGGCTTCGGCGCGTTCGCATCGTCGTTCTCGCCGTGAGCCTGGTTGCCGTCGCACTGGCCATCGCTGCGCCGGCGACGATCTTTTCGCGGGTGCTGTTCGCGTGGCACGCGCTCGGCTCTGCGTTCGGTCCCGTGCTCGTGCTGCGACTGAAGGGGTACGAGCTCGACGGGCGCGCGGTGCTGGCTTCGATTCTCGCGGGCTTCGGGCTCACAGTCCTGTTCTACCTGCTGCCGGATCAGCCGGGGGACTGGCTCGAACGGCTCGCGCCGCTTGCTATCGCTTTTGCGATTGCGTGGAGCGGTCGCCGGCGGACACGCGTTGCCGGCAGCTCTGGCGCCGTGGAGGGTGTCTAGCGCAACGCCCGCGCGACCGCGCGGTCGCGGAGTCGCCAGGGGAGCCAGTTGAGGATCAACCGCGCGCGGGCGTCCACGCCGACGAGATAGCGAGCGCGCGGCCGGCCTGCGGTGAGCGCGTGGACCACGGCCCGCACGACCCCCTCGGTCGAAGCGCCCGGCAGCCGGCTCACGCGCGAACGCACCACGTGCATTGCGGGGCCGTACAGCTCGAGCACCTGCGGGGACATCTTCTCCAGCATGGCATCGAACGCCGTGAGCGAGCGCTTCCAGATCGGTGTGGCGATGACCCCAGGCTCGACGATCGCCACGTGAATTCCCCATGGTCGCAGTTCCACGCGCAGCGAGTCGGTCAGTGCTTCCAGTGCGAACTTCGACGCGGTATACGGGCCGACGAACGGCAGCGCGACGCGTCCTGAGATCGACCCCATGTTGACGATGCGGCCGCGGGCGGCGCGCAGCGACGGCAGCAGCGCCTGCGTCACCGCGACCTGACCGATCACGTTGACCTCGAGCTGTTCCCTCAGGGCGTCGAGCGGGAGGAACTCGAGCGGTGCGGCGACGGCGATCCCTGCGTTGTTGACCAGGCCGTCCACCCCGGCGCTACCGGTCGCTGACGCGATCAGCTCGGCCGCCGCGCGGATCGAGGCGGCGTCGCTGACGTCGAGCCGTACGGGGGTGATGAGACCGGGTGCCGCGTCACTCAGCCGGTCAGCGGCCGCATCGGACCGTACGCCGGCGAACACCCGATAGCCGAGCCCGGCGAGACGGAGGACGCAGGCTTCGCCGATTCCGCTGGACGCGCCGGTTACCACGAAGCCCGGCACCGCGCGCGCTCGATCGCTGTCGGGGACTGTCAGGTTGCGCCGCTCGTGACTACGTCCACCAGCACGTCGCCCGCAGTGGCACACTGTGCCGCGGTCACGTCCATGTGCGTCACGAGCCGTATTGTCCTCGGCCCGAACGCGAACGCCAGAACTCCGCGGCGACCGAGCTCATCGATCACGGTCGCCGCGTCTGGTGCGCGCTCGCGCAGGTGCATCATGAGGATGTTCGTCCTCACCTCGGCAGGGTTGACGTCGATGTGCTCGCATTCTGCGAGTCGAGCGGCAAGCTGGCGCGCATTGGCGTGATCCTCGGCCAGCCGGTCGTAGTTGTGCTCGATCGCGTACGCGCCCGCGGCCGCCAGGATGCCCACCTGCCGCATCGCACCGCCGAACATCCTGCGGAAACGGGTGGCATGCCGGATCGTTTCCGCGGTCCCGGCGAGCAGCGATCCCGCGGGGGCGCCCAGCCCCTTCGACAGGGCAACCGAGACGAGGTCGAACGGCTCAGCGAGCTGTCCCGGTGTCTGGCCGCTCGCGACCGCGGCATTCCACAGCCGCGCTCCGTCCAGGTATGTGGGCACCCCCATCGCCCGGGCGTCATCGCATATCCCCGCCGCATCCGCCTGAGGGAAGATCACCCCGCCCGCGCGGTTGTGCGTGTTCTCCACCGCGACGAGCGTCGTCGGCGGGTAGATGAGGTGCCCGCGCGGCTTGAGCGCGACGAGCATCTGCTGCGCGGTGAACACGCCAGCCTCGCCGACCTCGGTGAGCTGCACGCCGGAGTTTGCGGCCGCACCGCCGGTCTCGTGCAGGACCAGGTGACTCTCGCGGCTCACGATCACATCATCGCCGGGGGCGGTGAGCGTCCGGACGGCAACCTGGTTTGCCATGGTACCGCTCGGCAGCCACAGTGCCGCCTCCTTGCCGAGCAGCGCGGCGACGCGCTCCTGCAGGAGGTTGACGGTGGGGTCCTCGCCGAACTGATCGTCACCGACCTCGGCCGCCGCCATCGCGGCGCGCATTGCGGGCGACGGTCGCGTGACGGTGTCGGATCGCAGGTCGATGGGCCCGGTGCCGGTGCCCGTCGGTTCAGTGGTCACAGTCGCCAGCCCATTCCTTCGTTCGAGTCCGTTCAAGATTGGGCGGCAGGTCCGCTTCCGCGCAACTCGACGCCGGAAACGGGCGAAACCGGGCAGTCGTGCGCGCCGTAGGAGGGTCACGCCACGGCAACCATCCAGTCGCCCGTCAGGGTCTAATACGCCACTGCGCGGCCCCGTCAGCCAGCTGCTGGACGTCGTCGCGCGATCTGCCAGACAACCCGCAATCGAGCCACAGATGCTTCGCTCCCTCGTTTGCCTTTCGCTGGTCTGCGCTCTGCCACTCGCTGCGCAGGATGCGGCTCCCCGCACGCCGTACGATCACCAGCGGGATGCGCCGGTCGCCGAAGCCGCCCGTGCCACCTCTCCGATAAGGGTCAACGGTGTTCTCGATGAGCCGGCGTGGCGCGCCGCGCGCCCGATCACCGAGCTGCGGCAGCTCGATCCGAACGAAGGACAGCCGGTGAGCGAGCGGACGGAGATTCGTCTGCTGTATGACGACGATGCTCTGTACGTCGGCGCGATGATGTACGACCGCAGTCCGGTCTCCGCGCGGCTTGGCAGGCGCGACGGGTCAATGTCGGCGTCGGACTGGCTCACGATCATCTTCGACAGCAATCACGACCACCGCACTTCGTTCGGCTTCGAGCTCAATCCCGCCGGGGTGCGCCGCGACCAGTCGCGTTCTCCGAACGGCGAGGACGATTCGTGGGACCCGGTCTGGGAAGCCACGACCGCGGTGACCGACTCAGGCTGGGTGGCGGAGATCAGGATCCCGTTCAGCCAGTTCCGTTTCACCCGGGAGACTGTGCAGACGTGGGGGCTGCAGGTGGAGCGGCAGATCGCAAGGAACCAGGAGTTCGCGCTGTGGCCGTTCACGCCGCGCGACGAGCCGGGCGGAATCCCGCGATACGGACATCTCACCGGAATGCGGAGCCTGGCCACGGGGAAGCGGCTCGAGATCATGCCGTACGCGGTGACACGGGCCGAGTACGTGGATCGCGGTGCAAACCCATTCCGCACGAGCCGCGAGTTCTCGGGCGACGTCGGCCTCGATCTCAAGTACAGAGTGACGAGCAACCTCACTCTGGACGCGACGGTCAATCCGGATTTCGGTCAGGTCGAAGTGGACCCTGCCGTGATCAATCTCACTGCGTTCGAGACGATTTTCGCCGAGCGGCGACCGTTCTTCATCGAGGGCGCGGAGCTGTTCAGTTTCGGGCAGGACGGCTCCAACAGCGTCTTCTATTCGCGGCGCATCGGCAGGCAGCCGTCGCTCGCACCGCCGTTCGCCGCGCGTGACGTCCCGGATCAGACGCGAATACTCGGTGCGGTCAAGCTGGCTGGCCGCACCACGGGCGGGTGGTCGAGCGGGTTTCTCGATGCGGTGACGCGCCGCGAGATCGCGCGCTTCCGGACGGAAGACGGCGAGACCGGCGAGATCGTCGCCGAACCGCTGACGAACTATTTCGTCGGAAGGGTGCGGCGGGAGACCAGGGCGGGGCAGACCGCAGTCGGTGGGTTCCTGGGAGCGGTCAACCGCGATCTGGAGGGCGAGACCCTGCCGTCGGTGCTCCGTTCAGCGGCTTATACCACGGGCACGGACTGGTTTCACCAGTGGGGCCAGCGGACGTGGACGCTGCAGGGCTACTTCGTCAGCAGTCACGTGCGCGGCGAGCGCTCCGTGATCACCGCGACCCAGCGTCTGCCGTATCACTACTTCCAGCGTCCCGATGCCGATCACCTCGAGCTGGACACGAATGCTACGACGCTCACCGGCTTCGCGGGGCGGTTGCAGCTCGCCAAGCGCGTCGGCCGCAACTGGCAGAGCAGTGTCAACCTGAACACGATCAGCCCGAAGTACGAGGTGAGCGACCTCGGATTTCAGCGTCGCGCCGACCGGATCGACTTTCAGGCGAACCTGAACTACAACGAGGCGCGCCCGGGGCCGGTGCTGCGCCGCTACTCGATGTACGTCAGCCCGCTCGTGGAGTACAACTACGGCTGGGAGAACATCTCCAACCGGATCTTCGCTGGTGGCTCACTGCAGCTGCTGAACTACTGGCAGAGCTTTGCGGAGCTCACCTACTCCAGGGCCGGGACGGTTGACGATCGTCTCACGCGTGGCGGCCCGGCCGCGTACCGGCCCGGTTACGTGTCGCTCTACTCCGAGGTGGTGTCAGACCAGCGGCGCCGGCTCGTCGGTTCATTCGGCAGCTACCTGCAGCGCGGGCCGGGCGACGGATCCAACGTGAATCTGTTCGCCAACCTGACGATCCGGCCCGCATCGCACTGGGACATTGTGATCGGTCCGCAGTTCAGCCACGACTTCGCCGAAGCCCAGTATCTGCAGCGCGTGGAAGATCCGGCCGCGACGGAAACCTTCGGGGCGCGCTACGTCTTTGCCGCGCTCGAGCAGAAGACGCTCGCCATCGTCACGCGGATGAACTACACGTTCACCCCGGGCCTTTCGCTGCAGGTGTACGCCCAGCCGTTCATCGCAACCGGCGATTACGGCCCGGCCAAGGAGTTTGCGACACCGGGCCGGTTCGAGTTCCGCGAGTACGGTACCGAAGTGGGCGAGATCGTTGACGGCCGCATTTACCCCACGGGTCAGGCTTCCGGCGGCGTGTCCTTCGCCGTCCCGCAGCCGAACTTCAACTTCGCATCGCTGCGCGGCAACGCGGTGCTGCGCTGGGAGTGGCGCCCCGGCTCCACGCTCTACCTTGCGTGGCAGCAGACGCGCAGCGACTTCAGGCCGCTCGGCGAGTTCGATCTCGGGCGCGACTTCGATGCGCTGTTTGCGGCGTCGCCCGACAACATCCTGCTGCTGAAGGTCAGCTACTGGCTCAACCCGTAGGCTCTCGCGCGATGCGTCAGCGCTGGCCGTCGGCCAGCGCGCGCACCGCCGCGGCGAGCGCCGCTACTCTGTCCTTTTCGGCCGACGCTGCCGCGTCGCGCTCGAGTCGCGTCGCCAGCTGTGTGAGCGCCGCGCGCCGTCGCGCCGGCTGCAGCCGCTCGGCCTGACCGAGGGCCCGCTCGACACCGCGCGTCCAGGCGGCAGGGACCTGCCGGTTGCGCCGCAGCTGGTCCACGTATGCACGCGCGACCACGAAGCTGGCAGGCCAGACCAGCCGCTCCTGGAGCTGCGGATTGAATGCATCCACCCTCACCAGCTCGGCGGCGCGGATCTCGTTCTCCGATAGATGCTCGCTGGGGAGGAGCCGGAGCACGTCAAGGCCGCGGGCGATCTCGGCCCCGTACACCCGGCCGTTGTACCAGTACGCCGACCAGTGACCGCCCATCTCGATCCGCTCCGGATTGACCGGTCCTCGATCGAAGTACGCGATCTCGACCGGTTTACGCGGGTCGCTGAAATCGAAGACGGAGATCCCTCCCTGGTACCACCCCTGAACCATGATGTCGCGACCCGGGACGGGAATGAGGGACCCGTTGTGAGCCACGCAGTTCTCCGCGTCGGTCTGAGGCGCGGGCAGCTTGTAGTATCCGGCTTGCCGCAGCTTCCCCTCTACGCGCTCGAACAGCGCATTGGCGCCCCATTCGGGGCGGTCGCTCGCCCGGCAGCGCGCCGCGGACCCGCCGCCCCATTCATCGGTGAAGATGACGGTGCGCCCGTCGTTGCTGAACGTCGCTGAATGCCAGAACGCGAAATTCTGATCGATCACCTCGTGGATCCGCACGGGATTCACCGGATCGCGGATGTCCAGCAGGATGCCGTTACCCGAGCACGCGCCCGCGGCAATGCCGAGCTCCGGGTATGCCGTGATGTCGTGGCAGCGGCTCGTCTCCGAGGTGGACTGCGTGCCGGGGCCGTGAGCGCCGCCGGGCCAGAGCCCGTGAATGCTCCCGGTCGCTGGATCGGCGAAGATTCGCGGGGCGTTGACGATCTGAGCTTCCTGCGGAGCGGCCAGCGGCACTCTGATGATCTCGATCCGGAAATAGGAGCTGGCGCTGTCAGCGGTCGGCACCGGCCCCGAGCATCCCTTCAACTCGGAGTCTGGCCGCGCTACGCCCGTTCCGGAGACGTACACGTACATGATGCCGGCGTCGTTCGGATCGGGTACGAGCGTATGGGTGTGCGAGCCCCGGCACGTCTGCACCGCGGCCACCTGCCGCGGCGCTTCCAGCCTGCTGATGTCGAAGATCCTCACGCCGCGGAACCGCTCGGCGCTCACTGTGTCGGCGACGCCCTGCGTACCGCAGTCCACGCGTCCGCTGGTTTCCTCCACGGACACGAACAGCAGGTTGCCGTGCACGGATACGTCGCCCTGGCCACCGGGGCAGACGAGCGATGCGCGCAGCACCGGCTTGCCGGGATCGGACACGTCCCAGACCTGGAAGCCGTAATAGCCGCCCACGAACACGTTGTTGCCGCTGAACGCGAGATCCGTGTTGGCATAGCGGAAGTCGCCCGGGCTCGAGGGGTTGAAGAACCCCGCTGGACGCTGCACGGTGGCGACGAGCTCCATGCCCTTCGCGGCAGTGGCCGCGTCGAACAGTCCGGGCGCGAGACCGACGCGGGCATCAGTCGCCGCCGAACGCGATACGAGCGGCGATTCGCCAGCAGTCTGTGCGTTGGCGCGGACTGAAACCGCGCACAGAGCGCCGACCGCGAGAATGAGCGCGGATCGCCGTGAAGCAGCCGTCGGCGTACGGGGTGTGCTGGTCTCCATCATTGCCTCATCTGGCGCATGGTTTTGTCGTACAGCGCGCGACGCTAATCCGTTCCGTCCGGCATCGCCGCCAGCAGCTGCTGCATCCGGGTGATCTCCATCCGCTGGTCCGCTTCGATTTCCGAGGCGAAGCGGAAGATTTCCGGATCCTGTCCGGCGCCCGGCGCTGCGAACAGGTCCCGGATCATCACGAGGGCGCCCTCGTGATGCGCGATCATGTGCTCGAGGAACAGCCTGTCGAATTCGGCGCCGCGGGCGGCCTCGAGACGCGCAAGCTGCTCGGCGGTTCGCATCCCGGGCATTGATCCGTGATCATGGTGGGAGGCAGGGTCTGCGGTGTCACCGGTGCTGCCTTCGCCCCGCCGGGAGAGCCAGCCTCGCAGCTGCGCGATCTCGTCCCGCTGCGACACCTCCAGCCGCTCGGCCAGCAGCCGGACAGGGGCGGCGGCTGCGCGCCCAGGCACGAGGGCGGTCATCGCGAGCGCCTGGGCGTGGTGCTCGATCATGTCGCGGGCGAACTGTAGCTCCGCTGCGGCGCCTGCAGCCGAGGCGCGCGCCGGCTCGGCGACGGGGTTGACGCTCTGCGCAGTCGTCCCGGCACAGCCAGTCAGGACCAGTACGATCGCTGAGACGCCGAGCGCGTGGAACCGGGCGCGTCTCATGACCGGAAGGACGTCGCAGCCCTGTTGGGCCGCTGATGCGGTATCCAGCGTCGGCGCCGCGCGCCAGCGCCTGGACACCATCCTCGACGCAGTGGGAAGGGGGGTGGGGGTCACGGCTGCCTGGCTGTGGGAAGTTGCGTGCCGGAGCGTCACACATTGGCCCCGCGACGGCCGGCGGAAAACTTCTGTCGGGTTCGTGGTGTAACCGTATATTTGAGCGCCGACGGCACTATGCGACCCACAAACGTATCCGATCCGGCGTACTATCACCGGGTCGTCGACTGCCAATGGGCTTGCCCAGCGCACACCAACGTTCCGGAGTACATCCGGCTGGTGGCGCAGGGGCGTTATACCGAGGCGTACCTCCTCAACCGACAGTCGAACGTCTTTCCGGGGATCCTGGGCCGCACCTGCGACCGCCCGTGTGAGCCTGCGTGCCGCCGGACGCGGGTGGATGGCGAGCCCGTGGCGATCTGCCGGCTGAAGCGCGTCGCCTCTGACATGCGCGACGACGAAGTGATGCGCGCGCACCTGCCTGCGATTCCGACGGAGAAGAACGGCAAGCGCGTGCTGTGCATCGGCGCCGGCCCGGCCTCGCTCACCGTGGCCAACGACCTGATGCCGCTCGGCTACTCGGTCACGATGTACGAGAAGCACGAGCGCGCAGGCGGACTGATGTGGAACAACATCCCGCGATTCCGGCTGCCGCCACGCGTGCTCAACGAGGAGATAGACGTCATCCTCGATATGGGGGTGGACCTGCGGACGAACCACCCCGTGACCAGCCTCAAGGCGGTGCTGGAAGAGAACTGGGACGCGATCTTCATCGGGTCGGGCGCCCCGCGCGGCAAGGAGCTCGACCTCCCGGGCAGGCACGACACCGAGAACATCCATATAGGAATCGACTGGCTCCAGTCGATCGCGTTCGGCCACATCAGCTCGATTCAGCCGCGCGTGCTCGTGATCGGCGTGGGCAACACCGCGATGGATTGCTGTCGTTCTGCCAAGCGGCTCGGCGGCACGGACGTAAAGGTGATGGCGCGCCGGTCGCGCCAGTTCTTCAAGGCGTCGCCGTGGGAGCTGGAGGACGCCGAGGAGGAGGGCGTCCACATCGTCGAGAACCACGCGCCGAAGCGGTTCATCGTGGAGAACGGCGTGCTCACCGGCATGGAGTTCGACGTCGTCGAGTGGAGCAAAGACGCGAACGGGAAGGACGTGAGCCGTGCGCTCGACACGGTGATCATCCCATGCGACGCGGTCATCCTCGCCATCGGGCAGGAGGGCGCGTTCCCCTGGGTCGAGAAGGACATCGGGATCGAGTGCGACAAGTGGGGAAGTCCCATCGTCGATCGTGTCACGTTCCAGACCACCCGTCCGGGCGTGTTCGTCGGGGGCGACGCCGCGTGGGGCCCGGAGAACATCATCTGGGCGGTCGAGCACGGCCACCAGGCGGCCATCTCTATCCATCGCCACTGCCAGCAGCAGTCGCTCACCGAGCGCCCGCAGTGGGGGATGAATCTCGTCAGCCAGAAGATGGGGCTGCACGAGTGGAGCTACAGCAACGACTATGACGCGGCGCACCGCGCGCGCATGCGCCACAAGGAGCTGGCGCAGCGGCTGCGCAACCTCGACGAGGAAGTCGAGCTTGGCTTCGATCTCGAGCAGACACTGCGTGAGGCGGAGCGGTGTCTCAACTGCGACGTCGAGACGCACTTCACCGACGCGCTGTGCATCGAGTGCGACGCCTGCGTGGACGTCTGCCCCGTCAACTGCCTGACGATCACTCCGGACGGGGAAGAGGACGACGTCCGCTCGCGGCTCACTGCGCCTGCGAAGAACCCCGCGCAGCCGCTGTTCGCTTCCGGTCCGCTGCCGCAGACGGCCCGGCTGATGATCAAGGACGAGGACATCTGCATCCACTGCGGGCTGTGCGCCGAGCGCTGCCCGACGGCCGCGTGGGACATGCGCCAGTTCGATCTGCTCATCCCGTACGCCGGGACAGCTCCCGGAGCGAAGCACCCTCCCCGCGGGCCGCTGCCTCTGCTCATCGGCGGGAACGGCTCCCGCTCTGTGACGACGACCCGGGCGAGCGCGGTGGGGGCAGCGTGATCGCCGAAGCGCGGGACGCGCGCCCGCTGCTCGACTCGGAGCAGAGTGCCGTTACTCCCAGCCGCGTCAACGATTTCGCCTTCAAGATCGCGACGCCCAACGGAACCGGGTCCTCCAGCGCCAACGACCTGATCCGGAAGGCGATCTTCCGGATGGGCGTCCCGGTCTCCGGAAAGAACCTCTTTCCGTCCAACATCCAGGGACTGCCAACGTGGTACGAGATCCGGGTCAACCGCGACGGCCACACCGCACGGACGCCGGACTTCGACTTGCTGATCGCGATGAACCCGGCCACGTATGCGCGCGACCTGGCTGAGGTTCGCTCCGGCGGCTGGCTGCTGTACGACTCGAGCTGGCCGCTGCCGCGCACGCTGTCGCGCGATGACGTGCAGCTGCTGGGCGTGCCCCTGGCGCGAATGTGCACCGAGAACTTCGCCGGCTCGCGCGAGCGGATCCTGATGAAGAACATCGCCTACGCCGGCGCGCTGGCGGCCTTCCTTCAGATGGACCTCGACGTCATCCGCGAGCTGCTGGGGCAGACGTACGCGAAGAAGAAGGCGCTGCTCGACTCGAATTTCCTCGCCGTCCGGCTGGGCTATGAGTACGCCCGCGAGCACTTCGACTGTCCGCTTCCCATTCGCCTGGAGCGGATGAACGCGACGGCGGACTCGATTCTCATAGACGGCAACACTGCCGCGGCGCTTGGCTGCATCTACGCGGGCGCGACGGTCGCCGCGTGGTATCCGATCACCCCGTCCACGTCGATGATCGACGCGTTCCAGAAGTTCGCCCGCAAGCTGCGGCGCGATCCGGATACCGGACGCGGACGCGTCGCCGTCATCCAGGCGGAGGACGAGCTCGCTGCGGTGGGCATGGTAGTGGGGGCCAACTGGGTCGGCGCGCGCGCATTCACTTCCACCAGCGGCCCCGGCATCTCGCTGATGAGCGAGTTCATCGGGCTCGCGTACTACGCCGAAGTGCCGACGGTCATCTTCGACATACAGCGCACGGGCCCGTCCACCGGCATGCCGACGCGCACGCAGCAGGGTGACCTGCTGCTGTGCGCGTACGCGTCGCACGGGGACACGAAGCACATTCTGCTGTTCCCGTGCGATCCGGCCGAGTGCTTCCACTTCGCCGTGAATGCTTTCGACCTTGCCGAGCGGTTCCAGACGCCGGTGTTCGTGCTGTCGGACCTGGACATCGGCATGAACGACTGGATGGTGCCGCGGCTCAAGTGGGACGACGGATATCGTCCCGACCGCGGGAAGGTGCTCGGTGCCGATGAGCTGGAGCGGCTGGAGCGGTTCAGCCGTTACCTGGACGTGGACGGCGACGGCGTGGCGGCGCGGACGCTGCCGGGAGTGCATCCCAGGGGCGCGTTCTTCACCCGCGGGTCGGGGCACAACAAGTTCGGCGGCTATACGGAGGACGCGGCTGAGTACGCCGACGTAATGCTGCGGCTCGGCCGGAAGATGGAAACGGCGATCGATCACCTCCCCGCGCCGGAAATCCGCACCGTGGCAGGTGCAGCGATTGGGATAGTCTCGCTCGGCGGCTGCCATCGCGCGGTGCTCGAGGCGATGGAGACGCTTGACGCGCGCGGCGTGCCGGCTGACTACATGCGCGTTCGCGCCTTCCCGTTCAGCGCCGACGTGAGCGCCTTCCTCCGGGAGCACGAGCGGATTTTCGTCGTGGAGCAGAACCGGGACGGGCAGCTTGCGTCGCTGCTCGCCATCGAGACGGGGTTCCCGCGTCCGCGGCTCGAGCCGGTCGGGACGTTCGGTGGGCTGCCATTGAGCGCGCGGGACGTGGTGGATGGTGTGCTCGAGGCGCTTGGCGCGGAGGGGCAGGGGTCATGACCTGGATCGCTAAGCCTAAAGTCCGACACCCGTCGCTTCCGAAGAACCGCCTGGGACTCACCCCACGCGATTACGAGGGCGTGATGTCCACGCTGTGCGCCGGCTGTGGGCACGACTCGATAACCGCCGCTGTCGTTCAGGCCGTGTTCGAGCTCAGCATCCCGCCGCACAGGGTCGCCAAGCTCAGCGGCATCGGCTGCTCGTCCAAGACGACTGCCTACTTCGTCGGCCAGAGCCACGGCTTCAACGCGGTGCACGGCCGCATGCCCGCCATCGCGACGGGGGCGAACGCCGGCAACCGCGACCTCATCTACATCGGTGTCTCGGGTGATGGCGATTCGCTGTCCATTGGGCTGGGGCAGCTGTGCCACGGAATCCGCCGCAACGTGGACATGCTGTACCTCATCGAAAACAACGGCGTGTACGGGCTCACCAAGGGGCAGTTCTCGGCTTCGGCCGACGTGGGGACGAAGTCGAAGCGCGGCGAAGAGAACAGGCAGCCGCCGATTGACCCGGTTTCGCTGGCGCTGACGCTCGGCGCGACCTTTGTTGCCCGCTCCTTCTCCGGCGACAAGGCGCAGCTCGTACCGATACTCAAGGCAGGGCTGCAGCACCGCGGATTCGCGCTGGTGGATGTCATCTCGCCGTGCGTCGCATTCAACGACCACGAGGGGTCCACCAAGAGCTACAAGGCGACCCGTGAGCGGATCGTCCCGCTGGTGCTGGCGGATTTCATCCCGCCCGCGGAGGAGATTACGACCTCATACGAGCCCGGCTCGGTGCGGGCCGTCGAGATGCACGACGGCAGCACGATCAACTTCCGCAAGGTCGCCGAGGACTACGACCCGACCGATCGCGACGCCGTGCAGCGATACCTGCGCGAGCGGGAGCATGCGGGCGAGGTGGCTACGGGGCTGCTGTACGTTGACCCGGCGAGCATCGACATGCACGCGGGGCTCGGCACCGTCGAGCAGCCGCTGATTGACCTCCCCTTCGAGCAGCTGTGCCCCGGGGCTGCAGCGCTCGATACGATCCAGGAAGAGTACCGCTAACGAGCTGCCCGGCTCACCATCCAGGCGCCAGCTGGAACCCGAAGTGCGCCCCGCGGTCAGGTCGCTGGAACGGGTGAGCGTAGTACACCTCCAGGATGGCGTAGCCGAACAGGTTGGTGCGCGCCGAGATGCCCGTGCTGAACACCGGGATCCGGTCGCCTGTGATCCGCGCTTCGTCGCCGGTCGCTATCCGGAAGTCGGGCGACTCGCCCTTGCGCCACGCCCACCCCATATCAACGAACGGCGAGATCTCGAGTGGCAGGAAGCGCGTCGAGATGAGCCCGAAGCCGTACGGTCCCAGGACGGGAATGCGCACCTCCGCGTTCGCCACGGCGATGCGGCTGCCGATCAGGCGGTTGAACACGGGGCACTCGTTCGCGGTCGCGCCTCCCACGCCCTGCGATGCGCACTCCTCCGACCTGAAGTCGGAACCATCGTAGCCGCGCACGAACCACGGCTGACCAACGAAGACCGGGACCAGACGCGTCGAATCCTCGGCGTCGCGCCCGTAGCGGCCGTACTGCATCAGCCGCGCGGCGAACGTGATCGGACGGGCAAAGAAGTAGCGGCGGTAGTCGGCGAGGCTCGTGGTGTAGGTGAGCGAGCCGACGATGGGTGACACCTGGAACCGGTAGCGACCGCCGGCCACTGGCGAAGTGAGACCGAAGTATGAGTAGTCGCCGACGAGCGCAGCCGCAGCCTGCGTGTAGGTCAGCGGCTCCGGGGCCTGACCATCGATCCGCCGCTGGTCGATCACTCGTCCCGTCACCGGGTCGAGGGCGTACTGGTCGATGTCCACGCTGTAACTCTGCCTGGTCAGGCTCGCCGAAAGCTCGAACCTGCGTGTCGGCGAGAAGGGGTACTGAGCGAAAGCTCCGGCTTCGTTGAAGTACACGCGCTGAATCACCTGATTGTAGATCACCGCGTTCTGGTCCTGCTCGTAGAAGCTGAATCCCGACACGTACGGCACGCGTCCCAGCACCGCGCCGTAGTTCCACCGCCGCTTCGAGTTCAGGTAGATGAGCTGACCGCCGAGGTCCTTGATCTCACCCTGCGCCTGCAGCACGGCCATGAGGTTATGGTTGCCGAGCTGATCGCTGAAGCTGGCGGCGATCCCGCCCCCGACCTGAGTGCCGAACGGGCCGCCGAACGACGCACCGACAGTTGGCGGCGCGATGTAGTCGAGCTTGAGCCTCGCGCGGTAGGGAACGACATCATAGGCCTGCCCTGCGGGCGGCAGCCCGCTCGTCGCGTCAGCCAGATAGCGCGCGATCACCCCGGGAGTAGAGGGCGGCGAAGGCGGCAGTATCCCCGCGGCTGCCACACCTCCCGGAGTTCCGGTCACAGCGGTGCCCGCAAGCTGCGCAGGGTCGAGTCTGACTATGTCGTATCCCTGGCCGCGGAACAGCGAGAGCACCAGGCGCCCGGTCTGTCGCGCGACCGAGATCGAGGGCGAGAGGCTGGTGATCCCGCTCACGCCCGACGCGACGCGCGTGACCCGCGATACGGTGCCGCTGGCTGAGTCGTGGCGATATACGTCCGAAACGCCGTCGCCATCGGAGACGAAGAAGATGCTGCCGCCGTCCGCCGAGTACTGCGGATTGATCGCTTTTCCGCCCTGCGGTGTGGCCAGCAGCCTGACCTCCCGCGATGCGACGTCGATCGTGGCCAGTCGCATGGGACCGAACGTGAGCCGGTCGAAGCTCGTCTCGTCGCTGCGGTCCGTCGCGAACGCGAGGGTGCGTCCGTCGGGCGACCACGCCGGCTGGATCTCGGCGTTCCTGCCGCTGGTGAGCTGTTCCGTCGTCCCTGTCGTCAGGTCGTACAGGTACAGGTCGCTGATGCCGCCTTTCATCCCGCTGAATGCGATGTAGCGGCCGTCCGGGCTCCACGCGGGGTCGAGCGCCGCGCCCACGCCCGGAGCGGTCACGGTTCGCTCCGTACGCCCGGTCTGCGTGTCGTACAGGTCAATGACCTGATTGCCCCTGCGATACACCACGTAGGCGAGCCGCCTGCCATCGGGCGACCAGGAGCCCGGTGAGCTGAGGAAGCTGAGCGCGTCGTAGTGGCTGGGTGAATTGAGGCTGCCGAGCTCCTTCAGGATCCGGCCTGTCTCTGCGTCCGCGATGAAGATGCTGATCGCGAAAAGGCCGCGGCTGGAGAAGAACGCGACGCGCCTGCCATCCGGACTGATGGCGGGGGAGATGTTGTACTCCCCTCCACGCCGCGTGCGCTGGATGACCAGTCTCGTGCCGAGGCTTTCGGGCGGCGTGCGCCCGGCCAGCACCGGCTGATACGCCGCGCGTGTGGCCGCGGCCCAGTCTGCCGACAGTGAATCGGCGGTTGTGCGAAGGACGGTGCGTATCGCCGGCTCCACGCCGGCGCGAAGCGCGGCGCGGAAGACCTGCGCGACCGCGGCATCGCCGTATCGCCCGCCGACGTAGGCCCACAGCGCCTGACCGTACCGGTAGGGAAAGAACCGCGTGTCCGTGGTGAGCTGCTTGATCGTGGGGAAGTCGTTGCGCCGGACAGCGTCGCGCAGCCACATCGCCGTGTTCGGGTCGTTCCTCCCCGCCGACAGGTATTCGGCCATCCCCTCGACGAACCACAGCGGCAGCGCATTGAGACCGAGTCCGCCGCCGCGGGCCGCAGTGCCGCCGCCGGGCGCTCCTTCGCCACCGGCAGCCGGCTGCCTGCGCGACATGTCGTACTGGAACACGTGCACGAGCTCGTGGCCGAGCACGTGGTGGTTGTCCGCGTAAACGCCGGTGAAAGGAAGCACCACGCGTTCGCGGAAACCCTCGGTCACGCCGCCGGTTCCTTCGCTCTCGATGTCCACGATGTTGTTCTGCTGGAAGTCGGCCTGATCGGCGAACAGGATCACGGACCGCCGGTCGAACGTGTGGTTCAGGAACGGGCTGAACCTGTCGTACCACCGCTCCAGCATCCGGGCGGCGTCGCCAGTGGCGAGCGACTCGGCCGGATAGAAATAGATGTCGAACCGCGGCGCCTTGAGGATACGAAAGTCAAATTGTTCGTAATTGACTTTGTTCCTGCCGAAGTACTGCGCGCTCGCGGCGCGCGGGCTGAGCGATGAGACCAGCGCCGCGCCGATCACCACAGTCGGGATCAGCAGGCGCGTGAAGCGACGGCAACATGTGTTCGACATTGGCCCTCCAGCCTGGCGCGCAGGGCGCACAGGTCGTGCCGCTGGAGCGCGGGCCGTCAGCGGCGGGCTTCGGCGGGCGGGGTGTGACCCGGCGACGGCCGATACGCGCCTGGGTCGCCACCGGCCAGCACGATCTGCCCGCGCCTGGCGTAGTCGATTGCCCGAGCGAGCACGCGCGCGGCCTCCTGGTCCGCATGGAACCCCATGGAGTTCTCAGCTTCGATGAAGTCCGTCAGGAACTGCGCCCGCCGCTGAAAGTCGCGCGCCCGCGCCAGCGCCGCATTGGTGCTGTCCCCGCGGACAACGGCAGCTATGTCCTGCGTGAGCCGCAGCACGGCGTCGATGGCGACGTTGCGCAGTTCGAACGTCCTGTCCTGGATCGTCTCGGCGCGGGAGCGCAGCTCTTCCTCCGACCAGCGGTGGCAAGTCTGGCAGGCGCGGTTGACGTTGAGCAGCGGGCTTCGCACCCAGTGATCGCTGACTTTCATCGCGCCGACCCGCTGGTACGGCATGTGGCAGTCGGCGCACGCGACGCCGGATCGCGCGTGGATCCCCTGGTTGTACATCTCGAACTCCGGGTGCTGCGCCTTCAGCACGCGAGCCCCGCTGATGGCGTGCGTCCAGTCGGCGTGGCCAACGGAGTCGTAGTACGCCAGGATGCTGTCCACGCTGAGCCCCTTCGCCCAGGGATACACGAGCCGCTTCTCCGGCCCCTGGAAGTAGTACTCGACGTGACACTGGCCGCAGACGTAGGTCCGCATCTCCTGGCGGGTCGCGTCCCGGTTCACGTCGTAGCCGGTCACGCCCTGGCTTGCCTTCAGCGCGCGCATCCCTTCCATGAAGGCCGGCCGCGTGACGCGCAGCTGCATCGTGCGCGAATCGTGACAGTCCAGGCACGTGATCGGGTGGCGAACGTGCTGCCGGGCCTCGGGGTAGGGCATCTGGTTGAGGCGCGCGAACCCCGCCATTGCGTCGCCGCCGCCGAGTCGGAGGTACGCGACGTGGGTCGAGGCGTGACAGTTGAGGCACGTGCCCGGCTGCTGCGCGACCTGCTGCCGGCGGGTGAAGAGCTGGTCCTCCAGCATGTACGCGTGGCCGCGCTCCTCGCGGAAGTCCTCGGCGAACGCGTATCCGGACCAGAACTGCCGCAGTCGCGGGTCTTCCTCGAGCCGGGACTGGGCCACGACCGAGCGCGGATCGGCGTCGCTCGGCGTCTGCGGCATCGCCTCGCTTCCGCCGTGCCTGGTGCGTACCTGGTCCACCGTCCGCAGGTAGGAGTCGTAGTGAATCGGGAAGTTCTTGCCCCAGACGCTTGCGTCCTCGGTCGTGTCCGTCAGCTCCACCACCCGGTAGAACGGATTCCGCGCCTCCTGCCGGCGCTCGAAGATGTTCGTGAGCAGCGCCGCCGCAGCGACCGCGGCGATCGTGGCGAGAGCGGCGATCCCACCCAGTCGGTACAGCTGCCGCCGACGGGTAGGGTGGGTAGTGCGCTCGCCGCTCTCATCAGTCATTTCGGGAACCCCCGCAATGCGGTGTGTGGAGCTGGCTTCATCGCACGAGATGTCCGACGTACCTGTGACAGCGGATGCATGACGTCTGCGCCTGCGCTTCGCTGACCGCGTGCGCGGCATCGGCTGCCGGATCTATCGCTTCCGTTATCTCGGCGTGACAATAGCGGCACGCCCCTTCGGTCACGCCGCGGTTCCTCGGTGTGATCCGCAGCGGGTCCGGAAAATTGCCGGTCGTGAAGTAGAACGAGTGCCAGAACCCGTTCTGCGCCTTGATCGCGTACTTCCCCAGGAAATTGTGCGGGGTATGGCAGTCGTTGCACACGGCCACCGCGCGATGGCTCGACCTGTTCCATGCGTCGAAGTGCTCCGTCATGACGTGACAGTTGGCGCATGCGGCGGGGTCGTTGGTGAGATAGGAGTAACCCTTCGCATAGCCGAAGGTGAACGCGCCGAGTCCCAGCGCCACGCCTCCGGCGACCGCTACGGCTGCTGCGAGGCGACCTCGTCGGGACATTTGACTTTCACCCTGGCGGCGACCGTCGGACCGTGTTCAAGAGTCGGGCCGCCGCTCCGCCTCAGGGGAAGATCCCGCGCTCGACGTAAGCGCGCGCGACTTTGCCGATAGCGTTGATGAACGCCGCGGTGCGGAGGTCCACTTTCCGGTCGCGCTGTATGGCGCGCAGCTCGGAGTAGGCAGAGATCATCGTCTCCTCGAGCCCCGAGTTGACGAGGTCCTCCTCGCCCGCGGACGCAACAGCGCGCATGCGCGCCTCCGAGCTGAACTTCATGCCCGTGAGCTCCTCCACACCGTGCAGGATCCGTTCGTTGCTGCGTTCCTCGAACCGCTTCTCCATCCGGCCGAAGCGAAGGTGCGACAGGTTCTTCACCCACTCGAAATACGAGACCGTGACGCCGCCTGCGTTTGCGTAAATGTCCGGCACGATCAGCACGCCTCTCTTCAGCAGCCGCTCGCTCGCCGGCGCGGTGAGCGGTCCGTTCGCGCCTTCCACGATGATCTTCGCCCGGATCCGGTCCACGTTGTCCTCGGTGACCACGTTCTCCAGCGCCGCCGGAACCAGCACGTCGCAGTCGAGCTCCAGCGCGTCGGAGGACGGCGTGACGTCCACCGCACCGGGAAAACCGAGTATCGATCCGGTCGCGCGGCGGTGCAGCACCACTTTGTCCACGTCCAGCCCGCCTGGCGCAGCGATCGCCCCCTCCCGCTCGGCGAGCGCCACGAGCACGCCGCCGCCTTCCTGGATGAACTTCGCCGCGTGATACCCGACGTTGCCCAGCCCCTGCACCACGACGCGTTTGCCTGCGAGGCCGGCGGGGAGACCCAGCGCGCTCATGTCCTCTTCGTAGCCGCACGCCTCCCGTACGGCGAAGTACAGCCCGCGGCCGGTCGCCTCCACGCGGCCGCGGACTCCGCCCTGGCCGAGAGGCTTGCCGGTGACTGATGCGAGCGCGTCCACCGAGGACGGCGCCAGCGCCGCATAGGTGTCCACCACCCACGCCATCTCGCGCATGCTGGTGCCGTAATCCGGTGCCGGGACGTCGAGCCCGGGCCCGATCAGATTCTTGGCGTACAGCTCGTACACGTATCGGCGGGTGATCCGCTCCAGCTCTCCCTCCGAGTACTTGCTGCGATCTATGCGCACCGCGCCCTTCGCCCCGCCGAACGGCACGTCCACCAGCGCGCACTTGTAGGTCATGAGGGCGGCGAGGGCCATGACCTCTTCCTCATCCACCTCAAGCGCGAAGCGGATGCCGCCCTTGGTGGGCAGCCGGTGCAGGCTGTGCTGCGCTCGCCAGCCGTGAATGACCTCAAGGCTGCCGTCGTCCCGGCGAAGAGGGAACGCCATGCGGTGCACGGAATTGCAGACCTTGATCTGCTCGAGCAGACCCGACGGGTAGTCGAAGTGCGCGGCCGCCTTGTCGAAGTAGCTGTTGACCTGGGCAAGCAGGGGATCGTGCGGAGGATTCATGAGCGCCCGAAGTTATGCGGCTGCGGCACGGCGTGCGACCGCCTTTGGGCGTGTCGACCCCGGGGTTCCAACCGGCTGTTTCCCGCCCCAACTGGTGGCGGCTGACGGTTTGAGTGAAGTTGAGGCTCTCATGCGCTGGATCCCATGAAGCTCGGACGACTCGGCACGACCGGTGCCTCCGTGTCGCGCGTGTGCCTTGGGTGCATGACGTTCGGCAGCAGCGAATGGCGCCCCTGGACCATCGGCGAGCGCGAGGCGCGTCCGATCTTCCGGAAGGCGATCGAATCGGGTATCAACTTCTTCGATACCGCGGACATGTACTCGCTGGGGATGAGCGAGGAGATCACCGGCAGGGCGCTGCGCGATATGGCCCGGCTCGAGGAGATCGTGATAGCCACCAAGGTCTTCTGGCCGATGACGCCGGCGCCGAACATGGGTGGCCTGTCGCGGAAGCACATCGTCCAGGCGTGCGAGGCGAGTCTCCGGCGACTCGGCGTTGAGCGGATCGATCTGTACCAGATCCACCGGCTCGACCATGCGACTCCGATGGAGGAGACGCTTGCGGCGCTCGACCATCTGGTCACCACCGGCAAGGTCCTCTACATCGGCGCCAGTTCGATGCACGCGTGGCAGTTCGCGCGCATGCTGAGCGCGTCGGAGCAGAACGGATGGGCGAGGTTCGTCACCATGCAGAACCATTACAACCTCCTCTACCGTGAAGAGGAGCGTGAGATGAACCCGCTGTGCCTCGCGACCGGCGTCGGGCTGCTGCCCTGGTCGCCCCTGGCGCGCGGCTTCCTCGCCGGCGGCCGCAAGTCGCTGGACGACAGGGAGTCGTCGCAGCGCGCGCGAACGGATGAGTATGGCCACAGGCTGTACAAGCGGGCGGAGGACTGGACGATCGTCGAAACCCTGAACGGCGTCGCGCGGGAGCGCGGCGAGCATCCCGCGGCCGTCGCACTGGCATGGCTGCTGTCCAAACCGGCCGTGACCGCGCCGGTGCTGGGCGTCAGCAAGCCGGAGCAGCTGGACGCGGCGTTTCGTGCGGTAGAGCTCGAGCTCTCCGCCGAAGAGATAGCGCGATTGGAGTCGCCGTACGGGCCGCATGCGGTGACCGGACACGACTGAGTGACTCTTGCCGATGGAAGCGCTGGCAGCCAAGCTATGGGGCAGTCGGACCTCTGACGGAGCCACAATGACACCCGCCGAAGCGCTCACAGTCTCGGTCGCTGGACCTGCAGGCGGAAGGCCCTCGGACGAGGAGCTGGATCTCTTCGGGCTGACTCACAGGGGCCGCGTCCGCGAGGACAATCAGGACCACTTCCTGATCTGCACGGTTCACCCGCAGGTGGTGATTCACGGCAGCAGCCTCCCGACGGCGAGCGAGCTGCCGCTGAGGGGGACGCGCCTGGCGACAGTGCTGCTCGTGGCGGATGGAGTCGGCGGGGCCGCTGCCGGCAGCGACGCAGCGCGCCTCGCGACCGAGGCCATCACCCGCTACGTCTCCTCGACCCTCCGCTGCTATCACGCGGTGGGCGCCAAGAATGAAGGCGAGTTCCTGGACGCATTGCGCGCCGCGGCGTTCGAGGCGCACGACGCTGTCCGCGCCGAGGCGTCGCTTCGCACGGACCACCAGCGAATGGCGACGACTCTGACTGTCGGGATCGCCGTCTGGCCGTGGTTCTACGTCGTGCAGGTCGGGGACAGCCGCTGCTACTTCTACTGGGACGGCAAGCTGCAGCAGATCACGCGCGACCAGACTGTGGGACAGGAGCTGGTGGACAGGGGAGTGCTTCCGGCCGATCGGCTGGACCGGTCACCGCTCAAGAACGTGCTGTCCAGCGCGATCGGCGCCGACGAGGCGCTGCCGGACGTGACCCGGATCAGCATCGAGCAGCGGGGTTGCGTCGTGCTGCTGTGCACCGACGGCCTCAACAAGCACGTGAGCGATGACGAGATCGCGGCTCATCTCAAGGACATGGAGTCAGCCGAGAAGGTCGCGCGCGACCTGCTCACTCTAGCACTGGATCGCGGCGGTTCGGACAACATCACGATCGCCATCGGCAGGGCGCCGCTCTCGAAAAAAAAGAACTGACAGGTGTCGGTCGCGCCCCGTCAGTGGCTGTGTGATGGTTCCGAAGCGCCTCCCGAAGGGCGTCTGTACTCGGGTGGAGGGGCCCATTCGTAGTACGGTGCCGGGTCGCTGTCCGGCACGCCGTATTTCATCCGCAGTTCCGACAAGGTGCCTTTCAGGTCGATGATCACGCCGGAGTATGCCGGCGACGTGTAGACGCTGGTGAGCTCCTCCGGGTCCCTCTCGAGATCGAACAGCTCCCATTCATCCACTTCGTAGTAGTGAATGAGCTTGTACCGCTGCGTCCGCACGCCGTACTGGCGTCGGACCATGTGCCAGCCGGGGTACTCGAAATACTGGTAGTAGATGGCCGTCCGCCAGCCAGTGGGGAGCTTGCCCCGCAGCAACGGAACCATGCTTTGCCCCTGCATCGATGATGGGGCTGCGACGCCTGCAACGTCCAGGAGCGTCTGAGCGAGGTCGAGGTTCATCACCAGGTCGCGGTTGACGGCGCCTTGCGCGATCACACCCGGCCAGCGAACCAGCAGCGGCGTGCGTAGCGACTCCTCATACATCCATCGCTTGTCGAACCAGCCGTGGTCGCCTAAGAAGAACCCCTGGTCGGAGCTGTACACGACCATCGTGTTGTCGTCGAGCCCGAGCGCAGTCAGGCTGTCCAGGACCGCTCCGACCTGCGAATCGAGCGCGGCGACGACCCGCATGTAGTCCGCTATGTACCGCTGATAATTCCAGCGGGTGAGGTCTTCGCCCTGAGGCAGCCGCGCGGCAAATCCCTGATTTTCCGCCCGGTAGGCGCGCTCCCACTCCTCGCGCTGTCCCGCGGTGAGATTCTCCGGTGGGCTCAGTTTCAGATCACGGGGCGTCAGGTCCAGCGCGACCTTCATCTGCGGGTCGCGCGCAGGGGACGCGCGTCCTGCCGCAGAGTCCCATAGGGTCGAGGGTTCGGCGAAAGTCGTGTCGCGGTACATCCCCAGCTGCTCAGGGCCCGGGTCCCACCACCGGTGTGGAGCGTTGAAGTGCAGCATCATCAGGAAGGGCGCCGCCGGTCTGCGATCGTCGCTGAGCCAGCGCAGCGCCCGCGTCGTCACGATGTCCAGTGTGTAGCCGGTGTACCGCGTCGTATCCGCGCCGGAGATCAGCGCCGGGTTGTAGTACGGCGTGGGTGACGCAAGGATCTCGTAGCGATCGAAACCCTCCGGAGCGGTCTTGAGGTGCCACTTTCCGAACAGCGCGGTCTGATACCCCGACGCGTGCAGCAGGCGCGGAAAGGTGACGGATGCGGGATGCAGCGGTTCCTGGTTGGTCATCACCCCGTTGAGGTGTCCGTACTGTCCGGTGAGCACTGCCGCCCGGCTCGGCGCGCAGATCGAGTTGGTGACGAACGAGTTGACGAACAGCATCCCGCTTGCGGCAAGCCGGTCGAGGTTCGGCGTGCGCGGCAGCGGCGCTCCGTACCTGAGGTGCGCCCTGTAGGCGGAGAGTGCGTGAGCCGCGTGGTCGTCCGCGAACATGAAGACGATGTTCGGGCGTGCCGGCGCAACCACCTGCGCCATCGCCTGCGTCGTGTGACCTGCAAGCAGTGCGACGGTCGCAGCCAGGAATGCCGTGGACCGAACGGTGCCGATCCTCATCCGCCCACCGATCGGCACTCGAGCAGCAGCGATAGTGGCTCGCCGGTCGCCTGGCTGGCCGGCTCGCGCTGTTGCGCAATACGCAGCCCGGCTGCGGCCAGCGTCGTGCGCCAGGAGTCGAGCGTGCGAAAATACCACGGCATAGCGGCGGGGAAGTGGATGTCGAACGCGTCGAACCTCTCCGTCCTCCAGCCGTCCCTCGCGTCTTCCGATGCAGACGTCCCGCCGGGGTGCGCCGTCTGGATGAACAGCGTGCCCGTCGGCGAAAGACGCCGCGCCAGTGCGCGCAGGAGAGAGGTCAGCTCTTTCGTGAACAGCGAGAAGTTGCACACGATCGCGTCGAACGGCCCCGGCGCGGTCCCGCGGCTGGCGGCGAGCTCATCGTAGGACACGACCTGAAAGCGGCCCCCGCCAAGCTCGCGGGCTCGTTCGACGAGGAGCGGCGATGAGTCGATTCCGACGACGTCCACCCCGCTCTCGGCAAGTTTGCGCGCGAGCCACCCCTCGCCGCAACCGACGTCGAGGGCAGTGGCTGGGGCTGTCACCAGCACCGCCTGGAGAATGGCGGCGTCCGTCCCCTCGCGGCGGCTGGCGATCCGCCCTTCGCGAACGGCCCGCGTCCATGCGTCGGCATTCGTGATCCAGCTCCGCTCCACCAGGGGACCGGGATTGGAGTCGGGGTCCCCGCCGTCACGCCGCTGGGACACCGACTCCATTCCTCCTCCCCCGACTACGGATTGGGCGGCGTGTTGGGGTTGGTGGCGCGCTCACTGAAAGGGTAAGGGAGGTATGCGACCTTCGCCTCGCTGATGCGCCCCAGCCGCCGCTGGTCGGCCCAGTGAAGACCGCTGGCGAACAGTGAGTAGGTACGCTGCCTGTAGATCTCGTCGAGCACGGCCTGCTGCGTAGGCAGGTCCACGATCGTCTTCCCGGGCAGCCCCGCGCGAGCGCGCACGATGTTGATCTGGTCGATCGCCAGCAGCAGCTGATTCTGCCGTGCCAGCGCCTCTGCGCGTATCAGGGTCAGCTCGTCCTGCGTGAACAGCGGGATTGGATCCGTGTCCGCGCGGTAGATGTTCGTCTCGACCAGCGACGCGCCACCGAATGCGCTGAGTGGCGTCGTCGTCGTATAGAAGTCCACCCGGGTGTCGCCGGACTCGGCGTTCGTCCTGTACGAGGCGATGGCGCCGTAGAAGAGCGAAGCATGGAACCAGTCTCTGAGCGGATTGCGGTCGAGCGACGTGAATACCACCACAGAGGTTGCGGTCGCCGGCACTTCGTTGGCGAACGCGAGCGCCTGCGCGTACTGTCCGGCCGCGAGCGAGTAACGCGCCTGCATCGCGCGAATCGTGTTCAGCAGGTCGAAGCCGGGAGCCAGGATACCGGTGTTGAAGTCCGCCGACGGCGGTGTCGCGGCCAGGTCGCTGCGCGCGCTGGCCAGAAGTGCCAGCACTTCGGCCAGTACTGTCGCCCGATCAGCGAAGGGTGGGTCATCGACGTTCTGGATCGGGATCTGCTGGAACGCCTCGATCAACGACCCGAACGCGATCGCCTTGTGCAGCTTCGCGAGGGCGACGATGCCCGACTTCGTCTCCGGGGCGAAGCCGACGTTGTCGATGTTGTCGAGTATGTCGTTCGCCGACTTCACCACGCGGTAGTACTTCACCCACAGGTCGAGCAGCTCGACGTTCGTCTCCTCGATCTGGGCGTTGGCGCTCGCCGTCGGGAACCGCTGGAACTCGCGCGTCGTGGACTGCGTGGCGTTGGTGTTGCCCAGCTCGCCCGAGATCAGCCCGGGAATGATGATGCCTTCTTCAAGCGCGTTCCCCAGGCGGCCCTGCATGCCGATGGCAACGGCGCGAAGCCCGGCCTGCGTCGTGAGGACGCCTTCCTCGGTCGCCGCATTAGGGTTCGTCACGTTCAGGTCGCACGCGGCGGCCGCCGCGCACGCCAGGAGCAACCCAGCCAGCCGCGAGACCGCGCGGATTCGCATCGAATTCGTCATTTGTCGGTCTCCCTTTCTAGAAGTTGGTGGAGAAGGAGAGCGACACACTTCGCGGGATCGGAGTCGTCGCGAAGCTGAAACCGCGTACCAGTGTGCGCTGCGCGCCGGAATTGGTCTCCGGATCCCAGCCGGTGTAGTCCGTCCAGGTCTTGAGGTTCCTTCCCGCCAGCGTCAGCTGTGCTCCGTGAAGGCGGAAACGCTGCGTCAGATTTGCGGGCAGGGAATAGGTTGCGGAGAGCTCCCGCAGCTTGGTCCAGGTCCCGTCCTCGATGTACTCCTCGAAGATGCTGCGCCGCGCCTGGAAGTACCCGACCGGAACGTCGCCGATGAGCTCGGCCTCGTACGCCTTGCCCGAGCCGAAGACCGGTGTCTCGAGGAGACGCCTGTCGAAATTGAAGATGTCGCCCCCGCGCACACCGTCGAACTGGACCCTGAAGGACAGAGACCCCCCGACACCGAAGTCGTTGATGAATGACCAGTAGGAATCCGGGTTGGGGTTGCCGATGATCTCGCGTGGCCCGATGGCCGGGATCCCTGTGATCCGTCCGGAGGCGTCCATGATCGGTGCGCCCGCGCTCGTGACTATGTTGCCCTGCGCGTCTCGCACGTATGTGGTGCCGAAGAAGTGGCCCGGCGGCTGGCCCGCGTCCACCCGGATGATGCCGAAGCTCTCCGGTATGAAGAACGCGCCGCCGTCGCTCACCGCCGTAACTACCGGATCGTTCGTGGCGTACGTCACCGTCGAGCTCCACGTGAGACCCGGTCCGCGAAGGTTGAAGGTCCTTAGCAGCAGCTCGATTCCCTTGTTCTCCAGTTCACCGACGTTCGCGAGCTGCTCGGTGAATCCCGATGACGGGGCCACGCTCTTGGGGAGGATCAGGTCGGTCACCTTCTTGTCGAAATAGGTGAGCTCGATCCCTGCGCGACCGCCGAAAAACTCGATGTCGGTGCCCAGCTCCAGTTCGCTTGCCCGCTCGGGCTTGAGCTGATCGTTTCCGCGCGAGGTCGCGTTTGCGATGCCGGAGCGGGTGCCGCTCAGCTCTGCGATGTAATTCGACAGACGGTCGTACGATCCAGCGGGCTGGCCGCCGGAAAAACCGTACCCGCCGCGCAGGCGCAGCGTGTTCGCAATGCTGGAGAGGCCGCTCCAGAAGTCGTACTCGGACACGTTCAACGCAACACCGATCTTCGGGAACCATTGCTGCCGCTCGTCGGAGCCGAACACCGAGGATGCGTCCGATCGGAGCGATCCGGTGACGAAGAACCGGTCGTCCACGGCGATCTGCTCCTGGCCGTAAAAGCCGAGCGTCCGGCGCTCGTCAATGAACTGCGAGCTGAACTGGGTGCTGCCCTGTACCGTGCCGGTGAGCAGCGTGAGGTTCTCGGCGCGCGCCGTCACGACGTCCGATTCCGACTGCTGCCAGTTCACTCCCGCGCCGTGGGTGAATCTCAGCCGGGGCGTCGGGCTCATCACGTAGCTGACATCAAGGTCCGAGTTCAGCAGCCGCGTCCTGTCGGTGGCGGAAATCGCGAGGCCGCCCGGGATGGAAGGCGCCGACGATGCGCGTGGAATCCATAGACGGCCGTTGTTGGTGAAACCGTCAAAGCCGAGCCTGTACGACACCGTCATGCCGTGCGTCGGGAATGCAGTTACGTGCAGCCCGCCGATGAACCGGTCCACCTCCTGGGGAGCGCGCCAGTTGGCGATGATATCGAGCGGGTTCGCGAGGCTGAATCCGGCTGGATACTGACCGGTGACGGGATCAGGGTAGAGGTTGCGGCTGTTCGGCTGAAACAGGAAGCTCGTCAGCACGCCGAGGTTGAAGACGAGTCCGGCGTTCGGCGTAACGTTGGCCTTGCTGGTGATGTAGCCGGTGCTCAGGCCTATTCGCAGGCGGTCGCTGAGGGTGTGATCCAGGTTCAGGCGGAGATTCTGCCGGCGGTAGTCCGTCCCGCGGATCACGCCGTCCTGCTGGGATGTCGAACCGGAAGCGAAGAAGCTCGTTCGTTCATCCCCGCCCGTGAAGGCCAGGGTGCTCGACATGCTCGGCGCGCTGCGGAAAATGTCGTCCTGGTAGTCGTACCGGGTTACCGGGTTGCCCATTGCATCGACGGGCGCCTGGTTGACCTCGATGCGTCGTTCCACGTCGTCGGTCGCATAAGAGGTGCGGAAACTGCCGCGCAACGTGCCGGCGCGTCCGCGTTTCGTGAAGATCTGTACGACGCCGTCATTGGCGCGCGATCCGTACAGGGCGGCGGCGGCGGCCCCCTTCACGATCTCCACGCGCTCGATCTCATTCGGGTCCAGGTCCGCCAGGCGGTTGGAGGAGTACCCGCCAAGATCAACGAGTTGCTTGGAGCTGTTGTCCAGGATTACACCGTCGATGATGTACAGCGGCTCGGCGCTGCGGCTGAGCGTGGAGAGCCCGCGGATACGCACGCTCGTACCTCCTCCCGGAGTACCGGACATCTGCTGCACGAGCGCCCCGGAGACCTTGCCGGACAGGCCGGCATCGATCTGCTGCACCCCCGGTCGCGAGATATCCTCCCCCCCGACGCTGGCTACGGTCGTGCCCAGCCGGCTGCGCTCCGTCTCGCCGCGTTCCGAGGTCACTACTACCTGGCTCAGCTGCAGCACATCAGGGGTGAGCCGGAAATCCTGGGTTATCGCGCCGGACAGCTGCGTCAACGGGAACCGCGCCGGTTTGTAGCTGATGGCCCGGACGAGGAGGATCATGCCCGGGCGCGGAGAGGCGACAGTGAGGCGGTAGCTGCCGTCCTCCCGGGCTGTCGTGCCAAGTGTGGTCCCCTCGATTCGGACCTGGGCGCCCAGAATCGGCTGGCCAGCTTCGTTGACAACTCTTCCGGACACCGTCAGCTGTGCGAGGGCGGTTGCCGGAATGGTCCCTGTGATCAGCAGGAGAGATAGAACGCGTAGCGTGGCGCGCATGCGTGCTCCTACGGGTTTGTGTACGGGTTACGGCCCCCGCGGGCTTCTACGCCGCGGGCGGCGAGAACGTAGCTGACTGGAAGAACGCGCGCCAGAAAGGCCTGTGATGAGAGCCCCGTCGCCCTCGCTCAGCCTGCCGTGAGTGCGATTTCGAACGTAGCGGCGTACTCATCGCCGGCGCGCTCCGGCGTCACCACCAGCCGCGATCCCCCGCTCCCGTTGTAGATCCGGTCCTGCTCATTGCGCCGGTCCCTTGTTCCCTTCGTCGCGTAGGGCGGCTGTGCGTGCACGACGTCGGTCACGGCATCGGGGAAGTACAGCTGCGACGTGAACTCGTAACCGCGAGCGGCCACCGGCTGCGTGCGAACCTTGAAGTGGATGTGCACGGCGCGCCCGGGATACCACCCCGGATAGATCGTGGTGAACCTCGCGATGCCGCGCGCATCGGTGATCTGATGGCCGCGGAGGAACTGCTGCCCGCTCGTATCGAACTGCGGGTCGCTCACCCCGGAATACACGCCCAGCGCGTCGCACTGCCACACGTCAACCATCGCGCCGGCCAGCGGCGTGCATGCGGCAGCGGCGAGCTGCGACACGTTGAAGGCTAGCTGGAGCGGCGTACCTGCTGCGACTGCACCGTCCCGCGCCGGATCGCTGCGGATGTCGGACCTGTTGAGCCGCGTGTCAACGAAATAGGGGCCTTCGGTCTGCTCCGGCCGCACCACGCAGCCAGGGATCGCGGCCGCGGCGACGTCCCGTGTGGAGTCAGCCGTCTCGGCCATCGCCCGGGGCCTGCAACCCACGAGCGCGATGGTGCCCGCCGAGGTGAGGAGAGCGACAGCTTCCCGCCGAGTGAGAACGCGTCCGATCGGTGCATCATCGTCGTGCAGCTGGCGTGACATGCGCTTTCGTCCTGGTGACGGGCATGTGTAGCATACGCCACGCACTGGCGGGGCGGCAACCACCGCCGCCCCGCGACTCGAGAGCTACACGACCATGAAGTTCGACATCATCCCCTGGTCCTCGTGAGCCAGCTGGTGACAGTGAATGAGGTACAGTCCTGTCCGCTCGAAGCGGACGAACACATCGACCGTTTCCCTGTCAGCGAGGAGCACAGTGTCCTTCCAGCCGCGCTCCCAGGGGAATACCTGGCCGCGCCCGCCGCTGCGCGACACCACCTGGAACGAGGTCCCGTGGATGTGGACCGGATGCGGCGCATTGCCGTTCGTCGTGAACCGCCACCGTTCGACCTGATTGCGCGGGACCTCGAAGTCTGTCCGCGCCATGTCGTAGATCCTGCCGTTGATCTTGGTCATTCCCTCGAAGCTGAACGACCTTGTGACCGCGGCAGGGCCCGACAGCGAGGTGATCGTCGAAAGCGTCCCTGCCGGCATCGACTGGCCGCCCGCGGCGGCGCCGGTCCCTCTGAACTCGAGCAGGTTCCAGCCGGCGTCGAGGCAGCGCAGCATCACGCTCGCGCCGTTGGCCAGCGTACGGAAATCGACTATCAGATCGAGCCGCTCCCCGGGGGAAATGGTGATCTGGCTGAGCGACGTTGGTGACGCGAGCAGTCCGCCGTCGTTCCCGATGAGGAGGAACTGGGCATTGTTGCTGAGCGCGATCCGCAGTACCCGCGCGTTGCAGCCGTTCAGCACGCGGAACCGGTAGATGGCCTTATCCACCGACAGGTACGGGTTGCGCGTGCCATTCACCAGGGGGTCGGTGCCTATGAAGCCGGACGACTTGAGCCCGTACTTCAGGTTACCCGCCGAGTCGAAACTGGCGTCACGGATGATCAGCGGCACTTCATAGGCACCGCTCGGCAGGCCGAGAGCCGACTCCTCCGCGTCGCGGATGATGAACGCGCCGGCCAGGCCGAAGAAGACCTGCTCGCCGGTGTGCATGTGCGGGTGCGGATGGTACCAGTTGAGCCCCGCTCGCTGCGCGATGGTGAAGTCGTAGTCGTAACTGTCACCAGGATCGACCGCCTGCTTCGGATGTCCGTCGTCCTCGTGGTCAACGATCAGCCCGTGCCAGTGCGTGATGGAGTGCTGGCTCAGCCCGTTCACGAATGTCATCGTCGCGCGTCCGCCATTGTTCGCCACGATCGTGGGCCCCGGGAACTGATTGTTGTACATCCACGCGCTGGACGTCTGCGCTCCTCCGACGGGGGTCGTGCCGGGCGCCGCGGTCAGCGTCAGACCGTCTGGCGAAACCGTCGTGGGAATCCGGAGCGGATTGCGCGTGCTCGTCGGCCCCGTTGGCTTTGCGAACAGCGGGTCTTCGGCCGGGGACAGCGCGTCGCGCTGACAGCCGCCGAGCCACGCGGCAGCGACGCTTGCCGCGCCGAGTCCGAGGAAGTCTCTTCGGCGCAGTCGCCGTGCCTCACTATCGGTAAGCATGAACGGGCCTCCGCGGCGGTGTTTCCGCGCGGCCGGGGGCGGCGACATGCCTCCTGGCAGCGCAGGAGAGTTACAGTCCCAGTCGTCTGGGCGCTTTTCAGTGCGCGGACTATACGACCTCCGATGCACCACGACTGTCGGCCGTTGCCGGAAAGAGGCTGCGGCTTTGGCTCACGCCCTGTAAGCGAACGCCGGACGCGGTTGCCGCCCCTCTGTCGGCCAGCCACCTTTCGCCCTCATGTCAATGCGCGAGAAGCTCGAGCTGCTCGAGCGCCGGCGGGCCGAGGCGGAGCAGGGGGGCGGGAGCAGGAGGATCGAGGCGCAGCATGCCAAGGGCAAGCTCGCCGCGCGCGAGCGGCTCGACCTGCTGCTCGACGAAGGCAGCTTCGTGGAGCTGGACCGGTTCGTCGTTCACCGCTCCCACGACTTCGGCCTCGACAAGCAGCGCATCTACGGCGATGGCGTCGTCACCGGCTACGGCCGCATCGATGGCCGCCTCGTGTACGTCTTCTCGCAGGACTTCACCGTGTTCGGCGGCTCGCTGTCGGAATCATTCGCCGAGAAGATCTGCAAGGTGATGGACCTCGCGGTCCGGAACGGCGCGCCGGTGATCGGACTGAACGATTCGGGCGGCGCCCGCATCCAGGAGGGAGTCGTGTCCCTCGGCGGCTACGCCGACATCTTCCTCCGGAACACGCTCGCCTCTGGGGTCGTGCCGCAGATCTCCGCGATCCTGGGGCCGTGCGCCGGTGGTGCAGTGTACTCGCCGGCGATCACCGACTTCACCTTCATGGTGCGCGGCACGTCGTTCATGTTCGTCACCGGGCCCAACGTCGTGAAGACGGTGACGCACGAGGACGTCACGATGGAGACGCTGGGCGGCGCGGACACGCACGCGACCACGTCGGGAGTCGCGCACCGCGCGTTCGATTCCGAGCCTGCCTGCATCGACGCGATCCGCGAGTTGCTGCGTTACATCCCCTCCAACAATCTCGACGACCCGCCGCGCGGAGCAGCCACCGACTCGCCCGACCGGCGAGATGAAGCGTTACTTGAGGTAGTGCCGGATAACCCCAACAAGCCGTATGACATGCACGAAGTCATACGGAGCGTGGTTGACGACGGGGAGTTCTTCGAGATCCACCCCGAGTACGCCCAGAACATCATCTGCGGGTTCGCCCACCTGGGCGGCTACAGCATCGGAATCGTGGCCAACCAGCCGGCCGTGCTCGCGGGCGTGCTCGACATCAGCGCCTCGATCAAGGCGGCGCGTTTCATCCGCTTCTGCGACGCGTTCAACATTCCCATCCTCACCTTCGAGGACGTGCCGGGGTTCCTGCCGGGTGTGTCACAGGAGCATGGCGGCATCATCAAGCACGGCGCCAAGCTCCTCTTCGCGTATTGCGAGGCGACAGTGCCGAAACTCACGGTGATCACGCGCAAGGCGTATGGCGGCGCGTACGACGTCATGAGCTCCAAGCACATCCGCGGCGACTACAACGTCGCCTGGCCCACCGCCGAGATCGCCGTGATGGGGCCGAAGGGCGCCGTGGAGATCCTCTTCCGCGACGAGATCGAGGCCAGCGCCGATTCCGCGGCCGCGAGCGAGCAGAAGATCGAGGAATATCGTGCGAAGTTCGCCCACCCTTACATAGCCGCGGGGCGCGGCTATCTCGACGACATCATAGATCCGCGCGAGACCCGTCCGCGCCTGATCAGCGCCCTCGAGACGCTGCAGTCGAAGCGGGACAAGAACCCTCCGAAGAAGCACGGCAACATCCCGCTGTAAGCCGATTCTCTGCAGAGTGGCCGGGCTCACAACGCGGCTGTCCTCGTTGCCTGCACGCGTTGTCCTGACTGGGGAGTCACCGTCTCCACCAGGAACGTCCCGCTGCCCAGGTACCGCCCCGTTATGGTGATCCGCAGCCCGCCGTGAGGCACCACCAGATGGGTCGCCCCGGTCAGCGGTATCTCGATGCCGCCCGAGAGCAGGAACGCCGGCTCGTCCCAATACAGCTCCACGAACCCCGTCAGCGTCGTCACCGGCGCTGGTTCAGGAATCGCGACCGACGGCTGGCTGGTGCGTGCAGCCGTTAGCGAATCGGCTGGACGGCCTGCGTTGCCCAGACTGAGCGCAAGCGCGAGTAGTGTGATGGTCAGCACGGGCACCTCCTTTTCCTCTGCCTCGCCCCTGGCGAAGCGACAGCGTGAGCCACCGCGACTCACACCCGGACACTACGATGGGGCCGTTGCCTCTCCGTTCACGCCACGTCCGTGCAGCCGTTCTTTTTGCGTTTTTCTTCCGTTCCGGAACGAGGCGACGACCGATGCCTGACCTCGTGCCGGCCGGTATGTTTCCGCCGGCAGGCACCCCGCTTCCGCTGCACACGAATTGACGAGCCAATGACTGGACAGCCCTGGTCCCTCACGCTTTTCGGCGGCCTCGATCTCAGCGGACCGGACTCCGCGGCGGCGGAGTCAATTCTCGTACAGCCCAAGCACGTGGCCCTGCTTGCGCACCTCGCTGTCGAGCCGGTGGTGACGCGCGGGCGCCGCTACAGCCGCCGCGACTACCTGGTCGGGCTGCTTTGGCCCGAGCTGGACCAGTCGCATGCCCGCACTGCGCTGCGACGCGTGGTGCATCAGCTTCGCGCAGCGCTGGGCGCGGAAGTTCTCGTCTCGCGCGGCGACGAGGAGCTTTCACTCTCAGGCGAGATGGTCGGCAGCGACGTGCGTGAGTTCGCGGATGAGATCGCGAAGAATCACCTGGCACGCGCGCTGGAGCTGTACTCGGGCGAGCTGATGCCCGGTTTCCACCTGAGCGGCTGCGCCGAGTTCGAGCGCTGGCTCGACGGTCAGCGTGAGCACTTCCGTCGCGAAGCGGGCGCGACGGCGTGGGCGCTCGCCAAGCGGCTGGAGTCAGAGGACGAGCTCAGCATGGCCGGTCAGGTGGCCCGCCGCGCGGTGCATTACTCCTGGGACGATGAGCGCATGCTGCGTCGCGCCCTGGAAATGCTGGAACGGCTCGGCGATCGCAGCGGCGGGCTCCAGCTGTACTCCGAGTTCTGCCGCCGCCTGCGCGCCGACTTCGACGCCAAGCCTGCGCCCGAGACTGTCGCGCTCGCCGAGCGGCTGCGCAGCGCCTGACCGTATGGCGCGGCGTCGCGGGCGGGGGCGGAGCGCCGCGGGCTAACTTACCGGGAATGCTCGCGAAACTGCTCATCGCCAACCGGGGCGAGATCGCGCTGCGGATCATCCGCGCCTGCCGCGAGCTCGGCATCCGGAGCGTTGCCGTGTACAGCGACGCCGACTCCCACGCGCCCCACGTGCACGAAGCGGACGAGGCTGTGCGCATCGGCCCTGCTCCTTCGAGCGAGAGCTACCTGCGCGGGGACGCGATCATCGAGGCCGCGCGGACTGTCGGCGCCGATGCGATTCACCCGGGGTACGGATTTCTCGCCGAGCGCGAGTGGTTCGCCCGCGCCGTGCGCGACGCCGGGCTCACGTGGGTCGGTCCTTCGGCAGAGGCGATTGCCGCGCTCGGCAGCAAGACCGCCGCGCGCACGCTGGCCCAGCAGCACGACGTGCCGATCGTGCCGGGCACGACGGAGCCTCTCGTTGATGCGGATGCCGCCGCGGCTATCGCGCAGGAGATCGGGTTTCCCGTACTGCTGAAGGCGGCGGCGGGCGGCGGCGGGAAGGGAATGCGCGTGGTACGTGACAGGAAGGAGCTGAGCAGCGCGCTCGACGCTGCGCGCCGTGAGGCGAGGAACGCATTCGGTGACGACGCTGTGTACGTGGAGAAGTACATCGAAGGCCCGCGGCACGTGGAGATTCAGATCCTCGCCGACGGTCACGGCAGCGTGCTCCACCTCGGCGAACGCGAGTGCTCGGTCCAGCGCAGGCATCAGAAGATGATCGAGGAAGCACCCAGCGTAGCCGTGACCCCGGAGCTGCGCGCGCGCATGGGTGACGCGGCGGTGCGGCTGGCGCGGGCCGCCGGTTACGAGAACGCCGGCACCTGCGAGTTCCTGCTCGCCGCAGACGGTAGCTTCTACTTCCTGGAGATGAACACGCGGCTGCAGGTGGAGCATCCGGTGACCGAGCTGGTCACCGACATAGACGTTGTGCAGTGGCAGCTTCGCATCGCTGGAGGGGAAGCGCTGCCGTTCCTGCAGAAGGACATCACGCCGCGAGGCTGGGCGATAGAGTGCCGCATCACCAGCGAGGACCCTGCGAACGGGTTCTTCCCGTCCACCGGGCTCATTGATTACCTCCACGTTCCCAGCGGGCCCGGTGTGCGCTGGGACGGAGGGATCGAGACGGGCACCACGGTGGGACTGCATTACGATCCCATGCTCGCGAAGCTGATCGTGTGGGGCGAGGACAGAGCGCAGGCCATCGCGCGCATGCACCGGGCGCTGCTCGAGCTCGTCGTGGACGGCGTCGAGACGTCGCGCGACTTCCATCTGCGCGTGATGGAAGACGGCGAGTTCAGGAGCGGCGCAATCGACATCGGCTGGCTCGAGCGCCGGCTCGATTCACTGACGACCGGCTCGCCTCCCGAAGACGTCGCTCGCGCGGCTGCGATTGCGGCCGCGCTCCTGGCGGAGCGTGACCGGCAGGTCAGACGGGGGGCTCCTGGACGACAGCCGCAGCAGCCCGCGGTCGGGGCTGGTGCAACGGGCCGCGGCGCAGCCGCCGCGTCTGATTCCGTAAGCGGGCGAAACGGCGCGGCAATGACGTGGGCGAGAGCAGCGCGCCTGGACGGGCTTCGTTGATAGCGACACTGACCATTGACGCCATCGCCGCCGGCGGCGATGGCATCGGCCGGCACGAGGGAATGGCGGTTTTCGTGCCGCGTACGGCACCGGGCGACCTGGTCGCTGCCGTGTTGCAGCCGCGTGGGCGGTACGCCCGTGCCCTCGACATGGAGGTCGTCACGCCGTCCGCCGACCGCGTGGACCCACCCTGCCAGCACTACACTCGCGATTCGTGCGGCGGCTGCCAGCTGCAGCACATGTCCTATCCCGCGCAGCTGGCTGCCAAGCAGCGGATCGTTCGCGACGCGCTGCAGAGGATCGGGCGGCGCGACGCCGCCCTCCCGTTCATCCGGCCGAGCGAGCACGAGTGGCGGTACAGGAGCAAGCTGACTCTGGCGCTGCGGCGGCGCGGTTCGCGCTGGATCGGCGGGCTTCACAAGTACGATGCACCGGGCAGAATCTTCGCGCTCGCCGACTGCCCGATCACGCGCCGCGAAGTCGTGCGCGTCTGGCGCGACGTGCTGGAGGCGGCCCTGTATTTCCCGCAGGAGCGTGAGCTGCGCGGCAGCGTGCGCGACACCGGAGGCGGCTTCAGCTTCACGCTGCTCGGCGGGACGCGCTGGGACAATCATTCGGAGTTCTTCGACGCCACGCCGTCCATCAGCGCGTTGTGGTGGAAGCCGGACGGGGAGGAGACGCGCGCAATGCACAGCCGCGTCGCGGCCGATTCTTCCGCGGCCGCGGCCGCGGGGGCCGCCTTCGCTCAGGTAAACCCCTCAGTCGCCGCCGAGCTGCACCGCCACGTTCTCGAGCGCGCGCGGGCGTACTCGCCGGACCACGTCATCGATGCGTATTCCGGAACTGGCGCAACGGCTGTTCCGCTCGCCGCCGATGGGGTCAGAGTAACGGCGATAGAGCTCGACCGTGCCGCAGCGGCCGCGTCGGCACGGCGCCTCCCGCCGCCCTCGGTTGTGATTGCGGGACGCGTGGAAGACCACATCGCGGCGGCCATGCCGGCGGACGTCGTCCTGCTCAACCCTCCGCGCGCCGGAGTGGCCGATGCCGTGACCGCGGCGCTCGAAGCCGCTTCAGCGCCGCCGCGCGCCGTGATCTACGTGAGCTGCGATCCGGCGACGCTCGCCAGAGATCTCCACAGGATGCAGCGATACCGGATCGAATCGCTGGTCGCGTTCGACATGTTCCCGCAGACGGCGCACGTCGAGACGGTGTGCGAGCTGGTACCCGCGGCATGAAGTACATCGTTGACGTCGGCGGCACGCGCCTCGTGGTCGCGCTCGATCCGGGCGGGGTGAGCGTGAACGGCGAGCCGGTGGCCGCGCACCTCGCCGAAGTGCCGCGCACTCCTCTGTCCGTCCTGACCGTGGGCAATGCCGTACATTCGGTGCGCGTGCGGCGGGGCGAGGGGCGGGGAAGGTACACGCTCTGGATCGGCGGTTATCGCTTTGACGCAGAGGCGGTCGATGAGCGAACGCGGGCCATCCGGGACCTGGACGTCGAGCGCAACGTGAACGCCGGGCCTGCGCCACTCGTGGCGCCGATGCCGGGACTCGTCGTGCGAGTGCTGGTGGAGGAAGGAGCCGTGGTTCAGGCTGGCGAAGGGCTGGTGGTGATGGAAGCGATGAAGATGGAGAACGAGCTGCGCGCGTCTGCGCCTGCAACGGTGAAGCGCATCCACGCCAGCGCCGGCGCCGCGGTCGAGAAGGGCGCATTACTCATCGAACTGGAGCGTTCCGATGCCTGAAGCACTGTTGACCGACCCGACCACGATTGCGGCATATCTCATCGCAGTAGTCGGGTTCGTCTTCTGGCTGAGCGGGCTCGGGCCGTTGAAGAAGGTGTTCCAGGTCACGCCGCCCGTACTGTACGCGTATTTCCTGCCGATGCTCTCCACGTTCGTCGGGATAACACCGGCGGCATCGCCCGCCTACGGCTGGATCACGCGATACCTGCTGCCGTTCGCGCTGCTCCTCCTGATGATCAGCGTGGACCTGAAAGCGATCGCGCGGCTCGGCCGGATGGCGCTGATCATGATGGTTGCGGGCACGCTCGGCGTCGTGCTCGGTGCCATCGGCTCGTACGTGCTGTTCGGGGGGATGCTTCCCGAGGATGCGTGGAAGGGGTTCGCAGCTCTCACCGGCAGCTGGATCGGGGGAACCGCCAACTTTGTCGCGATCGCGGAGAGCGTTGGCACGCCGCCTGGAACGCTTGCGCCGTTCATCGTCGTTGACACCGTCGTGGGTTACGGCTGGATGGGCGTGCTCCTCGCGCTCAGCGCGTGGCAGCAGCGGTTCGACAAGGCCATCGGCGCCGACACCAGCGCGATCGAGGAGACCAACCGGCGGCTCGCTGCGATCACGGACACCCGGCGGCCGACGGCCGTGCGTGACGTGCTGATCCTCGTTGCGGTGGGCCTCGCGGGCGCGGTGCTGGCGGTGACGATCGGCGGTGGCCTACCCGACCTCGGCGATCCGCCGATCATCAGCGGCACCACGTGGGCGGTGCTCATCGTCGTCACCGGTGGACTGCTGCTCTCCTTCACCCCGATGCGACGGCTGGAGGAAGTCGGTGCGTCGAGCATCGGCTACGGCGCGCTGTACCTGCTCCTTGCGGCCATCGGCGCGCGGGCCGACCTGCGCGCGATCGCGGACACGCCGCTGTATCTCGTAGCGGGCGCGGTGTGGATCGCCATACACATCGCGGTACTGTTCGGCATTGCGCGGCTCGTTCGCGCACCGCTGTTCTTCGTCGCCACAGGGAGCATGGCGAACATCGGCGGGGCAGCCTCGGCGCCGATCGTCGCCGGCGTATATCACCCCGCGATGGCGCCGGTTGGTCTGCTCATGGCGGTCGCCGGTTACATACTTGGGATCTACGCGGGCTTTGGTACTGCCTGGGTGCTCGGGCAACTCGGAACGTAGGCGACTAGCGACTAGCGACCAGCGGAAAGGGACGGCGTTAACTGCAGGTCCGCTTCTCCTTTCCGCTAGTTGCTAGTCGCTAATCGCTCAGCTGACCTCGAACTCTTTCATCATGCCGTGGAGGAAGTGCGGCCGCCCATCGCCCCTGTCCGGAAGGAAGCAGATCAGCCCATAGCGTCCACGTCTGAGGTTCACTGAAAAGTTGTTGACCTGCCCGGGCGCGAGCGGCGCGATGCCGCCGAGCATCGTGAACGGCTGTGCACCCTGGGGATTGTCCACCCAGCGCAGCGCCTGCTCCACCGTCGTTTCGCCGTGGAGCTGAACGATCAGCACCTCGTGAGCCTGAGGCGATGTGTTCTCCACTCTGAACGTCACCAGCCCAGCGCTCACGTTATCCATCGGGAAGTCGTAGTCCACCAGCCGCATCGTTGCGTCGGCTTGAGGCAGCTCGGCTGGGCCCGCGGTCGCGACTGCTGTTGCGGTATCGCCAGAGGTCGTATCGCGCCGCGCGTAGACTTTCAGGTCCTTGAACATTCCGCGCATGAAGTGCGGCATCCCTTCGGGGATGTCCACGAAGCAGATCAGGGCGTAGTTCCCCGGCTCGAGCACGAGCATGGCGTTCGCCGTCGTGCCGTTTTCCGTCGGGTTCGGGCCACCGACCGCGGTCGCCCAGGCCGGCGGCGGAGCTCCCGGGGTGAGCGCCTTGACGTAGTCGGCCGCGGTCATGCCGCTGTCCAGCTTCACGATGTTCACGTGGTGGGGGACCTCGCCGCGCATGAGCGCCTGGATCATGGTCAGCCCGGCAGGGACGGAGTCCGGTGCCTGGAACGAGTAGTCGCTCACCGTGACGGTGACGACGTTGGGCCGGGGGCCCCGGGCCCGGTCCGGACGGGGCTGTTCGGCGTCTCTGCCGCACCCCGTGGACGTGACGGCGACGACGGCGGCTACCACCAGGGCGCGGGTGTGCATCATCTGCTCTCAGCTCCGTGAAGGTTGTGCGGGACGCGTGAAGGTATCCGGGTACCCCATCGCGAGCCAGCGCCCCGGGGTGGCCGCGTTGACTTGCCGCCGGAGCGCGGGTATTTTGCAAGTCTGTATCAAATCGGGCTTTAGCCCGGGCCGGTCGCGCGTTTACCTGGTTGCACTCGCGTGACGATCACAGGCCGGTGTTTCGTATTTGTATCCGGTCAGGCCGATTCCAGTCCACCCGCTTCAATACATGAAAACGTACTCCGCGACTCCGCGGGACATCGAGCACCGCTGGTACGTGGTTGACGCCGATGGCGTCGTCCTCGGCCGTCTCGCGTCAGAGATCGCGAAGATCATCCGCGGCAAGCACAAGCCGATGTTCACGCCGCACATGGACACCGGCGACAACGTCATCGTCATCAACGCCGAGAAGGTCCGCCTCACCGGTCGCAAGGCCGAGCAGAAGCAGTACTTCCGTCACACGGGCTACATGGGACACGAGCGGTTCACGCCTTACGGCACCATGCTGGAGAAGCATCCGGAGCGGGTGATCGAGAAGGCCGTGCACGGAATGCTTCCCAAGACGACGCTGGCCCGCACCGTTCTCCGCCGCAAGCTCCGCGTTTACCGCGGTACCGAGCACCCGCACGTCGCGCAGCAGCCGAAGGTGCTCGATCTCAAGACAACCATAGAGAAGTAATGGCCGACACCGTTCACACCGTCGGTCGCCGCAAGGAAGCGGTCTGCAGGGCGTACCTCAAGCCGGGCTCCGGCAAGTGGGACGTCAACGGCCGCACGCTCGGCGACTATTTCCCGCGCCCCACACTGGTGAGCGCGATCCAGCAGCCCTTCACCGCGACCGACACGCTCGGCCGCTTTGACGTGCGCGCCATCGTCGAAGGCGGCGGTCTCACCGGACAGGCCGGTGCGCTGCGTCTCGCCGTTGCCCGCGCGCTCGTCGAGGTGGACGAAGCGCACCGCCGCAAGCTGCGCGACCTCGGCCTGCTCACCCGCGATGCGCGGGCTGTCGAGCGGAAGAAGCCGGGACGCCCCAAGGCCCGCAAGCGCTTCCAGTTCAGCAAGCGATAATCGAATATGTCTCAGCCCAATCTCGAGCAGCTCCTGGAAGCGGGTGTCCACTTCGGGCACCAGACGCGCCGGTGGAACCCGAAGATGCGTCCGTTCATCTTCGCCGAGCGCAACGGCATTCACATCATCGACCTGCAGAAGACGCTCCGGCAGCTCGAGCTCGCGCAGAAGCTCGCGCGGGAGACGATCCTCCGCGGCGACAACGTTCTCTTTGTCTGCACCAAGCGCCAGCTCGCGCCGATCGTGCGCGCCGAAGCCGAGCGGTGCGGCGCGATGTTCATCACCGAGCGCTGGCTCGGCGGCCTGATGACCAACTTCTCGACGGTCAAGAAGCAGATGCGCCGTCTCAGGGAGCTGGAAGCGGGCAGCGAAGCCGGCGGCGAGTGGGAGAACTACACCAAGAAAGAGCAGCTGATGATGTCCCGTCAGCGCGACAAGCTTTCCAAGTACCTCTCCGGCATCAAGTCCATGACCCGCCTGCCGGGGCTGATGTACGTGGTGGACGCGAAGAAGGAGCGGATCGCAGTGCGTGAGGCCAACAAGCTTGGCATCCCGCTCGTCGCGCTGGTCGATACCAACGCCGATCCCGACGTGATCACGGTTCCAATCGCGGCAAACGACGACGCCATCCGCTCCGTGGAGCTGATGACGCGCGCCATCGCCGATGCGATCAGCGAGGCGCGTCGCGAGGCGCCGGTCCGCGAGGAAGTCGAGGAGCAGGAGTCGTACACCTACAGCTCGGACCGCGGTGCCGAGCCGGAGCCGGAGAGCGAGCGTCGCCGCAAGCGCCGCCCGCGCCGTCGCCGGGCCAAGCCGGAAGCGGTTGCAGCGCGCCTCAAGTCGCCGAACGAGGGCGGTGAGGGCGAACCCGAGGGTGAAGCCGCGGCAGTGGGCGGAGAGCCGGCCGCGGAGTAAGCGGGACGTTCCGGATGCAATCGCTCCGGAGCGCGATGTACCTTTCGACGCCGCCGGAACCTCCGGCGGCGTTTGAACGACAGCGGTTAGCGGTTAGCGAATTAGCGGAAAGCCACCGCGTTGACTGCAGTCACCGCTGTTGCTTTCCGCTAATCGCTAATCGCTAACCGCAGCAAGTAAATCGGTTCAGAGGCGTCGCCTCTGACACAGCATGGATAGAGACAATGGCTTTTACCGCGAAGGACGTACAGGAACTGAGACAACGCACCGGCGCCGGCATGATGGAGTGCAAGCGCGCGCTGGAGGAGACCGGCGGCGACCTGGAGAAGGCGGTGGATTTCCTCCGCACCAAGGGGATCGCCAAGGCCGAGAAGCGGGTCGGCAAGCAGACCAGCGAAGGGATGATCGCCAGCTACATCCACCACAACGGCAGGATCGGCGTTCTGGTGGAGGTGAACTGCGAGACCGACTTCGTTGCGCGGACCGACGACTTCAAGACGCTGGCGCGCGAGCTCGCGCTGCACATTGCCAGCGCTGCCCCGGTGTCGGTGGACAAGGACGGCGTGCCCGCCGAGCGCATCGAGCGGGAGCGCGCCATCTTCGAGGAGCAGGCCCGCGCGTCCGGCAAGCCGGACGCGATCGTCGCGAAGATGGTCGAAGGGAAGCTCGAGTCCTACTATAAGGAGGCCGCGCTGCTCCACCAGCCGTGGGTGCGCGAGCCGAAGAAGAGCGTCGGCGATCTGGTGAAGGAGGCGTCCGCGCGGCTCGGAGAGCACATTCAGGTGCGGCGTTTCGTACGATTTCAGATGGGAGAAGACTGAGCGACTAGCGTCAACGACAGGGGTCCATTGGCTACCACATCACTCGCCTACCCGCGCGTCCTGCTCAAGCTCTCCGGCGAAGCGCTTGCCGGTGAGAAGGGGTTTGGCTTCGACGTGGACGTACTGACGCGACTGGCCGACGAGATCGCCGAGATCGTCGAGCTCGGCGCGGGCGTCGGCCTGGTGATCGGCGGCGGCAACATCGTCCGCGGCACGCAGCTCGCGAAGATGGGAATGGACCGCGTCGGCGCGGACTACATGGGGATGCTCGGGACGATCATCAACGCCCTCGCGCTGCAGGACGTCCTCGAGCGGCGCGGCGTCGAGACGCGGGTGATGACCGCGATCCGCATGGAAGAGGTGGCCGAGCCGTACATCCGCCGCCGCGCCATGCGCCACTTCGAGAAGGGCCGCACCGTGATCTTCGCGGGCGGCACGGGCAATCCCTACTTCTCGACCGACACCGCTGCGGTGCTGCGCGGGATCCAGATGAAGGCCAACGTCATCATCAAGGCCACCAACGTGGACGGTGTTTACAGCGCCGATCCCCGCAAGGACCCGGACGCGACGATGCACGATACCATCAGCTATCGTGACGTGATGCTGGAGGAGCTCGGGGTGATGGATCAGACCGCGATCACCCTGTGCAAGGAAAACAACCTGCCGATCATCGTTCTCAACATTCACCGCCACGGCGACGTCGCGCGCGCGATCCGCGGCGAACGCGTGGGCACCCTCGTCTCATGAGCACTATCCCGCAAATCCTGAAAGACGCCCGCGCGGGCATGGACAAGGCAATCGACAGCAGCAAGCGCGAGCTCTCCTCCATCCGCACCGGCAAGGCCACCACCAGCCTGCTGGACACAGTCCGCGTGGACGCGTACGGCCAGCACATGCCGCTCAACCAGCTCGGCACGGTATCCGTTCCCGAGCCGCGCATGCTCACAGTCACCGTGTGGGACAAGGGCATGGTGAACGCGGTCGAGAAAGCGATTCGCGATTCGGACCTCGGCCTCAATCCGCAGTCGGCCGGCACCACGATCAGGGTACCCCTCCCGGCGCTCAACGAAGAGCGGCGCAGGGACCTGGTGAAAGTCGTGCACAAGCTTGCCGAGGAGGGGCGCATCGCCGTGCGCCACGCGCGCACCGAGGCGCGTGACCGCCTCAAGCACCTTGAGCACATCTCCGAGGACGACATCAAGCACGCGGAGAAGGACCTGCAGAAGGCGCACGACGAGGCAATGAAGCGAATCGAGGACCTTTTGAAGGGGAAGGAAGCGGAGATCATGGAAGTGTGACGGCGCCCGCCGCACGCTTCGACTCCCACCGTGTCTGAGTTCTCCAAGCGGGTTCTGTTCTCGGTAATCGCGGCCCCCACCGCGATCCTCATCGTGTACCTCGGCGGTCCCGCCCTGGTCGCGCTGATTGGAGTCATCTCCGGGATAGCGACCTGGGAGTTCTACCGGCTGTCGCGCGCGACCGGCGCCGAGCCGTTCGAGGGGCTGGGGATCACGCTCACGGCGCTGCTGCCGATAGCGCTGTACGCCAGGGAACTCGGTGTCACCCGGCTGCCGGTGACCGCCGCGGCGGTGATCGCGATCTCGACGCTGGCCGCGGCGATCTGGCTGCGTCCGCCCGGCAGGAAGCCGACGATAGCCGTCGCCATCACGATTCTCGGCGTTATCTACGCGGGGCAGCTCTCCTACCTGTACGGTATCCGGTATCACCCGTACGTGATCAGCGCCGGCGCCGGCGCCGCGCTGGTGACGCTGCCGCTGCTCATCACCTGGGCGACCGACGTCGGTGCCTATTTCGTCGGCCGCGCGATGGGCAAGAGCCTGCTGGCGCCCTCGATCTCGCCGAAGAAGACGTGGGCCGGCGCCGTCGGCGGCCTGATCCTCGCCGTGCTCGTTGCCGTGCTTTACGTGAGTTACGTGCTCAGGCCGGTTGCGAGCCTGTCGATGACGCTCTCGGCGACCGTTGCCTTCGGAGCCATCGCGAGCATCGCGGCCCAGGTCGGCGACATCGCCGAGTCGCTGCTCAAGCGAGAAGCAGGGGTGAAAGACAGCTCGAGCATCATCCCCGGCCATGGCGGCGTGCTGGACCGGTTCGACAGCATGCTTTTCGTTCTCCCCGTTTCCTACCTGCTGCTCGGCTGGTGGCTGATCCCCGCTCCGTGAAGCGGGGCGTCGCGGTGCTCGGCTCGACCGGGTCCATCGGCACTACGGCGCTCCGCGTGCTTGCGCGGCATCGCGATCGTTTCGACGTAGTCGCGCTGACCGCGTTCGACAACGGGCCGCTGCTGGCGGAGCAGACCAGCGACTGGGAGCCGGCCTACGTCGGCCTCGTTCGCAACGGCGCCGAGGCGCACCGCGGGTGGCGAACCGGCGAGGGGTGCCTCGTCGAGGCGGCGCAGTGCGAGGACGCGGCGATCGTGCTCAATGCCGTGGTCGGCGCCGTCGGCCTCGACGCAACTCTCGCCGCGCTGCGTGCAGGCAAGCGCGTCGCGCTGGCGAACAAGGAGACCCTCGTGCTCGGCGGCGAGCTCGTGATGCAGGCATGTCGCTCCGGCGGGGGAGAGCTCGTGCCGGTAGACAGCGAGCACAGCGCCATACTGCAGTGCATCGCCGGCCGCGGCCGCGCCGACGTCCGGCGCGTTGTGCTGACTGCATCGGGCGGTCCCTTTCGCGGACGCGCCCGCGCGGAGCTGGAGACGGTGACGGTGGAGGACGCGCTGCGGCACCCGACGTGGCGCATGGGGCGCAAGATCACGGTGGACAGCGCGACGCTGGCGAACAAGGCGCTCGAGGTGATCGAGGCGCATTTCCTGTTCGACCTTCCGTACGACCGGATCGAGGTTGTGGTGCACCCGCAGAGCGTGGTGCACTCCTTCGTCGAGTTCGTGGATGGGAGCGTGCTGGCGCAGCTCGGCGTGCCCAGCATGGAGCTCCCGGTGCTGTACTCGCTGACGTATCCGGAGCGGCTGGAGGACATGGCGATGCCTGCGTTCGATCCCGTATCGCTCTCGCCGTTCACCTTCGAGCCCGTCGCGCGCGACGAGTTTCCCGCGCTGGAGCTGGGCTATGCTGCCGGACGTTGCGGCGGCGCCGCCCCCGCGGTGTTCAACGCGGCCAATGAGCAGGCAGTCACGCAGTTCCTGGCGGGCACGATCGGGTTTACCGAGATCGCGGACGCCATAGCGTCCGCGCTGGAATCGCTCGCCGCGCTCCCGGGTGGCACGAGGGAAGAGCTGCTTGCCGCCGATCGCGCCGCGCGAGACCACGTCGAGCGATTAGCGGTTAGCGGTTAGCGGAAAGCCACTGCGGACAAACGCTGTGCACTCCGTTATTCCTTCGCTTCCTTCTGGTCGCCGCTGCTTTCCGCTAATCGCTAACCGCTGATCGCTGCCGTGCTAGCCTGGCTCGCCCCTCTCATCGTATTCGGTCTCGTGATCTTCGTGCACGAGCTCGGGCATTTCCTTGCCGCGAAATGGGCTGGCGTGTACGCGCCCCGTTTTTCCGTGGGATTCGGGCCTGCCTTATGGCGCAGGCGGCGTGGCGAGACCGAGTACATCGTCGCAGCGATCCCGCTCGGCGGCTACGTGCGCATGGCCTCGAAGGAAGACGAGGCGACCGCGTTCCTCGAGGGAGGCAGCGAGGTCGCGGCCGAGGCCGCGACGGCGGCAGCGGGCTCGCCGGCAGCAGCGGCTGAGGCGGAGGGAGCGGTCGCGACCGCGCCGCCGGCGCGCCAGGGTTCGGCCGTGAAACGTCCGGCCGACTGGGATCCGAATGCGATGATCCCCCATGGCCCGAAGCCCATTCCGCCGGACAGGTGGTTCGAGTCGAAGCCGCTGTGGAAGCGGATCATCATCATGCTCGCGGGCGTGACGATGAACGTGCTGCTCGCCTGGGTGGTGACGGTCGGGAGCTACGCCGCGTACGGCCGCGCGCACATGGAGGCCGTGGTGGACTCGGTCGTCGCCGGACGTCCCGCGGCCGCAGCCGGTTTCCAGCCCGGTGACACACTCGTTTCGGTGGCCGGCGAGCCCGTTGGCAGCTGGCCCGAGGCGGTACAGCGGATCAGCGCGCGCCCCGGTGAGTCGATCACCGTGGAGGTGGCGCGTGGCGGTCGCACGGTTCTGACCGTCACCCCCGCGGCCGACACCGCCACCAACCTGATCACGGGCCGCACCGAGCAGGTCGGCAGAGTCGGGCTCATCCCGCGTCTCACGATCGAGACGATCCCCGTCGGCCCGGTTGAGGCGGTGACCGAGGGCACGCGCGCCACCTTCGCGATGGCCGGGGTGATCCTTCAGGTCGTCAAAGGGCTGTTCACGGGGCACGTCGGCATGGAGAACCTGGGCGGCCCCATCCGGATCGCGCAGACGTCGGTCGAGGCGGGACGCGAGGGGCTGGAGCCGCTGCTCCGGCTGATCGCGTTCATCAGCGTCAATCTCGCCGTGCTCAACCTGCTTCCGATTCCCATTCTCGACGGCGGCCACATCGTGATGCAGATAGCCGAGGCTGTGCGAGGCCGGCCGTTCGGTGTCCGAACGAGGGAATGGATCCTCCGCTTCGGCCTGGCACTGATCGCGCTGTTGATCATCACCGTCATGTACAACGACATCCGCGCCCTGCTCGGCTCCTTCCTGGGCAGACTCTGAGGCTGCATCCGGTAGTTGCACCGGCACTGGCGGGGTTTCTGTGCCTGGGCTGTGCCGCAGCGCAGCAGGCAGCTCCTGCACCGCAGGGTGGGCACATCCTGACGCAGAGCAACCGTACCTCCGACTGGCCGGTGGAAGGCGAGACGCGTCCCGGACTGTGGATCAGGATCGAGCCGTCCAACGTGCAGCTGCCGACGCGTGAGCTGATCGACAGCCTCCGCATCACCGTCGAGCACGGATCGCGCAGCCAGGTCGTGACGGGCGCTGCCTTCTCGCCGATGGTCGGTGCAGGGGACAGCCACCAGACGCGCTACCTGTACACGCCGACGTCGGGAGTCCTCTTCGTTACGCTGCACCTGCGTGCCGCCGGTCGTTCGTTCTTTCCGGACACCGAGCGCATCGAGCTCAACGATGACTGCTGGCACATGCTGAGCTACCGGGTCCGCGGACCTGTCGCCTCAGACCAGCCGCTGCCACCGCCGTATCCGCGGACGGTGTTTCTGACTCCTGCGCTATCGCCCGGCGTGCCGGTGTTCCTGGAGGTCTTCCGCTCGGGTAACTGCTTCCGCAATCCGTTACCGCCGTCGTGAGCGGAGACTCGGCATGACGACTCGAGCGGTGATCCTCGCGCGTGGGCTCGGCCGGCGCATGCGGGAGGAAGACTCGACCGCGCCGCTCGCCCAGGAGCAGGCCGCAGCGGCCGACACTGGGCTCAAGGGGATGATTCCCATCGGACGGCCGTTTCTCGACTACGTCCTGAGCGCGCTGGCCGACGCTGGGTTCTCAGAAGCCTGTCTCGTGATCGGCCCGGAGCACCAGCAGGTGCGCGAGCATTACGAGCAGCTGGCGCCGACCCGCATACGGATCGTGTACGCTGAGCAGCCGCTCCCGCTCGGGACGGCCGACGCCGTCCTTGCGGCAGAGGAGTTCGCCGCCGGCCAGACGTTCGTCGTGATCAACTCCGACAACTACTATCCGCCGACGGCGCTGCGCGAGCTGCACGGCCTGGAGGAGCCGGCCATCGTGGCCTTCGAGCAGGAGGCGCTCGTGCGCGAGGGCAACGCGCCCAGGGAGCGGGTCAGCCGCTTCGGAGCGCTGGAGGTGGGCGCGGACGGATACCTCATCCGCATTGTAGGCGACCCGGAGCGCGCCAGGGCGAGCACCGGCGGGAAGATCTACGCGAGCATGAACTGCTGGTTGTTCGATCACGAGATCTTCCGGGCGTGCCGCGCGGTCGCCCCGTCGCCGCGGGGCGAGCTGGAGCTCACCCGGGCGGTGCAGCTCGGCATTGATCACCTCGGCATGCGTTTCCGGGTGATCTTCTCCCGCCGCCCCGTTCTCGACCTGTCGAGCAGGGCCGACATAGTGAAGGTCGCGGAGCGGCTGAGCGTCGCCAAAGTGAGGCTGTAGAGGGCCCCGCGGCCCGCCTCCCCCTGCCTTTACATGGGGTCCTAAGTCGTGTATTCTTAAAGGCTTGGAAACAATTCACGAAGAAACCAGCGCGCACAGTGCGCGCGCGGAGAGCACACGCTCGATGGCTTTCGAGAAGACCCCCACAATCGCGAAGTACCGGACGCACGAGACCGATACGGGCTCGGCGCAGACACAGATCGCGCTCCTCACTGAGCGGATCAACTATCTCACTCAGCACTTCCGCACGCACGCCAAGGATCATCACGGCCGCCGCGGACTGCTGATGATGGTCGGCAGGCGCAAGCGGCTGTTGAGTTACCTGCGCCGCACCGACGTCGAAGCGTACCGGAAGCTCACCGCAGAGCTGGGCATCCGCGCCTAGGCGGATCTCGAAAGGTCACGTGCGCGGGACTGAATTATGCGTCCCGCGCGTCGTGTATCCTCCGACAGCAAGGGACAAAAAAAATGCATCGCGTTGAACGCACCTTCGCCGGCCGGCAGCTCAGGATTGAGACCGGACGCATGGCGAAGCAGGCTGCGGGATCAGCTGTCGTCCAGTTCGGCGACACCATGGTCCTCGCCGCCGTCACGGCAAGCGACTCGGTAAGCCCGCTTCCGTTCTTTCCTCTCCTTGTCGAATACAAGGACAAGTCATACGCCGCGGGCAAGATTCCCGGCGGCTTCATCAAGCGGGAAGGCCGCCCGCACGATCACGAGATCCTCAAGGCCCGCGTAATAGACCGCTCGATCCGCCCGCTCTTCCCGGAGGGGTTCAAGAACGAGATCCAGGTCTACATCTACGTGATCTCTGCCGACCAGGAGAACGACGCCGACGTGCTCGCGCTGCTCGCCACGTCCGTCGCGCTGAACATCTCGAAGATCCCCTTCAGCGGCCCCATCGCCGGTGTGCGCGTCGGTCGAGTGCAGGACAAGTGGGTGCTCAACCCCACCTTCCAGCAGCTGGAGTACAGCGACCTCGACGTCGTAGTCACCGGCTCGGCTGACTCGATCGTGATGGTCGAGGGCGGCGCCCTCGAGATCTCGGAAGAGCACATGATCGAGGCGCTGACCGTCAGCCATCGCGGCATCAAGGAGCTGATCACGCTCCAGGAAGAGCTGTTCGACAAGGCCGGTCGCGCCGAGAAGATGAAGTGGACCGCGCCCCAGCGGCCCGAAGGTCTGGAGCTGAAGGTGAACGATCTCGCTTCCGGCAGGATCCGCGAGGCGATCAACCAGCCGGAGAAGCACACGCGCATCGACGCCGTATCGGCCGTCAAGCGCACGGTGCTCGACGAGCTGCTCGCGGATTTTCCGGACAACGCGAAGGACATCTCCGCGCTGGTCGGTGACGTCGAGTACAACGAGCTGCGCGCTCAGGTGCTGGACAGCGGACATCGCGTGGATGGACGCGGTCCGGACGAGGTCCGCGACATCAGCATCGACACGACCGTGCTGCCGCGCGCCCACGGCTCCGCCCTGTTCACCCGCGGCCAGACGCAGGCGCTCGCCTCCGTCACGCTCGGCACCGCCTCGGACGTGCAGCGTCTCGACTCCATCGACGACGTCGGCGAAGTCACCAAGACGTTCATGCTGCACTACAACTTCCCGCCGTTCTCCACGGGCGAGGTTCGCCCGATGCGCGGCACCAGCCGCCGCGAGATCGGCCACGGGAACCTGGCCGAGCGCGCCATCCAGCCGGTGCTGCCGCCGTACGACGAGTTCCCCTACACGATCAGGATCGTGTCGGACGTGCTCGAGTCAAATGGCTCCTCCTCGATGGCCTCGGTATGCGGCGGCTCGCTCGCGCTGTACGACGCCGGCGTCCCGATCCGCGCAGCGGTTGCAGGCGTGGCGATGGGCCTCATCAAGGAAGGCGGCAAGTATGCGGTCCTGACGGACATCCTCGGCACCGAGGACCACCTCGGCGACATGGACTTCAAGGTCGCGGGCACCGAGCAGGGGATCACGTCCATTCAGATGGACATCAAGATCGAGGGGCTCGACCTGGACATCATGCGTGAGGCGCTGGGCAAGGCGCGCACGGCACGGCTGCACATCCTCGGGAAGATGACCGAGGCGCTTGCTGCACCGCGCGCCGACCTGTCCGCGTACGCACCGCGCATCGTCACCGTGCAGATCAGCCCGGAGAAGATCGGCGACCTCATCGGACCCAAGGGCAAGACGATCCGTGGGATCCAGGAGGAGACCGGGGCCGAGATCAACGTGGACGACAACGGCGTCGTCACCATCGCCGCCGTCGGTCGCGAGGCCATGCAGAAGGCGCGGGAGATGGTCGAGCAGATCACCGCCGAGCCGATCGTGGGTGAGACGTACGAGGGCGTGGTGAAGAGCACCACCGCGTTCGGCGCGTTCATCGAGATCATGCCCGGCACCGAGGGTCTGCTGCACATCTCGGAGATGCGCCACGCGCGCGTCGAGCGGACCGAGGACGTGGTGAAGAAGGGCGACCACGTGAAGGTCAAGCTCATCGAGCGGGACGAGCGCGGGAAGATGCGCCTGTCCATGAAGGCGCTGCTGCCGAAGCCGGAGGGCGCGGAGAGCGCTCCCCAGGCCGATGGCAGTGAAGGCCCGCGTGAGCGTGAGCGCGTCGGAGCTGGTGCCGGTGAAGGCGATGCCGGGCGCGAGCGCCCGCGTCGTCCACGCGGCCGCGGACGCGGCGGAAACGGCGGCCGTTGACGTGACCGCAGCAGCTGCACGGCCCGATACAGGGCTGCGCCGCACCGTACTTCCGAATGGACTGACCGTACTCACGGACACGATGCCGTGGGTGCGGTCAGTTGCATTGGGGGCGTGGGTGCGCGCCGCGTCGGTGCACGAGCCACGCGAGAAGATGGGGATCTCGCACCTGCTCGAGCACATGGTGTTCAAGGGCACCACCACGAGGTCGGCGAAGGAGATCGCGCTCGCCCTCGAGGTGCTCGGCGGATCGCTCGACGCCTACACGTCGCGCGAGCACACGTCGTTCCAGGCCCGGGTGCTGGACGAGCACGTGACCGAGGCCGCGGACGTGCTGGCGGACATCGTGTTCAACCCCGTGCTGCGAACGCGCGATCTCGAGCTCGAGCGGAAGGTCGTGCTCGAGGAGATCAGCATGGTCGAGGACACCCCGGACGACCAGGTGTTCGAGCTGCACAACGCGGCACTGTGGGGCACGCATCCGTACGGCTACTCCATACTCGGCACGCGGGAGAGCGTCGTCGCCCTCGACACCGACGATCTCCGCGTGCTGCATGCGCTGGCCTACCGGCCTTCCCAGATCGTGATCGCGGCGTCCGGGAACATCGAGCACGAGCAGCTTCTGGAAGTGCTGGAGAGCACCGGCTGGCTGCGCAACGGCGGTGAGCGGCCGCAGGCCCCGACCGTCCCGCACCCCGTGACCGAAGGGGCGCGCTACGTACACGTGCCGCGCGAGGTCGGTCAGACGCACGTCGTGTTCGGCACCCCCACGTTCCCGCACGGCGACCCGCGCCGCTACACGCTGCTGCTGGCCAGCTCGCTGGTCGGCGGGGGAATGAGCTCGCGCCTGTTCCAGCGGGTCCGCGAGGAGCTCGGTCTCGCCTACACGGTGCAGACGTTCCACGCCTTCCACGCGGACACCGGCATGCACGGCGTGTATGTCGCGTCGGCCCCCGAGGTGGCATCCGAGTCGGTCGCGGCCATCGTGGACGAGCTCAGCAAAGTGACCGCCGACGGGCTCACCGATGAGGAGATCGCCAGCGGCAAGAGCCAGCTGAAGGGGCAGGTCACGATCGCCATGGAGAGCGTCAACTCGCGTATGTACCGCGCAGCCGGCGCCGAGCTGTACGGCGAGCCCTACCAGACGATCGATGAAGTGTTGAGCCGGATCGACGCCATCGAGGCGGACGAAGTGGCGAGGGTGTGCCGCGAGTTCTTTGATCCGGCGAAGCAGACGGTTTTGAGTCTGGGTCGAAAAGAGATTGCGATTAGCGGTTAGCGGTTAGCGGAAAGCAACTGCGTTACGCAGGCCCTGCAGCCGCCGTAGCTTTCCGCTAATCGCTAACCGCTAATCGCTCGCAGGACCTTAGACAATCCATCCCGCCAAGTCATGCTTATCGGCATCCCCAGAGAGATAAAGACCAACGAGAACCGCGTTGCGCTCGTGCCGGCCGGCGCCGAGACGTTCGTGAATTCCGGCCATACCGTGCTGGTCGAGACCGGCGCCGGGGAAGGGAGCGGCTTTACCGACGAGATGTACGAGAAGGTCGGGGCGAGGATAGCGCCGAATGCGGCCGCGGTCTGGCGCGAGGCGGAGATGATCATGAAGGTGAAGGAGCCGATCGAGCGCGAGTGGAAGCACATGCGCAGCGGCCAGGTCATCTTCACCTACTTCCACTTCGCCGCCGACGAGGCGCTCACCCGCGCTCACATCGACAGCGGCGCGATCTGCATCGCGTACGAGACCGTGGAGCTGGCCAACCGCGAGCTGCCGCTGCTCACGCCGATGTCGGAGGTCGCGGGGCGCATGTCGGTGCAGGAGGGCGCGAAGTACCTGGAGAAGCTGTACGGCGGCCGCGGCGTGCTGCTCGGCGGCGTGCCCGGCGTGCCGCCGGCCAAGGTCGTCATACTCGGCGGCGGGATCGTGGGCATCAACGCGGCCAAGATGGCTGCCGGGATGGGCGCGAAGGTCACCGTCCTCGACCTGTCGCTCGAGCGCCTGCGATACCTGTCCGACGTGATGCCGGCGAACGTGAACCTCATCTACTCGAACAGGCACAACATCCTCGAACAGATCAGCACGGCCGATCTAGTGGTGGGAGCCGTTCTGATTCCCGGCGCAAAGGCCCCCAAGCTGATTCGCCGGGAGGACCTGTCGCTGATGCAGCCCGGATCCGTGATCGTGGACGTGGCGATCGACCAGGGCGGGTGCGTGGAGACGATGAAGCCGACGACGCACGAGGACCCCACCTTCGTGGTGGACGGGGTGATCCATTACGCCGTGGCGAACATGCCCGGCGGCGTGCCGCGCACCTCCACGCTGGCCCTGACCAACGCCACCTTCCCCTACGCGCTGCAGCTGGCGAAGAAGGGTTGGAAGCAGGCCCTGCGCGACAGCGAGCCGCTGCTCAAGGGCCTGAACATCGCGTCCGGCAAGGTCACGTACCCCGGGGTCGCGGACGCATTCGGCCTCCCCGTCGTCGCCGCCGAGGACCTGCTCGCGTAGGCCTTAGCCCGTCGCTCGGCCTGCCCGCGGGGGCCGTTTGCCCGCGTGGGTTGTTTGTGCCCGCGTCGCTCCGCCTGCCTCGGCGGTGCCCCCGTGTCGCTCCGCGATGAACAACCCCATCATCGCGTCGCGCCACGGAGGCACGCGCCGGTCGCGGCGGAGCGAGCGTGCATTTGGTG
>DASUUI010000091.1:0-4098 GCA_036374155.1 Gemmatimonadaceae bacterium | reverse complement strand
TATCTCCTTGAGGAACCGCTCAGGCCCGAGCACCGCGGAGAGCTCGGGGTGCAGCACCTTGATCGCCACCTTCCGGTGATGCCGCACGTCCTCGGCGAGATACACCGTCGCCATCCCGCCCGCGCCAAGCTCCCGCTCGATCCGGTACCGGTCAGCGAGTGCAGGGGCCAGACGGCCGGCCGGGTCAGTCACGCTCTCTCACCGTGCGGCCGCGCCACGCAGCTGCGTGCGCACTTCCTCGCGCCAGTTGTGCGCGACCACCACTTGAGCCTGCTCCGTCGCCTTGAGCAACAGCAGGTGAGAGCCGTCGGGGGTGACATCGTAGTTGGCGTGCGGTAGCGGGGCCTTCACGAAATCGTCGCGGAAGAGAACCTCGCGCGAAAGCACGGAGAAGGTCGGCGTCAAGCTGACTGTTGCGGCGTGAAAGCTCTGATTGTCGCGGTAGAACAACCTGCGTCCGTCACGGGACCACACGGGCTCGGATCCGCCTGCGACGGAAACCTGGACTCGCGCACCGGGCCCGGGGAACGGCTGCACCACGACCTGATCACCACCTGACTCAGTGGTCACGTACGCGAGCCACCGTCCATCCGGTGAGATGCGAGGCATGAAGGCAGCGAAGGCAGGACTCGACAGCTGCCTTTGCGCGGGATCCCCGGAGAGCGATCGATACATGACGACGGCGCCGGCTGTATCGAGCTGATAGACGATCCCTCTGCCGTCAGGAGTGATCATTCCTTCGTAATAGTCCTCAGTGGGGCTCGAGAGCAGGGGCGCCTCGGGTCCGCTGAGGTCGGCCGGCCTCCACCAGAGGGCGGAGCGCCGTTCCCGTGCAGTGCGGTACAGCACGCTCCTGCCATCGGGCGTCCACTCGGGGCGCTCGTTGAGCGCGCCGTCGGTCGTGAGCCTCGTGAGCGTGCCGCTCGTGATATCCATGATCCAGATGTCGCGTTGCGCCCCGGCCGTCACGGTGATGGCGACTTTGCTTCCATCAGGCGAGTAGCGGGGGTACACGTGTCGGCGCGTCTGGTCGGTGAGTGGGCGCAGGTTGCCGCGCATATCGACGATGACCGCCTGATTCGCCGGTGATCCACTCTGATAGATCAGCGACCCGCTCGCCGACATGGCGGCCTGCGCGGTTCCGCTCGTCTGGTTGACTTCCACGTCGCCGAGCAACGGCTGCGGTGCCCCGACCACCTGCCTGCCACGGATATCGACCTGGATCGCCATGATCGCGCCTGCATCGGTGACGTATATCACTGATCCGTCAATGACGCCGAGCGCCTGAAGGCCAGGGGTGTCCAGGACGGTGCATTCGCCACTTTCGAGGGATCCTATGGCGAGACGTCCGGTGCCCGAGCTTTGCGAACTGAAGCTTGTGTAGATCACCGTCTCGCCGTCGGAGAGGATGTGCGGACTGCCCTCGAACACACTTTGTGTCCCGGTTCCACTCGTGCACAGCCGTCGTGTCGCCCCGCCGTTCTCCGGTACCGCGTGGAGGAAACCGTTGCCTATCGAAAAGATTATCTCTCCGCGCGAGCTCCAGCTGGCGCCCCCGATGATTCCCGGCGCGTCGGCAACAGCCATCACCGGGCCGCCCACGGTTCTGACTTTTCTCAGTCGCGCATTTGCCAGGAAGCCGATCCACTGGCCGTCGGGCGAGAAGAAAACCATGAAGGCGTCTTCCGTCCCCGGAATGGCGCGGACCGTTGGGTCGTCGATCGATCGTGTGAAGATCCGCTGCGTGCCGTTCGGCTCTCGCGCGGCAAAAGCGAGGACCCTGCCGTCAGGCGAGACCGCAAAAACGGTCTGCGTGCTGGTCGTCGTTGCCATCCCTTCGGGCAGAGTCAGCGGAAACCGGACGACAGGCGCTGACTGGTTGTCCTCCGGAGCACGCCGGCCCATCACGCCGAACATGGCGCCGGCGAGCGCGATCACGGCGAGCCCGATGAACACGGGGTCGCGAGCGCGCGCGCGCCAGTCGCCCAGCGGAGGGACTCCGGTGACAGCGGCACGCGGCCGCACGGTCCGCGAAGTTGACGTGGTCTCACTCGTGCGCAGCGCCTGGGCGAAATCAGCCGCACTCGTGAACCTGTCCGCCGGCATCTTCTCGAGCGCGGTGAGGACTGCCTCTTCCACGTGCGGTGGGATCGAGCGGCGCTTGACCGTGAGCGACGTCGGATCGGTCGTGAGCACCTTGGCCACGATCGCCTGCGAGTTCGGGCCGGTAAAAGGCGGCTCCCCGGTGAGCATCTCGTAGGCGATCGCACCTAATGCATAGATGTCCGCCCGGTGGTCCACACCCTTGTCGCCCATCGCCTGCTCGGGTGCCATGTACTGCGGAGTGCCGAGTGACATCCCGGTCTGCGTCATCCGAGACCCGCCCGCCTGCTGCACCGCCAGCGCGATCCCGAAGTCGGCTACGAGAGGGCGGCCGTCGTGCAGCAGGATGTTCTCCGGCTTCACGTCGCGGTGCACCACGCCACGCTTGTGGGCGTACTCCAGAGCATCTGCGACTTCGGTGGCGATGCGAAGGGCGTCTGCGATGGGCAGCTGCTGCTCACGCTCGAGCCGGCCGCGGAGGGTCTCGCCTTCCACATAGGGCATCACGTAGAAGAGCAGCCCGTCGGCGTTCCCCGAGTCGAACAGGGGGAGGATGTGCGGGTGCTGGAGATTGGCGGTGAGCTCTATCTCCTTTAAGAAGCGCTCGGGGCCGAGCACCGCGGAGAGCTCCGGGTGCAGCACCTTGATCGCGACCTTCCGGTGGTGCCGCACGTCCTCGGCGAGATACACCGTCGCCATACCGCCAGCGCCAAGCTCGCGCTCGATCGCGTACCGGTCGTCAAGAGCCGCGGTGAGGCGTGAAAGTGGTTCCGTCACCGCGCAAATGTCGCGCTCGTCCGCCTATCGCACCAGCATGTTCTCTCTGGGTGAGGCTCGCGTTCCAGCCTCGCTGGCCGCCTCAGTACCCTAACGCTGCGCCGTCCCGTCGCGGGTCCGCGGCGCCGACAAGCCGTCCATCGCGGTACTGCATGACCGTGTGCACGGCGCCAAAGGTGAGATCGGCGACACGGCTCGACGGCACATATCCGTGTGCGCGCCAGCCGGCATAAACAGGAATCGCAAACCCGGGCTCCGCCTCCAGCCGGGGTGAGGTGGGGTTCACCTGAAAGCGCGGTGCAGCCAATGCAAGGTAGGGGTCCTGCTGCAGCGCCAGTATGCGGAAGGTCGTCTGGACCACGGCCGCCGCAATGTAGCCTCCGCCAGCCGCACCGATCGCGAGGCGCACGTCATCTCCGTCGAGCGCGAGCAGCGGCATCGTGAGGGAGGTTGGTCGGCGGCGCGGACCGCGCTCGTCGGACACGAACAGATTAGCGCTCGAGTTGAGCCACATCCCATTCGCGTATACGCCGGAGCCCCAGAGCACACCGATGCTCGACGTCATCGTGACTGCATTGCGGTCGCGATCAATGACCGAGAGGTGCGAAGTGAAGGAAGCCTCATCCGTAGCATCGCGCGCACCGTCACGCGGTGACGAGCCGACCGCGACTGCGGGGTAGGGGTCGTGTCGTGCGCACGATGGTGTCAGCGCGGCACCCTCGAACTCCCGCGCGCTCGCGGGAACAAGCGTGTCACTTACGGTGCGCCCGACATGAGGCACGCGTGACTCGGCAAACTCGCGGCTCGCCACGCCCCGCACGGAAGCGGGTAACCCATCACGCCCGGCTCGTGCAGCGCGTCGATCGGCGAGTCCGATCCGCACGGCGTCCGCGAGCCGCGTCGCGGCCGCCGAGTCGGTGGTGGGATCACCGAGGCGCTGCACTGCCGACAGCTCGGCGAGCTGCAGCGACTCGATTCCTGTCTGCGCCGCCATCGGCGCGGCGACGCCGAGGATCGTGAGGCCCGCAAACGCGCCGCACACAGGGCGGGCGACGTTGGCGCGATACTGTGTGAAATCAGCGGACTCTAGCCATCCGCCCGCGCCTGTCACTTTCGCGGCGATCAGGCGAGGGTTCTCTCCCTCGTAGAACGCCCGCCCGCCATCGCGCGCAATGGCTTCGAGCATCGCCGCAAGCCGCGGCTGCACGAGGCGCTCGC
>DASUUI010000090.1:0-8494 GCA_036374155.1 Gemmatimonadaceae bacterium | reverse complement strand
GCTGCTGTCACCAGCTCAGCGGCCGACTCCGTCGAGTCGTCCGCTGCGCCGGTGAACGAAACACGCGCCGGCATGTTCATGGCGCCCGGCGAGATGGCGGAGCGATGTCGCGCCTTCGACTGGGCTGCAACGCCGCTGGGTCCCGTCGAGCGGTGGTCTCAGAGTCTGCGCACGATGGCCGATGCCGTGCTCGCGTCACGTAATCCGATGCTGCTCTTCTGGGGCCCGGACCTGATCCAGATCTACAACGATGCGTTCCGCCCGAGCTTTGGCGCGGCTGAGGGACCTGATGCGCGCCATCCACGTGCGCTGGGCATGCGCGCGGCCGACTTCTGGACCGACGTATGGAGCGTCGTCGGCCCGCAGATAGACGGTGTGATGACTCGCGGCGAGGCTGTCTGGTTCGAGGACCTGCATCTCCCCATCGAGCGCAATGGAAGGCTCGACGACGCGTGGTGGACGTACAGCTACAGCCCGGTGCGTGATGACGACGGGCGGATCAGCGGTACGCTGGTCGTCTGCATCGAGACCACGTCGTCGGTGGTCGCGAAGCGGGAGCTGATTGCGCAGCGCGTGCGCGTGGAGGAGATGCTGGAATCCATGGCGCAGGCGTACGCGGCGGCCGAGAAAGCGCGCGCCAGCGCGGAGCTGGCGAACAGGGCGAAGGCCGACTTCCTCGCGGTCATGAGCCACGAGCTTCGCACACCGTTGAACGCCATCGGCGGTTACGCCGAACTGATTGACATTGGCGTTCACGGGCCCGTCACCGCGGAGCAGAGGGAGGCGCTGGAGAAGATTCAGCGCAGCCAGCGACACCTGCTGGGGCTCATCAACGGCGTCCTGAACTACGCCAAGATCGACGCGGGTGCGGTTCAGTACGATCTCGAGGATTTTCCTCTCCGTGAGATCCTGGCGACGTGTGAAGCGCTCGTCGCGCCGCAGATGCGCCGGGACCGGCTCACGTTCCACAACGCGGCGGTCAACAGCCCCGTTTGCGTGCGCGCCGATCGTGAGAAGGTCCAGCAGGTCCTCATCAATCTCCTGACGAATGCGATCAAGTTCACTGACGCAGGCGGGGTCGTGCGGGTGGAGTGCGAGCTCATCGATGGCGGGCATGTGGGTGTGCGCGTCAGCGACACCGGACGTGGAATTCCGGCGGACAGGCTGGCCACGATCTTCGACCCGTTCGTTCAGGTGGACGCGAATCTCACGCGCACGCAGCAGGGGGTAGGCCTCGGCCTCGCGATCGGTCGCGACCTGGCGCGCGGAATGGGCGGCGACCTGACCGTGTCGAGCACTCCCGGGAGGGGCAGCACCTTCACGCTGGTACTTCCCGCCGCCGCGGAGTCCTGAAGGGGTTCAGGCGCCATGACCTGTGGCTTCATAAACGCATCGCCACCACCTGAGGTAAGGCTGAGAAAGCTGACGTGGCGTTGGCGTGGTCTGGCACTGATCGCGGTTGCCGCCGCTCAGGGCTGTCGTGGTGATCCCGAGCAGCCGCCGGCCGCTGTCCTCGCCAGGGCGCGCTCAGAGCTCGAGACGCGAGGGCGCGCGGACCAGAGTGTGCGAGAGGGGTTCGGCGCTGGAGGAGTTGTGGACTCCGTTCAGGCTGTCGAGATGGCCCGAACGGACTCTTCGAACTCTTCCTGGCTCAAGGCCTACGTCGCGCGCTGGGGCTGGCCGACCTCAGCACAGGTGGGGCGGGATGCTGTCGGGGCCGCATTCCTGATCGTGCAGCATGCTGTGCACGACACGGCTTTCATGCGGGCAATGCTTCCTGCCATCGAGGAGGCATATCGCCGCGGCGAGCTCAAAGGGGGCGACGTCGCCATGCTCACTGACCGGCTCGCGGTGAGGGCGGGGCAGCCGCAGATCTACGGTACGCAGCTCTCCCTGCGGGATGGCGTGTGGGTGCTGGATCCGATCGCCGACTCGGCGTCCGTGGATGATCGGCGCGCCAGAATGGGTCTGCCGCCGCTGGCCGTATACCTGCGGCTGGTTGACTCGCTACTCCGGTCGCCGTAGTGCACGTGGGAAGCGGCGAGGAGGGCACTCAGTAACGGGTGCTAGTCGTTCTGCAAAGAAGCCCCCGCGAGCATGAACCGCGGGGGCTTCTGTTCCCACCTTCGATCAGTCCAGCGGTATCGCGGCGTGTCCGGCTGGCGCCGTTCCCAGGACCCAGTTCGCTACGTCACGGCCAAGCTGCTGGCCGACTTCGCAATCGAACCTGTAGTGCAGCCCGGCGTACATGCGCGAGATTCCAGCTTCGATCACCATCGCTTCATAGCGCTGAGCTTCTGCCGGGAAAGTCTTCGCCAGAACCGTCCCATATGCGGCGGTGAAGCAGGAGTGGCCGCTCGGATACGATGGATGATTTGGCAGGCCGACGGGAAGCTGGATGGCAGGGTCGGCCTGAGACGGGCGGATCAGATAGTACGCGAACTTCGCGTCGAAGCACGCATTCGCTACATCGAACCCCGCCATGTTTGCCAACGCGAAGATCCGGGCTGCGTCGCGCTCATTTCGGCGGTATCTCACGATTTCTTCCGCGGCCAGACCGTTCAGGTAGGCCGGTCCCTGTGGAGCCCAGAGCTGTGCGAGTGCAAGCTCATCGGAAGTGAGCCCATCGGAAAAGGCGCGAATCTCCGCCAGTGCGGCCGTAAACTCGGCCGAGCCGAAGGCGGGTGGCGGACCGGGGCGAAACTGACTTCCCGAGGTGAGTGCGAAAGTGCGAGCGCCATACAGACCGCGGATCGAGTTTGTACCCGTCCAGTAGCCGGCGCCCCCCGGGTTGGGAGGCGGCGCGGTCAGGTTGGTGTTATCGCTCGCGGCGTAGGCCACAACGAGGTCGCCAATCGCGCGGCCAATCACTTCACCAGCCGCGAAATCATGCTTTCGCGCACCCGGTAGCGGCATCGCAGATCGCTGAGCCGCGATCCTGGCGTCGAGGAGCGCCGCATCGAGCGGGAAAAACGACTTGAGCACGATCAACGAGGCGCCGGCCGCGGCGGCGGCCGGAGAAGCGTGGTTGCCCGCGTCTTTCGCGTCTTCCGCAGCGACGACGGCATTGTACTGAGCGACCGACAGGTAGGTCATTATACGTACCTGTGCGATCGGCGAAGCGACGGCCCGCGCCGCGATCAGCTCGCGCGCAGTCTGGTTCCAGGCAACGCTGGATCCTGCCTCCCAGAACTTGATGGCCGCGAGGTGCGGAGTGCCTGTGTCCGGCGGGGCGGTGATCGCGTCGCTGCATGCAGCCGCTGCGAAAGTGACGGCGAAGGCGCCGGTGAGAGCGCGGGTCCGATGAATACTGAGCATCGTGGGTCCCTCCCCAGGGGAATGAAGTGTCAACGTTTCGGACTTATGCCGTTACGGCGCCCTGACATTGACGACCACACCTCATTCCGACCTCAGACCCACGTCAGACCCGGATGGTTTTTTTCCAACCGACCCTCATTCCCGCATCATTTCCCGGATGAGGCATCAGCGCAGCCGCGGAGTGGCGGCGGAGGGGGTCGGTGGCAGCAACCGATGATTGAGTTGCAGCAGCACGCTGGCTGACCTGCAGCCGGGCGACCGCTTCTTGAGCCGATCGACGACTGAAGTCGAAGGACTGCTGCTGCTCGGGTATCCCATCAGGAGCTACCCTCAGCCCTGCCTGTCTGTTATCACTGTCAGCTGCCGGCGAGTGTCTCTCCCGGATGCTGTCCGGGCGATTCACACTCTTTAGCGTGACGGAATCGGCACTCCCATGTCCCAGCAAGCGACCGCAGATCTGATGAAAGGGTTCCTGGACGCGCTCAACCGCCACGATCTGGACGCAATCATGGATTACTTCGCGGACGACTGCGTTTTCTACGTGCCACGTGGCGCGCGTCCGCGTGGCGATCGATACGCGGGAAAGGATTAAGTCAGAGCTGAACTGGCCAGACGCTTTGAGGGAATCCGAACGTGCACTACGGAGAGGACCGTCACTGGGCTTGCGGTGACTTCGGAGTGTTCGGCCTGAACCTGTAGCGACGCGGAGAGGATGCGATGAGAAGAGTGCTGGGGGTTCTGATTGTATTGACGCTGTGGAGTTGCGCCACGACCGCACCGGCCCGGTCACCCGCAGGGGAGGACGCCGTGATAAGAGGACTCGAGGACCAGGAGCGCGCGGCGCTGCTGAACCGGGACACCGTGGCGCTTCAGCGGATGTGGGCGCCAGGGTTCATCGTAAACTCGCCGCTCAACCAGATCTCACGTGATCGGGGAGTCGTGCTCGACCTCGTCCGGCGCGGCCTGATTCACTACTCGGCATTCGACCGGCGGATAGAGGAGGTCAGGATCATGGGGAACATCGCCATTGTGATGGGCGCCGAGTCCGCAACCCCGGCGCGTGCTGGCGCCCGAGCGGTGCCCCGGCGCTTCACACACGTCTGGCAGCGGGACGCCGGTGCCTGGCGGCTCGTCGCGCGGCACGCGAACGACATTATCGCACAATAGCCGGGCCCGGTCGCCCTCGTCTGCCCGGAGGAAGTGTGGCGCTCTTTCACGGCATCAATGGCAGATCGGCTTCAGCAGGTAGCAATGCACCGGCCGGCGGGCGCTCCCCGCCGATTGAAGCCGGCGGTGTCACCCATCGAAAACGTCAGGAGAGGATCATGAACTCATCATTCGCCGGCAGAGTTGCGCTTGTCACGGGCGGAGGCTCAGGTCTTGGAGAAGCGATAGGGAAGGCGTTGGCTGCCCGGGGTGCGAAGGTGGTGCTCTCCGATATCAACCTCGCGGCCGCTCAGCGAGTCGCTGGCGAGATCGCCGAAGCCGACGGCGTTGCGAGCGCATTCCAGCAGGATACCGCCAGGCCCGAGGATTCGGAGAAGGTCGTGAAGTACGCCGTGGCGACCTACGGCGCGCTGCACTACGCGGTGAACAACGCCGGGATCGGCGGCGCGCAGGCACCCACGGGCGAAACGGATCTTGCCGACTGGAGCCGCGTGATCGACATCAACCTCAATGGTGTGCTGTACGGGATGCGGTATCAGATTCCGGCGATGCTCGATGCGGGTCCAAGCGAGTGCGCGATCGTCAACATGGCCTCTATTCACGGGACGGTCGCAGCGATCGGCAACAGCGCTTACACGGCGGCGAAGCACGGGGTGGTCGGGCTGACGAAGAACGCGGCGGCTGAGTATGGGCCGAAGGGGCTGCGCATCAACTGCGTGGGGCCCGCGTATATCGAGACGCCGTTGCTGGCGAATCTCCCCGATGCTGCGCGTGCATCGCTCGTGACTCGTCACCCACTTGGACGGCTCGGCCGCCCGGACGAAGTGGCGCCACTCGTGTGCTTCCTTCTCTCGGACGAAGCGTCGTTCATCACAGGTGGCTACTACCTGGTGGACGGGGGCTACACGACGGTGTAGCGGGGGACTGCAGCCTTCAACGGACAGCCTTCATGAGCAGTGCGCTGATCTTCGCTTCGTCGCCTGCGGTCAGCTCCTTCAGAGCGAAGGCCGTCGGCCACATGGTGCCTTCGTCCAGCTTCGCCTCATCGCTGAAACCGAAGGTGGCGTACCTCGACTTGAACTTCTGTGCGCTCTGGAAGAAGCAGACGACTTTGCCGTCTCTGGCATACGCAGGCATCCCGTACCACGTCCTGGGCCCCAGGGACGGCACCGTGGTCCGGATGATCTCGTGAAGACGAGTGGCCATGGCTCGATCCGACCCCTGCATCTCGGCAATCTTCGCGAGTACGTCGCTTTCCCCATCCGCTCCGGATTTGCGCGCCCGCTCCCGGACGCGCTCCTTCATCGCCTCTTTCTCCTCGTCGGTGAAAGCCGCGGCGTTCCGTGCCGTGGCGGCCCTGGCGGACTTTGGAGTAGGCTTCTTTGAGCTCATGGGAGACACCTCAGCGGGTCGTGATGGAGCACTGCGCCGGAGAAGGATGCATCTGCCCGTTATGCTAATATGACGCGACCGAGAAACGCTCCACGCCGGCGTTTCCCGCGCGTGAACTGGCGCCGCAGGTGGCACCGGCTGTTCGTCAGCCGAAGAATGTCCGCAGCGTTGATCGCAGCGGTGCTCCCGGTGGCGATCGCCTGCGAGGCGGAAGGTGGAGGTGCGGATCCGAGTACGGGAGCCGCTCCGGAGAAGCGAGCGGCAGTGCCCGAAAGCGCGGCTGCGGACGACTCGGTACTGGCGTGCAACCCGACGGATCTCAGAGTCAGTGACACGCTTGCGCTGAGGCTCCCTCGCCCGCATGGGCCCTACCTCGCCGTTCAGGCGCCCGATTCCACGATGTACTTCCTGGTATTTCCAGCGGGTCGCGACAGCAGCCCCGGGGCACGGCTGTCCCTCATGCCCGCTGATTCGTTTGTGAGTCTTGCGAGCCTGCGTCTTCCGGTACGGGACCTCCGCGCCGTGCCCTGGGTGTTCGGTCGGGACAGCGCCGAGATCGTTTTCGCCCGCCCGGGCCTGTACCGTGTACTCGTAGCTCACGACCTCGAGACGGATGCACCGGTCATTCAGGCGTGCTCCGTGCGGTATATCAGTAACGAAAGGATGAATTGAATTCCGGCTATGGGCTGCTGCCCGTTGGTCTGCCCGCAGCACCCGTGATTCCGACGTATTGAAGGAAGGGCGATGGACACGCTCGCACGTGAAACCATGACCCGGCTCCCTGCGATCGAGCTCGCGGCACTGATCGCACGCGGCGATGCCTCCGCGGCGGAGGTAGTTGAGGCGCATATCGAACGCGTCGAACGGGTCAATCCGGTGCTGAACGCAGTCGTGGTCAAGCGGTACGCTGAGGCGCGTGCCGAAGCCCGCGAAGCCGACAAGACGCGTGCGAGCGGTCAATCACTCGGTCCGCTCCACGGTGTGCCGATCACGGTGAAGGAGGCGCTTGACCTTACGGGGACGCCGTCAACGTTTGGCATCCCGTCGCGCGCGCAGATTCTTGCCGAGAAGGACGACGCGTTCGTCGCGCGCCTGCGCGGTGCAGGGGCCATCGTTCTCGGGAAGACCAACGTCGCGCAGTGCCTCCTCTACTACGAGAGCGACAATCCGGTCTACGGGCGAACGAACAACCCGTGGAATCTCGATCGTACGTCGGGCGGGAGCAGCGGCGGCGAAGGGGCGATCATTGCGGCCGGTGGATCTCCGCTGGGCTTGGCGACCGACCTCGGTGGCAGCGTGCGCATCCCCGCCACGTTCTGCGGCGTTCCCGGTATCAAGCCGACGGCAGGCCGGACGCCTGACCCCGGCCGGCACAGCCTGCCCATCGGTCAGCAGGCAATCGCGAGCCAGGTGGGAGTGCTGGCCCGCACCGTCGCTGATGTGGCGTTGGGACTCGAGATTATCAACGGGGTGAACGTCGAGCCACCGTTGCCTCTCGCGGATCATCGCCGCGTGAACGTTGCGGAGCTGCGGGTCGGTTACTACGTGGACGACGGCACCCTCACTGTCGCCCCCGCGGTTTCTCGTGCCGTGCGGGAAGCTGCTCAGCTGCTGGGGGAGCTTGGCGCATCCGTGACGGTCTGGCAGCCACCGGCTGTTGCCGAGGCGGTGCATCTCGCCTTTGCATTGTACAGCGCAGACGGCGGTCGCGGTCTCCGGCGAACACTGGGACGCGACAAGGTCGATCCTAGATTGAGGACCCTCGTAACGGCTGCGAAAATGTCCGGCCCCGTACGCAGCGCCGCGACCCGCCTGCTGAAGGCCGTCGGCCAGCCGACGATGGGCCTTTTCCTGGAGCACTTCGGACACACGCGCACGGCCCAGTACTGGGACCTGATCGAAGCGCAGATGGACTATCGAAGCCGCTTCGTGCAGACCCTCGATCGCGACAAGATCGATGTAGTTGTTTGTCCGGCATGCGCGCTGCCGGCCTACACTCACGGGGCCAGCAACGACCTTGGCCTTGGTGGCGGCTACGCCGTCCTGTACAACTTGCTCGGTTATCCGGCCGGGGTCGTACCGTTTGATCGGATACGGAAAGAAGAGGAGGTGGGGCGCAAACCGTCACGTGACAGGGTGGAAAAGGCCGCGCTTGCCGTCGAGCGCGGGAGTGCGGGGCTGCCCGTGGGAGTGCAGGTGGTCGCCCGGCCGTGGCGCGAACATCATGCCCTGGCGGTGATGCGGGCGATCGAGCAGGCAGCGAGGCTCCGTCCCGGTTTCCCTGGAGACGTGCCGTTTTAGTCGCGTCCTCGTCCGCTCAGTCCAATACCGTGTACAGGCCAACGTCGAACACGACGACGCATGCAGAACGGCCGTTCAGCTTCGTCTGCGCTATCCCCTCCGGCTTGTCCCGGCGTGAACAGGTCGTGATCTGCCGCGTCGGCTGAGTTGATACGCCGTCCCACTCGAGCAGCCTGAAGTCCCTGCTCTCACGGTTACCCATGATCCGGTGATCGCGAAGAACGAAGTCGTGTTAGTTCGTGGGGCGCGGTGGCGGCCCAGGAACTCTGTCAGATGGGCGATGAACTCGTCTGCGCGGGGGGCCCCGAGGTGATCT
>DASUUI010000089.1:0-18555 GCA_036374155.1 Gemmatimonadaceae bacterium | reverse complement strand
CGACAATGTCCGGATGGGCGGCCTCGAGACGCTTCGCTCGATGGACAGCGGCAGCATCACGTCAATCCGCTACATGAGCGCGGAGCGCGCCGCCAGCCTCCCGGGCATCGGCCGCGATCCGATCGCGGGGGCGATAGTCGTCAGCACCCGGTAGTCCCTCCCTGGCACGACCGGCGACCGCGTGAGCCCTAGGGCGCGCGGTTGTCGGTCGGGCCCACCGGGTCCCGTAGCGGCGGGGCTCCCGCGTTGCGGCCAGTCACCTGCTGAACCAGGGCTGCCACCGCTACCCCTCCGATGACGGCGAGCGCTGTCCTCCGTCGGTCCAGGGCCCGCTCGCGCGTCCGCAGCACGAACTGCCTGGGGATCGCGACCCGCTCGCCCCGCCAGAACTGCTCGCCGCCACGCGCGTTGGTGGTAGCCACCATTGCCAGGGCCACTGTGTCGGAGGTCCACGCCAGCGGCTTCCCGCGCGCCGACACCACGGCGCGGCCCAGCAATCCCCCCAGACTCTGCGCGCCCTCGTCGGTGAACTCGAGGACCACTTCGCGATCGGGGCGCGGCGGCTCCGACGCCAGCGGAACGGTGGTGTAGCACCCGCCCACTCCGGCGAGACACAGAGCGAGCAGCAGGGAGTTGGGAACTGCAGCAGCCATCAGCGCGGCCTGTGATTCGGAGAAGGGTGCGGACCAGCGGAAAAGAGAGCGACCCGGCTCGCGCCGGGTCGCTCCATACTAACCAGGCGCAGCCCGTCAGCTGCAGCCTGTAGGATCGTTCTGGTTTCGCGCCGGCTGCGCCGAGGGATCCGGGATGTTCGGATTGGCGTTCCGTTCGACGAGTGGATACAGCATGCGTCCTGGTATCGACGCTCCGCGCGCCGGAGTCAGGTCCGGCTCGCAGTTACGCCGCCAGTAATTCCACAGCTCGATGTTCTGGAACATCGTGATCCACTGCTCGACTGCTATCTCGCGCAGTGTGATCGTGCCGAGGGGATCGCGGTCACTGGCCTCACGAACGGCGTTGACCGCCTCGAGCGCCCCGCCCTGTCCAAGCCGGAACGCAGCCTCCGCAATGATGAGCTGGTTCTCCGCCCAGGTGATGATCGGCTGGTGGAAATCCCCGTCCTCCTCGGCCCATCCGCCCCAGCGGCTGCCACTGAGGAACGAGGCACTCACGTCGAAGCCACCCGGCGGCGATCCGTAAGCATAGTACCAGTACGCCGCGCACCATTCCTCACCGCTGCTGCAGTCGCCGCCGACGAAGTCGTCGAAAGCCGCGTTGTAGAGCGCCACACGCGGATCGCCCCTGGCAAGCATCGTATCGACCATCGTGGCGCTGGCGCCAAGGTAGCCGAAGCGATCCCAGTAAGTGAACTGATACCACACGTTCCACTCTGTGGGCTGTACGCCGTGCCACAGCTTGAAGTCATTGGCGGGAGAGCTGATTCCGTTCTGCGCAGCCGCGAGCGCAGCGGCGTAGGCTGCTGCGCCGCGGACCTCCGCCGTCGCCATGTGGAACCGGGCCTTCAGCGTATACGCAGCTTCGATCCATGCGCTGTAGTCGCCCTCGTAGACCAGATCGGAATTGCTCAGTCCGTCGCCGCCAGCTCCGAGGTTGACGATCGCACTGTCCAGCAGCCGCTGCATCGCATCATATACGTCCAGCTGCTTGTCGAGCGCTGGTGGCGCGCCGTCGGGACGAAGCGCGTCGGAATACGGTATGTCGCCCCACACGCCGGCGGCCGTCCCGATGGCGAGCGCCTCCATGAACTGAGAAACGCCCTCGGCGGCCGGATTCGCCTGCTCCTTTGCCAGCGCTCGCATCTTTCTCGTGTCCTGCAATCCTCCGCCACCGTACACGAAGCCCCAGTCGGGCGACATGTCGTCCTCGGAGATGGAGTAGATCTCATAGGACGTGTACTGGCGGTCTATCCCTGCGCAATGCTGCAGCCACATGCACACCGTGCGCGCGACGTTTCCCTCCTGAAAGAAAGCCTGCGACGAGTGGATGCCGAGGAAGTACTGGTCGGGGCTGCGCACTTCGGTCTGTATGTTCGGGTCCTCGTCCAGCTTGGGGCCGGACAGGTCGAACGCGTTGCACGAGGCCAGGGCCATGACGGCCGCGAGCGGCAGCGTGCCTCTGAGTATGTGTTTCATCTATCGTTCTCCCTACCGGCTCAGCCCGATCGACAATACGACCGATCGGGTCTGCGGGTTGTTGAAGTAGTCGATGCCACGGTTGGCGACTTCAGCGCCCGCCAGGTTCGTCTCCGGATCGATGCCGCTGTAGTCCGTCCACGTCTTGAGATTCCGCCCGGCCAGCCTCAGGTCGAGCGCGCTCAGACCGAGCCCGCGGAAGAGCGCCGGGTTGCTGAACGTGTACGAGACCGAGATCTCGCGCAGCTTCACGTAGCTGCCGTCCTCGACGAACTGACGGCTGATGGCGCCGAAACCTGAGCCCAGCCCCTGGTACCATCCCTGGTCGATCGTCACGGTCTGTCCCGCGCCCGGGCCTGCAACCTCTCCCGAGCAGCCGGGGCACGCGGGCATGTAATTCTGGCCGAAGACAACGTCCACGTCGCGCAACTCGGTGTCCCTGTGCTTGCCGAAGTTGTACAGCGCTCCCTTCGTCCCATTCCAGATCTCACCGCCCTGCTTGAAGTCAACGAGGGCGCTGACCTGGAGGTTGCGCCGGAACGTAAAGGCGCTCCGCACGCTGCCCGTCCAGTCCGGGTTGGGATCCGCGATGATGCGGTTCGTTGGATCCTCCACCGGGAAGCCGTCGGCGCCGATGAACAGCGCGCCAGCCGGAGCGTTTGCGCCGCACTCCGCGTCCACATCGATGAAGTCGAAGGTGATGATTCCGCGGCCGCAGCGGGCGAAGTCCTGCCCCCGCATGACCGGCAGCGCCGAGCCCTTGAACGCGGTGCCGACGATGCCGGTGAACGTCCCCGCGCCACCCTGCACGTCGATGAACTCGGCGCCGGCGAGATCAGTCACCCGGTTGCGGTTGCGCGCGTAGTTGAACCCGAGCTCCCAGCCGAAATTCTCGCCGGTTATCGGCCGGAGGTTGAGTGTCGCTTCGATACCCTTGTTGGAGAGCCTCGCGGCGTTGCTGGCCTGCAGCGTGTACCCCGTGCCGGCCGGCGACACCGGCAGGAACAGGATGACGTCGCTGGAACGAGAGTCGTAGTACGTGAAGCTCAGGTCGGCGTAGTTGCGGAAGAGCCCTATGTCGAAGCCGGCCTCGAATTCCTTGGACCGTTCCGGACCAAGGTTCGGCTGCGGCATCAGCGGGCTGGTAGCAAGTCCGCCCTGCCTGTTCTGGCTGGTGCTCAAACCGTTCGAGACCCAGCCATCGATGAAGCTGCCGCTGGTGAGGCCGCTCAGCGTGGCATACACCGGGGGCTCCTGCCCTGCCTCGCCGTACGCGAAGCGGAGCTTCCCGACCGAGACGATGTCGTTGAACGTCATGCGCTCGGTGAAGTTCCAGGCGACGCTTGCTTTGGGGAACCAGTGCCGCTGCTTGCTCTTGCCGAAGCTGGAGAAGCCGTCGTTCCGCGCAGCAGCGGTGAGGAAGAGCTGGTTCCACAGATCGGCCGTCACCTGCGCGAAATACGATTGCGTATGCACCAGCGACTCGAACTCATCGGTCGAGACGTTGCCGCTGATGATGTTGTCGAGCTGGAACGGCCTGCTCGCGATGAGTCCCGTTCCCGTCCCGAAGTAGCGGCGGTGCCTGGTGCTGGAGAGGTTCTGCCCCAGGGTCAGCGACCCGGCGAGATTCTCGCTGAAGGTGTGTGTCCCTGTCGCGGTAAGGTTGTGGTCGATCACCAGGTTGGTGAAGTCCACGCGGTTTACCTGACCGGCGCCGCCGGGGTTACTCGAGGTGAGCGGGATTCCTTCGAGCCGCTCGTCGGCATAGTAGTCCGCGCCGAGCGTGTAGCGCGCGGTGAGCCAGTCGAGTGGTGAATAGTCGGCGCTGATGTTTCCGAACGTGCGACCCACGGCGCCGGTGTTCTCGAATTCGTTCACGACGAAGAACGGATTGTCATACACGCGCGAGACGGTGTGGGACGTGCGCGTGGGACTCGGATAGCGGAAGGACCTGTGCAGGCCGAACTCCGGGTCCAGGTACTGGCTGTTGTCAAACTCCGGAGGAGTGCGGAGCGCGCCGAGGAGCAGGCCGCTCAGGTTCGAACCCTTCTGGATGAAGGAGCCGCGCGAATCCACGTAAGCCACGTTCCCGCCGATGCTCAGCAGGTCGGTAAGCCGGTGCGATGCCTTGAGCCGGACCGACGTGCGGTCGTACCAGTTATTGGGACCGATGATGATGCCGCGCTGGTCGAGGCGCTCGCCCGACATGTAGAACAGCGTGCGCTCGTTGCCGCCGGATACGCTCAGGACATTGTCCACGGTGTTTCCGGTCGTGAACAGTTCCTTGAAGTGATTGTAGGTCGGCGTGCCGGCGGCCAGCCGCGGACCGAAGCTGTTGCCTGTGAGCGTGCAGCCCGGCCCGTCGCAGACAGCGGCCGCGCCGCCGCTGCCGTGACCGTAGCTGGTCTGCAGCGGGTAGTCGGTATTGACTTCATCCATCGAGACCGTCGAGCGAAGCGAATAGCGCGTCGGACCAGCGCGACCGCTCTTCGTGGTGATGAGAATCACTCCCTGGCCCGCGCGGGCGCCGTAGATCGCGGCCGCGGCCGCGCCCTTGAGGATCTCGATGTTCTCAATGTCCGCGGGGTTGATGTCCGCCGCGCGGTTGGTGGACACGGTGCTCTCGACCGGGTCCGTCGTGGCGTTGGTCGAGTTGTCGATCGGCTGGCCGTCAACGACGATCAGCGGCTGGCCGCTGTTGTTGAAGCTGCGGCCTCCCCGGATGCGGATGTAGGAAGAGGCGCCCGGCTCTCCTGACTGGGACGTGACCTCCACGTTGGGGGCCTTTCCTGCCAGGGCGTTCACCACGTTGATCTCGTTGCTGCGCTGGATCGCGCCGGAATCCACCTGGCTTCGAACGTTGCCCAGCTTCTCCACCGTGGTCTGCGTGCCGCTCCCGGTGACGACGACTTCACCAAGCCTGAGAGGGTTGAGCTGCAGCACGAAGTTCTGGGTGATCGTCCCCGGATTGAGGATCACGCGCAGCGACTGGGCGCTGTAGCCGATGCGCCGTGCAGTCACCGTCACAGTCTGGCCACGGACCATTCCGCCGGGAACGGTGAAACTGTAGGCGCCCTCCTCGTTGCTCGTCGCGCCGACGTTCAGACCTTCGACGAACACGGAGGCGCCCACCAGCCCGGCCCCCGCGTCGGTGGTCACGCGTCCGGTGATGGTCGCCGCGTCCTGGGCGAGGACCGCAGCCGGGAACAGGGCGAGGGCCAGCAGTCCCTTCACTGACAAGGGGATGCATCTCATACAACTCCTCCTTGCGACCCGCGCTGAGGCCGCAGTGGTAATCCGGCGACCGGAGGTCCGGAAGAGGACCGCGAATCGGGAGCGCGCGCTCCAGCTGTTGCGGCCCCGGGCCGCAGGAACACAGCTCCGCGCATAGCATAAGCGACGGTGACAAAGGGCGCCATAACAGGGTCGCTTACGTCTTACGGCTGCCATATTGTTAGGAAGTGTCGTTCGTCCACCTCCATTGCCATTCCGAGTACTCGCTGCTCGACGGCGCCAACCGACTCGAGGACCTCGTTCGGAGGGCGGTCGAGCTGGAGCAGCCGGCGCTGGCCGTCACTGACCATGGCAACCTGCATGCAGCCTGGGCTTTCCAGGAGCTGGCCCGGCGGAATGGCCTCAAGCCCATCATCGGGATGGAGGCATACGTGGCCCCGGGCGACCGGCGCGCGCGAAACCGCCCCCGACCGGACGCCAAGCCGTACTTCCATCTCGTCCTCCTCGCCCGTGACACCGTCGGCTACCGCAACCTCATAAAGCTTTCGTCACTCGCCTACACAGAAGGGTTCTACGCCAAGCCCCGAGTCGATCGCGAGCTGCTGGCCCGTTACGGGGAGGGGTTGATCGTCTCGTCCGCCTGCATGGCTGGAGAGGTCGCGACGCAGCTGCTGGGGGGCGACGTCGCGGGGGCGCGGGAGACGGCGTCGTGGTATGCCGAGGTCTTCCGCGACCGGTATTACCTCGAGGTGCAGGCTCACGCGGCGGGCGCGCAGCGCGAGCTGAACGAAAAAGTCTTCGCGCTCGCTGCCGAGCTCGGGCTGCCCGTCGTCGCCACGAACGACTCGCACTTCCTGCGACGGGAGGACCACGACGCGCACGACGTCCTGCTGTGCATCGGACTCGGCAAGGACCGATCCGACCAGGACCGGATGCACTACGACGAGGGACTGTACTTCAAGAGCTCGGCTGAGATCGGCGCGCACTTCCCGGACCGGCCGGACGCCCTGGAGAACACCCTCCGGATCGCGGACGAAGCGGGAATCGAGTTCGCCAAGAAGTACTACCTGCCTTCCTTCCCGCTCCCCGCAGGCGTGGACAGCGAGAACGACCTGCTGGTCCGACTCGCAACGCAGGGCGCGATGGAGCGGTACGCCCCGGACGGGAGCGAGCTACCCGCCGACGCGGCCGCCCGCCTCGCGTACGAGCTGGACGTCATCACCCGTACCGGGTACGCAGGGTACTTCCTGATCGTCTATGACTTCATCAAGGCAGCGCGCGACCGGGGGATTCCTGTCGGCCCGGGGCGCGGCTCGGCTGCGGGGTCGCTGGTCGCATACGCGCTGCGGATCACCGACATCTGCCCGCTGAAGTTCGACCTGCTGTTCGAGCGGTTTCTGAATCCCGAGCGCGTGTCCATGCCGGACATCGACGTGGACTTCTGCTTCGAGCGCCGCGGCGAGGTCATCGAGTACGTTCGGCAGAAGTACGGGCGCGACTCCGTGGGCCAGATCATCACCTTCGGCACTCTCAAGTCGCGCGCTGCGATAAAGGACGTCGGCCGCACCCTCGGCTTCACCCCGGGGGAGACCGATGCGCTGGCGAAGCTGATCCCGAACCAGCCGAACTACTCGCTGACGGTCAGGGAGGCCATCGAGCGGGTTCCCGAGGTCGGGAAGCTGTACGAGGGTGACGAGCGCTACCGGCAGCTCCTCGACTACGCGATGAAGCTGGAGGGGCTGTCGCGGCATGCGGGCGTCCATGCCGCCGGCGTCGTGATTGCGCCGGGGCCGCTCGACGAGTACGTGCCTGTCTGCACCGCTCCGACCAAGGGCGCTGGATCCGCGGGAGGCGACGAGGATACGATCGTCGTGACCCAGTACGACATGACCGCGCTGGAAAAGGTCGGGATGCTGAAGATGGACTTCCTCGGCCTCACGACGCTGACCGTGCTGCACGACACGATCGAGTCGATCCGCGCGCGGACCGGATCGGCGCCCGACCTCAGCGAGCTGCCGCTGGACGACCCGGCGACCTACCGGATGCTGCGCTCGGGCCGCACCGTCGGAGTGTTCCAGTTCGAGTCGCCGCTGGCAACGGACACGCTGCGCAGCATGCACTGCGACCGGTTCGACGACCTCGTTGCCGCCAACGCACTGCTGCGGCCGGGCCCGCTCGACGCGGGCATGCATCGCGTGTACTTCCGGCGCAAGCGGGGCGACGAACCGGTGTCCTACGCCCTGCCGGAGCTGGAAGAAGTGCTGCGGCCAACCTACGGCGTGATCACCTATCAGGAGCAGGTGATGCGCATCGCCCAACTGCTGACGGGGATGTCGCTCGCCGAGGCGGACGTCCTGCGCAAAGCCGTGGGGAAGAAGGACGCCGAGCTGATCAGGGCGGAGCTTGGGAAGTTCACGCAGCGTGCGGTGGAACGCGGGTACGCGCCGCGCATCATCGAGGAAATTGCGGGCCAGATCGAGACGTTCGGGCGCTACGGGTTCAACAAGTCGCACTCCGTCGCCTATTCCATCCTCGCCTATCAGACCGCCTGGCTGAAGACGCATCATACGGCGGACTTCATGGCGGCTCTGCTGTCGTCCCAGATAGGCGACACTGACAGCGTGGTGAAGTACATCGCCGAAGCACGCGAGATGGGGATCGAGATACTGCCGCCGGACGTGAACGAGTCGGGGTACAAGTTCACGGTGGTTGGCGACAGGAGGATTCGCTTCGGGCTGGGCGGGATCCGCAACGTCGGCCGGACCGCCATCGAGTCGGTGCTCGCCGCGCGCGCAGCGCAACCGTTCGAGTCGTTGTTCGATTTCTGCGGCCGCATCGACCTGCGCATCTGCAATAGGAGAGTGCTGGAGGCGCTGGCCAACGCCGGCGCGCTCGACGCGCTCGGCGATCACCGCGCACAGGTCGTGGCGGGACTGGACGTCGCCATGCGCGAAGCGTCGCTGCAGCAGGAGGAAGCGGTGACCGGACAGGCATCGCTCTTCGGTGGTCCGCAGGAGAACGGGGACGGCCCGGCACATCCGCCGCCGGTCCTGCCGAACGTGCCTGCGTGGACCGAAGCGGACCGTTTGACGCGGGAAAAGGAGATACTCGGGTTCTACATCTCCGGGCACCCGCTCGAGCCGTTCCGGGTCGAATGCGAGCTGTTTGCAACCAACCAGGTCGCCGACCTCGGCCCCTGGCGCGCGGAACCGATGGTATTGTGTGCCGTGATCACCGGCATCAAGCGCCAGCTCAGCAAGCAGACAGGTACGGAGTTCGCCCGCCTCACCGTCGAGGATTTCTCCGGCTCGGGCGAGGCGCTCGTGTTCGCGGAGCGGTGGGCCGGGCTCGGTCCGTCAGTCAGCACCGACGTGCCGGTGCTCATCCGCGGCGGTTACATGCGCCGCGATCAGACGGCGGAGAATCCCGTGTTCGTGGTGGAATCCGTCACGCGCCTCATCGACCTGCGCGCCGACGGGCAGGTCCTCCTGGCAATCGATGTGGGAGGCCCCGTAGGCGCAGCCGCTTACCTGCTCGACGACGTGCGGGCGCTGCTGGAGGAGCATCCGGGCGGCGCCCCCGTGGAGCTGAGGTACGAGGACACAACAGGAGCGCCGGCGCGGTTCCGTTCCCGCAGGTACAGCGTCTCGGTGGACACGGCCGTGCTGAACTCGCTTCGTGCCCTGTTGGGCGAGGGTCGCGTGCACCTCGAGCGCGCCGCCGGCAACGGCACGGCGAAGTCAGCTTCCGACGGCGGGCGCGGCGCCCGCCAGGCCGCAGCGCGGCCCGGTCGAACGCTTCCGGCGGGGGCCAGCGCATGACGGCACCTTCCTCGCTCGAGTTCGAGAAGCCCATCCTCGAGCTCGAGCGGCAGATAGATGAGCTGAAGAAAACCGCGGGCGAACGGGAGCTGGACGTCGAGCGGGAAATCGCGCCACTCGAGCAGAAGCTGAGCGAGCTTCGCGTGGAGGTGTACCGCAACCTCACTCCGCTGCAGCGCGTGCAGGTGGCGAGGAACAGCAGGCGCCCGTTCACGCTCGACTACGTGCGGCTCGCGTTCGCCGACTTCATCGAGCTGCACGGTGACCGCGCGTTCCGCGACGACGCGGCGATCGTGGGCGGCTGGGCACGGCTGGACGACGAGACCGTGATGATCATCGGACAGCAGCGCGGCCGCGATACCAAGGAGAACCTGCGCCGCAATTTCGGAATGCCGCACCCCGAGGGGTACCGCAAGGCGCTGCGGCTGATGAAGCTCGCCGAGAAGTTCCAGGTCCCGGTGCTGACTTTCATCGATACACCGGGCGCCTGGGCGGGCCTCGGCGCCGAGGAGCGCGGGCAGTCCGAAGCGATTGCGCGAAACCTGTATGAGATGAGCCGGCTGCAGGTGCCGATCATCGCGACGATCATCGGCGAAGGCGGATCTGGAGGGGCGCTCGCCCTGGGTGTGGCCGACCGCGTCCTGATGCTGGAGAACTCCGTGTATTCGGTGATCACCATCGAGGGGTGTGCGGCGATCCTCTGGAAGGACGCCAAGAATCCCGAGATCAGGGAACGCGCCGCCTCAGCCCTTCGCATAACCGCGCCGGACCTGCTGGAGCTCAAGGTGATAGACGAAGTGCTGCCGGAGCCGATCGGCGGAGCGCACGCCAACCATGAAGCGACGGCCGCCGTGGTGCAGGAGGCGCTGAACCGTCACCTCGAAGAGCTGCGCAAGTACAGGCCGGAGCGGCTGGTGCGCCGTCGCCGTCGCAAGTACCTGCGAATGGGACAGTGGGCCGAGTGATGGCGCATCTCATCGAGGTCGCGTTCACCGGCAACCGGAAGGAGTTCTTTCTGTGGGAGAGCGATGATCCGCCGGCGCCGCGCGCCGGTGTCATCGTGGAGGCCGACCGGGGCGAGGACTTCGGGCGCGTGCACGCCACGGGCGAACTCGCCGAGAAGCGGAGTCTCGGGTGCGCGCACGGCTGCGGCTCCAGCGCGCCGGCGAGGAAAGCGCTGCGCCTGGCCACCGCGACCGAGGTCCAGCAGGCCGAGGGGCTCGCGAAACTGAACGAGGAAGCGCGGCGGCACGCATCGCAGCGCGTTCGGGCCCAGGGTCTGGTGATGAAGGTGTCCGACGCTGAATGGCAGTGGGATCGTCGCAAGCTCACCCTGTACTTCACCGCCGAGCACCGCGTTGACTTCCGGCAGCTGGTGCGCGAGCTGGCAGCGCAGTTCCGCACCCGCATCGAGCTGAAACAGATCGGCGTGCGCGACGAGGCCAAGCGGCTCGACGGCATCGGCCGCTGCGGCAGGCAGTACTGCTCGGCGTCGTGGCTCCCGGAGCTGCGCCCCGTGAATCTCGGCGTCGCCAAGGAGCAGCGGCTGTCGCTCAATCCGACGCAGATCTCGGGGGCATGCGGCCGGCTGATGTGCTGTCTCCGGTACGAGCACGACGTGTACGTCGCCGCGCGCAAGCGGTTCCCCAAGGAGGGACGCATCTTCGACACTGCGCGGGGCGAGGAGAAGCTGGTCGCTGTTGACATCTTCAACGAGCGGCTCACTCTCCGCTCCGTCGAAGGCGAGACGCGCGTGATATCGCTCGCGACGTTCCGGGAGGAGACAGGACAACAGGCTGTCGCCGCGGTCGAGACCCTGTCCGCGGTCGAAGTCGAGGCCGACGAGGCAGCGGATAACGGCGTCGTGGTCGAGGCGCCGGAAGAGGACGCGGACCTGACCGTGGCGTCCGCGGATGCAGTCGAGCCCGGGCCGGAGGCTGGCACCGACCACGCCGGACAGAAGACGAATCGCCGGCGTCGCGGACGCCGCGGCGGTCGCGGCGGAAGGCGTGCCAGGGATCGCGGGCTTCCCGAGCAGGACCGTCGCGCGGGCGGCGACGGCACTCCTCCCGCGCAGCCAGACTGACTGCGTGGGGAGATTCTATCTCACTACAGCGATCGACTACGCGAACGGTGACCCGCACATCGGTCACGCGTTCGAGAAGATCGGCGCCGACGCGATCGCGAGATACCGGCGCATGTGCGGCGACGACGTCCATTTCCTCATCGGGATGGACGAGCACGGCCAGAAGGTCGCCCAGGCAGCCGCCGCAGGGGGAGTGCCGCCGCAGGAGTTCGTGGATCGCGTAGCCGACACCTTCCAGCGGATGTGGGGCCGGCTGTCCATCTCGCACGATCAGTTCATGCGCACGACGGACCCGGGCCACAAAGCCGGTGTGCGGGCGCTGATCAAGCGGTGCTACGACAACAATCCGGACGACTTCTACGAGAAGGCGTACGAGGGCTGGTACTGCGTCGGCTGCGAACTGTTCAAGCGGGACAACGAGATCGCGGACGGCAAATGCATCCTGCATCCGACCCGTGACCTGGAATGGGCGTCCGAGAGCAACTGGTTCTTCCGCCTGTCACGATACGAGGGATTTCTGCGGGAGCTGCTGAGCAGCCGGCCTGACTTTCTCCGGCCCGCTTCACGCCGCAATGAGATCGTGGGGCTGCTGAATCAGGGGCTGGAGGACATATCCATCAGCAGGGCGAGGCTGGAGTGGGCGATACCGTTTCCCCTGCACTCGAGCTCCGAAGAGCAGGGCACGTGGGTCTGGTTCGACGCACTCCCGAACTACCTCACCGCGACCGGATACCCCGCTGCGGGTTATCGCGACCGCTGGCCCGCACAGCTGCACGTCATCGGCAAGGACATCACGCGGCTGCACTGCGTGGTGTGGCCGGCGATGCTTCAGTGCGCCGAGCTGCCGCTCCCGGAGAGCGTGTGGGCGCACGGCTTCGTGCTCACGGGGGGCGAGCGATTCAGCAAGTCCGCGGGGGTGCGGCTCGATCTGGACGAGGCGATCGATCGGTTCGGGACGGACGCGTTCCGCTACTTCCTCCTGCGGGAAGTGCCGTTCGACTCGGACGGCAGCTTCACCTGGGAGAGGTTCGCCGACCGGTACAACGCGGATCTGGCGAACGGCCTCGGCAACCTCGCGAGCCGCACCATCGCCATGCTGGAGCGATACAACAATGGCCGCGTTCCGGGAGCGTCGGCGTCACGCATCGACCAGCTCGACTCCGCCAGCTACGCGAAGTACCACGAGGCCATGGACGGGAGCCGCGGCTACCTGCTGCACGAGGCGCTCGCCCACGTCTGGGAGGCTGTCGCGCGCAGCAACGAGTACGTCCAGCAGGAGGCGCCGTGGGTCCTCGCGCGCGACCCGAACCGACGTGCCGACCTGGATGCGGTGCTGTTCGCCTTGACGCGTCAGCTGGCCAGGCAGGCCGTGGCGCTCGCCCCGTTCATTCCGGGCAAGGCGCAGGAGCTGTGGGCCCAGCTGGGCGGCCCGGGGGCAGTCGCGGACGCCGGAATCCGGCAGCTGGAAGAGATCGACCCGTCGGGCTGGACAGTCAGCCGCGCCGGACCTCTCTTTCCGAAAGAGGAGAGCGCGAAGGCGTAACCGGGAGGCACATGCGGCTCAGGTCTGCGATCGCTCTGTGTGTCACTGCAGGATTGCTGCTCCACGGCTGCGTCAGGCGACAGAGCACCCTCGACAAGGATGGCCCGCCGCCACCGCCCGTCACCCTCGAGGTGATCAACAACAACTGGTCCGACATGGTCGTTTACGTCATCCGCGGCGGCCAGCGGGTCAGGGTGCTCACAGTCGTGAGCACGATGTCGGAGAACATCCTGCTCCCGCGCGATCTCGTCGGGCCCGGGGGTGAGGTCAGGGTGTTCGCCCACTCGATTGGGGGAACCGCCCGGTACCTGAGCCCCACGGTTTACGCGAGCCCGGGCGCGACGGTCGAGGTCAACCTCGAGATCGTCCTCAACCACTCCACGGTGATCGTTCGCTAGCGGTCACTTCGAGAAATCGACGGTCGGAGCGGTCTGTGCCTCACCGGGCGCCGTGAAATACTCGCGTGGACGGGCGCCCGTCACCCGGGCGGTGATGATCTGAGGGAACTGGCGGATGTAGGCGTTGTAGGTGTTCACCGCAGCGTTGTAGTCCTGCCGCGCGACCGCGATCCTGTTCTCGGTCCCGGCAAGCTCATCCTGAAGTCTGATGAATGTCTGGTCGGCCTTGAGCTGCGGGTAGTTCTCCACGATCGCGAGCAGCCTTCCCAGAGCGCCGGTCAGCTGCGTATTGGCGATCGCCTGCTGCTCGGGGTTCCCCGTGGCGTTCGCCGACAGCAGCGAGGTCCGGGCACGCGCGACCTCGGTGAAGATCTGCTCCTCATGCGCTGCGTAGCCGCGCACCGTGGCGACGAGGTTTGGCACGAGATCCGCGCGCCGCTGAAGCTGGACGTCGATCTGCTGCTTGCTCTGCGCCGCCTGCTCGTCGTAGCGCTGGATGGTGTTGTATCCGCAGGAGGCCAGCGCGAGCGGCAGAAGCAGAACGATCGGTATGCGGGACATGGTAGTCGCTGTATGGGTTACGGAACTGAGTCTCAGGAATCGTTCATTGCACGGCATCGAGGTGCCGTACCAGCTGGGACAGGGCTTCAAGGTACGCTCCTGCCACGACGGGCGCGTCCCGCTCGGCTACACGCTCGGTGCCGCGGACGTGGCGCACTACTCTGAGGACGGCGTCGGCGTCGAAGCGAGCCACGCGCGCGGCCGCGCGCGTCAGCTCCTCGTAGTCCGTAGGGCGGGACTCGCCGGCCAGACGGAGCACTCCCCTGTAGAGCACCATGAGCTTGGTGAGCGTATGCTCCAGCACGGCCAGGTGCGTCGCGCTGTCGCCGCCGGCACCCACGAATGCCTGTCGCAGATGCAGCAGCTTGCCGCGGGCGTCCTGCTCGACCTGCAGCCGGAGATGGTCCCGCCCGACCGCGACGTCCCCGACTGGCAGCGTGCCGTACAGCACGCGATGCCGCTCGAGTATGTCGGCATACTCCATCGGAAAGACGTCTGCCGAGCCCAGCCACTCCTCCGACGTGAACATCAGCGGCGGCGGGTTGCCATCATCGGTCCAGGCGCGGGTGGCCGATCCAGCCGCGCGCAGCGCGTCCAAAGGGAGTCCGTCGGCAACGAGCAGGACGTTGTAGTCGGAGCGGTTCGCGATATGCTCGCCGGCGACGGCAGAACCGTACAGCACGACTGCGCGCAGCGAATCACCAAATGCGCTGACCAGACGCTCGACGAGCCCCTCGGGTGTCATGCGTGCCAAACCGTCGCCTCCGCACAGGGAACCAGATTCGTCACCAGCTCGCCCCTCCTCCTCCTCCGCTGAAACCGCCGCCACCGCCGAACCCGCCGAACCCGCCACCACCACCGAATCCACCGCCCCCCCAGCCACCACCCCGTCCGAAACCGCCGGGAAAGATGATCGGGAACGGCAGGGCGTGCACGCCGCGTCTCCCCCCGCGACCGCGACGGCGGCGGTTGCGCCGCGACATCTGGCTGATGACAAGTATGAGAACCACCACGAGAACGATCTGCGCGATCGGCGGGGCCCGTACCACGGCCGGATGCGGATGCGCGGCGGGAACAGCCGCAAGCGCGCTGTCGATGGAAAAGCCGTACTCGGCGGCAAACCGCTGCGCCACGCGTGCGGTGATGAGCGCGATCGCACCGCCATAATCGCCCGCCACGAAAGCCGGGATCGCCTCGCGGCACATTTCGGCCGCGCGCGAATCGGTGATGTATCCCTCTGCGCCACGACCGACCTCCACACGGCACATCCCCCTGCCCGTCGAGCTCGATTCCTTGGGAACGATCAGGACGACGACGCCCGCGTTCCTGTTCGGATCGCCCGGCGCGCCGGCTTCGCCGACTCCCCACTCACGTCCTATCCGGAGCGCTATCTCCGCGGGGTCGCGATCACCGATGTCAGGCAGCGTGACCACGGCTATCTCGCCAGGCGAGCTGCGGCGGACCGCCTCCGCAAGGTCGGTGATCGCCGTGACCCGTTCGGCGGGAATGACGCCGGCGAAATCGTTGACCAGCCCCGTTGGCCGGGGAATGGCCACCCCCTGCTGCAGCAGCGCGGCAAGCACCGCGTGCACGAACAAGACGGCGCTGGCCGTGATCTCTTTCCTCCTTCCCTTGCCTGTGCGCGTTGACTGGCGGTCTATTTAGCCTGTGAGCACACACAGCGTCAACGCAGTGCCTCGCGGGAGGGCGAGCCGGCGATCAGCTCGAATGAAACTCGCGCTGCTGGCCGCCCTGATCTTCAGCGCCTGCACAGCCGCCCCCGTCCGCGCCCCCGACAGTTCGGCAGCCGTGGCCGACTCAGCAGATGCACTCACGGACTCCATCAGAGCCTCGGCCGATCGCGCCAGGATCACGGGAGACACCGCGGCCGCCCTCTGGCTGATCATAGCCAGCGACTTCCAGTGTCCGTACTGCGCGCAGTGGCACCGGGAATCGCACGACTCGATCCGGGCGCGTTACGTCGCGCCGGGACGTATCCGGATCGCCTACCTGAACTTTCCGCTCGAGCAGCACCGCCACGCTCGCGCCGCCGCCAATGCCGCGCTGTGCGCCGGCGCCCAGAACAGGTTCTGGGAGGTGCACGACGCGATCTTCGAGACGCAGGAGCACTGGACGACGCTGGCAGACGCGGGGCCTGCGTTCGAGTCGCTCGCGAGCGAAGCCGGTCTCGACATGGGTGTCTGGCGAAGCTGCGTCGCAGGCGGCGTCATGGATGCAGTCGTCCGCTCCGATCGCGAGCGGGCCGCCAGTGCCGGGGTGCAGTCAACGCCGACCTTCCTCGTGCTTCCCACCAGGCCCCCCGCGCGGCCAGGACAGCTGATCCGCGGCGCAGTCCCGCTGGCCGAGCTGTCGCAGGTGCTCGACTCGCTGCTGATGTCCCCCGGCGGACCCTGACAGCGACGGGTCGCGATCCCGGAGGAGAGACGGGCGGAGAGGTATTCCTCCGCCCGGTGTATTCCGCTGCCGTCAGACTCCTGCAGGCGCTGGCCCTGGTCGCGCCGGTGGGCGACTCGAAGCTGGCGAGGGGGCTCCGCGCGCGGCGCGGGCTGCTCGACTCATACGCCGACTGGGGAAGGCGGGAGCGGGACAGGAAGCGACCGCTGGTCTGGGTGCATGCGCCCTCGGTAGGCGAAGCGCTGCAGGCTCAGCCGGTGGTGACGTTACTGCGCGAACGCCAGCCTGCGACTCAGATCGCGTACACCTTCTTCTCGCCGAGCGCCGAGCCGTTCGCCGCGACGATTCCGGCGGATTTTCGCGCGTACCTTCCGTTTGATCATCCCCGGGACTGCGCGGCGGCGATCGAGGCACTGCATCCGTCCGCTCTCGTCTTCTGCAAGTCAGACGTATGGCCCAACCTCGTCGCGGTCGCAGGCGGGGCGAAGCTGCCGCTGGGCCTGATCAGCGGCACCGTCCCCGCCGATTCCTTCCGGCTGCGGCCGCCGGCAGTGACGCTCATGCGCAGCACCTTCGCGCGCCTGGACCGGGTCGGGGCGGTGGATGCCGGCGACGCAGAGCGGCTCGCGCGGCTGGGAGTCGCGCGCAGCCGGATCACCGTCACCGGTGACACGCGCTTCGATCAGGTGTGGGCCCGGGCCACCAAGCCGGCACCCGAGACGGTACAGCGCCTGAGAGGCGAGAGGCCGACCCTCGTCGCCGGATCCACCTGGCCGTCGGATGAGGAGGTACTGCTCCCCGCGCTGATAGCGCTCCGCAAGTCACATCCCGAGCTGCGGGTGATCCTTGCCCCTCATGAAGTGACCGCCGCGCGCATGTCCGGACTCGAGCAGGCGTTGAGTTCGGCGGCGGGAGAGGTCACCCGGATCAGCAGCGGGAATGCGGCGATCGCCGACTTCGTGCTGGTGGACGGTTACGGCATTCTCGGAGATCTGTATCGGCTGGCGAGCTTCGCGTTCGTAGGCGGCGGCTTCCACCGCGCCGGGCTTCACTCGGTGCTCGAGCCGGCGGCTTTCGGCGCACCGGTCATCTTCGGACCGCTGCACGGCTCGAGTCGAGATCCGCGGCTGCTGATCGAGGCTGGCGGCGGGCATGCGGTGGCACGGCGGCAGGAGATCGAGACCGTGCTGGGGGAGTGGATCCAGGATGCCGCAGCCCGCGACCGGGCCGGCGACGCCGCGCGCCAGCTCGTCGCCGGCGGGCGGGGCGCGTCCGAGCGTTCCTACGCGCTGGTGGCCGAGCTCCTCGAGCTGAGCGGCATCGCGCGCCCGAGGTGAAGGTAGAAGCCCTGGATGAAATGAACCCCGAGGCCCTTCACCGTGTCGAACTCGTCCTCGTTCTCGACACCCTCGGCAATAACCTGCGCCCCCTGATCGTTGGCGAACCGCACCATCGTCTCGACCAGGTTCTGCTTGATGAAGTTCTCGTCGATGCAGTTGATCAGTGAGATGTCGAGCTTGATGAAATCCGGCTCCAGGTTGGCGATGGAGCCCAGCCCTGCATAACCGCTTCCGGCGTCGTCCACCGCGAAGCGGAAACCCGCCTCGCGGAACGCGCTCAGCTGGTTGCGGAACTTGGGGTAGTCCTTGATGGCCGTCCGCTCGGTGATCTCGATCACGACGCGGCGCGGATCGGGGACGCGGAGCGCGCCGGGCGTGAATTCCGGATCGGCGAAATCGTGCGGGTCGATGTTCAGGAAAAGGAGCGCTTCGTCGTTCAGCCGGCTTGGCATCTCTTCGATCGCCCGTTCGCGGCACAGCCGGCTCAGCTCCCAGAGCAGGTTCGCCTGCGCAGCGATCTCGAACATCACCTCCGGGCTGCGCATGCTGCGCATGACGCCACGCGCGAGTGCCTCGTAGCCGAAGATCTCACCAGTCGCGGCGACGATGATCGGGTGGAACTCGATGTAAATGCCGCGCGTCCTGATGCTTTCGCGCAGATCGGAGATCTTGCGGGCGCGTTCGCGGGCTTCGACACTCATCGCGGCAGCCATCGCGTCGCGGATGCCACGATAGATCAACCGCTCCAGCCTGATCTTCGGATCGACGACGACATGCGTTCTGCCGACGTAGATGTCGAACAGCGCCGCTATCTCATCGCCGTGCTCCGCTTCGATCGCGGCCGAGACGCTCTCCTGAAGGCCGGTGACCAGTTCGGTCAGCTGTGCCTCGGTCATCGCGTTGGTGGCCGGCGGAGGAACGTGCAGCAGCATGAAGTCGTCGTCGCCGGCCGACGGCACCACGAGAGCGGCATTGGCCAGTGGGGTTCCGGCGAGGTGGGCGCG
>DASUUI010000088.1:0-11868 GCA_036374155.1 Gemmatimonadaceae bacterium | reverse complement strand
ACCAGCCGCTGGAGCGTCTCGGCCAGCGGTCTGACACTTCTGCGACGAGGCTCCAGCAATGGGCTACTTCCCTCGTACGACCGAACCTTACCAGCGCCGCGTAAGCGAGCGCGACTGGCACAATCACGGCCCGTCGGCGTTTCGCAAGCTGGCGTTCTCTCTGCTGGACATGGCGTTGCTCACGGGGGTGACGCTCCGCGTGGGACGCGCAGCGCTTCTGTCGTACGCCGGTGACGCCAACAGCGAGGTGTTCCTCACCAGTCTCCTGGCCGGAACGTTCTTCCTTTTCCTGATGGCCACGCTGCACCTGGGGAACTTCCCGGTACGCCACTGGGTCTGGCGCGCGCCTGTCTTCGGCCTTGCCGTGGGCGCGGCGGAGGCGGGCGTCAGCCTGCTGCTGATCTCGATGGGGCGTGAGCCCTACGGCAGCGGCCAGGCGGCTTTCACCGACTGGCTCACCATGGCGCTCACAATCGTGCCGTGGCGGTTCGCGCTGGTGGTCAGCTTCGCCATCGCGCTCGCTTTCGTGGTGAGGGGCGTGCGTCTGGTGACACTGAGCAGCGAGGAGCGGTTATAATTCGCTGGTGAGGGAGAAGGCCAAGCGACTGATCGTCGTCGGCGACCGGGTACTCGTAAGACCCGAGGAAGGCGAGGACCGCAGCAAGGTGGGTCTGTACCTGCCTCCGACTGCGGTTGACTCGCAGGCCGTTCAGGGCGGTCGCATCATTGCGACAGGCCCGGGCCTGCCGATGCCTGATTTCGGCGACTCCTCGGAGGAGCCGTGGCGGGCCGCGATGCGTGAGACGCGTTTCGTGCCGATGCAGGCGCGCGCCGGCGACTACGCCCTCTTCTTCAGGAAAGCGGCTGTCGAGATAACGTTCGAGACCGAGCGGTATCTCGTCGTCCCGCAGACGGCCATTCTCGCGCTGGTGCGCGATTCAACTGTTGAGGACTAGTGATGTACGATGAGCGACTTGTGGCGCCAATGCGTAACGAGCTGACGCGCCTGGGCGTGGAAGAGCTGCGGACGCCGGAAGAGGTGGATGCCCGGCTGAGCGACGAGGGAACGGTACTCGTCGTGGTGAATTCGGTCTGCGGCTGCGCCGCGAGGAACGCGCGGCCTGCCGTCGCCCGCGCGCTGCAGCACGGTGTGAAGCCCGACAGGCTCACGACGGTGTTCGCTGGCCAGGACGCCGACGCGACACGGCAGGCCCGCGCATACTTTGCCGGCTACGCCCCGTCCTCGCCGCAGATAGCTCTGCTGCGCAACGGCAAGGTCGTGTTCATGCTGGAACGCTATCAGATCGAGGGACGGAGCGCCGAAGAGATCGCGGCGGACCTGACGTCGGCGTTCGATCGGTACTGCGAGGCGGCGGTCGGCTGAGGTAACGGCAACTGCGAACCGCAAGAGCTGCCAGCTGACAGCTACCGGCTGACAGCTCTCGGCTCTGCGGTTGCCGGTCTCACGCGTACCGGACCCATCTTGCCACCTCCCGCAGGGTGGGCTTCTTGCCGTACATGAGCAGCCCCACGCGGTAGATCCTTGCCGCAATCCAGACCGCCAGCGCGCACGACGCGGCCAGTATGACCAGGCACGCGATGATCTCCACCCATGGCACCTGGACGGTCGCGAGCCTGACCGGCATGAGTATGGGTGCAGAGAACGGCAGCAGTGAAACCCACTGCGCCAGCCGGCCGGAAGGATTGAACAGCACGGGCTGGATGAAGAGCGCCGCGAAGATCACCAGCATCATCAGCGGCGTCGCCGCCTGCTGGGCCTCCTGGTCGGTGTTCACCATCGAGCCCACCGCGGCAAACAGCGCTGCATAGAAGATGAACCCGAGCGCGAACAGCAGGAGGAGCAGAAGCCCGAACGTTATGGACAGCTCCGGCAGCCGCATCGGTGTGGCAGGGAGCCCCATCGCCGCGAAGATCGGCGCGCGGAAGGTCGCCATGACCCAGCCTGCCAGCACCCAGGCGGCGATCTGGGTGAAGGCGACTCCGCCGACGCCGAGCACCTTGCCGGCGAGCAGCGCGTCAGGCCGGAGGCTGGATACTATCACCTCGGCGACGCGTGTCTGCTTCTCCTCCATCACGCCGCGCATGATCGCCTGGCCATACAGCAGGATCGACATGTACAGCAGAAACGCCAGCCCGAAGGAGAAGAGCGCGTTCACGCGTCCGGAGCCGCCTCTCCCCCGCTCCGTGATTCGTTCGCTCTCCAGCCGCAGCGGGAGCAGCGTCATGTTTCGGGCGATCTCGGGATCGATGCCGGCAGTCTCGAGCCGCGCGGCCATCACCACGTTGCGCACGGTGGTGCGCAGCCGGTCGATTGCGGGCAGCGAGGTGGCAGCGCGCCCGGCGTAGCGGGCCCGCTCTCCGGCCAGGGTCTCCCGATCGACAACGAGGTAGCCGCTGTGCACTTTCTGCATGACGTCGCGTGTGAGCAGGGACTCGGCCTGCGCGACGTCCCCCGGATCCACGACCCGCACTTCGGGCCGGGCCCGCATCCGCGCCGAGCCGGTTGCCAGCGCGTCCGCCAGTCTGTCGCCGAGTCCTGCGCCGGAGGCGTCCACGATGACCGTCTCCGACAGGTCCGCAATGCCGCCGGACCGCAGTGAGAGCCACGCCGGGACGATCATCATCGTCGCGAGCAGCACAGGACCGAATAGCGTCGCGATAACGAACCACTTGCTCCTGACCCGCTCGAGGTACTCGCGCTTGATCACAGCCCAGGTCTTATCCATGACCGCTCATCCCTTCTTCCACTCCGCGCGCGCCGACGCGCTCGAGGAAGATCTGGTGGAGTGATGGCTGCACGAGCTCGAAGCGGTTCACCCGGACGCCGGAGTCGAGCACGCGCCGGAGCAGCTCCTGCGGGTCGGCCCCGTCGCTGAGCTCGATCTCGTAGAAGCGGGTGTGGTCGTCCGCGCGCGCGACCAGCCGCGGATCGCGCAGAACACTGCGGATGTCGCCCGCGTTCCCGTCAACAGCGAGCGCAACGGTCCGGGATCCGTGCGACGCCTTGACGCTGCCCATCTCGCCGTCGAGCACTTTCGCACCCGCGGCGATGATGCAGACGTTGTCGCACATCCGCTCCGCCTGGTCCATCAGGTGGGTGCTGAACAGCACCGTGTGGCCGCGACGCCGCAGGTCCACCACGGTGTCCTTCATCGCCTGAGCATTGACCGGGTCCAGGCCGCTGAACGGCTCGTCCAGAATGACAAGCTCGGGGTCGTGCAGCATCGTGCCGATGAACTGCACTTTCTGCTGCATTCCGCGTGACAGCTCGTCCACCTTCGCGTCGCCCCAGTCCTTGTCCGGCGTGCGCAGCCCGAGACGGTCGAGCCATTCATCTATGCGCCTGTCCGCTGCCCGCCGGTTGACTCCCTTCAGCGCTCCGAGGAACCGCAGTACGGACCGGACTTTCATCTTCCGGTAGAGTCCACGCTCCTCCGGCAGGTAGCCGACGCGATTGTTGACCTGGGTGTCGGTGGAGGGGTGGCCGAGCACGGTGATCACTCCGGCGTCGGGGACGATCACGTTCAGGATCATTCTGATCGTCGTTGTCTTGCCGGCGCCGTTGGGTCCGAGCAGGCCGTACACCGCACCACGCGGAACGACCAGGGAGAGATCGCGCACTGCGACGTGTCCCGCGAAGCTCTTCCTGACCCCGTTGATCTCGAGCGCGTTTGGTATCGTCTCTCCCGGAACCGCGTGGGCGTAGAATATAGCCCGTGACCGCAATCGCAGAGTCCGCGCCGCGCCGGTTCCGCTTCGATCGAAATGAGCTTGCCGGGGCATTCGGCGACATCGGGACAGATCTCCCTCTTCTCGCCGGGATGGTCCTCGCAGCGGGGCTCGATGCCCCCGGTGTGCTGATCCTGTTCGGCGTGATGCAGTGGCTGACTGCCGCCCGATACGGGATACCGATGGCAGTGCAGCCGCTGAAGGCGATGGCGGTGATCGTCATCACGCAGAAGATCGCCGGTCCGGTGCTGTATGGGGCGGGCCTGGCGATCGGTGCGACGATGCTCGTGCTGGCCGCGACAGGAGCGCTGACATGGCTCGCGCGAGTGGTGCCCCGGGCGGTTGTGCGTGGACTGCAGCTCGGGCTCGGCCTGCAACTGGCGATGCTTGCGCTGCTCGAGTACATACCCGCCGCTGGCCGGCCGGGGCTGCTGCTCGCCGCAGCCGGGTTCGTCCTCACCCTCGTGCTGCTCGGCAACCGGCGGTTTCCGCCGGCACTGCTGATCATCGGTCTAGGCGTCGCATACGCATTCGCCTACGACGTTGACGCTGCGCAGCTCGCCGCGGGTGCCGGGTTCGCGCTCCCGGAGCTTCACATCCCCGGCTGGGAGGCGATCGCTACCGGCTTCGTGCTGCTGGCACTTCCGCAGATTCCGCTGTCCCTCGGCAACTCTCTGCTTGCCACGCAGCAGATCGCCAGCGACCTGTTTCCCGATCGCCGGATATCCGTCCGCCAGCTTGGCTTCACGTACGCCGCGATGAATCTCGTGGGCCCGTGGTTCGGCGGTGTGCCCGTGTGCCACGGATCCGGTGGACTGGCAGGACACTACACGTTCGGTGCGCGAACGGGCGGATCGCTGCTGATCTACGGCAGCCTGTACGTCGTCGCGGGATTGTTTTTCGCCGGCACGTTTGCGCTGCTCGTGCGGGTCTTCCCGCTCCCAATGCTGGGCGTGCTGCTTTTTTTCGAGGCTGCGGCGCTCATGCTGCTCGTCCGGGACCAGGTTGCCAGGCGTGTGGATCTCGCGGTGGCCGTGATGGTCGCCGGGATGGCGGCGCTGCTCCCCTACGGCTACGTGATCGCGCTGGTGGCCGGAACGGCGACGTGGTACGGCCTGAGGCGGCGGGAGCGCTAGAGCGTCCGGTTCTCCAGTGCTTCCTCCAGCGCGTTCCACGCGAGCAGGGCGCAGCGCACGCGGGCGGGAAACTTCGAAACACCCGACAGGGAGCGCAGCGGACCGAGCGTCCTGTCGCTCGCAGCGGCCTGATCGCCGAGGATCATCGCGTGGTACCTGTCCCACAGCTCCGACGCTTCCGCCGTGGTCTTGCCCTTGACCGCCTCGGTCATCATCGAGGCAGCCGCCTGGGAGATCGAGCAGCCCCGGCCGGTGAACTTCAGGTCGCTGACGCGATCGCCATCGAACTTGACGTGCAGATCGATCTCATCGCCGCAGAGAGGGTTCCGCATTGGAACGATCCGGTCCGGCGACTCGAGCGTCCCCTTGTTCCGCGGACGTCTGTAATGATCCAGGATGAGCTCCTGGTACATTGCCTGGATGTTGGCGGACAGTTCCGACATCGCTTCAAGCTAGCGGTTAACTGCAACCACGAACTGCAAAGCCAACCGGCTGCAAGCCATCGGCTGCCAGCTTCGAGCCCGGCAGGCTGCTGGCAGCTGGCGAGCTTGCGGCTGAGGGCTGGCGGCTCTGCAGTTCGACGTTCATCGAGTCTCGAGTCGGGCTCTAGGAAGCCGCTGAACCCGAGATCTCAAGCGGAGTTGGAGCCGGCACCGATCCGCCGGCTACCCCGAAGATGTCGCGCGCCTTGTGCAGCCCGCGCACCAGCGCATCGACGTCTGACTCGTCGTTGTACAGATAGAACGACGCTCGGGCAGTCGCGGCGACGCCAAGCCGTCGCATCAGCGGCTGGGCACAATGATGGCCTGCCCTGATGCACACTCCCTCGCCGTCGAGTACGGTGGCAAGGTCGTGCGGATGGACGTCAGCCAGGGTGAAGCTGATGACGCCGCTGCGCTGGGCGGGGGACGGCCCGTAGATCGTCAGGGCGTCAATCTCCGCCAGTCGCTCGGACGCCATCTCCATCAGCGCGTGCTCGTGCGCCTGGACCTCGTCCATGCCTATCGAATCGAGGTAGTCAGCCGCCGCTGCCAGCCCGACCGCGTCGGCGGCATTGGGGGTCCCGGCCTCGAACTTGTGCGGCAGCACGTTCCACGTCGTGTCGGCGTCGCGCACGAACTCGATCATGTCGCCGCCCATCTGATATGGCGGCATCGACTCGAGAAGCTCGCGGCGACCGATCAGCGCGCCGATGCCCATCGGGCCGCACATCTTGTGGCCGCTGAAAGCGTAGAAGTCCACACCGAGCTGGGCGAAATCCACCTTCATGTGCGGCGCGCTCTGCGCACCGTCACATACGCTCGTGGCACCGGCCTCGCGCACGAGATCCGCGATCTCGCGTACGGGATTCACCGTGCCGAGCGCGTTCGAGACGTGATTGAACGCCACGACGGCCGTGCGGTTGCTGAGCAGGGCTCGCAGCTTGTCGAGATCGAGCGTGCCGTCGGGCTCCATCTCCCAGATGCGGAGGTGTCCGCGCTGCCGGATCGCGAGCTGCTGCCAGGGAACGAAGTTGCCGTGGTGATCCATCGCCGTGACGATGACGTCGTCGCCCGGCTGCACGGCTACGCCCCCCCACGAGCTGGCCACCAGATTGATCGATTCGGTCGTGCCGCGGGTGAAAATGACGGTAGCGGGGTCGGCCACGCTGAAAAAGCGGGCGATGCGCGCGCGCGCGTCGTGGTACGCCTCCGTTGCCTTTACCGACAGCGAATACGCGCCACGATGCGGGTTCGCATTGGCCGTTTCGTAGAAGTCGCGGATCGCGTCGATGACGACGCGCGGCTTCTGTGAGGTGGCGGCGGAATCCAGATAATGGAGCCCGGGCTGCGCGGCGAGCAGCGGGAAGTCGTCACGCCGCGGGTGGCTCGGGCTCATGACCGGCGCGGTCCCACGAGGACGTCCTTTCCGTCAACGCGCACCTCGTATGTAGGGAGCGGCTCGGTGGCGGGCCCCAGCCGAACCGCGCCGGTTCGCAGGTCGAACCGCGCACCGTGCCACGCGCACTCGATGATGCAGTCGGGATGCAGGGTGCCTATCGCCATCGCGAACTCCTGGTGGGTGCAGACGTTGCTCACGGCGAGGATCTCACCGGCCGAATTGACGAGGCAGATCCGCTCACCCCGGGTCGTCTCGACCCCGAGTAGCTCGCCCTCCGGGAGGTCGTCCAGGGTGGCCACAAGCTCGTATTGGGACATGGCTATGCGCTTGAATCTATTAGGGTTGCTTGAATTCCCGACAAATTCACTTAGGATTCAATGCTGGCCGGTTTTCGGGCGCGCGACCTAAGTCGCTGCCATACCGAAACTTGGCCACCCAACCCGCGGCCAGGGCCGCGCCCCGCGCGGCCTTCGCCAGCGCCGGAACGGAGCCAGAGATGACCACGGCGATAGAATCGCTGGTAAATCGGGAGTATCAGTACGGGTTCGTCACGGATGTCGAGACGGACTCGCTCCCGCGCGGGCTCAACGAGGACATCGTTCGCGCCATTTCGGAGCGCAAGCAGGAGCCCGAGTGGCTGCTGGAATGGCGGTTGAAGGCGTATCGTCGCTGGCTGACCATGACGGAGCCGCACTGGTCGAACGTGGTATATCCCGCGATCGATTACCAGGACCTCAGCTACTACTCCGCGCCGAAGAAAGCGAAGCCGCTGGCCTCGCTCGACGAAGTGGACCCGGAGATTCTCCGGACGTACGAGAAGCTGGGAATCTCGCTGACCGAGCAGAAGATGCTGGCTGGCGTGGCGGTGGATGCGATCTTCGACAGCGTATCGGTTGGCACGACGTTCAAGGCCGCGCTGGCGGAGCAGGGAGTGATCTTCTGCTCCTTCACGGAGGCGGTGCACGAGCACCCCGAGCTCGTGAAGAAATACCTCGGCTCGGTCGTTCCATACAGCGACAACTTCTTCGCGGCGCTCAACTCCGCCGTATTCAGCGACGGGTCGTTCTGCTACGTGCCGAAGGGCGTGAAATGCCCGATGGAGCTGTCCACGTACTTCCGCATCAACGCAGCGGACACGGGGCAGTTCGAGCGCACGCTGATCATCGCGGACGAAGGGGCCTCGGTGAGTTATCTCGAGGGCTGCACGGCGCCCAAGCGGTCAACGAACCAGCTGCATGCCGCTGTGGTGGAGCTGGTCGCGCTGGACGATGCCAGCATCAAGTACTCGACGGTGCAGAACTGGTATGCGGGCGACAAGCACGGCGTGGGCGGCATCTTCAACTTCGTGACCAAGCGCGGCAAGGCGGCCGGCGTCAACTCCAAGATCTCGTGGACGCAGGTCGAGACGGGTTCCGCGATCACCTGGAAGTACCCCAGCGTGATTCTCCAGGGAGACAACTCGACCGGTGAGTTCTACTCGGTCGCGGTCGTGAACAACCGGCAGCAGGCGGACACCGGCACGAAGATGATCCACATCGGGAAGAACACCAAGAGCACGGTCATCTCGAAGGGGATCTCGGCGGGCGAGGGGAACAACAGCTACCGCGGCCAGGTGAAGGTGCTGCCAAGAGCCGCGAATGCGCGCAACTACACGCAGTGCGACTCGATGCTGATCGGGAACCGCTGCGGCGCTCACACGTTCCCGTACATCGAAGTGCAGAACGAGAGCGCAACGGTGGAGCACGAGGCCTCGACGTCGAAGATCGGCGAGGACCAAATCTTCTACTGCAAGTCGCGCGGTCTCAACGCCGAGCATGCCATCTCGCTGATCGTCAGCGGGTTCTGCAAAGAGGTGTTCCAGAACCTGCCGATGGAGTTCGCAGTCGAGGCGCAGCAACTGCTCGGAATATCCCTCGAGGGCTCAGTTGGGTAACACCTTAAAAGCAGCGATTAGCGGTTAGCGATTAGCGGAAAGCAACAGCGGAAATGACGGCCGCAGTCGCTTTCCGCTAACAGCTGATCGCTTACCGCACTATCCGGGACAACGAAACTTGCTTCACATAGACAATCTCAAGGCAAGCATCGCCGATAACGAGATCCTCCGCGGCATCACGCTCAGCGTGAACGCGGGCGAAGTGCACGCCGTAATGGGCCCCAACGGCTCGGGGAAGAGCACACTCGCGCAGGTCATAGCCGGCCATCCGGCGTACGAGGTGACCGGCGGTTCGATCAGCTACGACGGCAGGGACCTGCTCGAGATGGAACCCGAAGAGCGGGCGCAGGCCGGCATCTTTCTCGCCTTCCAGTATCCCGTCGAGATTCCCGGTGTCAGCAACGCTTACTTCCTGCGCTCGGCGTACAACGAGATCCGTAAGGCACGGGGCGATTCGGAAGTCGATCCCCTCGAGTTTCTCGACCTGATGGAAGAGAAGATGCGCATGGTGGACATGGATCCGGCGATGCTCAACCGGTCCGTGAACACCGGCTTCTCCGGGGGAGAGAAGAAGCGCAATGAGATCCTGCAGCTTGCCGTACTGGAGCCGCGACTCGCGATTCTCGATGAGACCGACAGCGGGCTGGACATAGACGCGCTCCGGATCGTTGCGGACGGCGTGAACCGCCTCCGGCGGCCGGACAACGCGACGATCGTCGTGACGCACTATCAGCGGCTCCTCAACTACATCGTCCCGGACTACGTGCACGTCCTCGCCGGCGGGCGGATAGTCAAATCCGGCGGGAAGGAGCTCGCGCTCGAGCTGGAAGAGAAGGGCTACGACTGGCTGGAGAACCCGAACGGCGACGCCCGTGGCTCACTGGCCGGCGTCAGCGCGGCAGCTCAGGCCGCAGCGGATGCCGTTCCGCCCTCCGGCGCGCGCGCGTGACCGAATCGGCGACACGCATGGCTTCCCGGGGAGCGTCCGACCGCCTTCAGCAGCCGAGCGCCCATCTGCAGCCTGCAATCGAGCAGCAGCCGCGGGCCGGCGACTCCGCAGTCGAGCACTACCTGCAGGAGTTCGCCGCTTTCGCCGGCGCGGTGAAGGGCGAACCTGCCCGGATCACGGCCCTGCGCAGGGAAGCGATCGGACGGTTCGGCGAGCTCGGGTTCCCCTCGATGAAGAACGAGGACTGGCACTTCACCAGTGTCGCTCCGATTTCGTCGCGCACGTTCCGTACGCAGCTGCCTGATGGTGGCCTGGCGGTGACGCAGCGCGATCTGGACGTCTTCGAGTTCGGGCATCCTGAGTGGCCGGTTCTGGCGTTCGTTAACGGCCGGTTCGCTCCCGCGCTCTCGAGCGGGGCATCGATGCCAGCCGGAACGACTCTCCAGTCGCTGCGCTCCGCCATCGAGTCCGGCAACGACACGATCGAGCAATGGCTCGGACAGATCGCGGATCACCGGACCGCGGCGTTCACCGCGTTGAACACGGCCTTTTTCAGCGACGGCGCCGTTCTTCGTGTGGGCAGGAACATCGCTCTGGACGTCCCGATCCATCTGGTGTTCATCTCAGGAGGCGTGGATACGGTATCGCATCCGCGGAACCTCATCGTACTGGAGCAGGGAGCGGCGGCCGCGGTAATCGAGACCTACGTGTCGTTCGGCTCGGATGTCTCGTTTACCAATGCGGTCACCGAGATCAGAATCGGCGACGGCGCCAGGCTGGATCACGTCAAAGTGCAGCGTGAGTCCGCAGCCGCCTTTCACGTCGGAACCAGCGACGCACGCCAGGGCCGTGACAGCACGTATCACTCGTTCAGCTATGCCACCGGGGCCGAGTTGTCGCGCACCAACATCTACACGGTGCTCGACGGGGAAGGCGGGCATGCCACGCTGCACGGGCTGTACATGGCTGAAGGCGCCCAGCACGTTGATCACCAGACGCGTATCGAGCACGCACAACCCAATTGCACCAGCCACGAGGTGTACAAGGGCGTCCTGGACGGGCGGTCGCACGGCGTGTTCAACGGGAAGGTTTACGTCCGCCCAGAGGCCCAGAAAACCGATGGGAAGCAGAGCAACAACAATCTCCTCCTCTCTCCCAACGCGCGTATCGATACCAAGCCGCAACTCGAGATCTTCGCTGACGACGTGAAGTGCACGCACGGCGCGACGGTCGGACGTCTCGATGAAAACGCGCTGTTCTATTTCCGGAGCCGCGGAATCGCGGAAGACCGCGCCCGCACTCTCCTCACTTACGCGTTCGCTGCCGAAGTGATCGAGGAGATAGAGCTGGAGCCCGTGCGCACGGAGCTGGAGAGACTGGTGCTCGCGCGGGTGGGAGAGAGCCAGGCGGAGCTGCCGACCGCCTGAGCCGGGCCCGGAAGAGGCCCGGTTGTGCAAGTCCGGGCATCGCAGGCGTCCCAGAGGTATGACGAAAACTCTGATGGCCCGTGCGGGACGAATGGCGGCTGTCCTCGCGCCTGTGGCCGACCATGTACGCCGCCAGCGCTCACCCCTGGGTGCAGTGCTCCTCGCCCTCCCGTTCATGCTGCTCTGGGGGGCGTGCGACCGCGGCAATGAGGAGGCTGGCGTCGCGTCCGAGGCTGAGGCGCGTCGCAAGTTCGAGACGGCAAGCGCTCCGGCGATGATGGGCCAGGTCGCGGCCGATGCCGTGGAGCAGAGCGCGGCTGGAAGCGCCGGCATCCCTCGGCAGTTCGGCGACACGGTAGTCACGCTCATCATCCGTACGGGGGATGCGCGCATCGAGGTCGCCGAGATTCGCGCGGCCGTCAGTCAGCTGCGCGAGCTGGCGCAGCGAGTCGGCGGCCACGTGGCCAACTCGAGCTATCAGGGAGGTCGCAACGAGATCAGGGCGGCGACCCTGGAGCTGAAGGTGTCAGCCGCACGGTACGACGAGACGGTAGCGGCACTGGACGCCGTGGGACGCGTCGAGTACGTGAACTCGCGCGCCGAGGACGTCGGAGAGGAATACGCTGACGCTTCAGCGAGACTGACCAATGCACGGCGACTGGAGGAGCGGCTGCTGGCGCTGCTGACCTCGCGCACCGGAAAGCTGGAAGAGGTGCTGGCTGTGGAGCGCGAGCTTGCGCGCGTGCGCGGTGAGATCGAGCAGATCGAGGGCCGGCTGCGCTACCTGCGGAC
>DASUUI010000087.1:0-10574 GCA_036374155.1 Gemmatimonadaceae bacterium | reverse complement strand
GATCGACGACTCGCATGATCGACGGCCCTCGCGCCGTCACTCAAGCGCTGGAGTGCGTTCATGGCTGCGGCGGCAGCACGAAGGGACCAATGTGCGGCCCCGGGTTCTGCAGCGAGGCGCTCATGGCCATCGCGAGCACTTCGCGGGTCTCTTCGGGATACACGATCGCATCAACGTAGCCGCGCGCAGCGGCGTAGCGCGCGTCCAGCTGGTGATCATAGTCCGCGCGCATGTCCTCGACCGTCTTCCGCAGGTCCGGCGCGAGCGGCTCCTTCTTCTGGCGCGAGGCGTCCAGCGCCCTGCCGTGAACAGCGTGGACCGCTGCTTCCCCTTCCATCACGCCCATGCGCCCCGTCGGCCAGGAGAAAATGAAATCCGGGTCGAAGCCCTGACCCGCCATCGCATAGTAGCCGGCTCCCGAGGCGTGGTTGATCGTGAGCACCAGCTTCGGCACGCGCGCCGTCGCCATCGCTTCGACGAACCGCGCGCCGGCACGGATGATCCCCTCCTGCTCCGCTTCGGGTCCAACCATGAACCCGGAAACGTCCTGCACGAACAGGATCGGGATTCGCTCCTTGTCACAGCGCTCGATGAAGTAGGCTGTCTTCTCGGCGCTCTCGGCGTAGATGATTCCTCCGAACCGTGGCTTTCCACCCGCCGCTGTCTTCACGATGCCGCGGTGATTCGCGATCACGCCGATGGGAATTCCGCACAGGCGCGCGTCACCGCAGATCATCTCCTTCGCCAGGTCCGGCTGGAACTCGTCCAGGGTGCCGTGGTCGAGCAGCGCCCGAAGCAGAGCGTGCATGTCGTACGACATGCGGTGGTCGTCCGGCAGCAGGTCGTACAGCGCGGAGCTCTCCGGCATTTCCGTCGCCGGCTGGGGTGGCGTGCGCCTGCGCCGTCGCATCCCGTTTGATTCCTCGTCCAGATCGTCTCCGAGAATCGTCGCCGGGTGCGACTGCTGAGGGAGGCGATCGACGAGCTCGCGCAGCTTCTCCAGGCAGGCCACGTCGTCATCCACCGCGTAGTGCGCCACGCCGCTGATCTGAGTGTGCATGTCCGCGCCGCCGAGCGTCTCCGAGTCCACCACCTGGCCGGTTGCCCCTTTAACCAGGTTGGGGCCGCCGAGCCCCATGAACGACGTTCCGCGCACCATCACGATGATGTCGGAGAGCGCTGGAAGGTACGCGCCGCCTGCCACGCACTGACCCATCACCGCCGCCAGCTGCGGAATCCGCAGGTAACGACGCATGATGGAGTTGTAGTAGAAGATGCGCGCGGCTCCGTACTGCCCCGGGAACACACCGCCCTGGTACGGCAGGTTCACCCCTGCCGAATCCACGAGATATATGATCGGAATCCTGCAGCGCATCGCCAGCTCCTGCGCGCGCAGGATCTTGGTGATCGTCTCGGGCCACCACGACCCGGCCTTGACCGTGGGGTCGTTGGCGACCACCACCACGAGGCGGTTCTGCACCCGTCCGACACCGGTCACGACGCCTGCCGCGGGAGCCTGTCCCTCGTAGCGGTCGTGTGCAACCAGGAGTCCGATCTCGAGGAACCGACGGCCCCGGTCGCAGAGGCCGGTCACGCGCTCTCGCGCGGTCATTTTCCCCTGCTGGTGCAGCTTCGCTGCCCGCTCCGGCCCGCCTCCTTCACGCAGCTTCGTCTCCAGCTCGCGCACGGCGGAGGAGAGCTCACGCAGTCGCGTGCTCATCGGCGTGCGCGCCGCGAGGCGAGATGGAATGCGCTCGCCGGAACCGGCGTCTGCAGGAGCGTCAGGCGATGGCCCCTTCAGGCCGGCGCACACCCGCCGCGGCGGCATCCTCCTCACGACGCGAAGGCAGCGCGAACGCGAACGCAGCGCCGCCCTCCTCCGGGAACTCGGCCCAGGTTCGCCCGCCGAGCGATTCGACGGTTTGTCTCACGATGCTGAGGCCGAGGCCCGTCCCCTCTATGCCCGATATCGCTTCGTCGTGCGCCCTGAAGAACTGCTCGAAGAGACGCTCGCGCGCTTCAGGCGGGACTCCTCTTCCGTTGTCCACGACCCGAACGATCAACTCACCGCCGGCGCTCGGTGGAATGAAGCGGAACTCTCCCTCGACCCGAACCCACCGCTCTCGCTTCGCCGGATCAGAGTACTTGATCGAGTTGGAGAGGTAGTTGACCAGGCAAAGCTCCACTCCGGCGGCATCCACCTCCACCGGCGGAAGGTTCTCGGCCAGCTCAACCACTACTCCCTGCGCGGCAGCCATGTCCCGCAGCTGGCGAACCGCCTCGGCCGCGGCCTGCGGCAGCAGGACGTTCCGCTGCTGGCGCGAATCGCTGCCGATCCGGGAGAGAGTCACCAGGTTCTCCAGGGTGCGCTGCAGCGCGACCGCGTTCTCGCTGATCATCCGCTGGAAACGCTGGCGCTGCGGCAACTCGAGCCATTCCTCTTCGAGCAGGTTGGCGGCACCGCGTATTGCCCCGACGCGGTTCTTGAGCTCGTGCGAAACGAGCACGTTGAACCGTCGCAGCCGGTCCTCGCGCTCACGCACACGCTCGCCGGAGAGCCGGAGAAAGTGCGTCATGGTGGCGTAGCGGATGATCTCGACTGCTTCACGCATGCTCTGCGCACAGGCGAACAGCGTGCGCGGGGTCGCGTTCGGGTCCAGCTCCTCCATCACTTCCATGAAGAAGTTGAAGAGTATGGCGCCGAAGATCTCATTCTCCTTGAGAATCTCGTACGCGTCGAAGCCCTGCGCGTGCCGCAGCGCGCCAAGCTCCATCGCCTTCGCCTGGAGGAGGCCACTGCCGTCGGCGCTGTGGAGCGGCGACTCGACGTACTCCGCGATCCCGTCGATGAGAACCGGGACGTGATTGAGCAGGTCCTCGCTGGGGAAGATCTGCCCGGGCTCGAGCTCGACCCTCGCAGCGATCCGCTCGAACCAACGCATGACGAGATCCTCGCGCGCCGCGCGGAGACGCTCGGCGAGCGCAAAGGCCAGCCTGGATGGGTATTCGTTCGTCACGTCGTGGCGGCTTCTCGGAGACCGGGCGCAGCTGAAGTTGCGCGCGGGTAAGTGAACGGCAGTGCGTACCGGTCGCCAGTCGGTGATGACCCGCTCAGGTGTACGGGAAACGCCCGACACACGGCCAGCAGCAATGATAAACATTCACCGGGGTGAGCGCTAAGGCCCGCGCAGCGAGTGACGGCGAGCGCACGCGACCTCGCATCGCGCGGGGATAGGCATGCGCCTCTGCCACCAATTAGCGTTGGGCATGAAAATCGGTTACCTGATCGGTGCTCTGCTCACAGGGCACCTGCTGCTTCCCTGCGCCGCCCGCGGACAGGACACGACCAGCGCCGCGCGGCCGCCGGCGGACACCACAACAGCTGATACCATTTCGGCCGATCCGGACACGGTCGCTGCGGCCGACTCGGCGGGACGACCCGCCGCGAGACCAGGATCTCCCGCGGCCGCGACGACGGCTGCCGACTCCGCGCTGGCAGCGGAGGTTCTGCGCGAGCTGGTGGCCGTGCGGACTGTCTCCGCGTCGCCGGCGACGGTGGAGGCGGCACGCATGCTCGCCGCGCGGCTGCACGCTGCCGGCTACTCCGAAGAGGACGCCCTCGTGACCGGCCCCCACGACAGCGCGGGCAACCTCGTGGTGCGGCTGCGCGGACAGTCGAGCGACTCGCTGCTGCTGCTGATCGCGCATCTGGACGTCGTGGACGCGCTCGCGTCCGACTGGTCAACCGACCCCTTCACGCTCACGGAGGACGATGGCTGGTGGTACGGCCGCGGCACCCTGGACAACAAGACGGGCGTCGCCGTCGCCGTCACCAACCTGATCCGCTGGAAGCGCGACGGATTCGTCCCCGCGCACGACATCCTGTTCATCGCCACCGCCGACGAGGAGACCAGCTCGGAGTCAATTAAGTGGTTCATGAACGGCGACGGGTGGCGCTACATCGGCGAGCCGTCCTACGCGCTGAATCTGGACGTGGGCGGCGGAGCCGTGGTGGACGATCGGGAGGTCATGCTGTTCGTGCAGACCAGTGAGAAGATCTACGCGTCGTTCGCCCTCGAGGTCACGAACGCCGGCGGGCACTCGTCGCAGCCGCGCCCCGACAATGCGATATACACGCTCGCTCGTGCACTGGGGCGGATCGAGCGTCACCGCTTCCCCGTGCAGCTGACTGACGCGACCCGGCTGTACCTGGAGCGGATGGCTGAATATCAGCCGGACTCAGCGCGCGCCGCTGCCATGCGCGCCGTCGCAGCCAATCCGGCTGACACGGCGGCAGCGAACGTCATCTCCGCTGTGCCCGTTTACAACGCGACGATCCGGACGACCTGTGTCGCCACGCGCGTGCAGGCCGGGCATGCTGACAACGCGCTGCCGCAGACCGCGCGCGCAATCGTCAATTGCAGGCTCATTCCAGGCACGGACCCCGCGGCCATGCCGGACGTCCTCGCGGAGATAGTCGCCGATACGTCCGTCCACATCGCGGCGGTCGGGAACCAGACGCCGTCGCCGCCGTCCCCCGTGGAGCCGCGGATCTTCGGCGCCATCGAGCGGCTGGCCGGGGAGTTCTGGCCGGGCGTGCGCGTGATCCCCTCCATGTCCACCGGCGCCACCGACGGGCTGTATGTGCGTGCGGAGGGGATTAACGTCTATGGAGCCGATGCGGTTTTCCAGAGCTCCGGAGACTCGCGCGCGCATGGACGGGATGAGCGGATCGAAATCCGCCGCTTCTACGAGAATCTCGCGTGGTGGAAGCGGCTGGTGGAGGAGCTCACTAAGTAGCACGGCGGGCACCTTGCGCCGTCGCACACAGCAATCAACCGGGAGCATTGACGATGAGCGGGAAAAAGAACGACAAGCTGATTGCGGGCCTCAACGACGACCTCGCGCACGAGTATGCGGCGGTCATCCAGTACCGCACGTACGCCAGCGCCGTGCAGGGACCGTATCGTCAGGAGCTGCGGCAGTTCTTCTCCGCCGAGATCACCGACGAGCTGGGACACGCGCAGCTGCTGGCCGACAAGATCGTCGCGCTCGGCGGCGTGCCGACGACCGAAGCGGCGGCGGTCAAGTACACCGACGACCCGCGCGAGATGCTGCAGAACTCGCTGGACGACGAGATCGCCACGCTGAAGAGGTACGTCGCGCGGCGTCGCACGGCCGAAGACGTCGGCGAATACGGTCTCGCGGTGGACCTGGACACGGTGATAGCCGACGAGACCAAGCACCGGGACGAGCTGCGACTGATGCTCGGCCGCTGGACTTGACCCCGGCGGTTCAGCGGCGCGCTACGCCTCCTGCTTCTCGCGCTCCGCGAACCACTCCTTGATGTAGTCCGCCAGGTCGCCCGTAGGCGTGCCCGGGCCGAACAGCTTCCCGATCCCCTGCGACTGGAGGGCTTCCATGTCCTCCTTCGGGATGATGCCGCCACCGGTGATGAGGATGTCGTCCCTGCCCTGTTCCCGCAGCAGCTCGAGCACGCGCGGGAACAGCGTCATGTGCGCGCCGCTGAGGATCGACAGACCGACGACGTCCACGTCCTCCTGGACCGCGGCCGTGGCGATCATCTCCGGCGTCTGGTGCAAACCGGTGTAGATGACCTCCATGCCGGCGTCGCGGAGCGAGGCAGCAACCACCTTGGCGCCGCGGTCGTGACCGTCGAGACCGGGCTTGGCAACGAGGATTCGTATCGGACGACTCATGGCGCAGAAGTTAGTGATTGAGAAGCTGCCGGGATACCACGACTCAGCCTCTGGCCCTCAGCGTCTGGCCCTGCGGTCCAGCTCCTCGATCGTTTGGTACGACGGCCCGCGCTCCCGTTGCAATCGCGCGGCAACAGCTTCCGCCGCGCGCATCACCCGCAGGATGTTCTCCGATGCGAGCATGCGCATGTCCCGTTCTCCCCAGCCGCGCCGCTCCAGCTCGGCGAACAACGCCGGATACGTTGACACGTCTTCGAGGCCGATCGGCACGGTGCTGATTCCGTCGAAGTCCCCGCCGATGCCGACGTGCTCCATCCCCGCCACGCGCCGGACGTGCTCGATGTGGTCAGCGACGTGGCCCACCGTCGCGCGCGGCGAGGGGTTTGCCGCGACCCATTCAGCCTCAGCGCGGACGCGTGCTGCGGAATCGCCGGGAAAGCGCAACAGCAGGTCGCGTCGCAGCGCGTTCACCCGGCGCCCGTAGTCGGCGACTTCCTGGGAGACGAACCCCGGGACGAAGGTGATCATCACGACGCCGCCGTTAGCCGGCATGCGGCGGAGGATCGAGTCCGGCACGTTCCGGGGCACGTTCGTCAGCGCGCGGGCCGACGAGTGGGAGAAGATCACCGGCGCCTGCGAGGCATCCAGCGCATCGCTCATGGTGGCGTCGGAGACGTGCGACAGGTCCACCAGCATGCCGAGCCGGTTCATCTCGCCAACCACTTCCCGCCCGAAAGCGGTGAGCCCGCCGTGGCGGGCCGAGTCCATCCCCGAATCAACCCAGTCGAGCGTGACATTGTGAGTCAGCGTCATGTACGCAGCGCCGAGCTGGCGGAACGCGCGCAGGGCCCCGAGCGAGTTCTCGATGGCGTGTCCGCCTTCCATGCCTAGGAGCGAAGCGATCTTTCCACTGCGCTGGATGCGGACGACGTCGTCCGCTGTAAGGGCAAGCTCGAACGCGTCGGGGTAGAGCTGGATGGCACGCCGCGCGATGTCGATCTGCTCGAGTTGGACACGGGCGTAGCCCGAATCTGCGTAATCCCCCGGCACGTACACAGACCAGAACTGAGCGCCAACGCGCCCGGCGCGAAGCCGGGCTATGTCGGTGTGACCGCGACTGCGCGTGCGCAGGTCATACCGTGTCGGGTCCTTCCGCGCGATGGTGTCGTTGCGGATCTCCCACGGCAGGTCGTTGTGCCCGTCGAAGACAGGGGCAGCGGCAAGCGCTCTCCCGGCAGCGGTCATCTGCCCGGACGCCGGGACGGCAGTCCGCGCGCTGCCTGATGCACAGGCGAGGGAGAAGAGCAGTGCGAGGGAGAGCGACGCCCGCACGAGAGGCTTACGACTCAGAAGAACACCGGCTCCCGGTAAGCGCCGAACACGTCTTCCAGCGCCGCGCGAATTTCGTACAGCGTGCAGTAGCTCCGCGCGCATTCCAGGATCAATGGCATGAGGTTCTGCGTGCCCTTCGCGGCCTCGCGCAGCTCGTTGAGCCGGCGGTCAACCACTAGCTGATCCCGCTTCGAGCGCATCGCGGCCATCGAGGCGCGCTGCTCGCGCTCCGCCTCTGCCCCGATCCGGAGCAGAGGAATCGTCAGCTCCGGCTCGTCCGTCACGAATTCGTTCACGCCGACGATCAGTTTCCGCCGTTGCTCCAGCTCCCACTGCTGACGCGCGGCGCTCTCGGCGATCCTCCGCTGGAACCACCCTTTCTCGATGAGCGGCACGACCCCGCCCTGCTTCCCGATCTCGGCGAACAGTCGCTCGGCTTCGGCCTCGAGGTCGTTGGTGAGCCGCTCGACGTAGTACGACCCGCCGAGCGGATCGCTCACGTTCGCGGCGCCGGTCTCGAAGGCGAGCACCTGCTGCGTGCGCAGGGCGACCTGCACGGCCTCCTCGGTCGGCAGAGCGAGCGTCTCGTCCATGGAGTTGGTGTGCAGCGACTGCGTTCCGCCCATCACTGCGGCGAGCGCCTGGTACGCAACGCGCACGATGTTGTTCATCGGCTGCTGCGCGGTGAGGGTCACGCCCGCCGTCTGCGAGTGGAACCGCATCATCCACGCGCGGGGGTCGGTCGCGCCGTACCGCTCCTTCATGTGCCGCGCCCAGATGCGCCTTGCCGCGCGCAGCTTGGCGACTTCCTCGAAGAAGTCGTTGTGAATATCCCAGAAGAACGACAGCCGCCTGGTGAACCCGTTCACGTCGAGCCCGCGCTGCACCCCGCGCTCCACGTAGGTGAAGCCGTTGGCCAGCGTGAAGGCCAGCTCCTGCGCTGCCGTGGCTCCTGCCTCCCGTATGTGGTAGCCGGAGATCGAGATCGTATTCCACGCCGGAACGTGCTCGGTTGACCACTCGAAGCAATCCACTATGAGACGCAGCGCGGGCTCGATCGGGAAGCACCACGCATGCTGCGCCATGTACTCCTTCAGGATGTCGTTCTGGATCGTGCCGCGCAGCTGCTTCGTGTCAACACCCTGCTTCTCCGCGGCCGCGATGTAGAACGCGTACAGGATCACCGCAGGGCCGTTGATCGTCATCGACGTCGAGACCTGGTCGAGCGGAATCCCGTCGAACAGCCGCTCCATGTCGGCCAGCGAGGAGATCGCGACGCCGCACTTGCCGACTTCGCCGAGCGAGCGGGGATGATCGGAGTCGTAGCCCATCAGCGTCGGGAAATCGAACGCGACGGACAGACCGGTCTGGCCATGCGCGAGCAGGAACTTGTACCGCTCGTTCGTCTGCGCCGCCGTGCCGAAACCGGCGAACTGCCGCATCGTCCACAGCTTCCCGCGATAGCCGGTCGGGTGGATGCCGCGAGTGAACGGATACACGCCCGGCAGGCCGACCTCGGAGTGGTCCAGGTCCTCGACGTCGAGCTCGGTATAAACCGGCTCCACCGCCTTCTCAGAGTTGGTGAACCCGATGCTCCGCTTCTCGGAGGCCTCGTACTTCCGGCGCCATTCGGCGACTTCGGCGCGGAGCCGCTCGAGCTCAGCGTCGCGCTCGGCCGCCGTCTTCTCGTGCTCCCGGGAGCGGGTGTGGTCTATCGCAGTCATCTCTCTGAACGCTAACGCCTGGCAGCCTGCGCGGCAGGTACGCTCCCCGACGGGGCCGAAAGCAGCTCCGCGCTGCGCGCCAGCAGCTCGTCCGCGACCACGAACGGAGTTGCGCCGCCGCCCTCCAGCTCATCGAGACGCCCGTCCAGCCACGCGACCGTGGCGTCGTCGCTCCACAGCCGCTGCCGTGCCTTCTGCTCCACGATCTCGACCACGCGCTCGCGCAGCCGCCTGCGCCGGCGGGCGCGCAGCTCGCTGCTCCGCTCGAGGAAGGAGAAGTGCCGCTCCAGTGCGGCCAGCAGCTCGGCCACGCCCTCGCCTTTGACAGCCACCGAGTTCAGCACCGGAGGAGTCCACCGCTCGGGCTCCTCCTCGCGCGCCGCTTCACGTGCCTGTCGCGCCGGGTTCATCCGCTTGAGATCGACGCCGTGGTGAGCGGGCACGTTCTTCAGCGTTCCGCCGCGTCTCAGCCCCAGCATCAGCTCGATGTCGTTGCGCAGCCTGTCCGCGCCGGGGCGATCCGCCTTGTTCACGACGAAGATGTCCGCGATCTCCATCACGCCGGCCTTGAGCGTCTGGATCGAATCGCCGGACTCCGGCACGAGCACCACGACGGTCGAGTCCGCGATGCGGGCGACGTCCAGCTCCGACTGCCCGACACCCACCGTCTCGACGATGATGTAGTCGAAGCCGAACGCATCCAGCACGTCCGCAACCTCGCGCGTCGCCGTCGCCAGTCCGCCGAGCGAGCCGCGAGTCGCCATCGAGCGGATGAAGACGCCGGGATCCAGCGCCACCTGCTCCATTCGCACCCGGTCGCCAAGCAGCGCCCCGCCGGTGAACGGCGAGGTCGGATCGACCGCCACGACCGCGACGCGGTGCCCCGCGGCGCGCAACGAGTGCACGATGTGCGAGGTCAGCGAGCTCTTCCCCGCGCCTGGCGGGCCGGTGATCCCGATTCGCTTCGCACGACCGAGCTTCGGGTGGAACGCCGAGAGCAGGTCGTCGAAGCCGGGACGGTGATTCTCCACAACCGAGAGGACCCGCGCGAGCGCGGCGTTCTTCCCCGCCTCGAAATCAGCGAGCAGCGACTCAGCGCGCATCGCGGACCAGCTTCTCCTGCTCGGCCCACATCCGGGAAGCCATGCGGCCGCGCCCTTCCGGATGGTCGCGCCCGAGCACGTGCAGAGTGCCGTGCACGACGAGGCGTGCCAGCTCTTCCCGCACGCCGACGCCGAACTCTCTCGCGTTCCGCCGTGCCACGTCAGGTGCGATGTAGATGTCGCCCACGACCGCGCCGTGCGGCCCTGTCGGGCCGAACCCGAACGCGATCACGTCCGTGGGACCTGCGCGCCCCAGATGCTCCCGGTTCAGCGCAGCGATCTTCCGATTTGGAACGAACGCGACCGAGATCATGGCGTCGCGAACTTTCGAGCGCTTGAGCGCCTTGCGCACCAGCTCGCGCACCCGGTCGGCGCCAAGGGGGGTGCGCACCCCATCGGCGGAGACGTCCACGGCAAGACGGGCGAACGCCGCCGTCCCACGCTTCGGCGCCGAATGAACGAGGGAGGGCGACCGCCTGGGGAGGTGGTGTTTCTTCTCAGCCACCCGCGTCCTCGGCGTACGCCTTGATGATCTCGCGCACCAGACGGTGCCTGACCACGTCAGCGTCGCTCAGGTAGTGGAACGCGATCCCGTCGATCCCGGTGAGTATGCGCTCGATCTGGATGAGCCCGGACTCCTCCCGGTAGGGCAGGTCTATCTGCGTCTTGTCGCCGGTGATCACCGTCTTCGAGTT
>DASUUI010000086.1:0-14403 GCA_036374155.1 Gemmatimonadaceae bacterium | reverse complement strand
ACGTCCTCGATCGTGTTCAGCCCGAAAGCCCGTGGGATCTCGCCCGGCGCCCCCAGTCCGATCAGATGCCCGCGCGAGAGAAACCCGACACGGCCGCATCGCTCGGCTTCGTCCATGTAGTGCGTCGTGACGAGGATCGTCGTCCCGCGCTCGGCGAGCAGGTAGATCGTCTGCCAGAATCGCCTGCGCGCGGCGGGGTCAACTCCGGCGGTGGGCTCGTCGAGGAAGAGCAGCGCCGGCTCGTGCGCCGTGGAGCAGGCGATCCCGAGCCGCTGCTTCCAGCCGCCGCTCAGCGTGCCCACGAGCTGAGCGGCGCGCGGCGCCAGCTCCAGCTCCCGGAACACTTCCTCGCGGCGGGCGGCGAGCTCGTCGCCACGAAGCCCGTACACTCCGGCGTAGAAATCGAAGTTCTCGCGAACCGTGAGGTCCTCGTACAGCCCGAACCGCTGCGACATGTAGCCGATGCTCCGCCGCAACTCCTCGCGTTGCGCGACGACGTCGAACCCCGCCACCGATGCGCGCCCGGCGGTGGGCTCGAGCAGGCCGCACAGCATTCGGATCGTCGTCGTCTTGCCGGACCCGTTGGGGCCGAGCAACCCGAACACTTCCCCGGCCTGTATCTCGAGATCGAGCGAATCGACCGCGACGGTGTGGCCGAACACCTTCCGCAGCTGTTCCGCGACTACCGCGGGCGGGCGCTGCGCGGCTGCAGTCACCGCGCGCGAGGGGTGATCCGCACCGTCACCGGGAGCCCCGCCTTGAGCGTGCCGGTCGTGTCCTCGAGCAGCACCTTCACGCCGAACAGGAGGTCCGCGCGCTCGCGCTCGGTGAGTGCAATGCGCGGGGTGAACTCGGCGCGATCGGCCAGCGACAGAACGCGTCCCGCGAAGCGGCGGGAGTCGCCGTCGAGAGAAACGGACGCGGCGTCACCGACCGAGATCGCGCTAAAATGCGCCTGGTTCAGGTAGATCCGCACCCAGAGGGAATCAGTTCGCGCCACAGTGAGCACCGGGGCGCCGGCTGCGACTATCTCGCCCGGATCCGCCACTCTCACCGTGACCCGGCCGTTCAGCGGCGATTGCAGCGACAGCTCACCGGCTGCACGCCGCGCCGCGTCGAGCGCAGCGCGCGCCGCGTCCACCTCTGCCGCGGCTGCACGGATCGTCGCCGGCCTGCTGCCGGCGCGGACGGTGCCCGTTGCCGCCCGCAACGCCTCGGCCTGGGCTGCGGCGGCGCGGGCACGCGTCTGTGCGAGCTCCATCTCCTGGCGGCTTACCGCGCCGGCGTCGAACAGCGACCGCGCACGTTCGGCATCGCGTGCAGCCTGTGCTGCCTCCGCGGCTGCCACGGCTGCCTGCGCAGTCGCCTGCTGTATCTCCGTGCCGCGCGCGCCTGCCTCGAGGTCACGCAGTTGCGCCTCGGCGCGGCGCACTGCGGCCTCCCTGGCTTCCAGCTCCGGACTGGTCGTCGTGTTCGTGAGGGTGGCCAGCACCTGCCCGGTACGCACCTCGTCGCCCTCCTGCACCGTCACGGTCACGACCCGGGCCGGAATGAGCGGCGCGACGTCCACGGCCATGTACTCGATGGTGCCCATCCCCTCGATTCCGCCTTCGTCACGGGCGCAACCAATGAGCATCGCGACCGCAGCAACGATGAACGTGCCGCGACGCGTGATTGCCGCCCTGTTTCGCTGCGCCCTGCGGTTCGCGGTCGCGGTCATCGTGGGCCTCCGGTCAGAGCGCCGAGCGCAAAGCCGGCGGCGTGGCGCGCGAACGCCTCTTCCTCGTCGCGGCCGATGGCGCCGCGCTCCCGCAGCAGCGCCTGGACGATGGGTCGCGCCAGATGGAAGTAGATCACCTGGGAGATCGTGGAGAGCGCTGCATACGAAGGGTCGTACTCGCTGGAGAACCTGCCCTCCGCCTGTGCCCGTGCGATGGCATCGCGGAGGCGGGAGAACACGTTTCGGGCGAGCGAGCTTATGAACTCCGCGGCATGCTCGGCGTCGTGATCGATCAGCTCGCGGCCGATGATGCGGGCGCGCTCAGGGTAGCCGGAGAACATCGCGCTCTGCGTCGAGACGACTGCGCGGACGACGTCTTCCGGTGTCTGTGCCTTTGCCAGGGCGGCAGTCGCGCGTGTGAGCAGCTCCTTGCCGAACCGGTCGATCACCGCCTGGTGCAGGCCACGCTTGTCGCCGAAGTAGTAGTAGATGAGCGCAGCGTTCACGCCTGCAGCCACGCCGATGTCCTTGACCGTGCTGGCGTCGAAACCCTTCTGCGCGAACAGCCGCTCGGCGGCGTCGAGGATTGCGGTCGCGGACGTTGCTTCCGGGCCCGATGCGGTGCGCGTGCGCGTCTTTCTCGCCTTCCGTACCCGAGGCATGGGGTGTTAATTAATCGCTTAATTAGGACTTGGCAAGCAGTCCCGACGTTCAAGGGGGTCAGAGTTGTTGAACCGTCAGTCGGTCACCTCTGACCGGGTCGATGGTTCAACAACTCTGACCCCTTGAACGGCACACCGTATAATTCATTGTCATCGTTCGGATCCCCGGTACCATGCTCGAAACCCGGTTCGTCACCTCCCTCTTCGCCGACGCCTATGACGTCGAGCGGGAGCTCGGGCATGGTGGGATGGCGACTGTGTTCCTCGCCCGGGAGAAGAAGCACGAGCGCCGCGTCGTCCTGAAGATCCTGCGGCCGGAGCTCGCCGCGCCGGTGGGCGCCGAGCGCTTTCTGCGCGAGATCCGGATCGCAGCGCAGCTGAGCCATCCCCGCATGCTCCCGCTCATAGACTCGGGCGAGGCGGACGGCCACCTGTACTACGTCGCGCCGTACATGGAAGAAGGTTCGCTGCGCGACCGGTTGATCGCCCGAGGCCGGCTCGACGTGGCCGAATCGCTCCAGATCGCGGACCAGATCGGAAGCGCGCTCGACTTCGCACACCGCAACGGTTTCGTCCACCGGGACGTGAAGCCGGAGAACATTCTCTTCTCCGACGGCCAGTGTCTGCTGTCCGACTTTGGCATCGCCCGCGCGCTGTGCCCCGACTGCGAGCAACTCACTGAGGTGGGACTCGCCCTCGGCACGCCTGCCTACATGAGCCCGGAGCAGGCAGCCGGCGAGGCTGAGCTGACGCCAGCCAGCGACATCTACAGTCTCGGGTGCGTCGTGTACGAGATGCTCGCGGGTGCCCCGCCGTTCACGTCGGACAGCGTGCGGTCCGTCATCGCTCGCCACGTCGTCGAGCCACCGGCACCGATCCGGTCGCAGCGCCCCGACGTCCCCGTCGCGGTGGAGCAGGCGCTCGCGCGCGCGCTGGCCAAGCAGCCGGACCAGCGATTCGCCACAGCGGCGGACTTCGTGAGCGCCTGCCAGCACGATTCGTTTCCGGCGCGGATCAGTACCGCGACGCGCAGCATAGCAGTGCTCCCGTTCGTGAGTGGCAGCCTGGAGCCGGAGAACGAGTATCTGAGCGACGGCATCACCGAGGAGCTGATCAACACTCTGGCCAGGGTCGCACAGCTGCGCGTCACTCCCCGTTCGACGGTTTTCGCGCTCAAGGGTAAGCCACAGGACCCGCGGTCCGTCGGCGCCCTGCTCAACGTGGCGTACGTCCTCGACGGCACCGTTCGGAAATCGGGTCCCCGAATCCGGATTTCAGCGCAGCTCACGTCCGCGGACACCGGACAGCTCGTATGGGCCGAGCGATTCGACCGGGAGATGACCGACGTCTTCGACGTGCAGGACGAGATCGCGCACACAATCGTCGCCACTCTCCTGGCGGCGCCGCTCTCGGCAGTCGCCGCACCTCCACGGACGCCAAGGACGTCGAGCACCGGCGCGTATCGCTGCTACGTTCGCGGCAGGTACGAGTGGAACAAGCGGACGGCCGACGCCATAGCGGAAGCCATCGGGTGGTTCGAGCGCGCGGTCGCGGAGGACCCGAACTATGCCCCCGCCTACGCGGGGCTGGCGGATTCCTACGCACTGCACGTGGACTACCGGAGCGTGCCGGTCGCAGAGGGATTCGAGCGCGCCAAGACATATGCCCGGAAAGCGCTCGAGCTGGACGAGACGCTCGCCGAGGCGCACGCGTCGCTGGCGTGGGCTCTGTTCATCTATGACTGGGACTGGGATGCCTCCGCGAAGGAGTTCCAGCGCGCAATCGAGCTGGACACGCATTACGCCCCGGCGCACCAGTGGTATGCGTTCCTGCTCGCGGCGCTGGGCCGGATCGAGGAATCGCTGATCGAGGGCCACACCGCCGTGGAGCTGGACCCGGGATCAGTGTCCGCGCGCCGCAGCCTTGGCTGGCTGTACTACTACGCCCGCCGCTTCGACCAGGCGCGCGCGCACCTGCTTCGCGCCATCGAGATGAATCCGACCGCGGTCGAGACTTACAGGGTGGTCGGGCTCACGCTGGCGGTCCAGGGCGAGCTGGACGAGGCCGTGCGTGTGCTGCGCGAAGCCGTGGAACTGCAGGACGCGGGCACGTACACGCTGGCTACGCTGGCGTACGCGCTCGCCCGACGCGGCGACGTCGAGGAAGCCCAGCGGATCCGTGAGGCTCTTCGCGAGCGGGCGAAGACGGAGTACGTGTCACCGATGGCGTTCGTCACCGTCGCGATGGGGCTGAACGAGTGGGACACGGTGTTCGAGTGGATGGAGCAGGCCATGGCCGAGCGGCGCGGCTGGCTGGCTTACCTTCGCGTTCACCCGGTCCTGGACCCTGTTCGCGACGATCCGCGGCTGCTCCGGTTTCTCTCCGAGATGAAGTTGAACTGACCGAAGGGCCGGCCACCTGATGCAAAGAGCGCCCGGGCGGCAATGCCGCCCGGGCGCTTCTGCGTGATTTCCGGCCGAACGCTACTCGTCGTCCATCGGGAAGCCGGCTGCCACCGTCTGCTCCTGCTCGATCGGCGTGAGCGAGAACAGCGGCTGCGTCGCGGCTGCTGCTGCCGCAGCGCGCTCCTCGGGCGTGAGCACGCCCGGTCCGCTCTCCACGTCCACTTCCTGATACCGGTACATACCCGTACCCGCCGGAATCAGGTGACCGATGATGATGTTCTCCTTGAGACCGAGGAGGTTGTCCTTGGCCCCGCGGATCGCAGCATCGGTCAGCACGCGCGTGGTCTCCTGGAAGCTCGCAGCCGAGATGAACGACTGCGTCGTGAGACTCGCCTTCGTGATGCCCAGCAGCAGCGGCTCCGACTCGGCCGGCGCCTGCTTCTTCTTCTTGGCCCGGTCGTTGTTGTCGCGGAACGTCTGCTTGTCCACGTTCTCACCTTCGAGCATCTCCGTGCTGCCCGAGTCGAGCACGCGAACCTTCTGCAGCATCTGGCGCACGATCACGCCGATGTGCTTGTCGTTGATCTTCACGCCCTGCAGTCGATACACCTCCTGAACCTCGTTCAGCAGGTACTCCTGCACCGCGCGCGGACCCTTGATCCGGAGAATGTCGTGCGGGTTAACCGGGCCTTCCGACAGTTTGTCACCGGCACGCACGCGGTCCCCCTCGTGCACCCGGAGGTGCTTGCCCGCGGGGACCTCGTACAGCTGCGGCTCCTGCGTGTCGTCCGGCACGGCCAGCGTTCCAGCCGCCGTCGTATCCATCTTCACCGGCTGCACGTAAACCTCGCGCTTGCCGCGCTTGATCTCGCCGAAGCGGACGATGCCGTCCACCTCGGAGATGGTCGCCGGGTCCTTCGGCCGCCTCGCCTCGAACAGCTCGGCGACACGCGGCAGACCGCCGGTGATGTCGCGCGTCTTGTACGCCTCACGGCTGATCTTGGCGATCACCGTGCCCGCCGAGACGCGCTGCCCGTCCTCCACCGTGAGCTGCGCGCCCACCGGGATGACGAAATCGCGCACCCGCCGCTCCTTCGCGCCCTTCTCCTGCACGATCTCGATGTGCGGGTGAAGCTTCTTCTCCCTGTCTTCCACGATCACCCGCTGCCTGAGGCCGGTGAGCTCGTCCAGCTCCTCGCTCACGCTCTCCTCTTCGACGATGTCCACGAAGCGGATAGTTCCCTCGACGTCGGCGATGATCGGGTTGGTGTACGGATCCCAGGTGAAGATCACCTCTTCCTTCTGCACTTCCTGCCCGTCCTTGACCAGCAGCGTGGCGCCGAGCGGCACGGCGAGGCGCGCCAGCACCGGACCTTCCTCGGTCTTGCGCTTGCTCGACTGGCCGTTGGCCTTGATCTCACGGATCGAGATCTCACCCTCGTAGGACGTCACGACCTGAACGCCCTCATCGTTGGTGACGACGACCAGCCGGTCGCCGTACTCCACCCGTCCAGCCACCTTCGACTTGCGGGCCGTGACCTCGGCGATACGCGCCGCCGTTCCACCGATGTGGAACGTCCGGAGCGTCAGCTGCGTGCCCGGCTCACCGATTGACTGAGCCGCGATGATGCCGATCGCCTCACCCATGTCCACCATCTCCATGGTGGCCAGGTTGCGGCCGTAGCACATCCGGCAGAGACCACGCTTCGCCTCACACGTGAGCACCGAGCGGATCTTCACCGACTCGATCCCCGACTCCTCCGTGCGCTGCGCCGTCTCCTCGTCTATCAGCTGGCCAGCTTCCGCCAGGAGAACCGGCCTGCCCGCGGCATCCCGTTCGTGCGGATCCTCGATGTCCTCGGCGGCAACGTTGCCGACGATGCGCTCAGCCAGCGGCTCGATGATGTCCTCGCCTTCCTTCAGCGCGCTCACCTCGAGCCCGAGGATCGTGCCGCAGTCCTCTTCGGTGATCGTGACGTCCTGCGCCACGTCTACCAGCCGGCGCGTCAGGTAGCCAGCGTCGGCGGTCTTCAGCGCCGTGTCGGCCAGACCCTTCCGCGCGCCGTGCGTCGAGATGAAGTACTCGAGCACGGAGAGACCTTCACGGAAGTTGGACTTGATCGGGCTCTCGATGATCTCACCGATGCCGCCGGTGAGCTTCTTCTGCGGCTTGGCCATCAGACCGCGCATGCCCGCGAGCTGCCGGATCTGGTCGCGTGAGCCACGGGAGCCGGAGTCGAACATCATATACACCGGATTGAAGCCGTCCTTCGACGCCTTCATCGACTTCACCATCGCCTCGGCGATGTCGTTGTTCGCGTGCGTCCAGGTGTCGATGACTTTGTTGTAGCGCTCGCCGTTGGTGATGTTACCGGTCTTGTACGCCTTCTCGAAGCGCTCCACGCGCTGCTGCGCTTCCGCGAGCAGCGTGTCCTTCTCGCCCGGGATGTACAGGTCCTCGATCCCGATCGAGACGCCACCGCGCGTGGCCTGGAAGAAGCCGAACTCCTTGAGCCGGTCGAGGAACTCGACGGTGTTCGCCAGCCCTGCCCTGCGGTAGGACTCGAACACCAGCTCCGACAGCACCCGCTTCTTCATGTCCTCGTTGCGGAACGGCAGCTCCGCCGGAATGATCGAGTTGAACAGCACCCGACCGACCGTCGTGACGATCCACTCGCGCTTCCCTGCCCTGTCCACCAGATAGCGGATCGGCGTCTGCATCGAGACACGATGCTGGCCAAGCGCCATCTCGACCTCGGCAATCGTATCGAACGACTTGAGCGCGGCGACCTTCTTCGGGTCCGCTCTCAGGCCCTCGAAGCCGGCCGGGGCCTTGGTCGCGAAATAGCAGCCGAGCACGATGTCCTGTGACGGCTCGGCGACCGGACGACCGTCCGACGGCTTGAGGATGTTGTTCGACGCCAGCATCAGGATGCGCGACTCGAGCTGCGCCTCGAACGAGAGCGGCACGTGCACCGCCATCTGATCGCCGTCGAAGTCGGCGTTGAACGCTGCGCAGACGAGCGGGTGAATGCGGATGGCCTTGCCCTCGACCAGCACCGGCTCGAACGCCTGAATGCCGAGTCGGTGAAGCGTCGGTGCGCGGTTCAGCAGCACCGGATGGTCGCGGATGATCTCCTCGAGGATCTCGTACACCTCGGGCGACTCCCGCTCCACGATCTTCTTGGCGCGCTTGACCGTCTCCGCGATTCCCTTGTCCACCAGGCGGTGGATGATGAACGGCTTGAACAGCTCCAGCGCCATCGCCTTCGGCAGACCGCACTGGTGCAGCTTGAGCTCCGGGCCGACCACGATGACCGAACGGCCGGAGTAGTCCACGCGCTTGCCGAGCAGGTTCTGGCGGAACCGGCCCTGCTTGCCCTTGAGCATGTCGGACAGCGACTTGAGGGGCCGCTTGCCACGACCGCGGATCGCCTTGGACCGGCGGCCGTTGTCGAACAGCGCGTCCACAGACTCCTGCAGCATGCGCTTCTCGTTCCGGAGAATGACTTCCGGAGCGCGATGCACGATCAGCTTCTGCAGGCGGTTGTTGCGGTTGATGACGCGGCGGTACAGATCGTTGAGATCCGACGTCGCGAAGCGCCCGCCGTCGAGCGGCACGAGCGGACGCAGGTCCGGCGGGATCACCGGGACGACGTCCAGGATCATCCACTCGGCCTTGTTCCGCGGCTCGGCGCCGTCTCCGGAGTTGCGGAACGCCTCCACGATCTTGAGCCGCTTGAGCAGCTGCTTCTTGCGGTGCTGCGAGTTCTCGTCAACCAGGTCGGCGCGCAGCTCGCCGGCGAGCTTGTCCACGTCGATGCGCTTGAGCAGCTCACGCACGGCAGGGGCACCGATGTCGGCGTTGTATGCGGTATCGCCCTCTTCCTTCGCCTTCTGCCTGAGGGCTACGAACTCCTCCTCGTCCAGCAGCTGGTTGGGAAGAACTTCCTGATTGCCCGGCTCGATGACGACGTAGTTGGAGTAGTAAACGACCTTCTCCAGATCGCGGAGCGTCAGGTCCAGCAGGTTCCCCATCGGGCTGGGGAGCGTCTTGAAGAACCAGATGTGCGCCACGGGCACGGCCAGCTCGATGTGCCCCATGCGCTCACGGCGCACCTTGGAGAGCGTGACTTCCACGCCGCAGCGGTCGCAGATGACACCGCGATACCGGATGCGCTTGTACTTGCCGCAATGGCACTCCCAGTCCTTCACCGGACCGAAGATGCGCTCGCAGAAGAGGCCGTCCTTCTCCGGCTTGAACGACCGGTAGTTGATCGTTTCGGGCTTGGTTACCTCGCCCCACGACCACCACGTGCGGAGCCCGCCCATCTCCAGGCGCTCCCGCTCCTTGGGATCCTTGGGACCGCGGATCTCCTCGGGCGAGGCGATCCTGACCTGTATGAAATCGAAAGCTGCCGAGCGCGTGTCGCGCGAGCTGCGAAAATCAATCATTGGTTACTCCTCGCTCCCGTTGCCGCTGAATGGGCTGCGGCCGTTTCCGGCGTGGGTGTCCATCCGTACGTGAATTCCCAGCGCCTTCAGCTCCTGCACGAGCACGTTGAACGACTCCGGCGTGCCCGGTGACGGCAGGTTCTGTCCCTTCACGATCGCCTCGTACACGCGGCTTCTTCCGTTCACGTCGTCGGACTTGACCGTGAGGATCTCCTGCAGCGTGTGGGCTGCGCCGTACGCCTCCAGCGCCCAGACCTCCATCTCTCCGAAACGCTGACCGCCGAACTGCGCCTTGCCGGCGAGCGGCTGCTGCGTGACGAGTGAGTAGGGGCCGATGCTCCGGGCGTGAATCTTGTCGTCCACCAGGTGCGACAGCTTGAGCATGTATATCTCGCCGACCGTTACCGGGCTGGCGAAGCTCTCGCCGCTTCGTCCGTCGCGCAGCCACACCTTGCCGCCGGGCGTGAGCCCTGCCAGCCGCATCAGCTCGGTCGCGGCGGCATCAACGTCCGCCTCCGACTTGGGTCCGAGCATCGCCGCGAGTGCGGGAAGCTCCTGCTCCGCGAGGAGCGAGGCAGCCTCTGCATCTCGACGCTTCTCGATCTGCTTCAGAGCCGGCTTGAACTGCGATCGTACGTGCTCCGGGATCAGCTCGTCTTCCGCCGACTCCGTGTGGAACGTCGTCTGGTTGTCGAGCTCCACGATTTCCCGGTCCGCAAGCTCCCGCGCGGCAGCCGCGAGGAAGTCACGAACGCGGTTGAACACGTCGCGCGTCTCCGCGGCAACGCCGCGGCGGGCCAGATCGTTGATCGTGGCATCCACCAGCAGCGTGCGCGCGTCCAGCGAATGCGCGCCGCCCTCCGGCCGGATGTCGGCCGCGAGGTTGCGCACGTCGTCCGCACCGACCGCGGGAGCCGGCGCCTCGAGCCGCAGCGCGTCCCGCGCCCATGACACGCCCGCCAGCTTCAGCAGGTACCCGATCTCCCTCTCATTGGCTCCCTGGAAGACCGGAGTCTTCGCGTAGAAGCCGAGGATCTTCGCGGCCCATCCGAGATGGGTCTCGAGGATCTGCCCGACGTTCATTCGGCTCGGAACACCGAGCGGGTTGAGGACGATATCCACCGGGCGCCCGTCGGGGAGGAACGGCATGTCCTCCTCCGGCACGATGCGCGCGACGATGCCCTTGTTCCCGTGCCGGCCCGCCATCTTGTCGCCGACCGAGACCTTCCGCTTCTCGGCCAGGTAAACCTTCACCAGCTGAATGACCCCCGGCGGCAGCTCGTCCGGCTGCAGCACGCGGTCGATCCGCTCTTCGGCGCGCTCCTCGATCTTCGCCTTCTCGTCGTTGGCGAGCTCGATGATCTGCCGAACCTGCTCCTGTGCCTGCTTGTCCTGCACGCGGAACGTCTTCAGGTCGAGCGATGCCATGCGCATGTCGCGCAGCATCTCCGCGGTGAGCTTCGTCCCGGCAGGGATCGCCTCTTCGACGGTTCCCGACTTGAGCGCGAGAACCACCGTCTGACCCTCGAGGATCTCCGAGAGCTCGGCATCGCGCGCATCGTTCACGCGCACCTTCTCCTCACCCTCGAGGCGCCGGATCTCACCGATCCGCTCACCGCGATCCTTCTCGACGACGACCTCGTCGCCGCCGCGGGCAAAGATCTTCACATCTATGACGAACCCTTCCATGCCCGGCGGGACCTTGAGCGACGAATCCTTCACGTCCTTGGCCTTCTCACCGAAGATGGCCGTCAGCAGCTTCTCTTCCGGCGACAGCTCCGTCTCGCCCTTCGGCGTGATCTTGCCGACGAGTATGTCGCCCGGCTTCACGTGCGCGCCGATGCGGATGATGCCGCGGTCGTCGAGGTCAGTGACGGCCTCCTCGGCGACGTTCGGGATCTCGCGCGTGATCTCTTCCTGGCCGCGCTTGGTGTCGCGGACGTGAAGCTCCAGCTCCTGGATGTGGATGGACGAATACACGTCGTCCTTCACCAGGCGCTCCGAGAGCACGATGGCGTCCTCGAAATTGTGCCCGTACCACGGCATGAACGCGACGGTGACGTTCGCGCCGAGGGCGAGCTGTCCCATCTCCGTGGCGGCGCCGTCGGCCAGAACCTCCCCTGCCGCAACCCGCTGCCCCTCGCGAACGATGGGACGCTGGTTGATGGCGGTGTCCTGGTTGGTGCGCCAGTACTTCTTGAGCCGGTAGCGGTCGAACTGCGCCAGACGCGCGAGCGGCTGCGTGTCGCCCTTCTTGCGCGTCCGCTCGTGACCGGCGTCGATCACGATCTCATCGGCCGTGACGTGGCTCACCACGCCGGCACGATCGGCAATGACCACCGCGCCCGAGTCGCGCGCAACCTTTTCCTCGAGCCCCGTGCCGACGACAGGCGTCTGCGGGTTGAGAAGAGGGACGGCCTGCCGCTGCATGTTGGAACCCATGAGCGCGCGGTTGGCGTCATCGTGCTCCAGGAACGGGATGAGCGCCGCGGCGATGGAGACGAGCTGCTCCGGCGCGACGTCCATGTAGTCGATCCGGTCCGGGGCGAGCAGCGGCACGTCGCCGCGCTGCCGGCAGAGCACGAGATCGTCCACGAACGTGCCGTCGGGATTCAGCTTGGCGTTGGCCTGCGCGATGGTGACTTCCTCCTCACGCGTCGCATCGAGCCACTCGATCTGATCGATGACCTTGCCGTTCTTCACCACGCGGTACGGCGTCTCGACGAAGCCGAGGTCGTTCACCCGCGCATAGCACGCGAGCGACGTGATGAGTCCGATGTTCGGGCCTTCCGGCGTCTCGATCGGGCACATCCGGCCGTACTGTGAGTAGTGCACGTCGCGCACTTCGAAGCCCGCGCGCTCGCGCGTGAGCCCGCCCGGTCCGAGCGCGGAGAGCCGGCGCTTGTGCGTCAGCTCGGCGAGAGGGTTGGTCTGATCCATGAACTGCGACAACTGCGACGAGCCGAAGAACGCCTGAATGACCGCGGACACCGTCCGCGCATTCACCAGGTCGTCGAGCGAGATCTTCTCCGGATCGGTGTTGATGGACATGCGCTCCTTGACCAGCCGCGCCATGCGCGACAGGCCGACGGAGAACTGGTTGGCGATCAGCTCGCCCACGGAGCGGATGCGGCGGTTGCCGAGGTGATCGATGTCGTCGATCGTGCCGCGGCCTTCGTGCAGCTCAACCAGGTACCGCAGGATTGCGATGAAGTCGTCCTTGGTGAGGACGGTTTCATTCGCCGGACGGTTCAGCATGAGCCGCTGGTTGATCTTGTACCGCCCCACGCGCCCGAGGTCGTATCGCTTGGGCGAGAAGAAAAGCCGGTTGAGCGCCTCGCGCGCCGTCTCCTTGTTGGGAGCGTCGCCCGGACGCAGCAGCGAGTAGATCTGCCGCAGCGCCTGCTCCTCGCCGGTGGTCGGGTCCTTGGCGAGCGTGTTCTTGATCAGCGTCGACTCCGCCCGACCGGACGGCACGAACACCTGAACCTTGGTGATCTCGTTGCGCCGCAGCTGCTTGATGAGCGTCGCCGTGAGGTTCTTCCCTGCATCGGCGAGGACTTCGCCGGTTTCCGGGTTGACGACGTCCACGCCGAGCACGCGCGGGATGTCGCGCTCACCGCGCTCGATCGCGTCCTGCTCGTCGCGCAGGTCCACCATCGTGTAGGATGCGAAGACACGGACCTTCGTGATCTTGTGGCGGATAAGGCGGTTGAGCACCTCTTCGGTGAGCTCGTCGCCTTCCTTCACGAGCAGGTCCGCTTCCCGGGCCTCGCGCTCGCGCTGGGCCTTCTTGGTCTCCTTCTTCTTCTTCTTGCCCGGCTCGGGCTCGGCAGGGGCGACCACTTCGCCGGCCAGGGTCAGGTCTTCGGCGATGATGGCGCCGACGACTTCACGCTGGTCGAGGCGTGTCTCGCGCTTCTTGCCGAGGTCGAGCTCACGGACGCCGAAGAACAGCCGCAGGATCTCGGAGTTCGTTCCGTAGCCGAACGCGCGCAGCAGCGCCGTGGCCGGGAACTTCTTCTTCTTGTCGATGTGGACGTAGATCACGTCGTGGATGTCCACGGTGAACTCGACCCAGGATCCCCGGAACGGGATGATGCGCGCCGAGATCAGCCGCTGGCCGTTCGGGTGAGTCGCCTCCTCGAAGACCACGCCGGGCGAGCGGTGCAGCTGGCTGACGATCACGCGCTCCGCGCCGTTGATGACGAACGTCCCGAGCGGCGTGAGCCGCGGGAGCTCACCGAGATAGACCTCCTTCTCGATGATGTTCTTGGGTCGCTTGCCGGCTTCGGTCGTCTCGAAGATGACGAGCTGCAGCGTCGCCTTGAGCGGCGCCGAGTAGGTCATATCGCGCTCGATGCACTCCGCGACCGTGTACTTCGGCTCGCCGAGCGAGTAGTTCTTGAATTCGAGCGAGAAGTTCTCGTGGACGTCGGTGATCGGGAACAGGTCGCGGAAGACCCGCTCCAGCCCGATGTCCTCGCGGTCGTGGGCCGCGGCGTCGCGCTGCAGCAGCGCCTCGAACGCGCGGGTCTGGATGTCGAGAAGGTGCGGCATCCCCATGCCTGTATCCAGCTTGGCAAAGGAGATCTGGTTCATCAGTTCTGGCATGTATCCACCGTGTAGAGGACTCCGATCCGGCGGCTGCGAGCCGTCGGTCGCGAGTTATCAGCAGCTGCAAAAAGCTCCAACCGACGCGCGCAAGCCCCCCGGTTTTGAACCGGGAAGCTCAGGCACGGTGTTGTGCGGTTACGAGAGTCGGGCATCAGCGCGAGGAGGAGGTGAAGTAAACGGTGCCGCGGGTGAGGCGGCTTTGTTCGGCGCGGGCAGCGTGCGGCGTAGCAAGAGACTTCGCGCTGAATCCATGAGCCGCGATCGTGCAGCGACGCATGGCGCGAAGGCTCGCAGCGTATAAGCCGCTAGCTGCCCAAGGCGAACAAAGCCGCCGAATCCCGGCGCGTCCGATTACTTGACCTCGACCGTCGCGCCCTGCTCTTCGAGCTTCGTCTTGATCGTGTTGGCTTCGTCCTTCGAGACGCCGGTCTTCACGGCCTGCGGCGCTCCGTCCACCAGGTCCTTCGCCTCCTTGAGGCCCAGACCGGTGATCTCGCGCACGACCTTGATGACCTGAATCTTCTTCGCACCGGCTTCCTTGAGC
>DASUUI010000085.1:0-3836 GCA_036374155.1 Gemmatimonadaceae bacterium | reverse complement strand
GTCCGCGGGACCCTTCCCGTCGAACAGGGAGGGCACGCGCGCCGCCAGCGCCTCGAACGCTTCCGGGTCCCGGAAGAAGCTGCTCACGGAGATGAGCAGGTCCCGCAGCAGCATCTGGCTCTCGGTGCTGCTCGCCTGCAGCACAGGGACGTATTCCGCCAGCGATCCGACGCCGTTGAAGCGCAGTCGCCGCTCCAGGCGTCGCAGCACCGTGGATCGCTTGTAAAGACTGAAGTCGTGCCCCGTCCGGTTGCGCAGCGTCGCGAAGACCTGGGGAAGGCCCGGCCCTTCACCGTCGCCAGCCGTGTCATCACCGGAAACCGGAGGCTGACGCCGGAGGCGAATCAGCTCCGCAGGAATCCGCGCGGAGGGAAGCACCAGGTCGATCAGACCGCTCGCGATGGCGCTCGCCGGCATGCCGTCGTATTCCGCTTCGTCCGGCGACTGCGCCACGGTGATGCCGCCGCCCTGCCGGATGTAGCGGATTCCGGCCGTGCCATCCGCACCCGTGCCCGAAAGGACCACGCCGACCGCATCCGGTCCGTATGCCTCGGCAAGCGTACGGAAGAACAGGTCGACCGGAGCGTGCTCCGAACGCTCGCCGCGCTCGCGCAACCCGATCGTCGTGCCATGAATCGTCAGGTCGTGGGCCGGCGGAATGATGTAGATGCGGTTCGCCTCCACCTCCGTCGGACCGTCGACCTGGCGCACCGGGATCGCCGCGCGGTCCTGCAGCAGCTCTCCCATGCGGCTCTCGCGCTCCGGGTCCAGGTGCAGGATCACCACGAACGCGATGCCGCTGTCCGCCGGCACCGCTGCGACGAAGCTCTGCAGCGCCTTGAGTCCGCCGGCCGATGCACCAACACCGGCGACCATGAGCGGCGCCGTCTGGGCATCGTGCCGGGTCGCGGGATCGTGAAGGGCCGCGGGGGTTTTCATGGTCCGTCACCTCGGTTAGGAGCGCCGTTCGGCGGCGCAGTGGAGGAGGGGCAGGCGCTCCTATTGACCATTCGGTTAAATCAAGATAGACTAATCTGACCGAATGGTCAATAGCGGGTCAGGCGCCCGCAATCCGGGAACGGAGATGGGAACATGCGGGCGAAGCGGGTACCGGAGGACGAACGTCGGGAACAGATCCTCGGGGCGGCGTTCCGGGTCGCCGGCCGGGAGGGCATCGGCGGCCTGACCGTCCGATCGGTGGCTGCCGAGGCGGGGGTGAGTCATGCGCTCGTGCTGTTCCACTTCGGTCGGAAGGAGCGGCTGATCCACGAGCTGCTGGACTGGGTGATCGCGCGTACGACGGTGCTACACATATCGGAGGACATCGCGCGCTTCCCTCACGCCCTCGACCGGCTGCACGCGCTGCTGCAGCAGGAGATGACGCGCCTGTCCAGACAGCCGCAGCACACCCGCCTCTTCCTGGAGTACTGGGCGCTGGGCGCCCGGCACGAGGAGATCCGGACGCGCATCAGTGCGGAGCTGGAGCGCTATCGCGCCGCGTTCCGGGAGATCATGGAAGAGCTGCTGCTGCTCGAGCCGGCGGCGCTTGCCGGGGGGACGGCGGACGGCCTGGCGGCGGTGGCGGTGAGCTGGATCCAGGGATGCGCGGTGCAGGCCATGGTCGACCCCGCGCACTTCGATACCGACGAGTACCTCGCCTCGGTTCGGGCGATGATCTCCCGCGTGGGGACGTGAAGCCGCCACTGCGCCCGGGTATGCACGAGTAGCAGATATGAGTTCATGAGGCTTGCTCGGGAGGCGGCCATGGACTCATACCTGCTGCCGCGATATGCGGTGGTGCTTGCCGCCAGATGGCAGACCTGAACGGGAGGCGACGATGTTGCGCGACTCGTGGACGGGGGCTGATGCGTACGACCGGTACATGGGCCGCTGGAGTCGCGTCATGGCCGACGAATTCCTGGCGTGGCTGGACGTTCCGCCCGGACGGGACTGGGCCGACGTCGGCTGTGGGACCGGTGCGCTCACGGGAAGGATACTTGGACGCGGATCGCCGAAGACGGTGCGGGCGTTCGACCGGTCGCCGCAGTATGTCGCGGCAGCCCGCGAGGGTGTGCCGGATCCGCGCGTGCACTTCGTCGCTGCGGACGCAACCGCACTGCCTCAGCCGGATGCTGTGGTCCACGTCGTGGTGAGCGGCTTGATGCTGAACTTCGCTGCCGACCCCGAACGGGTCGTGTGGGAGATGCGCCGTGTCGTGACGCCGGAAGGAACGGTCGCGGTCTACGTGTGGGATTACGCCGAGGGAATGGAGTTCATCCGAATGTTCTGGGATGCTGCCGTCACGGTGGACCCGTCCGCTGCAGAACGTGACGAGGGCGTTCGCTTTCCGCTGTGCCGGCCGGAGCCGCTCGGCCGCCTCTTCGAAGAAATCGGGTTGCGACGGGTAGATGTACGCCCCCTCGAGATTCCGACGCGGTTCCTGAATTTCGATGATTACTGGGAACCATTCGAAGGGGGTCAGGGTCCGGCGCCCGGCTACGTCGTCTCTCTCGACGAGGATACGCGCGCGAAGCTGCGCGCAACGCTGGCCAGCCGTCTCCCTTGCGACGTCGACGGAACCCTGCCACTCGTGGCGCGTGCATGGGGGGTCCGAGGGACTCATTGACGGGTCGGTCTCATCTGCCTGCAGCCGCTTGCACGCGAGCACGTCGTGCAGACGAGCAGCAGGTAGAAAAGCTCATCTCGTCGTGCGGGTGTCGCGGCGCTCCGGAGGGGACGCCGTGAGCCCTAGCACGCGCCTTGCCACCTCCCGGAGCGCCCGTGCACGAACGCCCGGGCTCGCGCCCCACGATGTGCGGGCTTCATCCACGTTGGGGGATCACATGGAGCAGGATGGCAAATCGATGGGCATGAGCTGGGGGCGGTTCGCGGGAATGATCGCGACCTCCACGGTCATCATGTTCTTTCTGATGTATCAGCTGATCTATTCCATGGATCACGCGACGTTCAGCATCAACAGGCTGCTCGCGTCACTGCTGATGGGGTGCGTGATGACGATCGTCATGCTCGGCTTCATGTGGTCGATGTACAAGGGCATGACGACGAAAGTCGTCGTGCTGATCGTTGCCGCGATCGCCGGCGTGACGCTGCTCGCCATGAACCGGAGCCAGACGGTCGTGGACGACACGGCGTTCATGAAGTCGATGATCCCGCATCACTCGATCGCAATCAACAACGCGCGCAAGGCGAGCATCAGCGATCCGCGGGTACGCGAGCTGGCCGACGAGATCATCGCGGCGCAGGTGCGCGAGATCGCGGAGATGAAGCTGCTCCTCGAGGATATCAGCCGCAACGGCGAGCGAGGAGAGGCGGAGCTCCCGCCGCGGTCGACCGCAATCACACCCGAAATGGATCGGGAGATCCAGGAGGCTGTGCGGTAGCGCGTATCCCATGGGTTCAATGAGGGACACCGCCGAACTATTCTTCGAGGCGTGCGATTGAAGCAACTCGGCTGGACATAGACGCCTCAGTGCGCGCCGGGTGTCCCGGGTCGTACCTTCCTCGCCGCGGCGTACTGCTCCAGGTTTCGCAGCTGCTGCCGGTAGATGCGCCGCAGCAGGGCAGGCGCGAGCCATTGTTCGACGAACCCTGCGAGCCCTGCGGCATTCCATGACGTGCGGATGCACACGCGCGCCCGATGCGCGGAGACCGGGTCGACCGTAAAGGTGGTGGTAGTGCCCCGCTCGTCGAGGATGCGCTCGACCAGTACGCGGCCGGGCTCGGGCTCGGACACCTCGGCGCGCGCTTCCCGTACCCGACCGCCGAGTCTGACACCGAACCGGATCACGGTGCCCGCACCCCGACCGCCACGCTCG
>DASUUI010000084.1:0-35596 GCA_036374155.1 Gemmatimonadaceae bacterium | reverse complement strand
AGCACATACGCCGTTGCTGCCAGCAGATTGACGTTGTTGGGCCTGTCTTTCCGGGCCAGGTCAAAAGACGCCAGCGCGCGGGTGTAGTCCCTGCTTCCCCAGTAGTGAATGAGGCCCTGGGCGATGTGCGCTTCGGGAAGGTTCGGATCCAGCGCGAACGCCCGGGCCACTGCACGACGGGCCTCCTCCAGCCGCTGCTCCGTTCTGTCGTAGTAGAACCAGAACAGCTGCGAGTGCACACTGGAGAGATGCGCGTGCGCTACCGCGAAGCCGGGGTCGAGAGCGACCGCCCTCTCGTACTGGTCCACTGCCGCCCGAATGTCAGGCTCGGCAAGGCCCCTGTTCCTGTACTCGTTGCCGCGGAGGTAATACTGATACGCCTCGATGTTGGCCGTGGGCGGGGTTTCGGTTGCCGCGGTGGCAAGGAGCGTCAGGTTCAGCGCCTGCGCCACCTGACCGGCGATGTCTGACTGAACAGTGAAGACTTCTTTCAGTTCGGCATCATAGGTCTGCGCCCAGAGGTGCGTGTCGTCCGAGACCTTGATGAGCTGCGGGCTCACGCGCACGCGGCTGGAGCCGTCAGCCCGCTTCTCCCATCTGATCGTCCCTTCCAGCACGTAGCCGACATTCAGCTCCTCGCCTATCTGCCGGAGCGGCTTGTCGGTGTTCCGGTACTGCATGGCGCTGGTTCGTGAGATCACACCCAGTCCACCCAGTGCTGCGAGCCGCGACGTGATCTCCTCCGTCATCCCGTCGGCGAAATACTGGTCGTCAGCGCCGCCAAGGTTCTGAAACGGGAGCACGACCAGCATCGGCCGCGCGCTGGCGGCACCCGTGCTGTCGTTTCTCCCTATCCGTGGAACGACGAAGGCGGCCGCTCCGGCCACGACGATCACGGCCGCCGCAGCGAGCAGTAGACGAACGTTGCGCGGCCGCCGCGCCGGTTGTGCGCTCGTCGCGGCCGATGGCACCGCGGCCGTTGGCGCCATCCCTCCGCTTGGAGTCGCCATCGCGTCGAGCTGCTGATACAGCTCGCTGGCGCTCTGCCAGCGATCGGCGGGTTTTTTCTCCAGACACCGCATGACCATGGCCGCCAGCGCTCCCGGTACCGCTGCCCGGTGTTGCGTGATGGCAGCCGGGGCTTGAGTCACGTGCGCGGCCAGTACCATCTGCGGTGACGACGCTGCGAACGGTGGCGATCCGGAAAGCATCTCGTATCCGAGCACGCCGAGCGCGTAGATGTCCGCGCGGTGATCCGTATGTGGATCCGCCGACGCCTGTTCCGGTGCCATGTAGGCCGGTGTGCCGAGCGCCATGCCCAGCGACGTGAGCGACGATTCGCCCGTTGCTTCGCTCACGGCCTTCGCAACACCGAAATCGGTGACTACCGCAAACCCCTGCGACAGCAGGATGTTGTCCGGCTTGATATCGCGGTGAACAACTCCGTTGGCATGTGCGTAGGCAAGTGCAGATACGACGTCACGCATGATCCGCACGACGTCCGGAACCGGCAGCTCGCCCTCACGAGCGAGTTTCGCACGGAGCGATTCGCCGGTGACCAGCGGCATCGTATACCAGACCAGGTCGTCCGCCCGGCCTGCCCGCAGGAGCGGAACGATGTGCGGATGCTGGAGCGACGCGGCAAGCTGAATCTCCCGCCTGAACCGATCAGCGTTCACTCCTGCAGCCATCTCGGGTGGCAGAACCTTTACCACCACTTTACGGCCGAGCTCGAGCTCCTCGGCCACAAACACGCGGCTCATCCCACCGCCACCGAGCTCCCGCACTACCGTGTAGGAGTCTCCCAGGGCGTTCTGAAGGCGTTCGGTCAGCGAGCTCACGTGGGCCAACGTTACGGGTCCTCACACGTGACGGCCAGCTTGAAAACATTCCCCCGCCGTGGCTGGGAACGGCGCCTCCCGCGCGCGTGGCCGCACCGTGCGGCGCGGCCAACAGCCCATGTGATCTCGCGTTTCGACGCCCGCGCCCCTTCCCTACGGCGGGGGCGTCATTTCATGTTACCTCTATCCCGATCAGCCGCCGGGCCCTCGCCCGGCCGCTTCATCTCCGCCCACGTCGAACGCGGACCAGGCCTGCGCTGCCGGCAGCGCTGGCGCCACTGCTACCTCTGTTTGGAGTGCCGTCCCTATGAGGGAGTACACAAGCGACAACATCCGGAACATCGCAGTCGTCGGACACGGAGCGAGCGGGAAAACCACACTGGTTGACGCGCTCGCTTTTGTTTCCGGGTCCAGCAAGCGCCACGGCTCCGTTCGCGACGGCACCGCCCTCACCGACTTTTCCGAGGAGGAGGTCGAGCGCGGCTTCTCCATAGCCCTTGGCTCGGCGCACGCCGAATGGCTCGACACGAAGATCAATCTCCTCGACACCCCCGGCTATCTCGATTTCCAGGGCGATGCGATTGCCGGGCTGGCCGCTGCCGACGGGGCACTGCTCGTCGTCAGCGCGACCGGCGGAGTGGAAGTGGGAACGGAGCGGATGTTCAGGGAAGCGGTCAAGCGGCGTGACCCGGTCCTCGTCGTCGTCTCCATGCTGGACAAGGAGCACGCGTCGTTCGAGCGTGTCTGGGAAGAGATAAAATCGCGCCTCGACGGCCACGTCATCCCGGTGGAGGTGCCGATCGGGGAGGGACCCGACTTTCACGGCATCCTTAACCTGTTCGACAAGAAGGCACACCTCTTCAAGAAGGGAACGAAGACGGGCGAGTACACCGAGACAGACATCCCCGCCGAGCATCAGGCGCTGTTCGACAAGTACTACGAGCAGCTCATCGAGTCGATCGCCGCAACGGACGACACCCTTCTCGAACGCTACCTGGAGGGCCAGGAGATCTCGCGCGAGGACGCGCTCGGGGCGATGAAGGAAGCGATGAAGCGGATGGAGATGTTCCCGCTGTTCTGCTGCTCCGCCGAGCTCACCTACGGCGTGCAGGCACTCCTGACCAAGGTCGTGGAGCTGATGCCCTCCGCTTACGAGATGGAGGAGACGCACGCGCTGGTCGGATCGGAAGGTGACACGGCGGTCGAGATTCACGCGAAGGACAACGCCACGTTCACGGCGCTGGTATTCAAGACGCTGTCCGAGCCGCACGTCGGTGACGTGCTGTTCTTCCGCACGCTCTCGGGCATGGTGAAGAACGGCCAGGAGGTTTACAACGCGACACGCGACGGCGCGGAGAAGCTGTCGCACCTGTGCGTGCCGCAGGGTAAGGACCGCATAGAAGTGCCCTTCCTCCATCCCGGCGACATCGGCTGCGTTGCCAAGCTTCGCAACACGCACACGAACGACACTCTGTCCACGCGCGAGCATCCGGTGCGGCTCCCGCAGATAGAGTTCCCCCGGCCGCGCGTCTCCTTTGCGGTGCACGCCACGGCGCGCGCAGACGAGGAGAAGCTGCAGCAGGCGCTGCACCGGCTGCACGACGAGGATCCGACGTTCGAGACACACTACAACGCGGAGACGCACGAGACGATCATCTCGGGGCTTGGTGAGCGGCACCTGGAAGTCTCCATGTCGCGCCTCAAGCGGAAGTACGGAGTCACGGCCGAGCTCACGCGCCCGAAGATCGCGTACCGTGAGACGATCGTCGGCACGGCCCAGGGACAGGGACGGCACAAGAAGCAGACCGGCGGGCGGGGACAGTTCGGCGACTGCTGGGTGAGGATCTCACCCGCGCCGCGCGGCTCCGGCTACGAGTTCGTCAATTCCATCGTTGGCGGCGTGATCCCGTCGAAGTTCATCCCGGCCGTGGACAAGGGCATTCAGGAAGCGGCGGTGCGGGGAGTGCTCGCGGGCTACCCCATGGTGGACTTCGTGGTCGAGCTGTACGACGGCTCATACCACTCCGTGGATTCGAGCGAACAGGCATTCAAGATGGCCGGCATCCAGGCGTTCAACGCCGTCGCGCCCAAGTGCAAGCCGGTGCTGCTCGAGCCGGTTGACGAGGTCGAGATCACGACGCCGGACGCGTACCTGGGCGACGTGCTCGGCACGATCTCCGGACGGCGTGGCCACATACTCGGCACCGAGGCTGCGCCAGACGGTGGGTCGCGCGTACGGGCGACGATGCCGGAAGCCGAGCTGCACCTGTTCGCGACGGATCTGCACGCGCTCACGCACGGTCACGGAACCTTCGCGCAGAAGTTCCACGGCTATGAGCAGATGCCGGCGGAAGCCGCGCACCGCGTGGTCGCGGAGAGCCAGCAGGCCCGAGCCGCGAGCGCCTAGCGGCCTCAGTCGCCGCGGGCCAGCTCCCGCGCCACGACCCGCAGATCCGCGACGAGCGAGGCGCGTGCTTCGCGCCTCGCCTCGGAGCCGGGAGCCCGTAATACCGATGACGGGTGTATCGTGGCGATCACCGTCGGCCCTTCATCGTCTGTGCGGTGCGGCCTTCCGCGGTCACGAGTCACCCGGAACGACTTCCCCAGCACTGCCTGCGCGGCCGTAGCGCCGAGGCACACGACCACCCGCGGGCTGAGCGCCTGGACTTCTGCATCGAGCCAGGGCCGGCACGCCCTGATTTCGGAGTCGCTCGGCTTCTTGTGCAGACGGCGCTCGCCTCGCTCCGCCGGCTCCCACTTGAAATGCTTCACGACATTGGTGACCCAGGTACGCGCGCGATCTATTCCTGCCTCCTCCAGAGCTTCGTCCAGCAGGCGGCCGGCGGGGCCGACGAACGGCGCTCCCGAAAGATCCTCCTGATCTCCCGGCTGTTCGCCGACCAGCACCACTGTGGCCGTTCGGCTCCCGGCCCCGAAAACAGTCTGCGTACCGGTTCGCCACAGATCGCATGCCTTGCAGTCTCGCGCGGCTTTGCCGAGCGCCGTCAGCGTTCGCGAGCGGGGGAAGAACTCGGTCGCGGAGGTGAAGGTGGACGGTGGCTGCTCCCTGATGGCCACGGAGGCTGGCACTGGCTTGCGACGTGATCGGGGCGCGGTTCTGGAACTGACGCGAGCCGGCATCGTACAACAGGTGACTGCAAGTCCGCTGCCTCCTGTCGCCCGACAGCGTGCCGGATTAGGCTTCGACAGTCACGCCCACTTTACTCCCGATGAGCTTCTGATGACGTCACCACGCCGATCCTTGATCCCCGCAGCGGTACTCATACTTGCAGCCTGTGCCGGGTCGGGCGCCGATGGCGGGGTCGAAACTGCCGGCGGGACCCCGGCAGGCACGGTCGCCATGGCACCAACCCCCCACGCCCCGAACGTTGCGACTGCGCCCGGCGACACGTCGGGCGGCGGGCAGGCCGATGCAGCCCTTACGGCCGTGGTGTACAAGGACGCGAACTGCGGCTGCTGTGCGAAGTGGGTGGATCACGTCCGCGCCGCTGGAATCAGGACGGAGTCCAACGATGTGACCGACCTCAATGCGGTGAAGACCAGGTACGGAGTGCCTCGCTCCCTGTACTCCTGCCACACGGCGGAAATCGGCGGGTATGTCGTCGAGGGCCACGTCCCGGCCGACCTGATCCGGAAGATGTTGAGCGAGAAGCCCGACATCGCGGGCATCGCCGTTCCCGGAATGCCCGTCGGCTCGCCCGGCATGGAAGGGCCCTATACGGAGCCGTACGACGTCATCGCCTTCACGAAGAGCGGCTCGACGTCGGTGTACGCAAAGCGCTGAGGGCACCCCGCAACCGGGTCTGGTTGAGCTGACGCTTCACGGCGGGGCGGGTTTCTTCCCGGGAGCCGCCCCCGAGTCGGCCGCGGCCTCCCGCTCGACCGCTTCGACTTCGTCGTCCGCGATCCAGCCCCTTGCCGCTGCATGCGCTGCAGCTGCCCGCGTGTCGTGGACCAGCAGAAGCGAGGAGCCGGCGATCTCGACCTCCCGCGCGAGGGACGTGATGGCGCGCTCCCTCTCAGGTGTGCGCACGACGTCGCGTATGTAAACCGCGATTATCCGCTCCGGATGATCGTGGACTATCCGGTGGTAGATCTCCGGATCCTGCTGCCCGCTGTCCCCGATCAGGATGAACGGCAACGACGGATAGGTGCCGAGTATCTCGCGGATCGCGTCCCCCTTGTGCGCGTGATGCGCGTGGGACGAGAGGCTTCGAGGCGAGAAGTCCCAGTCCCGGAGCAGAAGCGGGCCGTGTGGAATCCCCTGCACCGCCAGAAAGTCCTCGATCACGTCGTACAGGTTCCACGGGCTGCTCGACACGTAGAACACCGGGTTCTCCGCCCCCGTGTCGCGCCCGCGGTTGAGCGCGTGATAGAACTCGGCGACGCCCTCGAATGGCAGGCGCGTGAGCGCATTGCCGAACATCACCGTGCGGGCAGCCTGCAGGAAGTTGGTGACGCGTGACTGGATCACCGTGTCGTCCAGGTCGCTGATCACGCCGAAGCTCGCGGCGACGTGGGGTACCAGTACCTGTGCCCGGGCCGAAACGGTACCGGAACCGGCGACCGGCGACAGCAGCTCGACCGAAGCATCGCGCCAGCCGTGATCGGGTGGGCGCCCCGCCGGGACGTCCATCCACTCGGAGAAGAATCCCTCGTCGTCGGCGGTCACGACCTGCGACGCTCCGTTGAATTCGACGCGAACGAGGGCGTTGGCGATGGGGTTGCTGCGTGCCCGCCTGTAGGTGTTGAGGAGATTGCGCCACGCCGGATCGCCCGCTGCAGCCGTCGAATAGGACGGCCTGGCCAGGGCGCGGCCGTGAAGATAGGCGCGCGTGGACGAGCCGTACCCGCGATACACCGCGATCTGCGCCGGACGATTTCTGAGGAGGACGTCGCGCACGAGACGTCCCGCCTGGCGCGCCCGCAACGCCGTGAACCGTCCCGCATCCCTCAGTCTCGCCAATGGCTGCTCCGTACGTTGCTGGACTGACCGGTCGAAAACTACGCCAGGCCCGAAGCTCTCCTGTTGCCGTGGGATGCGTTGCGAACTCCGCGCCTCGGGCTCATTATCACTTCGTGACCGCCACCCGGCGCCGCGTTTGATCTCCCGCCGCTCGTTCGTGGGCGCCCTGGCGGCCACCGCGGTCGCGCCACGGTTCAACACGCGTGCCCTCTCGCGCGTGCTGCACGCGGAAGAGACGGCGGCCGGTCGCGCGCCGGCCGGCCTCGCGGCCGACGAGACGTACTGGGCGGAGATTCAGCGGGCGTTCGACTCCGATCGCACGATGGTGAATCTCAACAACGGCGGTGTCAGTCCCACGCCGTCGCACGTCCTCGAAGCGATGATCCGCGACCTGCGGTTCTCCAACGAGCTTCCTGTCGAGCACATGTGGCGGGTCCTGGAGCCTCGCGTCGAGAGCGTGCGCCGCGAGCTCGCGCGCGAGTTCGGCTGCGACACGGAAGAGATGGCGATCACCCGGAATGCGTCGGAATCGCAGGAGACGATGATCTTCGGGCTCGATCTCCGCCGTGGCGATGAGGTGGTGCTCACGAATCAGAATTATCCCCGGATGATCACCGCGTGGCGGCAACGCGAGCGCCGCGACGGCATCGTGGTGAAGGAAGTCTCGTTCACCGTCCCGCCGCCTTCGATGCGCCACATCGTGGACAGGTACGCCGAAGCGATCACGCCGCGGACCAGGGTCATCGAGGTCACGCACATCACCAACCTCACCGGCCAGATCATGCCGGTGCGCGAGCTCGTCGAGCTCGCCCGCCCGCGCGGGATCCACGTCTTCGTGGACGGGGCGCATGCTTTCGCGCACTTCCCCTTCTCGGTCGCCGACCTTGGCTGCGAGTATTACGGGACGAGCCTGCACAAGTGGCTGCTCGCGCCCGTCGGCACGGGGTTCCTGTTCGTGGCACGCGCCAGACAGAAGGCCCTCTGGCCTCTGATGGCGGCCGGGCCGGAGATGGACGAGAACATCCGTAAGTACGAGGAGATCGGAACGCATCCCGCCGCCAACCACAATGCGGTCGCCGCGGCGCTCGCGTTCCACCGCGGGATCGGCGGCGAACGGAAGGCCGCGCGGCTGCGCTACCTTCGCGACCGGTGGGCACGCCATCTGCTTTCGGAGAGCGATCGGGTGAGAATGCTCACCCCGCTGGACGACCCCGCCCAGGCATGCGGGATCGGTCTCTTCACCGTGGCGGGTCTCGACTCCGCGGCACTTCAGCGCTGGCTCATGGAGAAGCATCGGATCGTGACCACACCCATCGTGCATCCGGAGTTCAGCGGCATCCGGGTCACGCCCAACGTCTATACCACGCTCGACGAGCTCGATCTCTTCGCGGATCGTACGCTGACGGCGATCCGCCAGGGCATCGCCTGACGCGCGCTTCCCCACACCGTCCCTCGGGCCCCCACTCATGCTCGACCTTCTGACCGATCCGCAGGCGTGGATCGCCTTCGCCACACTGCTCAGCCTCGAGATCGTTCTCGGGATCGACAACATCATCTTCATCGTCATCCTGGCGGGCAAGCTGCCGGCGGATCAGCAGTCGCGTGCCCGCAAGCTGGGTCTGACACTGGCTGCTCTGACGCGCGTGGCACTGCTGCTGTCGCTCGCCTGGATGATCCGCCTTACCGCGCCGCTGTTCGAGGTGATGGGCAACGAGATCTCCGGTCGCGACCTGATACTCATCGTCGGCGGCTTCTTCCTGATCGCGAAGAGCACGCACGAGATCCATCAGCGGCTGGAGGGCCCGGAAGGGCACAAGTCGGCGAAGGCGGCAACCTCGTTCATGGCGGTGATAGTGCAGATCCTGATACTCGACGTGGTGTTCTCTCTCGACTCGGTGATCACGGCAGTCGGGATGGTGGACGAGATTCCGGTGATGATCGCCGCCGTCCTGGGCGCGATCGTGGTGATGCTGATCTTCGCCGAGCGGCTTGCGGCCTTCGTCAACCGGCATCCGTCGGTGAAGGTGCTCGCTCTCAGCTTCCTGCTGCTCATCGGCGTGAACCTGATCGCAGAGGGAATCGACCAGCACATCCCGAAGGGAATGATCTACTTCGCGATGGGCTTCTCGGTGTTTGTCGAGGCGATCAACATCCGCACCCGCCGGCACTCGCCGGTGCACCTTCACGAGCCATACGCGCCACCTGAAAAGGAGGTCGCCGCATGATCGCCATGTTCATCGCCATCGGCCTCGCGGCCGGCGTGCTCGCCGGAATGTTCGGGATCGGCGGCGGAATAGTCATCGTGCCCGCACTGATCATCCTGGCCAAGATGTCCGCCACGAGCGCGACGGGCACGTCGCTGGGCGCGCTGCTCCTCCCCGTGGGGGCGCTGGGCGCGTGGGAATACTGGCGTCACGGGCACGTGAACATCAGGGCGGCCGCGCTGGTGGCACTGGGGCTGTTCCTTGGCGCATGGTTCGGCGCCCGGCTGGCGATTCAGCTTCCGCCGGCGGTGCTGCGCCGGTCGTTCGCCGTGTTCCTGCTCGTCGTTGCGGTGAGGCTGTGGGTCAAAGGCTGAAAGCAGCGGTTAGCGATTAGCGGTTAGCGGAAAGCAGCGGCGGCTCAGCCGCAGCAGCCTGACTACGTAAGGGAGGTCGGCGGCTACGTAATCGATCGGATACGCGCTGGGCTCCCTGGCGCCGAGGTTTGCCTGGTCCACTCTCCACTGGCCAGGCCTATGAGAACCACCTCCAGATCCCGCACGCCGCTTGCCGCGCGGAACCGCAGCGCATCGCGCGCGACCCTGCTCAACGACGTCCACTCGCAGCTGAACCCGACGCTGGTCGCAGAGGTCGTGCGTCCGCGGACGATGGAGGAGGTCAGCGCCGCCGTTGGGCGGGCCGCCGCCGCCGGGCAGGCGGTCGCAGTTTCCGGCGGACGACACGCGATGGGGGGTCAGCAGTTCGCAACCGGCGGCACGGTGATCAGCATGTCGGGTATGGACCGCGTGCTCGAGCTCGACGTCGGACGCGGCCTCGTCGAGGTCGAAGCCGGGATACAGTGGCCGGAGCTCATCCGCGGCCTGCACCGCCGCCAGCGCGGGGCGTGCACGCCGTGGACGATAGCCCAGAAGCAGACGGGAGCGGACAGGCTGAGCATCGGCGGCGCAGTCGCCGCCAACGTCCACGGCCGCGGACTCAGGATGCGGCCCTTCGTCGCCGACGTGGAGGCGTTCACGATCGTGACCGCCGAAGGCCGCGCCATGCGCTGCAGCCGCAGCGAAAACCGCGACCTGTTCCGGCTCGCGCTCGGTGGCTACGGCCTGCTGGGAGTCGTCACGCACGTTCAACTCCGGCTGGTCCGGCAGGAAAAGCTCCAGCGGCTCGTCGAAGTCGTGGAGCTCGAGGACCTCGCGGCCGCGTTCGCCGATCGCATCGCCGAGGGATTCACCTATGGCGATTTCCAGTTCGCCATAGACAACGATTCGCCTCGATTCCTCCGGCGCGGCGTCTTCTCCTGCTACCGACCCGTCGATCCGGCCACGCCCGTTCCCGACGGCCAGCACGTTCTCTCAGATGCGGCGTGGCGAGAGCTGCTTTACCTGGCCCACTGCGACAAATCCGCTGCGTTCGAGCGGTACTGCGCCCATTACCTGCAGACAAGCGGGCAGATCTATCACTCCGATACGCATCAGCTCACGACCTATCTCGACGACTACCACCGCGAGCTCGACAGCCGCAGCGGCGCAGCCTGTCGCGGAAGCGAGATGATCTCGGAATTGTACGTCCCGCGGCAGCGGCTGCCGGAGTTCATGGAAGCCGTCGCCGACGACTTCAGGCGGCAGCGCGTGAACTGCATCTACGGCACGGTGCGGCTCATCGAGAGCGACGACGAGACGTTTCTCGCGTGGGCTCGCCAGCCGTGGGCGTGCGTCATCTTCAATCTGCACACGGACCATTCTCCAGCCGGTCTCCGCCAGTCAGCTGACGCATTCCGCAGGCTGATTGATCGGGCCGCCGACCTGGGTGGCAGCTATTACCTGACGTATCACCGGTACGCCCGACGCGACCAGGTCGTGAGATGCCATCCGCGACTTCCGGAGTTTCTCCAGCGGAAGCGCGCCCATGACCCCGAAGAGCTGTTTCGCAGCGACTGGTACGTGCACTACAGGCGCATGTTCGGGATCGGGTGAGCCCGGCCCCGGGTCGATGCACGCGCGGGTGGATGCTGATAACATTTCCCCATGTCCCGCACCGGCGTGCCGCAGAGCGACCTCGTCCGGCAGGCGCCCAGAATCCTGCCGCCATCGGCCGTTCCGGATCGCGCCGGCGTCGCCGCCTGCTTCTCCAAGTCCGTGCGGGAGGGAGATTGGCTGCTCCCTCGCGGATTCCGCGCTGTGGCGCTGATGGGATCAGTCAAGCTCGACCTCACGCGATCAGCCGTGGCGGAAGGTGTCAGCGACATCGAGATCGTGTGCGTGATGGGCAGCGTCGAGATCATCGTCCCGCACCAGCTCCGCGTGGAATGCGACGGCGATCAGACCGTCGGCTCTTTCGAAATCACGCACGACAGCGGCAGCGCCCCCGCAGCCGACGCTCCGCTCCTGCGCATCCGGGGACGGGCCTTCATGGGCTCCGTGGACGTGAAAGTCGTTGATCCGAACGCACCCGGCTGGCTCGAGCGACTACGCTCGGGCTGGGACTTCTTCAGGCGGTAAAAAAGCCGGCCGCCTCCCGTAAGGAGACGACCGGCTGTAATCGACCGCTGGCGCCGTCAGGCTCCCGGCCACATCCAGGCAAAGACGGCGCCCGTGAGCAGGGCGTAGATCAACCCGTCGAACACCGACTTGAGCGTCGCGCTCCATTTCCGCTTCCACCAGATGGAGCTCTGCAGCAGCGCGAGTGCGTAGCCGGCGAACGCAACGGTCCCCGCAAAGCGCATCACTTCCGCGCCCGGAGCGCCCGGCTCCAGCGCGCGCGACGCGATGTAAGCGGCGAACAGGCTGACAACGAGAGCATAGACGAACCACTGCGCCAGCTGGCCTCCCATCGCCGGCTGCCCTGAAGGGATCGGCGGAAAGACTGTGAGGAACGCCACCGGCCCCCGTTTCACCTTCTCGACATACGCGGGATCCTTCATCGCCGCAGGTGACCCCGCGTATGGCACCACGTAATCGCCCGGTGGCGCGGCGACGGCCCTCAGCGCCGTCATCACCTCGTCTTCCCCGGGCAGACGCTCCACATCACTCCGGTGGTAGCTGAGCACCATGTGGAAGACCGCGCTCACCAGGAACACCACCACGGCAGACAGCAGAATCGGAAGCCACAGCGACATCAGCGATACCATTGCGCTACCTCCATGAGGGCCGGATGCGGAAGATGAAAGCGGTCAGAGCATACGTGGCACCTGAGGCGCGCGCCAGTGAACGCATGTCGTGGCACCGCGGCTACAGACGCTCGCGCACCGTTGCCTCCCACTGCTCACGCTCGATGGCATGAACGTCGAGCTCCCGGCCGTGATACATCCACTTGCTCACCGGACGCTCCCCGAGACGCCGGGCAACCGCGGCCGATCTCACGTTGAGCGGATCGATCAGGCTTATGACCCGCGGCCGTTGCAGGACTTCGAAAGCATAGCGCATCGCTGCCGCGGCACCTTCCGTGGCGTACCCGCGTCCCCATACGGAACGGGCGAGTCCCCATCCGATCTCGAAGTCCGGCCACCCTGCCGGCTGGTGCGGTCCGAGGCGTCCGACGAAGACGTCGGGGTGATCGCGCTCTGCCACCGCCCACATCCCGAACCCCCGCAGCTCCCAGTGTCCGAGCAGCATGGCCACCTGGCGCCAGGAGTCCGCTCGCGCGAGAGGCTTCTGGTCTGCCGTGAGAAACCTGGCCACCTCGGGATCAGCCATCATGTCGGCATACCCACCGGTGTCCGACTCACGCAGCGGACGGAGAACCAGACGGGCAGTCTCGATTACCGGGATTTCCATGGGGTCAAAGTCGTTGAATTTCCCTGGGGCTCAGAGTCGTTGAACCGGCCTACTCGCTGGTCAACGTACCTCCTGCTACCGCCGGCGGGAGAGCAGATTTGCTGAACCAATGGTGAGACCCGAGACGACCGCCCTGCCCCTTCTTCCGCCTCCACGGCCGGGGCAGGAAGATCTTCGCGCCGCTGCAGGGCGGAAGGTCCCCGACCTGATAGCACCCGGGCTGTCGGTGCTTTTCTGCGGGATCAATCCGGGGCTGTATTCCGGTGCGACACGGCTTCACTTCGCCCGCCCCGGGAACCGTTTCTGGAGAGCGCTGCACGCCGGCGGCTTCACCGAACGGGTTCTCGCCCCCTGGGAGGCACCGCTGCTTCTGGAATCGGGGTACGGGATAACCGCATTGGTCCGACGCGCGACAGCAACTGCTGCGGAGCTGAGCGACGAGGAATTCATCGCCGGACGCCGGGCCCTGGAACGGAAAGTCCGGCGGTTCCGCCCGCAGTGGGTCGCGTTCCTCGGACTCGGCGCGTACCGCGTCGGGTTTGCGCGGCCCCGGGCGGTCGTTGGCCCCCAGGCGGAGCGCATCGGTGAAACGCGCCTGTGGGTCCTCCCGAACCCGAGCGGGCTCAACGCGAACCATCAGCTGCCCGAGCTCGCAACGATGTTTCGCGCGCTTCGCCGGGCCGTCGCATGAGCATGAACACGATGCTGGCCGGCGAGCAAGCGGAGAAGCCTCAGTGAGCGACGCGCATCCGGCGAGGTCCACGGCGGGCGAATGGTTCGCGACGATGGTCAGCGAATACGACTCCCTCATACGGCGGGCGGTACCCCGGTACGAGGAGATGACCCGCGAACTGACGGCTTCCCTTCCGATAGCCGCTGACAGAGTGCTCGAGCTCGGTTGCGGCACCGGGAATTTCTCCCTCGCCCTGGCCGCTCGTTATCCGTCAGGCACGATCACGATGGTAGACGCGGCTCAGGAGATGATCGAGGTCACGCGCGACCGCATCGCCGCCGCGCATCCAGCGGTCGCGTCACGCGCGCGGTACGTCACGGCGAAGTTCGAGGACCTGGCGCTCGACGACGGGTTTGACCTGATCGCGTCCTGCATCAGCCTGCACCACGTTCGCGACAAGGAGCCGCTTTTCGCAGCGCTGCGCCGCATGCTGTCGCCAGGCGGACGGCTGTGCTTCGCCGATCAGATGCGCGCCGATCCCGAAGACGTGAACCAGCGCAACTGGGATGCGTGGCTGGCCTTCTGCCGTCTCCCCGGGAACTGCACCGAAGCTGAGATCGAGCAGCTGGTGGAGCACGCCGGTGCTCACGACCACTACGAGACCGTCGCGCAGCACCTCGGCATGCTGGACCGTGCGGGGTTTCGCGAGCTCGACTGTCTGTGGCGGAGCGGGATGTGGGCGATCGTGACCGCCACCGGGTGAGACGCTACCTTCGCCTCGCCAGTTCCGCCTCGGCGGCTATGTATCCGAACGCCGGCCACTGCCCGCCGGCGATGATGCGCCGGAACAGATCTACCGCCTCACGCTCGCGTCCATTGATCAGATGCCAGGCGGCCAGCCCGTACGCTGACGTCGCGTCGGCCACGGACATCTCGCCACCCGCTCCAGCGGCAAGTATCGAGTCGGCGGGAAGCTCGCCCTTGAACAGCAGCAGCAACCGGTGATAGGCGTCGTTCTCGATGACGTTCATCCCGCTGGTGATCGGCTGTAGCAGCGCGCTGGCTTCCTCATTCCGCCCCAGCCGCCTGAGCGCCAGGTAGTACCAGTACGCGATGGAGACACGGCGGTCGTCGTTGCGCGCGTTCTCCAGCTCCCGCGCATACACAGGAAGCGCCCGCTCGAACTCTCCGCCGAGGTAGTACGCAAGCGCCAGGTGGTAATCAATGTTCGAGTGCAGCGTGCCAATCGGGACGTTCTGTGCGTTCGGCTGTCCGTCGGGCTCGATCTCGTCCTCCTTCCCGGCCACGAGCAGGGCTGCCTGCTCGAAATCCTCAACCGCCCTGTCGAACTCGCGCAGCGTGATCCAGCGGTGGCCGCGATGCCGGTACAGCCAGGGGTTGTCGGGATGGAGCAGCAGTCCGCGGCTGTACACGTCGATCGCCTCGTGCAGCCTGCCGAGATATGCCAGCCGCCGGCCAAGCCAGACGATCGAGTCCGCGTTGCCCGGAGCGCGATCATACGCCGCCCGTGCTTCCGCGAGCTGCGCCTCGTATCGCGCCCGAGTCTCCGCCGGGAGCGGGAACTCTCCCAACGTGTCGCCGAGGAGGGAGATGACGTGCAACTCGCCGCGGACGGGTGCGTCCTGCGCTCCTCCAGGCGCGCCCGGCAGGAGCGCCGCCAGGGTGAGCGCCCAAAGCCAGCGTCCGACAGTGATCATCGCGTCTCGCTGAGAGCGTACAGCAGATCTACGTAGAACTTCTCGATTGTCGGAAGCGCCGCAATGCGCGAGCCTTCACGCGGCTCGACGACCATGTACTCGTTCGGCGCGTGCTGTCCCGAGCCGTGACCCAGGCCACCCATCACGATCGGCAGCCCGAGGTGCTCGGTGAAGATGTAGTACGGCGCGCTGCCTGCCAGCCGCGGCGCGACGCTGGGCACGAAGCCGTGCTTGTTGTACGCGCCGATCGCTGCCTGCACGAGAGGTGCGCTCACCGAGCTCTGCGCCGGCGGGTAGCCGCTCAGCTTGCGCAGCACGACGTCACCGAAGCCATGCGCGTCCAGGTGGGCGCGGATCAGACGCAGCGCTTCGTCCGGCGTCTGGTTCGGCACCAGTCGCGAGTCGAGCTTCGCCGTCGCGCGATGGGGCAGGATCGTCTTCACGCCCGGTCCGGTATAGCCGCCCCAGATGCCGTCGATGTTGAGAGTGGTTGTGAAAAGGTGCCTCATCAGCGACGCCCGGCCGCTCAGGCCGTCGATCCAGCGGCTGACACCGAACCCCTGTCGCATCGCGCCTTCCCGCGCCGTCCAGCTCTCCAGCATCCCGTTCACCAGGCGCTGCTCCTCTTCGTTCGGAGGGCGGATCGCGTCGTAATAGCCGGGGACGCGGATGGTATTTCCGTCCGGGCTCGTGAGAGTGGCGAGGGCCTGCGTGAGCCGCCACACGGGCGAGTCCGTTATGGACTTGTACGACCCGTGGATCTCTGCGCTGGCCGGTCCGCCCCACGACCCGCCTGTGGACTCCAGCTCGAAGTACACGAGCCCCTTCACTCCGAGCGACATGCCGACGTCGCCGTTCGGACCCTGGCTGTTGAACGGGAAGAAGACGCCGTTGGCCGTTCGAAGGCGGTTCTCGTAGCGCGCGATCACTTCCGGAAAGTTCGGCGAGCCAAGCTCTTCCTCGCCCTCTGCCACAACCATCAGGTTGACCGGCAGCCGACCGCGTGTGGCGATGATCGCCTGCAGCGCGTTCAGGAATGCGCGCTGCGGACCTTTCTGGTTTGTTGCGCCACGGGCCATCAGCACCCTGCCCAGCGGATGATTCACGACGGCCCCCTCGAACGCCGCGACGGACCATCCCTCCGGCTCTATCGGCTGCACGTCGTACATCATGTAGATCACGAGCGTCTTCGCCGCGCCTGCGTCGTAGTAACCCCAGACTCCAGGATGTCCTGAGGTCGGCACGAGCTCAGCCTCCTTGAAGCCAAGCTTGAGGAAGTCGTCGCGCACCATCGCTGCCATGTCGCCGATCCCGACGTTCTGCGCGCTGATGGATTGCTGCCGCACCCAGCGCCTGAGGTGCTCGAGGTGCTCTTCACGGTGCGCGTCTATGTAGGCATACACCTCGGCGTGATTGCCCTGGTACGGCGCGACGGAGCGCGCGTCGAACTTCTCGCTGGTTGTGAACTCGAAGGTTTCCGCGCCGGCGGGCGCCGGCGGGGCCGGAGCGGGCGCGCTGGCTGGCGCGGCCTGCGGCTGCGCGCACGCCAGTGCCGCGAGCGCAATGACAGATGCTGCGGGTGACAACCGCGACAGCCACGTGCGCGACAGGTCAGCAGTCCGAGAGGTCATATCAGGTCCGGTTGGGTGTCCACCGCGTGCGCTGTTACCGCCGGATGCCGCCGAGCACCCCACGGAGAATCTGCCTGCCCAGCTGTCCGCCGACAGTGCGCGCCGTCTGCTTCGCCATGGTCTCGACCATCCCCTGCCTGCGGCCGGTGCCCCACATCCACTCGTGCAGCTTCCCCTGCTGCGCGGGAGCGGGCGCGGTGGACGGGGCCGGCGCTGCGGCGCCGCCGCGGCGGGGGCTGGCGGGCGCGGGCGGGGCCGCTGCTGCCTCGGCCGCGCGCCGCTCCAGCATCTCGTGCGCTGAATCGCGATTGAGCGCCGTTTGATATCTGGTCCCCACGGGGCTGCGCGACATCACCGTAGCGCGCTCCTCCGCAGTGACCGCACCCATCCGGGAACGGGGGGGGCTTATCAGCGTCCGCTGCACCGGCATCGGCACGCCGTTCTCCTGCAGCGTCGAGACGAGCGCCTCGCCCACGCGGAGCTGCGAGATCACTTCGGCAACGTCAACGTTCGGATTGGCCACAAACGTCTCCGCCGCGGTACGCACGGCTTTCTGATCGCGGGGCGTGTAGGCACGCAGCGCATGCTGCACACGGTTGCCGAGTTGTCCGAGGATCTCGTTGGGGACGTCATCCGGGAACTGGGAGCAGAAGTAAACGCCCACGCCCTTGGAGCGGATGATCCGCACGACCTGCTCGACACGCTGCCTGAGCGCCGGCGGTGCGTCGTCGAACAGCAGGTGTGCCTCGTCGAATACGAAGACAAGCTTCGGCTTGTCGAGGTCCCCGACCTCCGGGAGCATCTCGAACAGCTCGGACAGCAGCCAGAGCATGAAGCTGGAGTAAAGCCGCGGTTGCAGAATCAGCTTGTCGGCCGCCAGAACGCTGATGATGCCACGCCCGCTCAGATCGGTCCGCATGAGATCCGTGAGCTCGAGCGCCGGCTCGCCGAAGAACGCGGCCCCGCCGTCGCGATCGAGCGTGAGCAGCGACCGTTGAATAGCAGCCAGCGATGGTGCGGCGACCAGTCCGTACTTCTTCGAGACCGCAGCGCGGTTCTCCGCCACGTACGTCAGCAGTGATCGGAGGTCGTCCATGTCAAGCAGCAGCAGCCCCTCCTCATCAGCAAGCCGGAAAACGACCTCGAGGACGCCAGCCTGAGTGTCGTTCAGCTCGAGGATGCGGGCGAGCAGAGTCGGACCTATCTCGCTGACGGTGGTACGGACGGGGTGGCCGAGCGCGCCGTTGAGATCCCAGAAGATCACCGGATTCGCCTCGTGCGCGTATCCGGGGATGCCGATCTTCTCCACACGGTCGGTGATCTTCTCGTTGGAGGTGCCCGGAACCGCGAGCCCGGCCACGTCTCCTTTGACGTCAGCGATGAAAACGGGGACGCCAAGGCGGGAAAAACCCTCCGCCATCACCATGAGAGATGCCGTCTTGCCTGTGCCGGTTGCCCCGGCCACCAGGCCGTGACGGTTGCCGTACCGCGCGAGCAGAGTGACCTGCTCTTCGCCCTTGCCGAGGAGGATGTCGTCCATGGTGGAAAGTTAATCCGCCCGACCGTCGCTCGGGCCGTGCGCGAAAGCCACAATGCGACTCACAGCGCGCGTACCTGCGGGTGCCGTGACAGCGCCCACGCCGAGTACAGCAGCATCACCGCGCCACCGCCCCCGATCGCCCACTCCACGCCTGCCGCGCGCGCCAGAGCGCCACCGACAAACGACCCGAAGGGAGAAAATCCCACATACACCATCACGTACGCCGCCATCACGCGCCCGCGCAGCGCATCCGGCACGATCGACTGAATGATTGCGTTGGCGAGCGCGGTGTTCAGTATCATCCCCAGTCCGGCTAGCAGCAGGAGCGCCGCCGACACGGCCGCCACCGGCGTGAGCGCAATCACGATGAGGAGCGCGGGGAAAGCCAGTGACGAAATCGCGAAGAGCCGGCCGCGGCGAATGCGCGAGCCGACGGCTGCGAGGAACAGCGCACCGGCAAGCGCACCGACCCCGGTCATCGTCATCAGCACGCCATAGCCCGCCGCCTGCAGTCCGAGCACGTCGCGCGCGAGCACCGGCATCAGCGTGAGGTACGGGAGCCCGAACACCGAGAACACCGCAACCATGCGCATGAGGACGGACATCTCCGGCGTGCGGATGAGGTAACGCAGCCCCTCCTTCATGTTCGCTATCGGCGAGATGCGATGCCGCGGAGGGATCCATGGGGGCAGCCGCACAAGCCCCAGTCCGACCAGCACGGCTGCATAGCTCAGCGCGTTGAGCGCGAAGCACCAGGCGAGACCGGCGGCAGCGATCACCACCGCCGCGATCGACGGGCCGATGATCCGCGCGAGGTTGAACGAGCTCGTGTTGAGCGCGATCGCGTCCATCAGGTCCTCGCGCACGACCAGGTCAACGAGCAGCGACTGGCGCGCCGGTATCTCGAACGCGCCGATCACGCCGTTCATCGCGGCCAGCGCAATCAGCCATGGGATGGTGATGTTGTCGGTCGCCACGAACCACCACAGCGCGCCCGCCTCGATCGCCAGCAGCGCCTGTCCGATCATCACGATCCGTAGCTTGCTGTACCTGTCCGCGAGCACCCCGGCGGGAAGCGACAGCGCAAGCACGGGGAACGAGCCGGCCGCACTGACCAGGCCGACGATCAGGGCGCTGTTCGACAGCTCCAGCGCCAGCCACCCCTGCGCGATCGAGTGCATCCAGGTCCCGATGAGCGAGACCGTCTGCCCTATCCAGAAGTAGCGGAAGTTCCGGTGCTTGAGGAGTGCGCGGAACGGATTGAGCGATTCGCGCGTCTCCATCGCCGCGCGGCGCTCGTGCGGCGTCGGGCGCCGCGGCTGCTGGGACGGGTGTGGAGGCGTGGGGGCGGCCACCGGGCGGAGTATAGGGCTGACGGCACCCGCCTGTCAGGCCCAGCCGGAGCAGCGCCCCGTGGAAGGTGTATTATCAGAGGTCAATGCGGTTCCATACTTATTCCCGCTTCGATCCGCAGCTCGCAGATGCCGTGGATCTCCAGGCGCTGCTCGACCAGCTGGCCGACTTTCTCCTCCAGTCCGGCTTCGCCGGCGGCGGCTCCCCCGACCCGTTCTGGGGCGACTTCTCCGACGACTCGGATCGCTCGATGGAGGCCCTCAGGGAAGCGATCCTTCGGGCGCTCATGGACGGCGGCCAGTTCACCCCCGAGATGCTCCGTGCCTTGCGCGGCGACGATGACGAAGAAGCCCGGGACCGCCTGTCGGAGCTGCTCGATGAGCTGATTCAGCGGCTGGCGGACGAAGGCTATCTCGAGATTCAGGCACCGCCGCAGATGCCCGCCTCGCACCAGGCCGTCACGGGCCGCGGCGGCCTGGCTCACGCGGCCTCCCGCAGCGTTCAGTTCAACCTCACCGAAAAGGGGATGGATTTCCTCGGCTACAAGACGCTCCGGTCGCTGCTCGGCTCGCTGGGCAAGTCGAGCTTCGGGGCGCACGATACGCCATACCTCGCGACCGGTGTGGAGGCAGACGCCGCGACGAAACCGTACGAGTTCGGCGACGTATTCAACCTCGACGTGAACGAGACACTGCAGCGAACGCTGACCCGAACGGGCTCGCTGGAAGTCCCGCTGGACATCGACTACGACGATCTCGCGGTGCGCCAGTCCGAGTACCGGTCGTCATGCGCCACCGTCCTGATGCTGGACACGTCGCACTCGATGATCCTGTACGGCGAGGACCGCTTCACCCCCGCCAAGAAGGTGGCGCTTGCGCTGACCCACCTGATACGCACCCAGTTCCCTGGCGACTCGCTCCGGGTGGTTCTGTTTCACGATTCCGCGGAAGAGATCCCGCTCGCCGCGCTGGCCCGCGCGCAGGTCGGGCCATACCACACCAATACGGCGGAGGGCCTCAAGCTGGCGCGTCGGATCCTCCTCTCCCAGAAGAAGGACATGCGCCAGATAGTGATGATCACCGATGGCAAGCCCAGCGCGCTGACCATGCCGGGGGGCCAGATCTACAAGAATTCGATGGGGCTCGACTCCACGGTCATTGCCTCCACCCTGCGGGAAGTCGCCAACTGCCGCCGCTCGGGGATAATGATCAATACCTTTATGCTGGCCCGGGACCGCGCCCTCGTGGAATTCGTCAAGCGCGTCTCGGAGATCAGCCGCGGCAAGGCGTATTTCACGAATACCATGACGCTTGGCCAGTTCATACTGATGGACTTCCTTCGTCGGAAGACGAGGACAGTCTCTTAAGCGATTAGCGATCAGCGGTTAGCGGAAAGCAACTGCGCAACCGCAGGTCCGTGGTTGCTTTCCGCTAATCGCTAACCGCTAACCGCTCACTCGAGGAACCAATAAATGCGTATCAAACTCCGTCACTCACTGATCGCACCGGCTGTCGTTTTCGCTTGCGCTCCCCAGCCGTCTGCGACCACGGCCCCGGCCCCCGCGCCGGCGGCGCCGGCCGCGTCGGCCTCGCGCGACATCCTGCCGCTTCCGGCTACCGAGCGGACCCTCGCCAACGGGCTCAAGGTCATCGTGGTCCCGACCGGATTCCCCAACATCGTATCGCTGCAGATCCCGGTGCAGACCGGCTCGCGCAACGAGATCGAGCCCGGCAAGTCGGGCTTCGCTCACTTCTTCGAGCACATGATGTTCCGGGGCACGGAGCAGTACCCGCCCGACGTCTATACGCAGATCCTCACACGCGCCGGCGCCCGGCAGAACGCGTACACGAGCGACGACCTCACGAACTACCACACCACGTTCGCGAAGGAAGACCTCGAGACGATGCTGAAGATCGAGGCCGACCGGTTCCAGAACCTCAAGTACTCGGAGGATGTCTTCAAGACCGAGGCCCGGGCGGTTCTCGGCGAGTACAACAAGAACAGCGCCGAGCCCGCGCAGAAGATGTTCGAGGCCATTCGGCGGGCGGCATTCACCACGCACACCTACGGGCACACCACGATGGGGTTCATCCAGGACATCGAGGACATGCCCAACCAGTTCGAGTACTCCAAGGTGTTCTTCGACCGGTGGTACCGCCCCGAGTACACCAGCATCATCGTCGCTGGAGACGTGACTGCTGAGGAAGTCATTCCGCTCGTCGAGAAGTACTGGGGCGGCTGGCAGCGCGGCAGCTACACCGCGGACATCCCGCGCGAGCCGGAGCCCACAGGGCCGAAGTACACGCACGTGCCCTGGAGCAGCGCGACCCTGCCGATGGTGCGGATCGGATTCCGCTCGCCGGGGTTCTCCACTACCAGCAAGGACCAGGCGGCGCTCTCCATGCTGTCGTCGCTGTATTTCGGCCAGACGTCGGACCTGTACCGGCAGCTCGTGCAGCAGGAGCAGAAGGTTGACCAGCTCGGCGGCGGGCTTCCCCTGAGCATCGATCCCAGCCTGTTCTCGGTCGGCGCGCGAGTCAGGAAGCTCGAGGATGCCGTGTACGTGCGCGACCAGATACTCCGCACCATCGAGAAGGCACGCAACGAGCTGGTGGATGCGCAGCTCCTCGCTGATGCCAAGTCGAACCTCCGGTACTCGTTCGTCAGGTCGATGGACAACACCGAGTCGATCGCGTCCACGCTCGCCCGGTTCGTGATGTACGAGCGTTCGTTCGGGACGCTGAACCAGGTGTATGCCCTGTTTGACGCGCTGACTCCGCAGGACCTGCAGAACGCGGCCCGCCGCTACTTCACGGACGCCGGCATGGTGGTCGCCACGCTGTCGCACGAGCAGATGCCGCCCGCGATGGCGACGCTCCCTCCGCTCAGCTCGTTCGCGGCTGCGACCGCGTCGGGCGGCTCGACCGCCTCCAACGGAAGCAATGGCCCCGGGAGCTCGCCGGGTTCGGCGTCGCTGCCGCGCATCAGCGAGGGCCGCACACCGGCGAACGTGGACATCATCCGTCTCCAGTCGCCGCTGCCGCAGCTGAACGTGAAGCTCCTCTTCACCGTCGGCTCCTCCGATGACCCGCCGGGCAAGGAAGGGCTCGCGGCGCTGAGCGCGGCGATGATCGCCAATGCCGGATCGCAGCGGCACACCACGACGGAGATCACGCGCGCTCTGTATCCGATGGCCGGCGGTTTCTTCGGTCAGGTGGACAAGGAGATGACCACGTTCACGGCCTCCGTCCACCGCGAGAACTGGGAACGGTACGCCGACATAGCGTTGCGCCAGCTGGTCGAGCCGGGTTTCCGGGAAGAGGACTTCAACCGGATCAAGGCGCGGCAGCTCAACGCTCTCACCAACGACCTCCGCAGTAACAACGAAGAGGAGCTGGGCAAGGAGCGGCTCCAGGTCAACGTGTTCGCGGGCACGCCGTACGGCCACCCGGTGCTCGGATCGGCGGCCGGCATTCAGGCAATAACGCTGGACGACGTCAAGAGCTTCGTGGCGCGCGCATACACGCAGGGCAACGTTCACGTCGCAATCGGCGGAGACGCCCCCGAGGTCGTCCTGACGGACATCCGCGCTGTGGTCGGGTCACTGCCCACTGGTGCGGCGGACACGCCGACTCAGGTCACCGGCCGCAAGCCGCAGGGACGCGAAGTCGAGATAATCAAGAAGGACACGCGCGCCACGGCCATCTCGTTCGGTCACCCGATCGCGGTCACGCGGTCCCACGCCGACTTCCCCGCGCTGTGGCTCGCCCGCGCCTGGCTGGGTGAGCACCGCTCGTCCATCTCGCACCTGTACGACCGGATCCGCGAGAAGCGCGGGATGAATTACGGAGACTACGCGTACATCGAGGCTTTCCCGGGGGGGATGTTCCAGTTCTTCCCCAACCCGAACATCGCCCGCCGCGCGCAGTTGTTCGAGATCTGGATCCGCCCCGTTCCGCCTGAGCAGGCGCACATGGCGCTGCGCATCGCGGTCCACGAGATGGAGAAGCTGGTGGCCAACGGTCTCACGCAGCAGCAGTTCGAGAACACGCGCGACTATCTCATGAAGAACGTGTTCGTGATGACGTCCACGCAGAACCAGCAGGTCGGCTACGCGCTCGACTCCCGCTGGTACGGGATCCCCGAGTTCACCGGCTACATGCGCGAGCGCCTTGGCAGGCTGACGCTGGAGGACGTGAACCGCGCGATCCGGGCCCACCTCGACCCGCAGAACCTCTCGATCGTGATGATCACCAACGATGCCGAAGCACTGAAGCAGGCGCTGGTGAGCGACGCCCCCTCGCCTCTCAAGTACGATTCGCCAAAGCCGCCGGAGATAGTCGAAGAGGACAAGGTCCTGATGGTGAAGCCGCTGGGGATCACCGCGGCGAAGGTCACCATTACACCCGTGACTGAGGTGTTTGCGCGGTAAAGCGATTTAGCGGTTAGCCATTAGCGGAAAGCCACTGCGGTTACTTCAGGCCGCAGTGGCTTTCCGCTAACCGCTAATCGCTGCTGTTCTACTGCCTGAGCGCGTCCTTCTTCCCCCGCGGCGGCACCTTGTGCCCGTGGTCCAGCGCGGCGGTGTACGGCCGCTCCCCGGGGCCCACGTAGATCTGCCGCGGACGCGCGATCTTCTGCTCCTTGTCCATCAGCATCTCCTCCCACTGCGCCAGCCAGCCGGCGGTCCGCGCGATGGCGAACAGGACGGTGAAGAAGTCGGTCGGGAACGCCATCGCCCGGTAGATCAGCCCGGTGTAGAAATCCACGTTCGGGTACAGCTTCCGCTCGATGAAGTACGGATCGGACAGCGCGATGCGCTCCAGCTCCAGGGCGATCTCCATGTCCCTGTCCACGCCCACCTGCTGCAGGACCTCGTCCGCCAGCCGCTTCACGATCTTGGCACGCGGGTCGTAGCTCTTGTACACCCGGTGGCCGAAGCCCATGAGTCGCTGGCCCTTGCCGCCCTTCACGCCCTCGATGAACGCCGGCACGTTCTTCGGATCGCCGATCTGGCCGATCATGCGCAGCACAGCCTCGTTGGCGCCGCCATGCAGCGGCCCGAACAGGGCGGCGATTCCGGCGCTCACCGCCGAGAACGGGTCCACGTGCGACGAGCCAACGGCGCGCACCGCGCTCGTCGAGCAGTTCTGCTCGTGGTCCGCGTGCAGGATCAGCAGGATCTCCAGCGCGCGCACGAACGTCGGATTCGCCTCGTAGCGCGGCTCGCTCATCCGGGCCACCATCGAGAGGAAGTTCTCCACGTACGACAGCGAGTTGTCGGGGTACACGAACGGCAGCCCCTTCACGTGCCGGTACGAGAACGCGGCGATCGTCGGAACTTTCGCCAGCAGCCTCACTATCGAGATGTTCCGCTGCTCGGGATCGAAGATGTTGCGCGACTCCGGGTAGAACGATGCCAGCGCTGCCACGGCGCTGTTCAGCATCGCCATCGGGTGCGCATCGTACCGGAACCCCTCGAGGAACTTGCGGATGTTCTCGTGCACGTACGTGTGGTACGTGATCTCGCGCACGAACTCGTCGTACTGTCCCTGGTCCGGCAGCTCGCCATGCCGCAGCAGCCAGGCGACCTCCAGGAACGTCGCGCCCTCCGCGAGCTGCTCGATCGGGTAGCCCCGGTACCGCAGGATGCCACGGTCGCCGTCTATGTAGGTGATGGCGCTGCGACACGATGCGGTGTTGAGAAACGCCGGATCGTAGCTCAGCAGCCCCATGGAATCTTCCGTGCCCCCCGGAATGGCCTTCAAATCGGATGCGCGGATCGCGCCGTCGGTGATCGCGAGCGAGTAGCTGCCTCCGTCGCGCGAATCACTGACTTCCAGTGTGCCTTCCGGCGGGACGGCGCCTGCCCCGGCCGTGGCGGGGGCGTCAATCGTACCAGTCTTGGTCATGCGAAGCTCGTTGAGTGCGTGTCTGAAAGTAATCACAGGCACACGCTCCGTCCCGCCCTGCCCGCCCGTGCGGACTTCCGCCGGAGCACTGCTGACCTCTTCCGGACTGTGCGGGACTCCGGCCACGTTTGCGGGTAGGAATGGCTGGCGCGCCTTCGGCTCACCAGGGGTGGGCGGCTCCGGCGCGCGCACCCATCTTTCCGCCCCGCACGGTTCAACCATCAACATGAGTGCCATGCTGTCACGTCTCATCCTCGCCTGCGCCACTTCGCTCGTCCTGTCGGCGCCCGCCCTGGCTCAACAGCCGCGCTATCCGGAGACACGCAAGACGGACCAGGTTGACGTGTACCACGGCGTCACCGTCGCGGATCCGTATCGCTGGCTGGAGGAGACGGATTCACCGGAGACCCGGCAGTGGATCGCCGCGCAGAACGCAGTCACCGGCGCGTATCTCGCCGGGATCCCGGAGCGTGACGCGATAAGGACGCGGCTCACCGAGCTGTGGAACTACCCCCGGCACGGCGTTCCGATAAGGGAAGGAAATCGGTACTTCTACACCGAGAACACGGGCCTGCAGAACCAGTCGGTGCTGTACGTCCAGGAAGGGCTGCAGGCGCCGCCACGGGTGCTGATCGACCCGAACCTGCTGTCGGCCGACGGGACTGAGTCGCTCGTGGACTGGGTTCCCTCGCCCAACGGCAGGTCACTCGCCTACGCCATCTCGAGCGGCGGCTCGGACTGGCGCGAAGTGCGGGTGCGCGACGTGGCATCGCGCCGGGATCTGGCCGACACCGTCCGCTGGGTGAAGTTCTCGAGCATCTCCTGGACCCGTGACAATCGCGGTTTCTTCTACTCCCGCTACGAGCCCGATTCCGGCAACGCTCTCACCCGGGTCGTACGGAACCACCGGCTTTACTATCATCGCATCGGCACGCCGCAGTCGCGCGACCAGCTGATCTTCGAGCAGCCGGACCAGCCCGAGTGGCTCGTCATCGGCGGGGTCACCCACGACGGCCAGTACCTGGTCATTCACATCTACGAGGGCACCGACCCTTCGAACCGGGTTTACCTGATCGACCTCGGCAATCCCAGGCGCCCCATACTGAACAATCCGGTCGTCCGGCTCCTGGACCGCGCCGATGCCGAATACACGGTCATCGGCAACATCGGACCGATATTCGTCGTCCGCACGGACAGGGACGCGCCCCGGAAGCGGATCGTCGGCATAGACCTGAACATTCCGCGGGAGCCGGCGTGGACGACCCTCGTGCCTCAGGGAGCCGAGGCCATCGAGAGCGCCAGCATGATCGGCGGCACGCTGGTGCTCACCGTGTTGCAGGACGCGCGCTCGAACGTGCGGATCTACGAGCCGACGCGGAGCCTTGCCCCTGACCCGCGCCGGGCACCCACGCCGCGGGAACGCCCGACCGATCCCATCGAGACCCTCATCACGCGCTCGCCGTTCCAGCTGGCGCGCGAGCTCGAGCTGCCGACAATGGGTACGGTGTTCACCGTGAGCGGCAAGCCCGATCATCCGGAGATGTTCTACGACTTCACGTCGTTCCTCTATCCCCGGACGATCTTCCGGCACGACATCCGGCGTGGCGAGACGGCGATGTTCCGCACTCCACAGCTGCGCTTCGACCCCTCGCTGTACGAGACGAAGCAGGTCTTCTTCAACAGCAAGGACGGCACACGGATCCCGATGTTCATCACTGCCCGGAAGGGAATCGCGCTCGACGGCTCCAATCCGACGCTGTTGTACGGTTACGGCGGGTTCAACGTCTCCGAGCTGCCGTCGTTCTCGGTGCGCAACCTTGCGTGGCTGGAGATGGGCGGCGTTTACGCGCTCGCCAACATCCGCGGCGGCGGGGAATACGGGCGCGAGTGGCACAGCGCCGCGCGGCTGGACAAGCGGCAGAACGCGTTCGACGATTTCATCGCAGCCGCCGAGTATCTGGTGGCGGCGCGATACACGTCACCGCAGAAGCTGGCTGTTACCGGCGGGTCCAATGGAGGGCTCCTGGTCGGCGTCGTCGTGAACCAGCGTCCTGAGCTGTTCCGTGCAGCGATACCGGTCGTGGGCGTGATGGACATGCTGCGCTTTCACAGGTTCACGATCGGCAGCGCGTGGGTGTCGGATTACGGATCACCGGACGATTCCGCACAGTTCCGGACGCTGTACGCGTACTCGCCGCTGCACAACATCCGCCAGGGCACGCGCTATCCCGCGACGCTGGTCATCACAGCCGATCACGACGATCGGGTGGTCCCCGGTCATTCCTTCAAGTACGCCGCCGCACTGCAGGCGGCGCAGGCAGGCCCCGCGCCGGTGCTGATCCGGATCGAGACGCGAGCCGGCCACGGCGCCGGAACGCCGACCTCCAAGCTCATCGAGGAGTCCGCCGACCGCCTCGCGTTTCTTGTGCGGGAGCTCGGCATGCAACCATCGTTGTCGCGTTGAATACGACTATTGTTGCGCTCGACGCCGTAATCGCGGCGGTGCGCGCCGCCGCGATGTTCTCGGTGGGCGTATTCGCCGGGCTGTGCGCCGTGGACTGGGCTGTCCGCACGCGGCGGATCAGTCCGTTCAATCCGGTCGCACGGTTTTTCCGCTCGACGGTCGATCCGGTCATCGCGCCCGTCGAGCGTCGCGTTCTCCGTGCGGGCGGCACGCCGGCGTCCGCGCCGTGGTGGGCGCTGGTCGCAGCGGTCGTTGCAGCCATCCTGCTGGTGAGCCTTCTCGGCTTCGTTCGCTCGCAGATCGTGGTCGCCGCATATGCGATGAGCGCCGGGCCGATCGGGCTCTACCGGATGGCCATCTCGTGGACGGTCGCGTTCCTCCGCCTCGCGCTGCTCGTGCGCGTGCTGAGCTCGTGGTTCCCGGTGTCCCCATTCTCCTGGTGGGTCCGCTGGTCGTACGGAGCCACCGAGTGGATGCTTCGCCCGCTCCGTGCCGTCATCCCGACGCTTGGCGCGTTCGACATCACGCCGATCGTCGCCTACTTCGCGCTGGGACTCGCAGGCAGGCTTCTCATGGGCGGCTGACGGCACGCGTCATCCCCGTGCACAAAACTCGTTGTTGACAGCATCGCCCGATGTTCCCACCTTCGGCGCGGCTCAAGAGCCTGTTGCTCCATATCAACAACGAGGAAATCGAATGCGAAAAGTTGCGAACCTTGCGGTGGCAGCTGCACTGGCTTCATGCCTGTTTGCTGGCAGTGTCGAGGCGCAGAACGGTACGACCAGCCCGTGGGACTTCGGCCTTACGGCCGGTGTCAACATCGCGACGCTCGGTGGGGATGACGTCGATGACGCGGGCAATCTCACTGGCTTCTTCCTGGGAGTCTCGCTCGTCCGTCCCATGACGGACATGATCTCGTTCCAGGGTGAGATCGCCTACTCGCGCAAAGGCGCGACAGCCAATTTCGGCGGCACCGAGATCGAGCTGCGAATCGATTACATAGACGTGCCGCTGCTGGCGAAGATCCATCTCGGCCCTGCGACACCAGGCGGGGTGCGTCCGGCTCTGTTCCTCGGACCGTTCCTCGGCTTCAAGGTCGGTTGCGAGGGCGAAGCTGCCGGGATCTCAGCTGATTGCGAGGACGCCGACCTCGACGTCAAGGCCGTTGACTTTGGCCTCGTGGGCGGCGCCGGCATCGACTTCGATCGCTATGGGGTGTTCGCCCGGTACCAGTTCGGGCTCGCCTCGATTGACGACTCGAACGATTCGGCGGACGCATTCAACCGCGTCATCCAGATCGGCGGGCGCGTCTCTATTCCGCTGTTCGGCAGATAGATCAGCCCGTTATTGCGCGCGGCAGTAACGCGCGTGATGTGCCTCCCGTCTTCGCGGACGGGAGGCACTTTCGCATCCGGCCGCACCTGCCGTGACCTGCGGCAGGGTTGCCGCGTCGTGGAAGCGAGCTTATCCTACGTAAGACAACTGACGTCGTGGCGATTTAAGGGCAACTTGCGGCCACGTTAAACAAACCGCTAAAGCGCTAAGCCGCCCGGCGCGTGAAGCCCCGGGCGTTTTCGTTTTGGCCGCATAACCCTGCAATGACACCCAGCAGACCGACCCCGTCCGACCTCCCGTATCTGGCAGCCCTGCGCAGCCGCGTCCTCGTGTACGACGGGGCCATGGGCACGAACATCCAGCGCCACAACCTGACGCCGGAGGATTTCGGCGGGCCGCATCTCGAGGGGTGCAACGACCACCTCGTCCTGACCCGCCCGGACGTGATCCGCGGGATCCACGAGTCGTTCCTGGCCGTCGGCTGCGACGTGGTAGAGACGTGCACCTTCCAGTCCACCCCCCGCCGGCTGGCCGAGTGGGGGATCGGTGAGAAGACGCACGACCTGAACGTCGCCGCGGCGCGCCTGGCGCGCGAGGCCTGCGACAGCTTTGCCACTCCGGACCGTCCCCGGTTCGTCGCGGGCTCCATGGGCCCCACCGGCATGCTCCCCTCCAGCGACGACCCGGCGCTATCGGCGATCACCTTCGACGAGCTCGCCGAGAATTACTACCAGCAGGCAAAGGCGCTCGTGGAAGGCGGCGTTGATGTGCTGCTCATCGAGACATCGCAGGACATTCTCGAGGTGAAAGCCGCGGTCGCCGGAATCGAACGGCTGTTCGCGGAGATCGGCCGGCGCGTGGTGATTCAGGCCCAGATCACCCTCGACACCAGCGGTCGGATGCTGCTCGGCACCGACATCGCGAGCGCGATGACCACGCTCGAAGCGCTGCGCGTGGACGTCATCGGGCTCAACTGCTCCACCGGACCGGAGCACATGCGCGAGCCGATCCGCTACCTCAGCGAGAACGCGACTCTTCCGCTCTCGGTCATACCGAACGCCGGGCTGCCGCTCAACACCGGCACGGGTGAGGCGATTTACCCCCTCGAGCCCGAGCCCATGGCAAAGATGCTCGGCGAATTCGTTCGCGACTTTGGCGTCGCCGTTGTGGGCGGATGCTGCGGGACCACACCGGAGCATCTGGAGCAGATCGTCACGGCCGCGAGAGCCGCTGACGAGACAGGCCGGGCGACGCGACAGCGCCGCGCCCGCCACGTGCCGCGCGTGAGCTCGGCGATGCGCGCCATCACGCTGCATCAGGATCCGCCGCCCCTGCTCGTCGGCGAGCGGGTGAACTCGCAGGGCTCACGCCGCGTGAAGCGGCTGCTGCTCGAAGACGACTACGAGGGGATCGTGCAGGTCGCCCGCGAGCAGGCAGAGTCCGGGGCGCACGTGCTGGACGTGTGCGTCGCGCTGACGGAGCGCGCCGACGAAGCGGAGCAGATGTCCCGCGTCGTCAAGCTGCTGTCGATGACCGTGGAGACCCCGCTCGTCATCGATTCCACCGAGGCATCGGTGATCGAGGCCGCGCTGGAGCACGTGCCCGGACGCGCCATCGTCAACTCCATCAACATGGAGAACGGCAGGAAGCGAATCGAGGACGTCGTTCCGATCGCGAAGCAGCACGGCGCTGCCCTGGTCGCGCTCACGATTGACGAAGAGGGGATGGCGAAAACGCGGGATCGGAAGCTCGCTGTCGCGCGGAAGATCCACGATATAGTCGTGGACGAGTACGGCCTTCCACCGGAAGACCTGATCTTCGACGCGCTGACGTTCACCCTCGCCACCGGCGACCCCGAATGGATCGACTCGGCGAATGAGACGATCGAAGGGATCAGAGCGATCAAGCGCGAGCTTCCGGGAGTCTCCACGATCCTTGGCGTGTCGAACGTCAGCTTCGGGCTCAACCCGGATGCGCGCGCGGTTCTCAATTCCGTCTTCCTGCACCACTGCGTGGAAGCGGGTCTGGACGCGGCGATCGTCAACCCCGCGCACGTCCGGCCGTACGCTGAGATCCCGACGGAAGAGCGCGCCCTGGCCGACGACCTGGTGTTCAACAACCGCCCCGACGCCCTGCAGCGGTTCATCGAGCATTACGAGGCAGCCGCCGGCCGCGGCGCCCAGCCTGCCGCGGAGCGGGCCGATCCTACGGCTGGCATGTCGCCGGACGAGCGCGTGCACTGGATGATTCTCCACCGGAAGAAGGACGGTATCGAGGACCGACTCGACGAGGCGGGCGTTCGGGAGAACCCGATCCGCGTGCTGAACGACGTGCTGCTCCCGGCCATGAAGGAGGTCGGCGACAAGTTCGGCGCCGGCGAGCTGATCCTGCCGTTCGTGCTCCAGTCAGCCGAAGCCATGAAAAAGGCCGTGAAGCACCTGGAGCAGTTCCTCGAGAGAAAGGAGGGCTACACCAAAGGCAAGGTCGTGCTGGCCACGGTTTACGGCGACGTGCACGACATCGGCAAGTCGCTCGTCAACACGATCCTGTCGAACAACGGCTACACCGTGTTCGACCTGGGCAAGCAGGTCCCGGTGAACACGATCATCGAGAAGGCGCAGGAGGTGGACGCCGATGCGATCGGCTTGAGCGCCCTGCTCGTCTCGACCTCCAAGCAGATGCCGCTGTGCGTGCAGGAGCTGGACAAGCGGGGGCTGAAGATCCCCGTGATGATCGGTGGCGCTGCGATCAACCGACGGTTCGGCCGCCGCGCCCTGTTCGTCGATGGCGAGCGGCCATACGACGCGGGGGTGTTCTACTGCAAGGACGCGTTCGAGGGTCTCGAGACGATGGACAGGCTGCAGGACACTGAGTCGCGCCAGAGCTTCGTGGCCCGCATGCTGGACGACGCGCGCAACGACGTCTTTCTCAGGTCCAGTGCGGGCAAGGAAGTGGCCGCCGGCCTGGCCGGTGGTGAGCGCAGCGACGTCGCTGCAGACAATCCCCTCCCTTCCCCGCCGTTCTGGGGGACGCGCGTCCTGCGCGACATACCGCTGGACGAGATCTTCGACCTGCTCGATCTCGACGAGTTGTACAGGCTGCAATGGGGCGCACGCGGCTCCGGTCCGGAGTACGAGCGCACCATCCGCGAGGAGTTCGAGCCGACGCTCGAGCGGCTCAAGGCCGAGGCGCGGCAGGAAGGATGGCTGCAGCCACAGGCGGTTTACGGCTACTTCCCCGTGCAGTCGGCTGGCAACGAGATAATCGTGTACGACCCGGCCGCATACCAGAGCGACGGCGCGGCACTGCGCGAGATCGCGCGCTTCCACTTTCAGCGCATGGTCGGCAGAGAGCGGCTGTGTCTCGCCGACTACGTGCGCGCGGCAGACTCGGGCGACGTGGACGTGCTTCCGCTGCAGGTCGTGACCGTCGGTGACGAAGCGACCCGCCGCTTCGAGCGGATGCAGGCCGCGGGCGAGTACTCCGAGGCCTACTATTCACACGGCCTCGCGGTGGAATCCGCCGAAGCGGTTGCCGAGTGGATGCACCGCCGCATCAAGTCGGAACTGGGGGTGGCGACCGGGAAGCGCTACTCGTGGGGATACGGCGCGTGTCCCGATCTGGACGACCATGCGATCGTGTTCCGGCTGCTGCCCGTACGCGAGGCGCTGGGAATCGAGTTGACCGAAGCGTTCCAGCTGGTTCCCGAGCAGTCCACAGCCGCCCTCGTGATCCACCATCCCGAAGCGAAGTACTACGCCGTCCGCGGCATCGTGGACTCTGCAGCAGCGGCGGGAGAGCCGCCGTCGCCCGACGCCGTTGCTCCCCCCTCAACGCCGCAGTCGCTTTCCGCTAATCGCTAATCGCCGAATGTCTGATCGCGCGAAACTACTGGCCCGTCTGCTCGATCCCCACCAGGTCGTGGTCTTCGATGGCGCCATGGGCACTCAGCTGTACGCGAAGGGCGTCTTCATCAATCAGTGCTACGACGAGCTGAATCTGCGCACCCCGGATCTCGTCCGCTCGGTGCACGAGGCGTACATCGACGCCGGCGCCGAGGTGATCGAGACGAACACGTTCGGAGCCAGCCGCGCGAAGCTCTCCGCATACGGGCTGTCCGGACAGGTGCACGAGATCAACCGCGCCGCGGCCGCAATTGCGAGGCAGGCCGCAGGTGACGACGTGCTCGTCGCCGGCGCGGTGGGCCCGCTCGGCGTGCGGGTCGAGCCCTACGGCCCCACCTCGCTCGATGAAGCCAGGACTACCTTCGCCGAGCAGATGCGTGGGCTGAAGGACGGCGGTGTGGACGTCTTCGTGCTGGAGACCTTCGCCGACGTGCATGAGATCGAGCAGGCGATCCGGGCGGCGCGCGAGGTGGACGCGGAGATTCCCGTGCTCGCGCAGATGACCATCGCCGGCGAGTGCCGCACACCGTACGGCGTGGACGTGGAAGACGTGGCGCGCTCGCTCGACGCCTTCGGCGCCGACATTGTCGGGCTCAACTGCTCGCTCGGCCCCCAGGGAATCCTCGAGGCAATCGAGAGAATGGCTGCCGTGACCCGGAAGAAGCTCTCAGCGCAGCCCAACGCGGGCATGCCGCGGGAAGTCGGGGGCCGCAGCATGTACATGGCCAGCCCCGAGTACATGGCCAGCTACGCGCGCCACCTGGTGCACGCCCGGGCGCGGGTGATAGGCGGCTGCTGCGGCACTACTCCCGAGCACATCAAGGCGATCGCCGAAGGCATTCGCCCGCTGGCCCCGCGCACGGTGTTCATCCCGCGAACGGATCGCCGTGTCGCGCCGGCGACCGCGCCTGCCGAGGAGCGCGGCGTGACGCCGATGCCGTTCGCGGAGCGGTCACGATTCGCCGGCCGGATCGCGCGCGGCGAGTTCGTGACCTCCGTGGAGATCGTCCCGCCGCGCGGGGCCGACGCCACGCGGATGCTGCGCGACTGCACGACGCTCAGGACCGCGGGGGTGGATGCGGTCAACGTGCCCGACGGCCCGCGCGCCCAGAGTCGCATGGGAGCGCTGCTCACGAGCGTGCTGATCGAGCAGCAGGTCGGAATCGAGACGGTCACCCACTACTGCTGCCGTGACCGGAACCTCCTGGGGATGCTCAGCGATCTGCTGGGCGCTGCTGCAGTCGGGCTGCACAACATCCTGATCATCACGGGCGATCCCCCCAAGATGGGGCCGTATCCGAGCTCCACTGCTGTGTTCGACATCGATTCGATTGGCCTCACCAACCTCGTAGCCCGGCTCAACCGCGGGCTCGACCCCGGCGGCAACGCGCTCGGCGCGCCCACGAGCTACGCCATCGGAGTGGGCGTGAATCCCGCCGCGCTCGACCTGGAGCATGAGATCAGGCGGTTCGAGTGGAAGGTGGATGCCGGTGCGGAGTACGCGATCACGCAACCGGTGTTCGATGCCGCACAGCTGGAGCAGTTCCTCGGGAAGATCGCGCACGTCCGCATTCCCATCATCGCCGGCATCTGGCCGCTCGTGTCGGTTCGCAACGCGGAATTTCTCGCCAACGAGGTGCCGGGCGTGGACGTCCCCGAGCACGTTATCGCGCGAATGCGGATGGCGAGCGAGCGTTCCAAGGAGAGCGCCGTGCAGGAAGGGATCTCCATCGCGCGGGAGATGCTGGACCGTGTGCGGCCGTCAGTCCAGGGAGTCCAGGTCTCGGCGCCGTTCGGCAAGGTGGACCTGGCGCTGGAGGTGTTCCGCGATCACCTGGTCACCTCACCGTCGCCGTGACCGCGCGCGCCGCCGCCCAGCGGCGGCGGCGTCGCGAACGGCTCAGGCGGTCGCAGGCCTCCGCAGTGACTTGCCGAAGATCATGATCATCACCGCGCCAGCCACGAACCCACCGATGTGCGCCAGGTAGGCAACACCCCCGGCCTGGCCGCCGGCCACACTGATCTGACCGAAGATCTGCAGCAGCACCCATAGTCCGAGCGCGACGAATGCGGGTACTGTCGTGACCGTCCGCATCATCAGAACGCGCACCGGGCTCCGCGGGAACTTGATGAGGTACGCCCCCAGCACCCCGGCAATCGCCCCCGACGCCCCGAGCCCTGGAATGGGCGAATCAGGCGCTGCAAAAACCATCGCCAGGCTCGCCGCTATCCCGCACACCAGGTA
>DASUUI010000083.1:0-25770 GCA_036374155.1 Gemmatimonadaceae bacterium | reverse complement strand
ATGCGCATCGCTGCGGCCATAGACTCGCTCGCTGCCGTAACGGGGCTCCTGGCCCGCGTCGTTGACACAGTTCCGCGGCTGAGCGGAGCCTTGCGGGCGCAGGGCCAGCTTCGCACCGGCGAGGCGCCGGGGCTCGTCGCTCAACTCTCAGGCAACGGGCTCGCGGTCGGGGATCACAGGGCGCAGACGCTGCGTGGTTCGGTGGACGTGACCCGGGGAGGAGGGCGCCTGAGCGGATCGGTCTCGCTTGCAGCTGACACAGTGACGGTGCGCGGCTTCCGGTTCGATCACGTCGAGGGCGCCGCCGAGCTGCCGGTCGAGCTTGGCGCGGAGGGAGTGTATCATGCCGCGCTTCGCCGGCCGGGAGGCGGCACGACGAGCATCGCGGGGCGTCTTGCCCGCGACGGGGACACGAGCCGCGTTCATGTCGATACGCTCTTCGCGCGCGTGGATGCGGAACGGTCGTACCGCGCGACGAGCCCGTCCACAATCAGGCTCGCGCGCGGGTTCGTGGCGATGGACTCGCTGATCCTCGCGCCGGTCAGTGGCAGCGGGAGCATTGCCGTCCGCGACCTGCTGTGGTCAACCGATTCGGTGTCCGGCGTCATCCGGTCGCGCGACGCCGACCTCGGCCTGCTCAACGGTCTGGTGCCCGGCGTCACCGAAGCGTCCGGTCCCGTGGCCATCGAACTGTCGCTGGCCGGCAATCCCGCGCAGCCGCGCGCGCAGGGGACGTTCACGCTCGGCAACGGCACTGCGGTGGTATCCGGCGCGCGGTACGAGCGGATCACGGCCAACATCGAGCTGAATGACACCTGGCTTCAGGTTCGCGAGCTGTCTGCCGAAACGCCGCGCGGCGGCGGGCGTCGCGGTGCCGCCCGGGCACGCGGAACCGTGGACCTGAGTGACCGGGACAACCCGGTGTTCGATCTCGAGGCGACGGCGAACAGCTTTCGCGCGGTCAATCGGCGGGGCTTCGCCACTCTCGACATCTCCACCGGCCCCGCGCTCCAGCTCGAAGGCCCCTACCGGGCTGCGACGCTCCGCGGATCGGTCGTGGTGGACGAGGGGACGATCTACCTCCCCGAGCGACTCGACAAGGAGATCGCGTCGCTCGACGATCAGGCGCTGTTCGAGCTGGCCGACACGACGCAGGCCGAGGCCCGCTCCCTCCTGCCGGGCGCGCCTGGCGAGTTCGTCTCCAACCTCCGCCTCGACGACGTCAACGTCGTCCTGGGCGAGGACGTGTGGCTCAGGTCGTCGGAGGCGAACGTCGAGCTTGGCGGATCGCTCCGCGTCACGCGCGGGCGGGCCGATGGTGAGGATCGCACGCGGCTCGCCCTCGTCGGCACGCTGAACGCGACGCGGGGCACCTACGTTCTGAACCTTGCCGTGGTACAGCCGACGTTCCACGTCGAGCGGGGAACCGTGCGGTTCTTCGGGACGCCTGACATCAATCCGGCGCTCGACATTCGCGCGATTCACACGGTCCGGCAGCCACGGCGAACGATCGCCCGGGAGGATGTCCGGATACTGGCGACCATCACGGGCAATCTCCGCGCGCCGCAACTGTCGCTCAGCAGCGCCGACAGCCTGAATCTCTCCCAGTCCGATCTGCTCAGCTATCTGGTGACCGGTGAGCCGGCGTTCGCGCTGACCGGAACTTCCACCGAGTACGCCGAGCAGTTGCTCACGCTCGGCGGACGCCTGGCCGGGACGCTGATCAGCGCGCGGATACCGCGAAGTCTTTTCGACATCGTCGAGGTTCGCACCGGCGCAGTGCGGCTGGAGTCAGGCTCTTCCAGCGTCTCCACGTCGTACCTGAACACCCTGTACAACACGCGGGTGATACTCGGCAAGCAGCTCAGCGACAGATGGTACGTGGGCCTCAGCACCGGCCTCTGCAGAGCCAACTTCACGGAGGGGCTCGGCCTGCATCTGGAGTATCGCTTCAACGCGACATACTTCGCTCAGGGCGGCATCGAGCCCGGCTCGGGAGACGTCGCCTGCGTCGGCACGACCACGGCGCGCACGTTCCAGCAGACGCCGCCGCAGCTCGGAGTAGATCTGTTCCGGAGCTGGAGATTTTAGCGTACCGCAGCCGGAGATAATGCGTTATGGGACGGCCCCGCCTGGTTTTTTGCGCGCTCCGCAGCAGGGAGTAAAAGCGAACCGCAGAGCCACCAGCCGGTAGCTATCAGCTGGCAGCTATCAGCTGGCGGCTGTGCAGTTAGCCGTACCCGCCCTCAGCGCAACGCTGCCGGAGCCATTTTTTCGTTGCTCGTTTGCGCCGATCCCTCCTACATTCGTCGCCATGCTGCCCGGGTCAGTGAGCCCCGCTGCCGCACGCGGAGGCTGCGAGTGACGAAGGTGCTTCGCGAGCGCGACGTGATGAGATGCCGCGCATGCGGGCTCGAGGAGCGCGCGTCGGAAGGCTATCCCTGCACCGACTGCAGGACGTTCATCTGCCTGCCGTGCACCCTTCGCGGCGTGATCCGGTGTCGCTCCTGTCAGGAGCTCGCGGACAAGGTCGCCGCTGAAACTCCGCCGTCTTCCCCACGCCTGAGCTGGCCGGAGCACTGAGGCCCCCTCGTCGCTCGGTCAGGGTGGCGCTGGCGCCTCTGCTGGCGGAGCCGTCCTCTGCCAGCATCCAGATCTCCCAGCTCCTGGGGGGGCACGCAGTGGACGTGCAGGAGGACCGCGGCGACTGGCTGCGTGTGGCCGGCGCGGACCGGTACGACGGCTGGGTGCACGGCGGCTATCTCGGGGGTGCGGTCCGAAGCGGCAACGGCTCGCCACCGAACGGATGGCGGACCGCACGGGTCCTTTCACTCGGGTGCACTGCGCGAACCACCGCAGGTGCGCACCTCCGCCTGCCGCTCGGAGCGCACGTGCCGCGTGGCAGCGTGATAGAGACAGGTGAAGCGATGCCGCTGGCGGACCGCCGCGCAGCCTTTCCGCCTGCCGCGGTTGCGATCCTCGAATCGGCCGAGCGGTTCTTCTCCGGCACCCCGTACGTGTGGGGCGGTGTCACGCCCTGGGGAGCGGACTGCTCCGGCTTCGTTCAGAGCGTGTTCGCGCTGCACGGGCTGCATCTGCCACGCGATGCGTGGCAGCAGGCCGAGGTCGGCGCCCCGGTCCCAGAACGGGAGGCGATCCAGGCGGGTGATCTCGTGTTCTTCTGCGCGGCCGGCGCGCCCAGGATGACCCACGTCGCGATCGCGGTCTCGCCCGAGGTTGTCGTGCACCTCTCGGTCTCGCGCGGAGGCTACGCCGTGGAGCGGCTGCCGGCCTCCGATACTGTCAGCCGGTCGTTGAACGCCTGCTACAGGTTCGCGCGGAGAGTCCTCCTCAGCTGACCATCATCCCGCCGGAGCGCACGACGGGCTGCGGGACCGAAGAAGTGACGATGAGCACCACGTCGGCCTTGTGGTCGTCGTCCAGCACGACCTGCATCACGTACCGACCAGTCCGTGAGAGAGGCAGGTCCACGACGGCGATCACCGGAAGGTCCATGTCGTAGTCCGGGTGCATCGCCCCGGCGACGCTGAGCTCTCCCGTGGAGGACCAGAGCTCCTCGCCACCGGGGTCGAGCCAGCGCAGCGTCATCCTGTGCGACCCGACATCGTCCTCATCCCCCTTGAGCCTGATGACCAGGTGCGTTCGGGGGTGGAGCGACGGCAGGGTGGCCACCTGCACGGCGTCGAAAACGCCGAGGACGTTGAGCTTGCCTTCCTGCGACAGGTTAGCGCCGTCTGCGAACACGGCGAAGGAGATGCGCATTGCGGTCAAGGTAGCAGCCCGCTCGCGCGCCCGGCTAGCTTTCCGCCGTGCCGCACACCGCTCACAGCCATCCGATCTCGAAGACGGATGGGCTGCTTCTGGTCATGACAACGATCTGGGCGGTGAACTTCAGCGTCACGAAGTACGCCACGACGGCGTTCGAGCCGCGCGCGTTCGCCGGCCTCCGGGTGGCGCTCGCTGCCGTCGTGCTCGTCGGGCTCACGGTTGTCACCCGCGCACCGATCCCGGAGCGCCGGGTGCTGCTGAAGCTGCTGGCGATCGGCGTGATCGGTCACGGCGTGTATCAGCTCCTCTTCATCGAGGGTCTCGCGCGGACGCGTGCGGGTAACGCGGCGCTCATCGTTGCGGCGTCGCCGGCGGTGATCGCGCTTTTCGGGCGCTACAGCCGGATCGAGCGCGTGCGCGGCCGGGCGGTTGCCGGGCTGGCGCTGTCTTTTCTCGGCGTGGCAGCGATCGTCCTGGGCAGCGCCACCGCTGCAGTCGGCGAGAGCTCCATGATCGGCACTCTGCTCATCTGCACCTGCGTGCTGTGCTGGACAGGGTTCACGCTGACGCTGCAGCCGTATGCGATGACCATGAACCCTCTGACGCTCGCCACCACGACGATCATCGGTGGGCTGATTCCGCTGCTGGTGTTTTCCGGCCCCGCACTTGCCCGCACCCGGTGGGACGCGGTTCCTCCGCAGATCTGGCCGGCGGTCTTCTACAGCAGCGTCATGGCGATGGTGGTCGCTTACCTGTTCTGGTACCGGGGGGTGCGCGTGCTCGGGCCCACCAGGACGGCCGTGTACGCGAACGTTCAGCCGATCATAGCGCTCCTGGTCGCGTGGTTCACGCTGGGAGAGGTGCCGACAGTGCTGCAGGGAATCGGCGCGGTGACGATAGTCTCGGGCGTCTTCTTCACCCGAATGTGAAACTCGTTCTCTTCGACATCGACGGCACTCTCCTGAGCAGCGGGGGAGCGGGGCGGCGGGCCATGCGCCGCGCGCTGACCGACGTCTTCGGCTCCTGGGGTGATCCCGCATACCGGTACGACGGAAAGACAGACCGCCAGATCGTGCGCGAGCTGATGCGTGCCGTCGGCCACGGCGACCCGTACATTGACGAGCGCATGGACGAGCTGTTCGACAACTACCTGCGGGAGCTTGCCGTGGAAGTGGAGCAGGGAGAGTCGCCGCCCATGGTGCTGCCTGGAATCCACGAGCTGCTGGATGAGCTCGAGCGCAGGGAAGACGTGCTGCTCGGGCTGCTCACCGGGAACATCGCGCCCGGCGCGGCAGTGAAGTTGCGTGCGGCCGGGCTCGACGTGGATCGCTTCAGAGTGAACGCCTACGGGTCCGACCACGAATCACGGCCGGAGCTCCCGTCGTTCGCGCAGCGGCGGGCGCGGGAAGTGCTCGGCCGCGACGTGGACCCTGCGGCCATGGTCGTCATCGGTGACACACCAGCCGACGTGCACTGCGGCCAGGCGGCAGGCGCGCGCACGGTGGCCGTAGCGACGGGACATTACAGCACGGAGGAGCTGCGCATGCATGGGCCGACAGCGGTTTTCGAGACACTCGCCGACACACCGGCGGTCATGAGCGTGATCACCGATGCTTGAGACCGAGCTCAAGAGCATCGTGGACGACTTCGAAGGGCGCCAGGCCCGGGCCCAAGACGCGGGCGCGCGCCTGGTCTTCTCCGGCACGCTGGTGGACTGGCGCTACGACCGCCGGAAGCGACGGCTGCTCGCGCGCGATCACGTGCTGCGCCTGAGGGTCCAGTCGCACGGCCAGCACACCCAGGCGTGGCTCGAATGGAAGGGCCCGACCCGGTATGCCGCAGGTTACAAGCTGCGCGAGGAGATCTCGACCGAGGTGGTGGACCGCACGGCGACGGCGGCGATGCTCGACCGCCTGGGCTACATCATCACCCGCGAAATAGAGCGGGAAGTCTTCACCTACGAGCTCAAGGGCGCCGTCATCCGGTTCGAGCGCTACCCGCGCATGGACGATCTCGTGGAGATAGAGGGGACGCCGGACGCAATCGAGCGCGCGATCGAGGTGATCGGCATCCCGAGGCTGCTGTTCTCGTCCGACGGGCTTCCGGAGTTCGCCCGCCGCTTCGAGGAGCGCACGGGCGAGAGGGCCGCGCTCTGCGCGCGTGAGCTTGCGGGCGACTACACCTACGACCTGGACGAAGCCTGACGGAGGGCGGCGAGCAGCTTCTCGTGGATGCCCCCAAAGCCGCCGTTCGACATCACCAGGATGACTTCGCTCTTCGTCAGCCGGGGGGTCAGGTCACGGACGATCGCCTCGACATCCGGGATGTACGCGGCGCGCACGCCCCGCTGCTTCAGTTCGGCCGCCAACGCGGCGGGATCGAGGGCTGCACCTGCCCCGTACCGCTCCGGATGGTGCAGCCCTGCGAGGATGACCTCGTCGGCGGCTGAGAGCGCCTCCAGGTAGGGCTGCTGGAATTCCCGCCGCTGGGCCGTGTAGCTCCGCGGCTCGAAGACCGCGATCACCGCCCGGCCACGATACCGCTGACGGGCCGCTGCGATCGTCTCCCGCACCGCGGTCGGGTGATGTGCGAAGTCGTCAATCACGGTGACGCCACCAACGGTTCCACGCTCCTCCATCCGGCGGCGCACGCTGCGGAAGGTGCGGAGCCCCTCGCGGATGCCGGAGGGATCGGCGTTTATCGAGTGCGCCGCGGCGATCGCGGCCAGCATGTTCCGGACGTTGAACGCCCCCGCGAGGGGTGACTCGACCTTGCCCCACACCGATTCATCGTGCAGGACGGTGAAGCGGGTGATCTTTTCTCCGAACTCGACGTCACGGGCCGTCCAGCGGGGATGGCCGCCGGCGTCTTCGCTGCCTGTGTCGGGGTCGTAGCCGAACGAATCCACCGGCGCGAGCGATTTCGCCGACAATTCGCGGACGATGGGTGAGTCCCATCCGGCCACCAGCGTCCCGTTGTCGGGGATCAGGTTGATGAACCGCGCGAACGCGAACCTGTACGCCTCGTCGTCCCGGTAGATGTCGGCGTGGTCGAACTCGATGTTGTTCACCACCGCCGTGTCCGGCAGGTAGTGCCACATCTTCGGACCCTTGTCGAAGTACGCCGTGTCGTACTCGTCGGCCTCGATCACGAAGTACCGGGAATCCGTGAGGCGGTACGACGTGCCGAAGTTCTCGGCCACTCCGCCGACAAGGAACGACGGATTGAGCCCTGCCGACTCCAGCACCCAGGCGAGCAGCGAGGCCGTGGTCGTCTTCCCGTGCGTTCCGGCGACGGCCAGCGAGTGCCGCCCGCGGATGAACAGCTCCTTGATGACAACGGCCGCCGAAGTGTAGTGCAGCTTTTCCCGCAGCACTGTCTCCAGCTCCGGGTTACCGCGCATGATGGCGTTCCCGACCACGACGACGTCCGGCCGGGGCTCGAGATTCGCCGGCGAGTAGCCGCGGGCGTACGCGATCCCCATCTCCCGCAGCCGGTCGGACATCGGCGGGTAAACGTTCTCGTCCGACCCTGTGACCTGATGGCCTGCCTCGCTGAGGAGCCCTGCGAGCGAGGCCATCGCAGTCCCCCCAATCCCGATCAGGTGATAGTGTCCCGGGCGTCCCGGGATGGCGCCCTGCGCCGGTGGTTGCATCACAGAATTCTAAGCACGGCTGCGGCACCCGAATTGCCCCCTCGGGCTGCCCGCTCATTCCCGCCTGCAGGCGGCCAGATTCCAGCATGCCCCGGACGACCACCTTCGACCAGCTCCGCGATCGCATACAGGACGTCGCGCGCGACGCGAATGCCACCGCGCTCGCAGTCGGCCTGTACGATACGGCCACCGGAGCGGCGTTCGCCCACGAGGAAGACCGATGGTTTCACGCGGCGAGCACGATCAAGGTCCCGATCCTGATTGGCGTGTTCGGGGCGATCCACCGCGGCGAGCTGCGTCCCTACTCCCGGCTGCACGTGCGCAACCTGTTTCACAGCGTCGTGGATGGCGTCCCTTTCAAGGTCGAGTACGGGCGCGACGCGAACTCCGAGGTCCACCGGAACATCGGCAAGACGATGCTTGTCCGCGATCTGGCCCGCCACATGATCGCAACCAGCAGCAACCTCGCGACCAATCTGCTCCTGGATTACCTCGGCGTGGACAGGGTGCGCGCCGAGCTCGAGGAGCTGGGAATCGCCGAGGGGATCGATCTCCGCCGCGGCGTCGAGGACGAGCGTGCCTTCGAGCAGGGAATCAACAACCGGGTCACGGCGCGCGGACTGACGAATCTGCTGCGCGCCATTTCCGAGGGGCGGGTTTTCACCCCCGACGTGTCGAAGCAGATCACCGAGATCCTGCATGAGCAGGAGTTCAAGGGCGGCATACCCGCGCAACTGCCGCCGGAAGCGCGCGTCGCGCACAAGACCGGTGAGATTTCCACCGTCGCTCACGACGCCGGAATCGTTTTCCTCCCGGACCGACCCCCATATGTGCTGACCGTCCTGTCCGAGTGGGAACCGGGGGCGACCGGGCGACAGCCCGCGATCGCGAGCGTTTCGTATGCGGCCTACGAGCATCTCGTGGGCAGCGGGGAGAACGGCGATGGCTGACGCGGCCCCCGCGCTCGCGGTCGTTGACGGACTGCTCCTCCCGGAGCGGTACAGGGCCGCGCTACGCCCCGGTGGGACGCTGCGCGATGCGCACGGCCGGGAGCGGGTGCTCCCCCGGTATTTCTACGAGGTACCCTCCTGGAATGCCGCGCTCAGTATCGAGCTCACGCCGCATTTCGCACTCTGGGAGTTCCTGCAGGTGGACGTGCGTGAGGCGGAAGCGATGCGCGTGTTCCCGAGGTACGTCCCCTGCGCTGTGACGCTGCTGGCCGTCTGCCTGGAGCGGTTCCGCGAGGCCGTGGGCACTTTCGTGCACATCGCCACCAACGGCGGCTACAGGACCCCCGCTCACGCTCTCACGCGGCATGCGTCACCGCACTGCTGGGCCACGGCGGCCGACGTGTACCGGATCGGCGACACCTTCGTGGATGACGAGGAGTCGATCGGGAAATACCAGGAGGTGGCGCGGTCCGCGCTTCCGGGGGTGTGGACGCGACCATTCGGGCCGCCGCCTGATTTTGCGCAGGATCATCTGCATCTGGACTTCGGCTACGTGCTGGCGGTCCCCCGCGACATTCCTGGCGCGGGAATCGCCGATCCAGGTGCGCGAGCACAACTCGAACCGGAATTGACGGCAGGTGAGGGCGGATAGGCCGCCCGGGAATTCATGAAGTCCAACAGCAGCAAGAAAGAGCAGAGTGCAGGGAAGTTCGAGCGCGTCGAGCGCATTGCACTGGCAGCGATCGGGATGGAAGCGGAGTTCGCTATCACGGTTGATGGGATGCCCGCGCGCCCGGAAGACGTCTTCGGGACACCACGCAATTTCATCCGCGGCCCGCTGATGCATCGCGAGGGCCGGTCGTACCACCTCCCCATGGGCGGCGTCGTGTACTTCGACACGGGCGTCATCGAGCTTGCGACGCCGGTGATCGAGATAGAACGGGGCTGCGCGGCGCGCGCCGGCCGTTCCCTGTGGGAGAGCATCCACTTCGTGCGACAGGAGCTCGACGCCTGGGAGCGCCGTCGCGGGCGCGAGGTGCTGCTCGGCGGCTTCAGCGCCCACTACAACGTTTCCTTCGAGGTGCCGCCGCACCGGCGGACCAACGGACGCAGCGTGCAGCAGCTGGCCCTGCTCCTGTCGTACATCCTGCCGATGCCAGTCATGCTGCTCGCCGCCAACCGGCGGTCCACCGGGGTCGGTGTGAGACCACGCGGCGAGAGAATCGAGATCACCGTGGACTTCACCCCCAGCGCCGCGCTGATGATCGCGACCGCGACCCTCGTCGTCGGCGTGGTTCGGGAAGTGATGCGCTGGCCTTCCTTCGAGCTCTCCGCGCTGGAGCGCGCGGGAGTGCCGGTGCCCGCCGGATTCGAGCCGGTGCCGCACACCACCCGCAAGGGCTGGCTCGCCAGGAGCGACTGTTTTCCCCGCAATCCGTTCGAGTGCGACGTGGATGCGCCCATATGGCAGACGCGGGACGGCCGCACGCTGGCGCTGCGCGAGATGGCGGGGCTGACAACGAGATACTTCTGGCCTGCGATCCGCCGCATCTCGGATCCATTCACGCTGCGGCTCATCGGCTCGGTGCTCCGGGGTCGCGCACCGTCGCTGCTCGAGCTGCCCGACCGGCCGGAGTCCTACGACGACGTCGGGCGCGGGGTGATGTGGGACAATCTCTTCCCGGAGAGCATCCTGCCGCGCTCCCGCTACGAGCGGGTGATCATCCACGCAATCGCCGGTGAGAAGCTGCACATGAACGGCGACTGGTTCACCCCTGTCGGCATGCGCGGCTGGTCACAGGTGGTGTTTCGCAGGGACGAGGATGGCACACGCCACCTGTTCTCCCTCGACTACCTGCTGCAGCACCTGCGCGACTGGGGCAGCAGCAGCCGCCGTGCGGGCGGCCGTCGTGCCGGAGTCGCCGCTACGCCGCCTTCTTCGCGACCCGCGCGGCGTAGATCCCCGGAGATCCGGGGGTGACGTTCCTCCTCGCGTACATCACTGCGACCCCGACCGCGACGAAGACCAGTGCGATCAGCTGAGCGGCGGTAAGCCCCGCGAAGAAACGGTCGTCCTTCGCCCGGACGAACTCCACGAGAAACCGCTCGATCCCCGCGAGGATGCAGTACACTCCGAACAGCCACCCTTCGGCGTGCCGGTGATCGCGCATCCGCCAGAGGATGAGGAACATCACGAACCCCGCGGCGGTCTCGTACAGCTGCGTCGGATGGACCGCCACCACTTCCGCCGGGTCCGTGCCCGGCGGGAACTCGACGCCGAACATGGTGGACATGTTCTCCACCGTGGAGGGAGGCGCGCCCTGGGGGAAGCGGACCGCGAGCGCCGAGTTCCACGGGCGGCCGTAGTCGTCACCCACCGCCCAGCATCCCGTACGGCCGACTGCATACGCCGCGGCGATCGCGATTCCGGAGACGTCGGCCATGCGCGCAACTGACAGCTTCTTCACCCGGATCGTGAGCAGGACCACGAGGATGCCGCCTATCAACCCGCCCCAGAACACGAACCCCGCGCGGCTGAAAATGGCGCCGCTGTCCTGCGTGAGCACTGCGTAGTAGAGCTTCGCTCCCACCAGTCCGCCGATGACCGCGGCGATGATCAGGTCACCGATGGGCTCGGGGTCGTGCCCGCGACGCGCCAGCTCGCGCTGGGCGACGATCTGCGCGATGACGAAGCACATCAGCATCGCGAAGCCGAAGCCGCCTACCTCCAGCGGTCCGAGCTGGTACACGAACGGTTGGTGCAGGATGCCCATGGGGGTAGAAAACTAGCGCCTGGACCCCGGCTGCTCAGACCAGGCCGGGAATCGGCCGCGCCGCGTACGCCGTCAGGTCGAGCGCGGCGTGCTCGCCGCGCTCGTGCCGGTACAGTGCGACACGGGCAATCATCCCTGCGTTGTCGGTGGAAAGCCGCGGTGACGCCGCGAAGACCTGGGTTCCTGAACCGGAGCCGCGCGCCTTCATCGCCTCGACTAGAGTGCGGTTGCACGCCACTCCGCCGCCCAGGACTATGCGGCTCCGCCGGTGGGCAGTGGCCGCTCGATATGCCTTCTCGACCAGCGTCTCTATCACCGCGTCCTGGAACCCCCGGGCGATCGCGGCGCGGTCGCGATCCAGGTCATCGCTGCCCCGTACGGCGTGCAGCACCGCCGTCTTCAGTCCGCTGAACGACAGGTCGTAATACGACGGGTCGCTGGTGTCGCGCGACCGGTCCAGCATCGGCCGCGGGAAACGGAACCGGTCGGGGTCGCCTCCGGCGGCCAGCTGCTCAAGCGGTCGCCCGCCGGGATATGGCAACCCGAGAAGCTTGGCAACCTTGTCGAACGCCTCCCCAGCTGCGTCGTCCCGGGTGGCACCGAGCTGCCGGTAGGTGCCCCAGGCGGGTACGTCGAGCAGCAGCGTGTGCCCACCCGAGACCAGCAGTGCGGTGAACGGGGGTACTGCGTCGGCGTGCTCGAGCGATGCAGCGAACAGGTGTCCTTCCATGTGGTGCACCGCCACGAGTGGGACGCCGAGAGTCCAGGCCAGCGACTTGGCGAACCCGACTCCGACGAGCAGCGCGCCGATCAGCCCCGGTGCGTACGTCACCCCGATCAGTTCGACGTTGTCCAGCGTCGAGTCCGCTTCCTCGAGCGCGCGGCTGGTCACCGCCGCGATGCTCGTCACGTGCGCCCTGGACGCTATCTCGGGAACCACCCCGCCGAAGATCGCGTGAACGTCCTGCGAGAGTATGACCAGCGAGCGCAGCGTGGCGTCGTCGCCGACACCATCCACCACTGCCGCGGAGGTCTCGTCGCACGACGTCTCGATTCCAAGCGCCCGCGGCACCTCAGCGTCCGCGCTCGGCCAGCAGCCGTTCCATGAGCGCCTTGTTCGCGGGCGAGTTCCACAGCTCCGCGCCGGCAACGCGCTTTCGTATGACTCCGTCGCGGCCGATGACGGCTGTCTCCGGGATCCCCCTGGTCCCGTACGCGCGTCTGATCGAACCGGTCGTGTCGTGCAGGATCTCGAAAGTGAGCCCGTACGACTGGGCGAACTCCCGTATCGCTTCGCCCCCGGCGGGGTGATCGATGCTGACGGCGACGATGCGCAGCCCGCGGTCCGCGAACTCCTCGTGCAGCGCCTGCATGCTCGGCATCTCCCAGCGGCACGGCCCACACCAGGTTGCCCAGATGTTGAGCAATACCACCTGGCCCTGGTAATCGCCGAGCGTCCTGGTCTGCGGCACCGAGTCCATGGTGATCGCGGAGAAATCGGGAGCGGTCATCGTCACACCCCCTGAGCCCCGGTCGGCGCGCATGACGGCGCGGCCGCCGACGAACACGCCGGCGAGCAACACCGCAGCAGCAACCGCGAGCAGCGCTCCGCGCGCGGTCATGCGACGTGAGTGCAGCAGGCCCGGAGAGCCGCGATCTCCGCGGCGGGGTCCTTCGCGCCGAACACCGCGTTGCCCGCGACGAACGTGTCTGCGCCCGCGCGCCAGACGGCGGCGATCGTCTCGCGGCTGATTCCGCCATCGACTTCCAGCGCGGCACCGCTTCCCGACTCGTCCAGCAGCCGGCGCGCCCGACCGACCCTGGCAACCGAGCCCGGAATGAATTCCTGCGCGCTGAACCCGGGATTGACCGACATGATCAGCAGCAGATCGACGTCTGCCGCGACCTCAGTCACCGCCGCGACCGGGGTAGCAGGATTGAGCACGACGCCGGCCCGGCAGCCAAGCTCTCTGATCCGGTGCAGCTGGCGGTGCAGGTGAGGCACCGCTTCGACGTGAATGCTCATCAGCGACGCGCCGGCACGCGCGAAGGAATCGAAGTACTTCTGCGGGTCGGTCACCATCAGATGCACGTCGAGCGGCAGCGAGGTGAGCCGGCGGACCGTCTCGATGACTTTCGCGCCGAACGTGAGATTCGGGACGAAGTGCCCATCCATCACGTCCACGTGAATCCAGTCGGCGCCGGCGGACTCGCACATCGCGATCTCATCTGCGAGACGGCCGAAGTCGGCGCTCAGGATCGAGGGAGCGATGCGAACTGTCATCGTACCGGGAAGGTATCCACCGGAGTCGGCTGCATCACGGGGAACTGACTTACCACCACGTTTACCGTACCGCCCGCGGTGACCGGCTGCCCGGCTGCAGGCACCTGCCTGATCACGGAGTTCTCGATCTGGAACGAGCTGGTGTCGCGTGAGACGTTGCCCAGCCGCAGCCCGATCTGCTCGAGCAGCGAGCGCGCTTCGGGGAGCGTCCGGCCGATGAGGTCGGGGGCGATGATGATCGCCGGCCCTTCGCTGATCACGAGGTTGACGGTGCCGGGGAGCTGGACCTGGCTGCCCGGCGGAGGATCGCTCATGAACACCATCCCGCGCGGGTTGTCGCTGTTCTGACGATTGACCGTCCCCAGCTCGAAGCCGGCATTGGCAAGCGCGATCCGCGCAGCCTGCTCGGTCATCCCCGTGAGCTGCGGCACCTCCGCGCTCCGCTGGCCGGCGCTCACGGCAAGCCGCACCTCCGTGCCGCGCTTCTGTCTGCTGTCGGCCGGCGGGTCCTGCTGAAGAACGACACCCGCGGCGACTACGCGATGAAAGCGTGATTCACCCTCCACCGTGGTGAAGCCGGCCCTGCCAAGCGCTCGCGCTGCCCGGTCGAAGGTCATCCCGACGACGTTAGGGACCTGTGCCTCGTCCGGGATCACCTCCGCCGGGAAGGCGAAGGTGAACAGAATCACATACGCCGCGAGGAAGCCGGTCGCGGCTGCCAGGAGGTACAGGAATGCGCGGCGCGGAACACCGCGCCAGTTCACCTAGCTCGTCCTCCGCAGGCGCGCGGCAAACGCGCCGTCGGTTCCGTGACGCTGTGGCAGCACGCGCAGCATTCCCCCGTCCAGCGTCTCCGCGGGTACCGCGTCGGATGGCGGCGCCTCCAGCACGAATTCGGGATTCTCGGCCAGAAATGCCGCCACCTGATCGTCGTTCTCCTCCGGCTCGAGCGAGCACGTCGAGTAGATCAGCAGCCCGCCGGGCCTGACGACATCGGCCGCGCTGCGAAAGATCGCGCGCTGCAGCGTCGTGGTGACCGCGAGATCCGAGACCTTCAGGCGCCAGCGGGCGTCCGGATGGCGGCGGAAGGTCCCGGTGCCCGTGCACGGCACGTCCACGAGCACCACGTCCACGGGCTTTATCGCCGGGTGACGGGCGTCGCTGACGTAGGGAATGACCGTGTGCGTCTCCATCCGCAGCGTGTTGCCGACGACTTTCTGCAGCCGCGCCAGCGATCTGTCGCTGGCGAGCACGTAGCCGGCAGTGCGCGCGAGCTCCAGCGCCTTGCCTCCCGGCGCGGCGCACAGGTCGGCCACGACCGAACCAGGCTCGATCGCCGCGTAGTGCGCGACCAGCGTGGATGCCGGATCCTGAACGAAGAACAATCCCTGCCGGAACGCGCCCAGCTCCGCGAGCGAGACGTGACCGCGCACGACGAGGCTGTCGCGCACGAGCGGTGCGTCCGACACGTGCACACCGGCAGACTCCAGCGCCGCCTCGAGCTGCTCGCGCACCACGCCGAACGGCCGGACGATCAGCGGCGGCTCGACGTTGTTCGCCGAAAGCAGGCTGGCAGTCTCCTCGCGGCCGTATCTCTCGAGCCAGCGTGCCACCAGCCAGCGCGGGTGCGAATACTCCGTGGCGAGCGCTTCGACCTCGTCGTCGGTCTTCCGTATCCCGAGATCGTCACGTTCCCTGTCCGTGCGGCGCAGCACGGCGTTGACCAGCTTGCTCGCGCCTATTCCGTGACGGCGCTTGGCCAGCTCGACGGTCTGTGCGATCGCCGCGTACGGCGGCACGCTGTGCATGCGCAGCAGCTGGTGCACGCCAAGCCGGAGCAGATCGATGAGATCCGGGTCGAGGCGGGCGAGGCCGCCGCGCACGCGATCGCTGAGCACCGCGTCGATCCACGACCGGCGGCGCAGCATCCCATACACGAGCTCCTGCGTCCAGCGGCGGTCTCGCGTATCCAGAGCGGCCACGCGCCGCTCGAAGGTTGAATCGAGCATCTCCCCGCGGCGGAGGTCGGCGAGTACCTCGGCTGCTGCGATGCGCGCATCCGTCACACCGCCGGCAACGGCGTACTGCGTTCCCGTTGCGGGTGGATTCACTCGAGCATCCCCGTCGTCGGCGATGAAGGCAGTGCAGTCTCGCGACGCGGCATGCGCCCGGCGAGAAATGACAGCCGGCCCGCCTCGGTGGCCAGCCGCATCGCGGTGGCCATCCGCACCGGATCCCCGGCTGCCGCGATCCCCGTGTTCATCAGGATGCCGTCAACGCCCTGTTCCATCACGGCGCACGCATCCAGCGCCGAGCCGACTCCGGCGTCAACGATCACCGGAACCTCCAGGCGGCGCTTGATCGTGCGGATTGCATACGGGTTCAGCAGTCCCAGCCCGGAGCCGATGGGTGACGCGAGCGGCATGACCGCGACCGCACCCGCTTCCTGCAACCGGAGCGCGCCAATCAGATCGTCGTTGGTGTAGGCCATGACCTTGAAGCCTTCAGCCGCGAGAACCCGCGTCGCTTCCAGCAGGCCGGCCACATCCGGGAGCAGCGTCTCCTCGTCGCCGATCACCTCGAGCTTGATCCACTCGTTGAACCCCGCGGCCCGTGCAAGCCGCGCGTAGCGGATGGCGTCGTCCGCGGTGTAGCAGCCGGCTGTGTTCGCGAGGAGAAAGTGACGCGCAGGATCGAGGTGGTGCAGGATCCCCTCCTGACGCGTCCGGTCCAGGTCCACGCGCCGCACCGCGACGGTGACAACTTCGGCCCCCGACGCCTCGATCGCTGCGATCATCTGCTCGTTGGAAGCGTACTTGCCGGTGCCCACCATCAGCCGCGAACGGAATTCGCGGCCCGCTATCTGGAGCGCTGTGTCCAGCCCCGCCATCGCTGCTGTCGCCATCAGCCGCCTCCCACGAAATGCACTATCTCCACAACGTCGCCCGCCGACAGCTTGCGCTCGGCGTGTCCTTCCCGGTCGTGAAGTATCTCGCGATTGTGCTCGACCACGACCATTCGGGAATCGATTCCGAGTGAGCTCAGCAGATCGGCGACGGAGCTGCCTGTTCCGATTTCGCGCGCGGCGCCGTTGACGGTGAGGGTTACCGATTCAGCCAATTCCCCCGTGTGCGTCATGAGCCGAAAGATAGCGGCGCGCGGCTTCCCCTACATCGGGTGCGTGCCATATCCCGCTGATCGTCGCCACGCCATGCACTCCCGCGCGCAACAGCTGAGCCACCAATTCGGGAGAGACGCCGCCGATCCCGATCACCGGCAGGCTGACGGCGTCGGCGATCTCCGCCAGCAGTGCAGGTCCTGCCGGCGCTTCCCCGGGATGACTGGCAGTCGGGAACGCGGAGCCGGCGATGCACCAGAGTGCACCCGATTCCTCCGCCCTGATCGCGTCTGCCACCGCATGCACGCTGGCCCCGATCCGCAGCTCGGGCCATTCGCGGACCGCATCCGCGACCGGGACCGAGCGAGAGGTGAGCTGTACTGACTCAATCCCGGAAGCGCACGCGACGTCGAGGCGGTCGTTGACGATCGCCGAGCAGCCTGTCTCTCTCTCCCATTCGGCGAGGCGCAGCCCCATCTCGTACAACCGACGCGCGGCGATCCACCTGGCCCGCAGATGCACGGCTCCGCGAGGGCCGAGGGCCGCCATCACCGTCCTGGCGAGGCCGGGAAAGTCGCCCCGCAGCAGCACTTCATCGTTCGTGACGGCGTGGACGACGGGAACCCGGCTCACCCTCCGAGGACGTCGCCGACGGCGACTCCGCGCCCGCGAGCCCACTCGCCGACGCCGATCCGGCGCTTGCCGGCGGGCTGCACCTCCATCACGCGGACGCCACCGCGGCCGCACGCGATCAGCATGGTGTCGCCCAGCTCGAGGACGGCGCCCGGGCTGCCGGCTGCCTCACCCGCGAGTCGCGCCCCGAACAGCTTCAGTTCGCGGCCGCGATGCGAGGTGAACGCTCCGGGTGTCGGATCGTACGCCCGAATCGTGCGCGAAACCTCATCTGCAGCGAGGGTCCAGTCGACGCGGGTGTCCTCGCGAGTGATCTTCGGCGCGAACGTCGCCGCCGCATGATGCTGCGGGACTGCCTGAGCGGCTCCCACCGACACAAGTGCGAGCGCTTCCACCAGCGCGAGGGCTCCGAGCTCGGATAGACGCAGCGCCAGCTCGCCGAACGTCGTGTCGTCGGCGATCGGCGTTCGCGCCTGGTGGAGAATCGGGCCGGCGTCGAGCTCCTCCACCATCTGCATTATCGTGACGCCGGTCTCGGCATGCCCCCGCCGGATCGCCTCCTGAATCGGGGCCGCCCCGCGGAGCGCGGGGAGCAGTGAGGCGTGCACGTTCACGGTTCCCAGCGGCGGGAGGTCGATCACCTCGCGCCTGAGAATGTGCCCATAGGCCACGACCACGGAGATCTCCGGCTGCAGCTCACGCAGCCTGTCAAGGAAGTCATCGCCTCGCGGACGCTCGGGCTGCAGCACCGGGATGGCTTCCGCCAGCGCGATGTCCTTCACGGGAGGCGGGACGAGCAGGGAGCGCGACCGCCCCTGCGGACGATCCGGCTGAGTCACCACTCCGACGACGTCGAATCCCTCGCCGATGAGCGCCCTCAGCGATGGTGCAGCGAACTCGGGCGTGCCCCAGAAAAGGACGCGCACTACATCTCTCCGGTCTGCTCAGGCGTGTGCGTTGTGGCGTGCTCCTTCGTGGCGCGTCGCCGCGACGGCTCGGCTCCGGGGGTGATTTTTCGGATCAACCCCGGATACTTCACCTTCTGCCTGTCCCATTCGGCGAGCGCCGACCGCCGCTTGAAGAGCCCGAGGTAGTCTATGAACAGCTTGCCGTGCAGGTGATCCAGTTCGTGCTGAATGCAGCGCGCGACGAGTTCCGTTGCCTCGAGCTCGAACGACGTGCCCTGCAGATCCGTCGCGCGCACCACGACTGACTCCGGGCGCGTCACCTCTCCATAGATCTCGGGGATCGACAGGCAGCCCTCTTCCGCTTTCGCCGCCCCCGAGGCCACGACGATCTCGGGGTTGATCAGCGTGAGCGTGGTTCCCTCCACGTCCACCACGGCAACGCGTTCCGTGCGTCCGACCTGTGGCGCCGCGAGCCCGATCCCCTCCGCTGCGTACATCGTCGTGAACATGTCGGCCACCAGCTCGCGCAGCTCCTCGGTGATCTCCACCACCGGATCCGTCTCTCTGCGGAGTATCGGGTCGCCGAGGACGCGGATGTCGAGGAGCTTCATCTCAGTGCGGTCGCGTACCGTTATTGGAGCAGGACGCCAGCCGGCTCATTCCTCGGACCAGGCCTTCAGCTCGCGGGAGTGGCAGCCGGAGGGCGGATGACCCGTGTGATGCGGCCGCGCTCCACGATGAGCCGCGAATCGCCCGACTTGATGGTCACGCGGTCTTCCATCGAGACCTTGGGGACACCCTCCACCACCGTCTCACGGATGTGGATCACTTCGCCCACCACGCCCCCGGCGGTCACGATCTCATCGCCTTTCTTGAGCTGCCTGATCAGCGCGTCGTGCGCCTTGCGCTGCTTCTGCTGAGGGCGAATCAGGATGAAATAGAAGATCGCGAAGATCGCCCCGTACATGAAGATCGGGCCGAGCAGCGGATTGCCGCCGGACTGCAGCAGGAACAGGGCGGGGAAGATCGTTGTAGCGGTCATTGGGTTGCGGGGGCGGAAGTGTACCGCTCGAGCCAGCCTCGGCTCCAGCCATCGAACTCGCCGGCGCGGATGGCCTCACGCGCGGCGCGCATCGTCTCGGCGAGGAAATGTACATTGTGCAGCGAGAGGAGACGCGGCCCGAGCATCTCGTCCGACGCGAACAGGTGCCGCAGGTAAGCGCGGCTGAACCGGGTGCATGTCGGACAGCTGCACAGCTCGTCGAGCGGGAGCGGATCGTCGCGAAACCGGGCGTGCCGGATGTTCACGCGCCCGGTCGAGGTGAAGGCCGCGGCGTTCCGCCCCATGCGCGTGGGCGCCACGCAGTCGAAGAGGTCAACACCCCGGCGCACGGCCTCGACCAGGTCCTCGGGAAAGCCCACACCCATCAGATACCGCGGGCGCCCGGCCGGCAGGACGTCATCCACGACCTCGACCATCTCGTACATCGCCGGCTTGCTCTCGCCCACGGAGAGGCCCCCGATCCCGTAGCCGCTCCAGTCGTCTAGCGAGGTGATGGAAGCGACCGCTTCGCGCCGGAGGCCGGCGTGGATGCCCCCCTGTACTATCGGGAACAGCGCCTGTGGTGTGCCTGGCTCACCGGCCTGCAGCCGGGCGAACTCGTCCCGGCAGCGTACCAGCCAGCGGAGCGAGCGCTCGCTCGCATCCCGGGCCACCGACCCTTCCGACTGTCCGGGGACGACATGGTCGAACTGCATGATCACGTCGGCGCCAAGGTTGGCCTCGATCCGCATCACCGACTCGGGCGAAAAATGCCGGACGGATCCGTCGATGTGCGAGCGGAACTCAACGCCCTCTTCACCGACTTTCCGCAGCGTCGCCAGCGAGAAGACCTGGAAGCCGCCGGAGTCGGTGAGGACGGGCCCGTCCCAGGCCATGAACCGGTGGATTCCGCCGAGTGACTTGACCAGCTCGTCGCCCGGGCGGAGATGAAGGTGGTACGCGTTCGCGAGAAGCATCGTCGCGCCGGTCGCGCGCAGCTCCTGCGGGTCCAGCGCCTTGACGGTCCCCAGCGTTCCCACGGGCATGAACGCCGGTGTCTCGACGGTACCGTGCGGGGTGGTGAAGGTCCCCGTACGGGCGCGTCCCTCGCTCGCGCGAATCGTGAAAGCGAAGCTCACAGCACGACCATCGCGTCTCCGTAGGAAAAGAACCGGTACCGCTCGCGCACTGCTTCGGCGTACGCGCGCATCGTGAAGTCGTAACCGGCGAACGCGGCGACGAGCATGATGAGCGTGGAGCGTGGCAGGTGGAAGTTGGTGATCAGCCTGTCCACGGCCCGCCACTCGTACGGCGGACGGATGAAGATGCTTGTCGCCGCCGTGACCGGCTCGAACGACCCGTCTTGACTCACCACCGACTCCAGCGTGCGGGCGGAGGTGGTGCCGAGTGCGAAGATCGCGCCGCGTGCGGCGCGCGTGGCGTTCAGCGTCAACGCGGCTGCATCGGGCACCGTGAACGCTTCCTCGTGCATCACGTGTGCGGCGGGGTCTTCGACCTCGACCGGCTTGAACGTGCCTGCGCCGACATGAAGGACGATGTCGGTCAGGGATGCTCCGCGATCGGTGATTCGCTGGAGCACGTCTGAGGTGAAGTGGAGCCCGGCGGTGGGCGCCGCAACCGAGCCGCGCTCGCTGGCATACACGGTCTGATAGCGGTCGGCGTCTGCGTCCCGGTCGGCGCGGGTGATGTACGGCGGCAGAGGGACGTGCCCGAACTTCTCGATGGCGTCCTCTTCGGGCATCGCCGTGCGGAGCGCAATGATCCTCGTGCGCCGCTCCGTCGTCGCGAGAACCTCGACCTTCAACTCGTCGCTGACGACCAGCGTACGTCCCGGGCGAAGCTTGCCGCCCGGATGGACCATCGCCTCCCAGGTGCCGTCCCCCAGAGGGCGCAGCAGGAGCACTTCGCCCGCCCCTCCGGACGCGCGCGTGCCGAGCAATCGCGCGCGGATGACTCTGCTGACGTTGCGCACGAGCGTATCGCCCGGCTCGAACAGGCTGGGAACGTCGCGGAACACCCGGTGCTCGATCTCTCCCGTGGCCCGGTGCAGCACCATGAGTCGGCTGGCGTCGCGCTCGGCGAGGGGCTCCTGCGCGATCAGCTCCGGCGGCAGCTCGAAGTCGTAGTCCGAGGTGCGGCTGCCATCAGGCGGCATATGGCTTCGAGTGGTCGCGTCCAGCGGCCAGGCTGATGGCGAGCGCGCCTAGAGCAGCGATCCCTGGCTCGCGGCTGCCGGCCCGGGCGGCGTGTAGCCGAAGTGACGATACGCCTGCGCAGTTGCGACGCGGCCGCGCGGCGTACGATGAAGGAACCCGTTCTGAACGAGGAATGGCTCGTACACTTCCTCGATCGTATCCGCATCCTCTCCCACGGCCGCGGCGATGCTTCCCACTCCCACCGGACCGCCATCGAACTTCTCCACGATCGCCCGCAGGATGCGGGTGTCCATGTCGTCCAGCCCGTACTGATCCACGTCGAGCAGCTGCAGCGCTTCACGCGCGACGTCTCTGGTGATCCTGCCCTCCGCACGGACCTGGGCGAAGTCGCGAACACGGCGGAGGAGCCGATTGGCGACGCGCGGGGTGCCGCGGGCACGGCAGGCAAGCTCGCGGGACCCGTCATCCGTCAGCTCCACCTTCAACACCTCGGCCGTGCGTCGGACGATCAGCTCCAGGTCTTCGGCGGGGTAATAGTTCAGCCGCATCTCGATGCCGAACCGCGCGCGCATCGGCGCGGTAAGCATCCCGAGGCGCGTCGTCGCGCCGATCAGGGTGAATCTCTCCAGCGGCATCGAGATCGTCTGCGCCTTCGGTCCCTCCGACAGCCGGATCTCGATCTTGTAGTCCTCCATCGCCGGATACAGAAACTCCTCGATCACCGGCCTGAGTCGGTGGATCTCGTCGATGAAGAGGATGTCGCGCTCCCTCAGGTTGGTGAGGGTGCCGACAAGGTCGCCCGGCTTCTCCAGCGCCGGACCCGACGTCTGCCGGATGTTGACACCCAGCTCGCGGGCGATGAGCTCCGCCAGCGTCGTCTTGCCGAGTCCCGGCGGGCCGAAGAAGAGAGTGTGATCGAGCGGCTCGCGCCGGGCCAGCGCTGCGTCTATGTAGATGCGGAGGCTTTCCTTGACCTTCGGCTGCCCGATGAACTCCGCGAGCTGCTGCGGGCGGAGCGACAGCTCGACCGCGGACTCCTCCGGCAGAATCTCGGGGGTGGTGATCTCGGTCCGCGTCATCAGACCCGGGCCGCGAGCGTCGACAGTCGTTCCGCCGCGCGCTCGAGCGTCTCGAGTTTCTTGCAGAACGCAAAGCGGGTGAACCGCCGGGCCAGCTCGGCGTCATGGTAGAACGTCGAGCCCGGCACGGTGGCGATTCCGCCCTCCTCGGCGAGCCACATCGCGAACGGGACGTCGGGGAGGTCGCTGAGCCGGGAAAAGTCGGCCAGCACGTAATACGAGCCCTCGGGGATCGCGCACTCGAAACCCGCGTCGCGCAGCGCGGGCATGATCAGGTCGCGGCGCGCGCGGTACTCGGTTGCCAGCGCATCGTAGTACTCGCGGCCGAACCGCATGCCGATCGCGCCTGCTTCCTGGAGCGGGGCGGGCGCGCCAACCGTGAGAAAGTCGTGCACCTTGCGGATGGCGAGCGACAAAGCCTGCGGCGCGATTGCGTAGCCCAGTCGCCACCCAGTGCAGCTGAACGTCTTCGACAATCCCGAGATCGTGACGGTCCTTTCCCGCATTCCGGGAAGCGTCGCCATGACGTGATGCTCGCCATCGTACACGATGTGTTCGTAGATCTCATCGGTGAACACGAGCGCGTCGTGCTCGATGCACAGCTCCGCGACGAGCTCCATCTCTTCGCGGGTGAGCACCCGTCCCGTAGGATTGTGCGGCGTGTTCAGCACGATTGCGCGCGTGTTCCGGTTGAACGCCTTGCGCAGCCGGTCGGGGTCCAGCCGCCAGTCAGGCGGCTCGAGCGGAACGTAGACCGGCTTTGCGCCGGACAGGATCGCGTCGGGCCCGTAATTCTCGTAGTACGGCTCGAAAACGATCACCTCTTCACCGGGATCCACCAGAGCCAGGAACACCGCGGCCATCGCTTCGGTGCCGCCACAGCAGACCGTGATGTCGGTCTCGGTATCCACGTCCATGCCGTACCACTCCGCATACTTGTCGGCGATGGCGCGACGCAGTTCGGTGGTCCCCCACGTTATCGCGTACTGATTGACGTCGTGCTGAACGGCCGCGCACGCCGCGTCCTTCATCTCCTGCGGCATTGGGAAATCGGGGAATCCCTGCGCCAGATTCACGGCGCCCGTACGGTTCGCGACCCGGGTCATCTCCCGGATCATCGACTCCGTGAACGTGTGGGTGCGGGCGGCGGTACGCACGCGCGAAAGGTAATTCCCGGTCGCTACGGCGGCCCCATGAACATGAATCCCGGGCCCGCGCCTTCGCGCCGCTGGAATGGTCGCCTGATGCTTTCGGGGACTCTCGCCCACTGCTCCGGCGTGAGAATGCGCTGTGCCTCGCGCACTGCCGCGGTCGCCATCTCGCGACCTTCCCGTACCCGCGGCTGCAGCTGCGCCCCGAACCTGGCCGGGTCCGGGCTCCGCTGGGCGGTCAGCTCCGAAAGAAGGCCAGCAATGGCGCCGACGAGGCTGTCCGCCTTCAGCTGGAACGAGTCGCGCGCGGCAGACAGCCGGACCTGCTGCTCCGGCGTCAGGCCGAGTTGCGCCGAATCCGCAACTTCGAGGATGTCGCGGAATGCGTTGGGGATCGTGCGCACCATGCGCTGGCGGATGGCGTCGATGCTGGCCGGACCTCCTGCCGCGCCGCCCGCCACCGCGCGGCGGAACTGTGCCTGACCCTGGTCGGGTCCGAGCGAGACGCGCGCCTGGAGCGCCACCTGAAAGGGAACGCGGAAACCTCCGCGCTGAGTGGTCCGCCCGAAGTTCTCATTCACCTCGTAGCGAAATGCCTGGGCCGCGGGATCGAAGCCGCGCACGTACAGCAGCGTCCGGTCCACGAACGCGGGCTGACCCCAGCCGCGGAGGTTTGCCGTGCTGTGCAGAAGCTGGTCGAGCCCGGCGAGGACGTTCAGTGCGAGGACGGAAACCGTCAGGCGCCGGTCGAGGCCGAACGCAGCGGGCCGAAAGTTGAACTGCAGGTCCAGGGAGGGGGTCCACGGCCCTGCGCACGCGTTCCGCTCTGCGATCCTGCCCAGCTGATTCTGCAGACACTCCCGTGCCGCGTCCGAGCCCGACATGAGCAGCCGCGACATCGCATTCGCCATGGCGGTGTCCGCCGCGACCGCGGGATCGGACGGGTCGAAGATGAAAGCGCGGTCGTTCCGCAATCCGTCACCGTTGATGTCGCCGCCGACGAGGGGTGAATAGCGGGCGCCGGAGACGACGCGGCCGATCGCGGAGACGTCGAGCCACGGGCGAAACCTGTAGTTGACCGTTCCCAGCAGTGAGTGGCGGCGAGCGATGTCACTACGTCCCCATTCCGCCCGGTTCGGATTTCCCGAGGTGGAGCCGCTGCCGCCGCCTAATCCGCCGGTGAACACGCCGCCGCCGAAGCCCCCGAGCGACGGTGAGGAGAATCCCTGGGCCTGATCGCGTGAAGCGGTGAACGTGTACGACAGGTTGAACTGAACGCCGCGCAGCAGCAGGCCGTTGAACGAGGTAGTCAGCTGCTTCGTGTCCGACGACAGCTCGGACATCACCTCGCTCACGCGGCCGAACTCTCCATGGATCCGTGATGCATTGAGCGAGGTCGCCCCGGTCGCCGGGATAATGCTGCCTGCCGGCACGTACACCGGGCGCCGTGATTCAGATGGCAGGGAAAACGCCGGCACGGTGTCCAGGTTCATGTCGCGCGATCCAGTGAGCGAGACGCCGCGCGCATAGCTGCCGTCCACACTGAGCGTGTAGCGTTCGGCAATTCGTTTCGTCACGCCGAGCGACGCACGCCAGGCACGCGGAGCCCCGAACGACGGATTGAAAACGGTCACGTCGCGCCTCTGACCCGTTGGACTTCCGGGCAGGCCGGCTGCGCAGGTGGTCGGGATCGCGTCCTCGTCGAGGAGGTATGCTTCCCATTCGGGGACCGGAACCCCTGCGCCTATGCACGTGAGCTGCTGCTGCCCGTCCGACAGGCCGGTCGCGTTGCGTGCGGTGGCGAACAGCTGCGAGGACGCCTTCCCGCGGAACTCACCGGCACCTCCCCGGATCGAGAGTGTCGGAGGGCCGCCGACGTCGGGGAAGATGTTGTACGTGAAGCCGGCACGTGGACTGAGGCGCAAGTCAGTCGGAAACCGATCCGTCCGCCGTCCAAAAAGCGCCTCGACCTCAGGGTTGTGCTCAGGGGCATCCGGGTAGCGTGTACCCTCCAGTCGCAGCCCGTACACCAGCTGCAGTGCCGGACTCTTTCGCCAGGCGTCGCCGAAGTACAGGGCGAGATTCCGCGCGGCAGAGCGGCGGTCGTTGGCGAAAAGCGTTCGGGTGAACGTCGCGGCTTCGCCGGCCTCGAACTCCGCCAGCGAATTGAAGGTGAAAGTCCCCCACCTGTTCGGGATGAAACCCACCGA
>DASUUI010000082.1:0-27336 GCA_036374155.1 Gemmatimonadaceae bacterium | reverse complement strand
GGACGTCCGCACGAGGCGATCGCGGCGCTGGAAAAGGCGGATCCGGAATGGAAGCTCGCCGCGGTGGAGGCGTGGGGCGACAGAACGGATGCGTTGCATCTCATCGCTGACTACAAGCGGGAGCTCGCGGCCGTGCGCAGGCGAGCCGAGCTGGGCGTTCCGGACGTGTACGACGAAGTGCAGGTCCACGCCACGCTTGGCAACGTGAGAGAGGTCGAGCGGCGGATAGACGAGCGTATCCGGCGCCCTGCCCGTAACAACGACACCCCTGCCGCGATGATGTGGTTTGCGGCGCGTGAGTACACAGCGCACGGCCACACCGAGGAAGGAAAGCGCATGGCCGAGCGTGCAGTCGCGTGGGTCGAAACGCTACCACCCGACGAGGTGACTGAATCAGACCGCTTGATGCAGGCTCGTTCGCTGTATCACGCGCGGCGGTGGGCGGAGGCGCGGTCCGCGTTCGAGCGGCTGCTGGAGAGTGGATCTCAGGGGGAGACGGCCACGCTCGTGCAACCGGGCAGCGGAGCCTCTGCGCCGGCCATGGAAAGAGGCCCCCCTGAGTTGCTCAGCGCGATGGGCGCGGCCGCAGCGATGCTGGGTGATTCGGCGGCGGCCAACCGTGTCTTCACCGCTCTGGCCTCGGTGCCTCGTCCGCATCGCGCTCAGGCGAGCTACCAGCGCGCGAAAATCGCGGCTGTGCTGGGACGCCCGGACCAGGCTGCCGCGCTGGTGCAGCAGGCGTGGGCCGCCGGGCTCCCGTACGGCATGTGGTTCCATCGTGACATCGAGTTCCATCCGTACCGTGATCGTTCGCCGTTCAAGGAGTTGCTCAACCCGCAGAATTGACGGTCGCGCTACTGGTGGGGGAGGGTGGCGCCAAGTTGTGAGCCATGAGTGAACTAATCAGTCGTCAGTTGGGAGTAACTGGTTGCGCGGTCACTAACAACTCACCACTGATTAGTTCACTCACGGCTCACAACCTGGCGCTTGCTGCTTGTCCACGTGGCCAGCTCACCCGTAGCTTGCTCCCGACCACCACACTGAGTCCGAAAGAATGTCCGCCTTCTCCGTATTGGACTGGGCCATCGTTGCAGCGTATTTCGCGCTGACGATCGGGATCGGTTTCTACTTCACGAAGCGGGGCGGCTCGAGCCTCAGCGAGTACTTCATCTCGGGGCGGAACGTGCCCTGGTGGCTGGCCGGAGTCGCGATGGTCGCGACGACCTTCGCTGCCGACACTCCGCTCGTGGTCACGGGGCTCGTCGCAGCCCACGGCGTCGCGGGCAACTGGCTGTGGTGGTCGTTCGTGATGAGCGGGATGCTCACGGTCTTCTTCTTCGCGCGGCTGTGGCGGCGGGCAGGGGTGATGACCGATGTGGAGCTTGCCGAGCTGCGCTACTCGGGGAAGCGCGCGGCCGCGCTGCGCGGTTTCCGCGCGTTGTATCTCGCGATCCCCATCAACCTCATCATCCTCGGCTGGGTGACGAAGGCGATGGTGACGATCCTGTCCATCTCGCTCGGAGTCTCTCCGTGGGTGGCGGTCGGAATCTGCTTTGTCATAACGGTTGCCTACGCCAGCGCCGCCGGACTATGGGCGGTGCTGTGGACCGACTTCTTCCAATTCATCCTGATGATGACCGCGGTGGTCGTTCTCGCGATCTTCGCGGTGGATGCGGTCGGAGGACTCGATGCTCTGAGGGAAGGCGTCGTCGCGCATTTCGGCAGCGAGCGGGCCGCGCTGTCGGTGATGCCCGTGCAGGTGACGTCGGACGGCATCCGCGGTTTCGCCTGGATGCCGCTGCTCACTCTGGGGGTGTTCCTGAGCGTGCAGTGGTGGGCGGCATGGTACCCCGGCGCGGAGCCGGGCGGCGGCGGATACGTGGCGCAGCGAATCTTCTCGGCGAAAACCGAGCGCGACGGCGTGCTGGCGACGCTTTTCTTCCAGGTGGCTCACTACGCGATCCGGCCATGGCCGTGGATCGTCACCGGACTCGCGACGGTCGTGCTGTATCCCAACCTCGTGAACAAGGAGGAAGGCTACGTCCGCGCTTTCATGGATCACCTGCCCTCGCCGTGGAAGGGCGTGATGCTGGCCGGGTTCGCCGCAGCATACATGTCAACGGTGGCCACGCACCTGAACTGGGGCGCGTCGTACCTGATCAACGACTTCTGGCGGCGATTCATCCGGAAGAACGAGAGCGAGCGGTACTACGTGAATGCCTCGCGTCTGGCTACGGTCTTCCTGTTCTTCGCGTCGCTGCTGGTCACGTGGCAGCTCACGACCGTGGAGGGCGCGTGGCGGTTCCTCATCGCGATCGGCGCGGGCACGGGACTGGTGCTGATTCTCCGCTGGTACTGGTGGAGGATCAATGCCTGGTCGGAGATCAGCGCGATGATCGCTTCGTTCATCGTGTCGCTGATTGCGTTCAGAGTCGTGCCGCCGATGTTTCCGCCCGATCATCCGAATGCCAACGCGGTGATTCTCCTCGTGACCGTGGCGGTCAGTACGGTGGTGTGGGTCACCGTCACGTTCGCGACGAAACCGGAACCGAGGGAGACGCTGCACTCGTTCTATCGCCGCGTCCGGCCGGGGGGCCCCGGCTGGGAAGTCGTTTCAAACGAGCTCGGGTACGGGCGCGAGAAGATCCCCGGCGGGGCGCTCGCATGGACAAACTGGATCGCGGGCATCACGGCGGTATACACGACACTGTTCGGCACCGGGAAGCTGATCTTCGGAGAGCTGGGGCTCGCGCTCCTGTACTTCGTGATCGCGGCGGTTGCGTTCCTGTGGATCGCCCGCTCGTTCAGGAAGGACCAGTTCTCCGTCGAGCCGGAGGGCGTTGGAGGACGCTAGCAGCATGGCGCCGCTGATTCTGATCACTGGCGTCACGGGTTATGTCGGCGGGCGGCTGCTGCGCGCGGTGGAGGAGCGTGGACTTCGGGTGCGCTGTCTGGCGCGCCGGCCGGAGGCGGTTGCGGTGCAGCAGGGCAGCTCGACCGAGGTCGTTCGGGGTGACGTGCTCGACCGCCCGAGTCTCGACCCCGCGATGCAGGACGTGGAGGTGGCGTACTACCTCGTGCATTCCATGGGGTCGCGCGGGTCCTTCGAGGACGATGACCGAACGGGCGCCGAGAATTTCGGTGCCGCAGCGAGGGCAGCGGGCGTAAAGCGGATCATCTACCTCGGCGGGCTCGGGAGCGAGGAAGAGGAGCTGTCGGCGCATCTGCGCAGCCGGCAGGAAGTCGGCGACATACTCCGGCAGTCGGGCGTTCCGGTGATAGAGTTCCGCGCGTCCATCGTCATCGGCAGCGGCAGTCTGTCCTTCGAGATGATCCGGTCGCTCGTGGATCGTCTGCCGGTGATGATCACTCCCCGGTGGGTCAACGTGACCGCGCAGCCGATCGCGATAGACGATCTGCTGGCCTATCTCGTCGCGGCGCTCGATCTGCCGGAAGGCGAATCCCGGATCTTCGAGATTGGCGGCGCTGACCAGGTCTCTTACGCGGACATCATGCGCGTTTACGCGCGGCAGCGCGGAAAGCCGCTGCGGATGATTCCGGTGCCCGTTCTCAGTCCGCGGCTGTCGAGCCTGTGGCTCGCGTTGGTTACGCCGTTGTACGCTCGTGTCGGGCGGAAGCTGATAGAAAGCATCGTGCATCCCACTGTCGTGCGGGACGACCTGGCGCTGCGGACGTTCGACGTCCGTCCCGTGGGGGTCGAGGAGGCTGTTCGACGCGCGGTGACCGGCGAAGAGCTGCACTCGGCTGCGACGCGGTGGGCCGATTCGGTGTCGTCGTCGGGATCGCCGTGGCCGCCGCTGCGGCGGCGCGCCGACGTGCGCTTCGTGGATTCGCGGGTCGCGAACGTCGCGGTGCCTGCCGCGGTTGCCTTCGAGCCGATCGAGCGGATCGGCGGCGGCACCGGCTGGTACGCCTTCAACTGGCTGTGGCGCGCGCGCGGCTTTCTCGACCTGATGGCAGGAGGTGTCGGTGTCAGGCGGGGGCGGCCGTCGCCGATCTCGCTGCGTACTGGCGACGCAGTGGATTTCTGGCGGGTCGAGGCATTCGAGCCGGGCCGCAGACTGCGACTCGTGGCCGAGATGAAGCTTCCGGGCACGGCGTGGCTCGAGTTCGAGGTCACCGGCACCGGCCTGTCCTCGACAATCCGGCAGACGGCGACGTTCGACGCCGAGGGTCTGGACGGGAAAGCATACTGGTACGCGCTCTACCCCGTGCACCGCCTCGTATTCGACGGGATGCTGCGGGGGATCGCGCGGGCAGCGGTTCGCACGCAGCAATCCGCCGGCAATTCATCTCGACCGAGCTGAAGTGTTGTCTCCGGGCTGGGGCGAGGCTGTGATCAGACCAGCCGGTTACGCGCGCTCGCGTCATTTCATACGTTGACTGAGCTGCTTGGCCTGAGCCTTCCGGAACATTCATGCTTATGGAGAAGACCATGTACCGAACCCTGATGCTTGCGGCTGCCCTGTCGGTGTCACCGATACTCGTGCAGTCTGGCCAGGCGCAGGCGACCAGCGCTTCCGCCCATGAGTCGGATGACAGCGTGGCCCGCACGCGCGGGGTTCTCGAGTCCTACTGGACGAACCACGATCCGAAGTTCGTTGCGGAGGACGCGGTATTCACCATGATGCCAACCGGCGAGGAGATCCGCGGCCGGGACGCAATTGCCTCCCACCTGCACCATTTCTATCAGCAAGCCTTCAACGCGAAGGCCGAGCGCGTCAGCGCGATCTTTGCGGAGAACAGCGGCCTGCTCGAGGCCGTAGTCGTCGGCCGGCACACCGGGGAGTTCGCGGGTGTCGCCGCCACCGGGAGAGAGATACGCGTCCCACTCAGCGTCGCGTACGAGCTGAAAGACGGTGAGATCACGAAGGCGAGGATCTACCTGATGGTCAACGTCCTGATGCAGCAGATCACCTCGGCGCCCACGGGATCAACCGGCCGGTAGCACTCCGGGTCGGCGGGCGACGCAACGTTGCGTGAGACGACCGGAGACGACATGAGCCCCGGGATCGGCTCGCCGGTCGGGTTCGCCGCGCTGGGTCTGTCGGCGCGCCTGCTGAGCACGCTCGAGGCGCTCGGCTACGAGGAGCCGACACCGATTCAGCAGATGACGATCCCGCCGCTGCTGCTGGGGCGCGATCTGCTCGGGCAGGCTGCCACGGGCACCGGAAAGACGGCTGCGTTCGCGCTCCCGCTTCTGGAGCGGCTCCCGGCGGAAGGCGGCGTCGACGAGAGTCGCAGCACGATCCGGGCGCTGGTGCTCGTCCCGACGCGAGAGCTTGCGATGCAGGTCGCCGAGGCGGTCCACCGCTACGGGCGTGAGCTCGGCGTGCACGTACTTCCGATCTACGGCGGACAGGCGATGGCGCAGCAGCTGCGCGCGCTGCGTCGCGGCGTTGACGTCGTGGTCGCAACGCCGGGGCGCGCACTCGACCACATCCGCCGCAATACGCTCGACCTGTCCGGCGTGCGGATGGTCGTGCTCGACGAAGCGGACGAGATGCTGGACATGGGGTTTGCCGAGGACCTGGAGGCGATCCTGGGCGCCGTTCCGGCTGCGAGGCAGACCGCGCTATTCTCGGCGACGATCCCCAGACGGATCGCGTCGCTCGCCGAACGCCATCTGCGCGACCCGGTTCGCATCGCGATCGCCCGGGAGCGTGTGGCGGCCGGCGAGATGCCCCGCGTGCGGCAGCACGTGTACATGGTGCACCGCCGCGACAAGGTCCCGGCGCTCGGGCGCGTTCTCGACATGGAGAACCCGACTTCAGCGATCGTATTCTGTCGCACGCGCACCGAGGTTGACGAGCTGCAGGAGACGCTCGCGGCGCACGGCTACGGCGCGGAGGCGCTGCATGGCGGAATCTCCCAGGACCAGCGGTCGCGGGTGTTGAAGCGGTTCAGGGACGGCGCTTCGGAGCTGCTGATCGCGACCGATGTTGCTGCGCGGGGCCTCGACATCGAGCACGTATCGCATGTCGTGAACTTCGACGTGCCGTCCGCGCCGGACGCGTACGTTCATCGCATCGGGCGCACGGGCCGTGCAGGGCGGGAAGGCACCGCCATCACGCTCGCCGAGCCGCGCGAGCGAAGACTGTTGCGCAACATAGAGCAGCACACAGGCCAGGAGATTCAGGTCGCGACCGTGCCTACGGCGAAGGACCTGCGCGCGCGGCGCATGGAGCTGACCGGCAGTGCGCTGCGTGAATCACTCGTCGGCGGAAACCTTGACCAGTACGCAGTCATCGTCGAATCTCTGTCCAACGAGTTCGATCTGATGGACATCGCCACCGCCGCTGTGAAGCTGGCACACGAAACGACTGTCGGGAAAGCGGACGAGTCCGAGATGGTGCCGGTCGGCGTCATGGCGGAGCACGGGGAGCCGGAGGAGAGCGCCCGCGCCGGGCACCGTGGCCAGACTGGCGCGAAGCGACGTGCGAGCACCGTCCGACCGGGGAGCAAGCGAAAGCACGAAGACGGCCATGCCGGCGCCAGAGGCAAGCGCAAACCGGATGGCGCGCGCGCCGGAGCCAAGAAGAAGCGGGACCGGGTTGGTCGTCGCGAGCGTGGCCGACAGCGCGCGGATGACAGCTTCCACGGGAAGTCACGCGCGGGGCGCTCCCGCGGCCGCTGACCGGGGTGACAGATTACCGCTCGCGCGATCCGCGCGGGCGTACGTCATCGCCGCCACCTGAATCCTCGACACCCATGCGATCACTTCTTCCTGTCATGCGCCCGGCAGCGTTCGTGTATGCGGCGACGATACTCGCTGCCCTCCCGGTTTCTGCGCAGGAACGTCCCTTCGGCACGCTGCGGGAGCAGGCGGCTGTTCAGCAGGAGTGGCTGCGGCTTCGCCTCGATCGCGTGCTGCCTCGCCTGATGCGCGAGCACGGCGTGCAGATGTGGATCATCCCCGCGCGCGAGTACAACGAGGATCCGGTGTTCTGGTCCATCGTCTCACCCACGACGATGGCGGCGCGGCGGCGCACTATCTACGTCTTTCACGACCGCGGCGCGGAGCTGGGTGTCGAGCGGCTCGCCATCGGCGGCACGTCGCAGGGCGGATTGTACACGGTGCTCCGCGACCCACAGGCGCGCGCCGGGGTCGCTGGCGGCACCGTCCGGCTCGCGGAACCGTTCGGCCCCGATCAGTGGGCGCTGCTGACGCCGGTCGTGCGCGAGCGCAACCCTCGCACGATCGCGGTGAACATCTCGCACACGCACGCTTTCTCCGACGGGCTCACGGTGGGCGAGTGGGAGCAGCTGCAGGCTGCGCTTGGCCCGGAATACGTGGACCGCGTGGTGCGACGCGAACTGCTTGCGCTGCAGTACATAGAGGAGCGACTTCCTGAAATGCTGCCGACCTACAGGCGAATGCAGGAGGTGGTGCACGACATCATCGCTACTGCGTTCTCCAACCGGGTGATCACTCCCGGTGTCACCACCACGCAGGACGTGGTGTGGTGGCTCAGGCAGCGGGTCAACGACCTCGGGCTCGGCACGTGGTTCCAGCCATCGGTGAGCGTGCAGCGCCGTGGCGTGGAGATGGGCGACTCGACGAACCCGGTGATTCTGCGCGGTGACGTGCTGCACACCGACTTCGGCATCACAGTCATGGGGCTCAACACCGACACGCAGCACATGGGCTACGTCCTGCGCGAGGGTGAGAGCGAGCCACCGGCGGGCCTGCGCGCCGCCCTGGCGCGGTCGAACAGGTTGCAGGACTTGCTGCTGGAGGAGATGACACCCGGGCGGACAGGGAACGAGGTGCTTGCGGCGACTCGCGCGCGAATGACGGCTGAGGGAATTGACGGCACGGTGTACACCCACCCGATCGGCGACCGCGGCCACGGCGCGGGCCCCACGATCGGCCTATGGGACAGGCAGGACGGCGTCGTCGGGCGTGGTGACGTTCCGCTCCGGCCGAATACCTGGTTCTCGATCGAGCTGCAGGCGACCACTCCGGTTGCGGAGTGGGATGGGCAGCGCGTGCGAATGGCGCAGGAGGAAGACGCTCAGATCACTTCCGAAGGGGCGCGCCGCTGGATCTTCCAGCGCCAGGAGACGTTCCACATCGTCCGCTGACGCGGCCATCGGCTATACTACAGGCAACCTTCTCAAGGAATTCCGCTGGCCAGAAAACCCAACTACAACCACGATAAGCGTCGCAAGGAGCTGGAACGGAAGAAGAAGCAGGAGGAGAAGCTCCGGCGGAAGCGGGAGGGTGCGTCCGATGAGCAGCCGCGTGACGAGCAGCCTGACACCGCCGGCAACCCGGAGCCCCGTCGCTACGAGTGAAGTCTCAGGGCTACCGCGAGCTACTCCTCGTATTCGTCGGAGCCCTGAACCCACATGAAGCTCTGCAGGTCGATCATGTCACGCGGGCGCAGATCGCGCTGATCGCGGCGGATCGTGGCGGCAAAGTCGAGCAGGCTCGCATAGGTATCCCAGTTCGGCCGTGACCGGTATGTGAAGTCAAAGCCGTACTCACGGGCGGCGACCTGCGTGACGCGAGGCTTGAGGAAGATGTGCTCATCCGGAGTCGCGACGAAGCCGAACACGGTCACGAGCGGCCACGTCAGGACCCGCGTCTGCCGCCGGGGGAGAGCAGCAACGGTCTCGCACCAGCTTTCGAATCGGCTCTGCTGAGTGCCCCGCCCGTACAGGAAATCGTACAGTCCTTCGGCGAACAGCCGGGCGCCGGCTCGCGGCCTGACGGCGTCGCGCAGCGCCATTTTCTCGAATGAGAAGAGAAGGTTGGTGCGCGACTCGATCTTCACCGCCCGTGCCGCGATCTCCGCGAACTCTCCGGAGTTGAGCAGCGAGCGGAACTCGCTGCGATCGAGCGATTCCGCCCACTGCTCATGCGCCTTCCATTTATAGCCGCGTTCCCAGTCGATGTACGTCTCGTCGCGGAACCCTTCGGGGAAGAACCGGAGGAACTTGCGACGGCAGCGGAGCGCCCTGGTCGGGAGCTTCCGGGCAGATACGGTTCTGGCCATGCGGTGAGAAAGTGCAAGCGCCGGTCCGCCGGGCGTGATCGCGGCGCTGGCGCCAGATCGTATCTTCGATTTGCTGTGGAAAGCCATTCGAAACCGGCGGCCTCCGGCGGCCGTAACAGCCGGATGCGCGCTGCTTCCCTCGGCGTCCTCGCGCTTGCTCTGGTTACGGTTTCCCGGGCTGCGGCACCGCAGAGCGCGCAGGCCGTCCGTCTCCCCTATGTCGAGGCCGATTCCCGCTTCGTCAACGTGACAGATCCGAACGATCCCTTCGCCGACAGCTACCGCAGCGGCGCTCGCGCGGGCGGCGACATGAAGGTCGACCTGGCCTGGCAGCAGAACCGAAGCGCCGACCGTGACTGGCGCACGGTGCGTCCGGGCGACCTGTTTGATGCACTCGGCGCGCCCGGTGACAACTTCCTGGCGCTCAAGGCGAGCTACTGGATCCCGGTGCGCTAGCACTTAACCGACGAGGAGATAAGCAGATGAAGAACACCGTCGCTCACTTCGAGATCTACGGGGACGACCCCGACGCCCTGCAGAGGTTCTACACGGAGCTGTTCGATTGGAAAGTGCAGCCCCTGCCAGAAATGGATTACCGGTTCATCCAGACCGTGGACGTGGACTCGAAGGGGATGCCCACGCAGCCGGGCGGCATCAATGGCGGGATGGCCAGGCGGCCGGACGGATACAGGACGCGCGCCTGGATGAGCTATGTCAACGTGGAGTCGCTCGACGCTTCGGTGGAGCGCGCCAGGCAACTGGGCGCCAGAGTCATGAGAGAAAAGACTCCGGTGCCCGGCATGGGCTGGTTCGCGATGCTGACTGACCCGGAGGGGAACGAGTTCGCGATGTGGCAGACCGACGCCGGAGCGAAATAGCCTGCCATGGTGCTGGTGCGAGCGATCGAGCCGGGCGAAGCCGCAGACTGGGAGCGGATGCGCCAGAAGCTGTGGCCGGCGCACGGGGCCGCACACGCACGGGAGATTGCGGCCTTCTTTCACGGCGAACGCAGCGATCCCGCCGAAGTTCTGGTGGCGGTGGACGAACGCGGAGAGCTGATCGGTTTCGCGGAGACGACGATACGATCGCACGTCGAGGGTTGCCGGCCAGGACGCGTGGCGTATCTGGAAGGCTGGTTCGTGGAGGAAATGCACCGGGGTCAGGGTGTCGGCGCGGCGCTCATGAACGCCGTGGAGGAATGGGGACGGGCACAGGGGTGCGGCGAGCTCGGTTCCGACACGGAGCTCACGAACGACCGCAGCGCTGCGGCGCATCGGGCACTCGGGTTCGCCGAGGTCGAGCGGATCGTATGCTTCCGGAAGTCGCTGTGATGACCACCGGCGCGGCGCCGACCCGCGACATCGCGTCGCGCATCCGGTTTCAGATAGCGTTCGCGTTGCTCGTCCTTGCGCAGGCCGCTCATTCCGTCGAGGAATACGCCGGGCGCCTGTGGGAGTCCTTCCCTCCCGCCCGCTTTCTGACAGGGCTCGTCTCCAACGATCTCGAGCGCGGGTTCCTCATCCTCAACTTCGGGCTGGTAGCGTTCGGTATCTGGTGCCTGCTGTGGCCCATCCGACACGACTGGCCCACAGCCCGGTACTTCGCAGTATTCTGGGTCGCCATACAGGTCGTGAACGGCGTCGGCCACCCGCTGTGGTCGGTCTGGCAGGGTGGATACACGCCCGGGGTGGCAACGGCACCGGTGCTTCTGCTTCTCGCCGTGTACCTCGCGATACAGACCGTTCGGAGGTAGCGCATGCGCCCGTGGAAGAAGTGGACACTGGTGGGGATCGGCCTGTTGTTCGTTGCCGCGGCTGCATTCATCGTCCCGACCGTGTGGTTCAAGCCTTACTCCGTGAACCACTTCTACGGTCGCGTCTTTCTCCGGTTTGCGCTGCAGAGCCCGATGCTGCTCTCGCAGCTCGGTGTTCTGCCTCCGTTCCTCGATTTCCATTCGGATGAGCTGGACGACGTATCCCCGGAGGCGGAGGAGCGTACGTTCCGGATGGTACAACGCGAGCTGGGAATCCTCCGGAGCTTCGATCGCGGCGCCATCAGCGACACGATCTCGTACGATGTCATGGAATGGTTCATGGAGGACCTGGTCGAGGGCCAGCGGTTCCGCTTCCACGGTTTTCCCCTCAATCAGTTCTCCGGCGCTCAGAGCGAGCTGCCTTCGTTCATGCTCAACGTGCACCAGATCCGGCGAAAGAAGGACGCCAGAAACTATCTCGCGCGTCTCGAGGCGTTCGAGCGCTACTTCGACCAGGTGATCGCGGGATCGAGGTTGCGGGCGGCGCGGGGGATCACACCGCCGCGGTTCGTGCTCGAGCGCGTGCTCACGGAGATGCGCGGCTTCATCTCTCCGCCGCCGGAAGAGCACGTGCTCTACACCAACCTGCGTTCGGCGCTCGACACTCTGCGTGACATCTCAGCCGAGGAGCGGCGGGTGCTGCTCCTGCGGGGCGGAGCCGCGATCCGCGGACGGGTTTATCCCGCGTACCGGAAGCTGATCTCGCACGCCGAGGAGCTGGAGCGGAACGCGAGCGAGGACGACGGGGCGTGGCGGCTGCCCGACGGCGACGCCTACTATGCCCACATGCTGCGCTCCTCCACCACGACGGACCTGAGCGCGGAGCAGATACACCAGCTTGGCCTGCGTGAAGTCGAGCGGATCGAGGCGGAGCTGCGTCCGCTGCTGGCGCGGCAGGGTTACCAGGCTGACGATCTGGGTGATGCACTGATGAGGCTGCGCGAAGAGCCGCGGTTCCAGTGGCCAGACACCGATGAAGGTCGTGCCGCCATTCTCGAGGAGTACCGGCGGATCATCGTCGAGGCATCATCCCGCCTGGCACCCCTGTTCGGCATGCAACCGGCGGCGCCCGTCGTGGTCGAGCGCGTGCCGCAGTTCAGGGAGGCGACGTCTGCGGTGGCTTCCTATCAGCAGCCGACCCTGGATGGCGCGCGACCTGGGAAGTTCTTCGTGAACCTGCGCGATGTGGCGGACCATGCGCGCTTTCGAATGCGAACGGTGGCGTATCACGAAGCGATTCCGGGGCATCACTTTCAGCTGGCGACCCAGCAGCAGCTGAAAGGCGGGCCGTTCTTCCGGAGGGTCATCCCGTTCACCGCCTACACGGAGGGATGGGGGCTGTATGCGGAGCAGCTCGCGGCGGAGAGCGGGCTGCAGGACGATCCGCTCGACCGGATAGGGTATCTGGTTGACGAGTTGTGGCGCGCCGTGCGCCTGGTGGTGGACACGGGCATTCACTCGAAGCGGTGGAGCAGGTCGGACGCGATCGCGTACATGCGGCGCACGGGAAAGCCGGAGAAGGACATTGTGGCCGAGGCGGAGCGGTACGTCGTGCTTCCCGGACAGGCGACGTCGTACAAGGTCGGTCAGTTGAAGATCCTCGAATTGCGGGAGCGGGCGCGCGCCCACCTGGGCGACCGGTTCGACATCCGCGGCTTTCACGACGTGGTGCTGGGACAGGGGGCGGTCCCGCTTGCGATACTGGAGCGAGCGGTCGACGCCTGGATTCAGTCGGAGCTGCAGAGACTGCCGGGTCGCGTCGCCGTGACCCAGTGAGGCGTCGTCAGCCCGCGGTGTCGCGGGGTTGCTGTCCCTCGGTCAGTCCTGCCCGGCCTCCCGCTCGCCCGTGGTGACCTCGAACTCGCGCAGCATGCCCTTATCCTCCGGATTGGGGACTTCGGCGACCCAGGCGTATCTCCCCGGCTCGAGCAGAGCTGTGAAGTAACCCGTCGTACCTGCGGGCATCTCGTTGGTCCCGCCAAGGAACTCCGCCGGCGCGGGAGTTTCGAGCCCCGTTCTCTGCGTCCAGTCCATCCATGCGGCGACGCGGCTCACGTCGGTCGTTTCTCCGAGTCGGACCAGATGCACGTCGTGCCCCAGGAAATTCTCGTGCGCCCGCTGGTCTTCGAAGCGGACGGCGATGGTGTGCTCGCCCGCAACCACATTTGGTGGAGTCTCGATACCGCCGTCGCTGGAGATTGTCAGCCCAACCGTTGGCTCGGGCGCCGACGCATCCGACCTGGCGTCAGTCACGGTCAGCTGGTGGACCATACCGTAGACCAGCGTATCCGGGTTGAAGCTGTGGAAGATCCCATTGGTCTTCACGTAGCACTCGATGAGGTAAGTACCAGGCTCGAGGTGTACGATGCTTTCGGACGTTCGCCCAGGTGACAGCAGACCCGGTCCGCCGGTGTACACGATCTGCCCGAACCACTCGGGCAGCTCTCCGAACTTCTGCATCGCGGCATCTGTCTCTCCTGCGTTCAGCAGGTTCATTCCGTCCTGAAAAACCGGAGCGACCTGCCGCTGCTGCTCTGCGATCCCGACTCCGTCGGGGAGGCGCTGAACCAGCGCGAAGTGGACCATTGGGCTCTCGTTCCTGAAGCGCAACGTCGTCCATCCCGATGCGATCTCATCCGGCGCCTCGAACTGAAGACCTCTCGCAACTATCTCAACCACATTTCCGGACCGTGGTGCAGCAGTGTCCGGCTGTTCGGCGCTGCATCCGGCGGCCAACGCGGCTGCGACTGATAAAAGCATGACTCGTTGCGTTCCAAGAAACATGTGGAATCTCCCTGTTGGCATGAGGAGTGTGCCTGATCAGCACAGGCTGCGCGCCGCGGAGCGTGACGACACGATCTTTTTTTTGAACGTAGCGCAAGGCCCGGGCATGCCAACCCCTGCAGATGATTCTTGCAACGTCCACTCTTGCGCGACAGTTCGCTACGTTTCTGTTGTGAGTCACACGCTTCGGTTCCACCGCAGGGCAATCTTCACGCTCTCGGCTCTTGCCGCCTGCTCGGCTCCAGGTCAGGGCTCAGGAAATGCCGGTGCAGACCGCCCACCGTCGAACGAGGCCGTGCTGCTCCAGGCAGTGGAGCGCATCGATTCGGCTGCGGCATCGATAGACTCTATCTTTCAGCCGCTTCCCGTTCTCGCACCCGCCGAGGAGGTGGCACTGCGGCGGTTCACCAACGCACAGCACCTCGTGCGCGCACGCGCGCTCGGCGTCGGCCGCGAGCTGCCAGCTCAGCAACTCGCGGCGCTGGAGCGTGAAGGACGGCTGGTGCGGCTGGAGAACAGCCCTCACTGGATCATCCGGGATTCCGAGCACTCCCAGCCGCTGGCGGTTCCGGCGGTGCGCTCCGCGCTCACGGAAATGGGTGAGCGATTCCATGCACGGCTCGCCGCCCTTGGCGCTCCGCCGTTCCGGATGGAAATCAGCTCGGTACTGCGCACGCGAGCGGAACAGCAGGCGCTGCAGCAGGTGAACCCGAATGCCATGGCCGAAGAGAGCACGCACGAGTACGGCACGACCTTCGACGTGCTGTACAGCGCCTACGCGGCGCCGTGGGAGCCCTTCACCGACATCAGCAACGACGACGCGAGCTGGGTCGAGGCGTATCTCCGTCGCTATGCGGACGTTTCGGCGGAGCGGATCGCAGGCAGACGCGCGCTGGAGCTGCAGGCGATCCTTGGAAAGGTGCTCATCGAGATGCAGAACGAGGGCAAGGTGATGGTCACCATCGAGCGGCTGCAGCCCGTATTCCACGTCACCGTGGCGAGAGCGCCTTAGCCGTCAACTGCATCGTCGCACGACGCGCCTGGCAGCGGGTGCATCGGGAAAGAGATCGAGCGCCTTCCGCGCGTAGGGTAACGCCGCAGCGCAGCGGCGCCGTGCCGCGTGCAGCTCGGCCACGCGCAGATTGATCCTGTAGCTCCCCGGATCCCACGCGGCCGCGGCGTTCCATCCCGCGCGGGTGCCTCCGGCCCCGACCGTGGTGATCGCGACGACCTGCGTAGCGCTGCGCGCAACCGACGCCAGCAGCACGAGCAGGACAAGGCCTGCCCCGGTCAGCCGCTGTGCACGCGACAGGACGACCCAGCGGCCCGCGCGTCCGATGCCGCTCGTGGCCCCGATGACCGTCCAGGCGAGAAACGCCGGCGCCGCGAGCAGCAGTACGGCGTCGAACGCGCTGACCACCAGCGTTGCCGTGATCGTTCCGGCGAGAGCGATCTTCGCGAGCAGATCGTCCGTGGGGATCGCATCGTGCCAGCGGCGCAGGGCGCCGACGAAGAGGGCCGCGAACACGCCGAGAAGCGAGAGGCCGGCGATCAGGCCGCGCTCCGACAGATAGGCAATCCAGTCGCTGCTCGGCCACGGGTTGGCGGTCATGCCATCGTCGGTGAGCGACCGGTCGTTGCGCGGCGCGTACGATGGATAGTGCACAGCCCAGTTGCCCGGACCCACGCCGAGGACGGGTTGCGCAACCGCCATCTCCAGAGAGTTAGCGTACTGCGCGACTCGTCCGCGCCCGCTGCCGCTCCTGTAATCCACCATCCCGCGGGCCGAATCGAGGTACGGCGAATCGCTGCGCCAGTTCAGGTCATTCGGGAGCACGATCGCCACACTGGCGCCGAGCAGCGCTGCCAGCGCCAGTCGCGCCAGTCGTCCCCCGACCTGCTGGCCCGCCCACCGCCTGCGGGAAACGAGCAGGAGCAGTGCGAGAACCAGGAGGGACGCGATGATGGCGAGCCAGGCCGCACGCGAGCGGGACAGGACGAGAGTCGCGGCCACGATGGCGAAGGCGAACGATCCCAGCAGCTCACCTGAAGGCCGCCGGGCGGTTGCGAGGACATAGATCATCGCGGGCAGGCCGATCGCGGAGAAGTGCGCGACGAAATTTCTGTTGCCGAACGTGCCACCCGGTGCGCGATTCAGGCTGAAGTAAACAGTCTCCAGTCCATAGGCCTGCGCCAGGCTCGTCACCGCCGCGACGACGACTGCAACGCTCGCGGCGACGAGCAAGGGTCGGTATGACCCTGCTGCACCAATGGTCCGTGCTGTCCAGAAGACGATCGCGCTCGAGACGCTGACACCCAGAGCGCGCTGGGCCAGCCAGTGGTTGGTGGCGAACAGCGACGACGCGAGACTGAGCACGAGAAACAGGGCGAGCAGCGCGTCGGCTGCATCCACCCTGTTCTGGCGGAGCCGCGGCAGCAACGTCAGCAGCGCGAGCAGGGCGACGGCGTGCAGGACCAGCTCCTTGGGAACGAAATACCGGTCCAGCTCGAAAAGCTTGTACGGAAGGACGGCCAGGACCACCGCCAGCAGGCCCAGCTGGAGGAGAAGCTGCGCAATCCGCGGTTGCATCCCCCAATATGGGGACGCGCGCGCCCGCGGCGCTGCGCGCACTGAACGTGCAATGGACCCTGCCGTGAACAACCCGATCAGGCATCTCGCCGCCGCCGCGGTAATCGCCGCCGCGGCAGCAGCTCCCGCGAGCCCGCAGGACGCCGCTGCGCGCGACTCCACCTACGATTCCCCCGGTCTCGAGGCACTCATTGCCGATGCGGCCCGGATCAACGCGCTCGTTCCAGAGCGCCTGCTGGCTTATCGGGCGCGGGTCGAGAGCGAGATGGCGCTCGCGCTCACCGATTCGGCGGGGCGCGAGCGTACGACGCAGATCGAGCAGATTGCGAGCGAGGTTCGCTGGCGTGCGCCATACCGCTACGACCAGCGCGTTGTCGGCTACCGCTCTCAGGCCATCGGTCCCACGTTCTCGCTCATGAGCATGTTCGGCGGCTGGACGACGCCGACACTGTATGGGAACCGCCTTCAGCTCGGTGTCACGCCGCCTGGCGCCGCTGCCGGAAGGGCGCGCGAACCGGGGCGCGGTCTCACGATCCATCCGCTCGCGCCGACGCGCGCGACGTACTACACGTTCACCGGCGCCGATACGGTCGTGGTACTGTTCTCCCGCGGGCGGCGGATACACGTGGTGAGCGTGCGGGTGACGCCGCGTCCGGACGCGCCGGGCGATGCGATCCTGTTCACCGGTGACATGCAGCTCGACGCCGACCGCAAGCAGATCGTGCGGCTGCGCGGTCGCACCGTCGAGATTCGCGGGGGCAGGCCCGTGCTGGCAACCGGACGGGGATTCCCCGGGACGAGCGGCGCGTCATTCATCGAGCTCGTGAACGCCGAGGTGGACGGCGAGTTCTGGCTTCCGGCGTACCAGCGCACCGAGTTCCACGCGCGATTCGCGCTGCTGGGCGGCCTGCGCGCTATCGTACGGATCGTATCGCGGTTCGACAACTATCGTACGAACGATTCATCGTGGACCGGACCGGAGTCGTCCGGCGCGGCTCATCACCTCACCTTCGCGTCTTCCGACAGCCTTTCGAGCTTCGCTGGATGGCGCTGGCCGATCGGGCACGCGAGCACTGACGTGGAGTACGCGGACTTCGAGGACGTGACTCCCGACGCCTGGACCGCCGGACGGACCTCGGGCGTGCGCTTCCGGCCGGAGACGCTCGGAGACGTCTTCCGCTTCAACCGCATCGAGGGCGTGTACACGGGTGTGGCGCTGCGCAGCGACTTCGGCGAAGGCGACTCCGCGCTTATCGTGCGCGGATCGCTGGGCTGGGCGTGGGCGGAGCAGGTTGCCCGCGGCTCGCTGACCGCAGAGCGGCGGCGCGGCGTCTGGGGCGGGGGCATCAGGGCGCACCGCTCGCTGGCGCACACCAACGACTTCCAGTTTCCGCTGTCGTGGGGGGCGACGGTGTCGGCCCTGCTCGGCAGCACGGACAACTACGACTATCTCGATCGGCGCGGCGTGAGTGCTTTCGTCACGCGGTCGCTGGGGGTGAAGCGGCGATCGTTCGCGCGGCTGGAGGTCGGTCCGGGCAGCGACCGCGCCGTCCAGCAGAACGTGGCGAAGGGCCTGTTCGTCGAAGGCGACGGCTTCAGGCCGAATCGCGGCATTCGTCCAGGCAGCTACGTCAGAAGCATTGCGTCGCTCGAGCTGAACCCCCATGTGAGCGGGATATTCGTCGATCGCGGCGTCGGCGCGCGTGTCCAGTACGAGCGCGCAGATGGCGACCTGCGATGGCAGCGGCTGGAAGCTCGCACCGCCGTCCGCCGCGAGCTGGGGCCGCTGCAGCTGTATGCCCGGGGCGATGCCGGCGCGCTGTTGGGCACCCCCGTGCCGCAGGCGCTGTTCGAGATCGGAAGTGGGGAGGGGCTCAGCTCGTATGGCTACAAGGAGTTCGCCGGCGATCGGGCCGTGATGCTGCGTGCTGTGGCTGGGTACACGTTTCCGGTTCTCCGTGCGCCGGTGCGTGTCTCCGGGGGGCTGTTCGTGCCCGGACTGGCGCCAGGGGTGGCCGCCGGCATTCACACCGCGTGGACCGACATATCGGGGCCAGACGCGCAGCAGGCCGTGCTGGAGCTCGGCTCCACCGTGGACGACCAGGGACTGCTCGGGCCCGTCTCCCGGGCGACCGATGGCGTGCGCGGATCGGCTGAGCTGCTGGCGACGTTCTTCAGTGGGGCGCTGGCCGTCGGCATCACGCGGCCAATAGACCGCGCAGGGCCGTGGAAGTTCACGGCGAGGGTGGGACAGGGCTTCTGAGCGGGAACCACAGCCGCACGACTTGCGTCTCCTGCCAGGCCGCGGCATTCTGCCGGGACAATGGCAGAGCTCAAGACGCGTCCGGAAACGACCAGCGCTGCGGAGTTCATTGCGTCCATCGCCGATGACGATCGCCGCAGCGACTGCGAGGCGATAGCGGCGCTCATGCAGGAGGTAACGGGCGCCCCTCCGGTGATGTGGGGAAGCAGCATCGTCGGCTTCGGCCGGTATCACTACAAGTACGAAAGCGGGAGGGAAGGCGACTGGATGCTCGTCGGCTTCTCGCCGCGCAAGAAGGACATCACGCTGTATCTGATGGCGGGATTCGACCGGTTTCCCGCGTTGATGCAGCGGCTTGGGCCACACAGGACCGGCAAGTCGTGCCTCTATGTGAAGAAGCTGGACGACGTTGATCGCGCGGTTCTGCGGGACCTCGTGCGCAGCTCCGTTGACGCAATGGCAGAGCAGCGCGTCGATCGCTGATCGCTCACGCGGGAGGCCACGCTGGACATTCTGCTGATCGGGTTGAGGCTGGTCCACATTCTGGGCGCAGTCCTCTGGGTGGGGATGATGTTCTTCACGACCTTTTTCCTGCTGCCTGCTGTTCAGGAGGCGGGACCGGAAGGCGGGAAGATCATGGGAGCTATCCAGCGCCGCGGCATCATGACCATCATGCCCGTCATCGCATTGGCCACGATCCTGTCCGGGCTGTGGCTGTACTGGGAGGTGTCGCTCGGGTTCGAGCCCGCGTACATGCGCTCGGCTACGGGAATGGCCCTCGGTACCGGCGGCGTGCTGGCGATCGTCGCCTTTGCGCTGGGTCTGGCCGTGGTGCGTCCCTCGATGATGCGAGCGATGACGATCATGCAGTCGCTGGGGGACGCGCCGGGCGAGGAGCAGCGGCAGGCGCGGATGCAGGAGGCGCAGCGCCTGCGCGCGCGAAGCGGGATGGTCGGCCGGATCGTCGCGTGGTTGCTGCTGCTGGCGGCCGCGGCCATGGCCGTGGCCAGATATCTGTAGCCGCCGCCGACCGCACGGGAGACGCCGCACGACAGCCGCTGCGACGGGACGAGCGCCCCGCCGCAGCGACATCAGCAGCGGCTAGTTCCGGTCGTCTATCTGACCGCGGATCTCGCCGCCCGGAAAATCTCCCGGACCCGTGTTGGCTGGCGCGACGCCGTCGTTCGTGTGCACGTTCACGTAGGTCAGTCCGGCGCGCATGGCGTCGAGCAGCGGCATGTTCTGCCCGACGTTCGCAGCGGGGCACACCTGCCCGGCGGGTGAGAAGGAGCCGCTGGCGAGCACGCCGCTGAAGCGGCCGCCGCCATTGTCCGTTTGAGCGCCGGAAGGACCGATCACCGGGTACAGCCACATCCGGACCGGCCCGTTCTCGCCGGGGCGCCCGCAGTGTATGTGGGCCATGATCACGTTCTCGATATTCGCGGCAATCAGCCGGAAGCTCACCGAGGTTCCGCTCGCGTTGACGCGGAAGATCGCCTGCCCCTGGGCATTGCTCACGGAGGGATGTGGCTCCGACGCGAGAACCTCCTCGTCGCCGGTCAGGTGGGTTCCCATGTTGAAGTCCGCGTTTCCGCCCCTTGCGAAGAGAGGAACCGTTATCTCGGTTTCTGTCGGGAGTTGCTGGTCGGTGCATCCGAAAAGCACGAGCGCGATCCCCGTCAGGACTACGTGTCTCGCCATCATACGTCTTCCTCCATTGTCCACGTCGCGCACGCCACCGTGGTCATGCGCCCTCACCGCGTGCGGCATCGGGCTCGCCGCGATGGACCTGCCCCGCAATACAACTGCCACCGAACATCCAATCTGAACCGTTGCCGCGCGGCCCCTGAGCCCGCACTTTTGGCAGCGCCCGTTTTCAGTATTTTCGGTAAGATCACTCTGCGTCAGGACCGCGCATGTCGCATTGGATGCAATTGATCACGACTTTCGCTGGTGCGCGCGTCAGGGACCGCTGCTTCCTGGCCGTGTTGCTGCCAGCTGTGCTGCTCGTTCCGGCGACCGCGCCTGCGCAGCATCACCACGGTACGGCGTCCCCGCCCGAGCGGCGCGCGCCCGCTTCTCCCGCGACACAACGGCCATCCCCGACGGGAAAGGCAGTGGTGACGAAGGGCGGCCTGGCGACGCCACCAGCGTTCGTGAATTTCTCCCGGACTGCCGGAACGGTGGAGGTGAGGCTCGTGGCCGCACCAGCGAGCCTCACGCTGCGTCCGGGGACGAGCACCGACGTGTATGCGTACAACGGGTCGAGCCCGGGTCCGACGCTGGAGGTGAAGGAAGGCGATCGCGTGATCGTGCACTTCCGCAACGACCTGCCGGTGGAAACGACCGTCCACTGGCACGGGCTGCATATCCCGTTCGACCAGGACGGCAGTCCGTTTCACCCCGTCGCTCCCGGTGGCGAGCACACTTACGAGTTCACGCTCCGACCCGGCAGCGCGGGCACGTACTGGTATCACCCGCATCCGCATCACCGGACCGGATATCAGGTCGGGATGGGGTTGTACGGAGCGATCATCGTGCGCGCCCCCGATGATCCGCTGCCTGCCACGCTGCAGGAGCGGGTGCTGCTCCTGTCGGACAATCGTTTCGCGGCCGACGGGGCGCTCGATTTCCCGGATCCCGGCACGCATGCCGGGCGTGTTGATGCGGAGAACGGGCGCGAGGGCGACGTGATCTTCGTGAGCGGCAGCGTCCTTCCGACGCTCGGCATCCGCAGCGGTGAGGTGCAGCGGTGGCGCGTGATCAACGCGTCTGCGGCGCGCGTGTACCGCCTGGCGCTCGAAGGCCACACCCTGCTGCACGTCGGGACCGACGGCGGGCTGTTCGAGCATCCGGTGGAAGTGGACGAGATAGTGCTGGGAAACGGCGAGCGCGCCGAGTTTCTGGTTCGCGGGACCGCGAAGCCCGGCACCAGCGCGAAGTTTCAGACGCTTCCGTACAACAGGTACATCCCGCAGACGAGACCGGGCGACTGGGACAAGGCGCGCGATTTACTGACTCTGCAGTACGCGAGTGCTGCGCCGGTGCAGCCCATCGCATTGCCTTCGCGGCTCCGCGCCATTCCGGCGCTGGACACGAGCGCGGTAACGGCGCGGCGCGTGATGGCGCTCAGCCAGCACCTCATCAACGGCCTGTCGATGGACATGGGCCGCGTGGACGTGAGCGCGAAACTCGGCGCAACCGAGATCTGGGAAGTGGAGAACCTCGTCGGGATGGATCACCCGTTCCATCTGCACGGATTCCAGTTCCAGCTGCTCGACAGGAACGGCGTTCCGGAGAAGCAGCGGAAATGGAAGGACACGGTCAACGTGCCGAAGCACCAGACGGCGCGGTTCATCGTGCGGTTTGACAACTACCCCGGAAAGTGGATGTTCCACTGCCACATTCTGGACCACGAAGATGCCGGCATGATGGGAGTCCTCGAAGTCAAATAGCCCCCACGGAGGCGAGCATGCGGAGTTGGTCAGACGCGTTGCGGAATCTCACCCAGTTCCTGCCGGTCGTCGCACTCGCCGCGTGCATGGCGCCGGCGACGACTGTGACGACTGGCGATCCTGCTCAGGCGACGCAAAGCGGGATGAATCAGGTACTGCGCGGCCGGCAGCTCGTGATTCAGCACGGGTGCGGCGATTGTCATGGCGGAGCGACCAACCCGGCTGCGCAGGGTGACGGACCATTTCCCGGGAACAGCCAGTGGCTCGCCGGTCGGCCCACGGACACTCTACCGGTTGGCGGCCTCGTCGCCTTCCCGCGGAACCTCACCGCAGACGAAGAAACGGGGATCGGCCGTTACAGCGAGCGCCAGATCTTCAACGCGCTTCGCTACGGCCTGCGACCGCGCGCGACACCTGATGTCGAGATCACCTCCGACGTGCCCGGCCAGGGTAATCACCCGGCAGCGCCCAACTACCTCTCGCCGGCGATGCCGTGGCTCGAGTTCCGCCACAGCTCCGATGAGGATCTCCGGGCGATTGCCGCATATCTAAAGCGCGCAGTCCGGCCCTTCAGCAAGCGCATCCCCGACAGTGGAGCTCCGCCCGACTTCTGGGCAAGCGAGGTCTCGGTCGCCAAAGTGGGATCTCACATATCGCCCGCATTCCCGACGTCGCACGAGGAACTGCACGCACCCGCGCGGCGCGACCAGATACTCCACGGCCGCAGGCTGGTGATCGAGTACGGGTGCAGCGGTTGCCACGGAGGTGGCGATCCGGGTCGCGAGGGATGGCTCGCGGGACTTCGCGGGCAGCCGCCGACTGTGCTGGCTCCGTACGTAATCGAGTTTCCGATCGGACCCTTCAAGACGAGACCCCGCAACCTGACACCGGACAACACGACCGGGATGGGGCGGTTCAGCGAGCGGCAGGTATTCAATGCATTGCGGTTCGGCCTGCGGCCGGGTGAGACACCGGATGTCGAGATCACGTCGCAGATACCGGGGCAGGGGAATCATCCTGCGAACCCGAAGTATCTTGCGCCGCCGATGCCGTGGCCGGCGTGGCGGAACATGCCGGATGCCGATCTGTGGGCGATCGCCACGTACCTCAAGCATGGATTGAAGCCGGTCGTCAACCGGGTGGAAGACAGCGAAGGCCCGCCCGATTTCTGGGCGAGCACTTACACCGCGGAAAACTTCGGCCCGTACCCGCCTCCGCCGTTCCCGACCGCGAACGAGCGCGTACCGTAGGTCGCACGCTGTGAGCGGGTGCCCGCCGAAAAAGGCGGGCGCCCGCCCCGGCGTCACGCTGTACTTTAGACCGCTGTGAGCGTGAGCCTGCAGGAAAAGCTTCAGGAGACCCTCGGCGCGGCGTACCGGATCGAACGGGAACTGCCCGGCGCCGGGATGTCCCGCGTGTTCGTGGCGACCGAGGTGGAGCTGGAGCGGACCGTGGTGGTGAAGGTCCTGCCGCCGGATCTCGCTGCCGGCATCAACACCGAAAGGTTCCGGCGCGAGATCCAGCTGGCGGCGAAGCTGCAGCACCCGCACATAGTGCCACTGCTGTTCGCCGGCGCGCGCGGCGGGATCCTGTTCTACACGATGCCGTTCATCGAGGGTGAGAGTCTCCGCGCGCGGCTGGCCAAGTCGCGCGAGCTGCCGATCCCCGAAGCAATCCGCGTCGTGATGGAAGTGGCTGACGCGCTAGCCTATGCCCATGCGCGCGGCGTGGTGCACCGCGACATAAAGCCGGAGAACGTCCTCATCTCCGGCAACCACATCGTCGTCACCGACTTTGGAGTGGCGAAGGCCCTTACCAGTGCCACAGGCGAGACGTCGCTCACGTCCATGGGCGTTGCGCTGGGCACTCCCGCGTACATGGCACCGGAACAGGCAACGGCCGATCCGCTGACCGACCATCGCGCGGACATCTACGCACTTGGCGTTCTCGCGTACGAGCTGCTTGCCGGACGCCCACCGTTCACCGGACTCAACCCGCAGCAGGTACTGTCCGCGCACGTCACGTCGCAGCCGGAGCCGGTGGTTTCGCATCGCGCGACCGTGCCGCCGCAGCTCGCCGACGTGGTGATGCGGTGCCTGGAAAAGAACCCCGCCGACAGGTGGCAGACCGCGGAGGAGGTTCGCGCACAGCTCGCTGCGGTCCTGACCCCGAGTGGCGGAATGCTGCCTGTCCGTTCCGCTGCCACCCAGCCCGTCCCGGCGCGCGCCACGCCGCAGCGCATCGCCGTGATCGCGGGAGCCGCGGGCCTTCTCGTGGCCGCGGCCGTGCTCAGCTCGATCGCGTTTCGCGGTGGGGATGACGAGTACGTGATCGGTACGACGCGCCAGATTACCAGCGCGTCGGGACGCGAGATGCATCCGGCGCTCTCACCGGACGGGAAGATCGTTGCATTCGCCGGTCAGACGCCGACCGGTGACCAGCTGTTCATCCGCTACGTGGACGGCGGCCGGACGATTCAGCTGACCAGCGACACGCTGCAGGCGGGCTGGCCGCTGTGGGCGCCCGACGGTACGCGGCTCATCTACATCAACATGGAGACCGTGAGTCTCGTACCGGTGCTCGGCGGCACGCCGAGCGTGCTCCTGCCCGTCGAGCCGCCGCGGTGGATCAATCCCGCCGGCTTCTCGCCCGACGGGACGAAGCTGGCTTACGGGGTCGAGCACGAGAACACGGTCGTGGTGTCGAACGTCGACGGCAGCAGTCCCCGCACGCTCGCAACGGTTCCGGAACCGCACTCGCCTTCCTGGTCACCGGATGGCTCGCGACTGGCCGTTGTGTCGGGCAACATCTCGTGGGTGTGGGATGCGAATCTCGCGCCGAGTGCGATCTGGATCGTGCCGGTCACGGGGGGAACGGCTCGCAAGGTTACAGATGACCTGTCCCTGAACACGAGCCCGGTCTGGACGCCTGACGGGGGCAGCATCCTGTTCGTGTCGAGCCGCGGCGGCGGGCGTGACATTTATCGGCTGAAGATCGCGCGTGATGGCAGCGCGTCGGGCGCGCCGGTACGCATGACCACGGGACTCGGCCCGCATACGATCTCACTGTCGCGTGACGGAAGACTGCTCGCCTACGCCACACTGGTGGCGACCTCCAATATCTGGACGATGCCGATTCCCGATCGGCCGACGACGGCGGAGGGGATGAGGCGCGTCACCGACGGTGCGCAGACGATCGAAGGGATCAGCATCTCGCCCGACGGGAAGTGGCTCGCCTACGACTCGAACCTTCAGGGGAACTCCGACATCTATCGTATCCCCGTGACAGGCGGTGAACCGGTACAGATCACGCGCGACCCGGCGGACGATTTCAACCCCGACTGGTCCCCGGACGGATCGGAGATCGCGTTTCACAGCTTCCGTCACGGGGATCGCGACGTGTTCGTCGTTGCTGCCGATGGGCGCAGCACTCAGGAAGTCGTACGCCGGCCCGGTCATCAACGTGGTCCGCGATGGCACCCGCGAGGTGAAGAACTCTCGTTCTATGAAGAGGGCACGGGCGTCTTCACCGTGCAGCGGACGGGTGGGCCCGGCGGGAAGTGGGGCACACCGCGCCTGCTGACGAGCGACCCGGAGGCCGATGCCCGCTTTGAAGTCGGCTCGCCGGATGGACAGTTGGTAGTGTATGTCAGGGAGCGCGCGCTGTTCGTGCGATCCGCTGTCGGTGGAGACGGCCGCCGGTTGTTTGACCCCGGTGCTTTCGGGATCGGCGGCATTGGCGGGCTGCCCACCTGGTCCGCTGATTCACGAACCATCTATTTCCAGGCTTGGAGCGGCCGGGACAATGCCGCCATCTGGCGCGTCGCTGCGGCGGGGGGCACGCCGACGACGCTCATTCGCTTCACGGATCCGTCGCGTCAGTTCTACCGTCCCGCACTGGCCTCCGACGGTCGCAACTTCTATTTCACGATCGGGTCTCGCGAAAGCGACATCTGGGTCATGGAGCTCTCGAAAAAATGAGCCAGTCGTGAAACACTCCCCCGGATTTCTCCGCATCGTCGCTGAAGCGCTCAAACGCGTGTCCGAGGTTGACGTGAGCACGGCGCGTGAGCGGCAGCAGCAGGGAGCGCTGCTGGTTGACGTGCGCGAGGAGAGCGAGTGGAACGCGGGCCACGCGGCGAACGCGCAGCACATCGGCAAGGGCGTCATCGAGCGGGACATCGAGAAGGTCGTGCCCGACAGGGACGCCGAGATCATCCTGTACTGCGGCGGCGGTTACAGGTCTGCGCTCGCCGCCGACTCGCTGCAGCAGATGGGGTACGGCAACGTCAAATCAATGGCCGGCGGCTGGCGCGCCTGGGTGAAAGCAGGCGCGCCAACCGAGAACTGACCGATTGTTATGCGGTGGCCGACGTGAGTGGCTTCCGCGCGCGGACGAAGGCACTCATGAACCGGCCGTCAACGTCTTCCTTGAGCACTCCGTCCACACCCGAACCGCTGAGCAGCGCGCCCGCATCCTCGGCGGAGTAGATCCGGGTCGGCTCGACGTCAACGTCGGTGAACCCGGCCGCAGTGAGGAGCGTGCGGTACTCATTCTCTTCCAGTGCGCCAGCCACGCACCCGATCCACAGCTCGACGCTCCGCCGGATCCCGGCAGGTACGGCTCCACGAACCACCACGTCGGACACCGCGAAGCGGCCGCCCGGCTTGAGGACGCGGAACGCTTCGGCGAGAACGCGGGGCTTGTCAGCAGACAGGTTGATGACGCAGTTGGAGATGATCACGTCAACGGAAGCGTCGGGCAGCGGGATGTTCTCGATCTCGCCCCGGAGGAACTCGACGTTCTCAGCACCGGCGCGCCGCTTGTTCTCGTTCGCGGCGGCGAGCATCTCGTCCGTCATGTCCAGGCCGTATGCCTTCCCCGTCGGACCCACGCGCTTTGCTGACAGCAGCACGTCAATGCCGCCACCCGAGCCAAGGTCGAGAACGGTCTCGCCTTCATGCAGCTCGGCGAGCGCGGTCGGATTGCCGCAGCCAAGGGAGAGCAGCAGCGCTTCGGCCGGAACGCCTGCGGCCTCGCCCTCGTCGTACAGGTTCGCTGTGATCGGGTCGTAGGTGGCCGTGCTCCCGCCGCAGCATCCGCCCGTGCCGCAACCGCTTGCGCCGCCGGACCTGGGAGCGCGCGCGAACTCTCCGTACCGCTCCTTCACGATCTCCCGCACAGCAGCCGCATCCGTCGTCATGGTGCCCATCGTCACTCCATCAAGAAAAGTTGATGAATCAGGGGAAAAAAAGGGGGTCATTCGCAGCAGGGTGTCCCGGAGGGTCCGCAGGCGCAGCTCTCCTGAACTTTCTCCAGGAACGCGGACGCTTCGGCGAGCACATCTGGGACAATGGTGTAGTAGACCCAGCGTCCGCTCCGGCGGTCTGTGATCAGCCCGGCCT
>DASUUI010000081.1:0-26698 GCA_036374155.1 Gemmatimonadaceae bacterium | reverse complement strand
GAGCCGCTCACGGTCGAGCCCTTGATGCGCGCCGAACCGCTGCCGACCGCGAAGCGGAGGCGGGCGCCGGTGGTCCCGGTGTGCTCCTGCCGCGGGCCGAAACTGTTCGCAATTCGCCCATTGACCGTGGACAGTTCGAATTCGGCCGACGTCGTTGCGGGAAGCCGAAGCATGACCGAGCCGCTAGACGTCTCCGCGGTCAGTCGGCCGCCACTTTCGACCGTGCCCTCAAAGCTCACCGAACCGGACACGCTGAATAGACGGGCGTCGGTCACGCGACCGTTTACGCGAACGCTCCCACTGCTAGACGATGCATCCACGACGCCGCTGGCGTCCGTGACGACGACGCTTCCGCTGGCGCTCTCCGCCCGGGTCATCTCGCTGCCACCGCCAACTATGACCACCCCGCCGCTGAATCCTGTCGCAGTGATCGACTGCGCGCTTGCCTCGATCCGCACCGGCCCGCTTCCAGATTCAGCCTCGATCGTGCGCGTGACTCCCCGAATCGTGATAGGTCCGGCACCGGTCTGCACATTGAGCATGGCGTCCCGCGGCACGCGCACCTGAAGCGGAGCGTTATGGTTACCGCGTATCGTCACCCGCCGCGCGTCGCCCGACATCTCATACTCGTTGTGCGGAGATGCGCCCGGTGTGATAACCGCAACTTCGGACCGGTCCCACGCTGTCACGTTCACCGGTCCGACACCGCTGCTGATGCTTATCCGTGCGCCAGCGGCCACTGCCATCGTCCGCGGCCCGTCCTGCGCGGCCGAGGGGCTGGCTGCCAGCAGCTGCAGGGCCACCATCCCAAGCAGAGCTCCTCTCATGTCTCTCCCCATACGCGCGTCGCGTTTCTCAACATCCGGATCTGTGTCTGGTACGTAGCATTCAGAATCGCAGTGACATCATGGTTTGCCGGATCAGCTGCGAGCGCCGCCTTCGCGTTCTCGACAGCGGCGGCGATGACGCGAAGGTTCTGCTCGACGGCCGCAACAATCGCCGGGTCCATCCGGTCGCGCCGCTCGTCCAGGACCAGCAGCAGCGTCTTCGTGGCCTCGAGGTAGTCGGCCTCCGCCCGGGCCAGTCCGAGTCCCGCGGGCGGAGGGTCGGAGACCGCGACTGTCTGCGGACCCTGACGGTCAGGGGCGACCCACCAGGTGACGGCCGACGCAGCGACTATCAGCACCGCCGCTGCCGCCGCGAGCGGCACACGCAGCTCCCACAGCATCGCGGCACGGCTGGGTCGCGGCGCGATGGTGCCGCTACGCACCCTCTGCCACAGACCAGACGGCGGCGCGATGCTCGGAGGCAGCGCCGCCGCTTCTGCGAGCAGCTTGCGCAGCCCGCGGACTACCGACGCGCACTGCGCGCACTGGGCAATGTGCCCCGCGACGGCGTCATGCTCCGACTCGGCAAGCTCGCCGTCTGCGTAGTCGTTCAACTGTGTCTCGTTCGGATGCCAGCTCATTACACCCTCTGCTGCAGAAGCCTGCGCGCGCGATGCAGCTGCGCCTTCACCGTTCCCACCGCTATCCCGGACATCCGCGCGATGTCCTCGTGACGATAGCCCTCCACGTCGTGCAGCACGAAGACCTGTCGCGCACGCGGCGGAAGGGTCGCAATCGCCCGCTCCAGGTCCATCCGCGCCTCCGGCGAATCGTGCCGTCGCTCCTCGAGCACCGACAGGTCATCAAGCTGCACGTTCCGTTTCCCCCGCTTGCCACCCCTGTTCAGCCAGTTGAGGCAGATGTTGACTGCCAGCTTGTGCAACCAGGTCGAAAGCTGACTTTCGCCCCGGAAACTGCCGAGGCTCTTCCACGCGCGGATGAAGACATCCTGCGTCAGATCCTCCGCCTGGGCGGCATCGCCGCACATGCGCAGACAGAGGGCGTAAATCCGCCCCGCGTTCTCACGATACAGTTCCTCGAATGCCGCCGCGTCCTGACTCACTCGACCGGCTGCAGGAAGTGGTAGTGGTCGCTCAAGCGTCTCCGGTTCTGTCATTCAGACCGCGATTCGCGGCCGAAGGTTTGAAGTCACTATACGACGCGCCCGTCAGCTGTGTTGCGGACGGAACCCGCACCGCCCGGGTTTCGCTCGTCGAGCCGTGGTATCTTCCGCGCCGATGCCTGAGCGCCCGAACCGATCATCCGGCCACCAGACGGGCAGCGATTACTTCGCCCGGCAGGCGGATCGCTACTCCCGGCATCGCCCGCTGTACCCGGACGAGCTGTTCGCCATCCTCGCGCAACTCTGTCGAAGTCACGAACTGGCCTGGGACGTCGGCACAGGGAGCGGCCAGGCTGCGGGAGGAGTCGCCCGCCATTTCGAGCGGGTCCTTGCGACCGATGCCAGCGAGGAGCAGATAGCGCACGCGCGGCCGCATCCCAACGTCACGTACCGGTGCGCGCCGTCACACAGCAGCGGGCTGAACGACGCCACGGTCGATCTTGTCACCGTCGCGACTGCGCTGCACTGGTTCGACCTGGACGCTTTCTACGCGGAGGTCCGCCGGGTGCTCCGCCCGGCCGGCGTGATAGCCGTGTGGGGATATCAGGACACGAGCGTGACGCCGGCCGTGAACGAGGTGCTCATGCGGTACCGCAGGGAAATCGTTGGCGGGGACTGGGCATTTCAGGTGCGGCTGCTCACCGAGCGGTACCGCACGATTCCGTTCCCATTCGAGGAGATCACGCCACCGGGGCATCTCGTGGCATGCGCCGACATGGCCCTCGACGACGTCATCGGGTATCTGGAAAGCTGGTCTGCAACTCAGCGGCACCGCGAGCGAACGGGACGCGATCCCATCGACGTGATAAGATCGGACCTTACAGCGGCGTGGGGTGACCCGCAGACGATCCGGCCGGTACAATGGCCGCTGTTCGTGAGGATCGGACGGAATTCAGCCGGCGCTCGAGCCGGAGGTTGACGATGTCGGTATTTACCAATCCCGGGTCCGCTTCGAAGGAGCATGCGAATGCGTATATCGCAGCCATACTCGACCTGCTGGGCGACGCGGACCCGCTCGATGTGCTGCAGGCGACACCGGCCGCGTTCGCGCAGGCGACGGACGGACTGTCACCTGCGCAGCTTCGCATCCCGGAGAAGCCGGGCAAGTGGTCTGCGCAGCAGGTCCTCGCGCACATGGCCGATTCGGAGGTCGTGTGGAGCTGGCGGCTCAGGATGGTTCTGGCGCACGATCGTCCCCCGCTGACCGGGTACGACCAGGACCTGTGGGCCGAGCGCCTGGCCTACGAGCACACGGATCCCGGGCTGTCGCTGCGGACCTTCACCACGCTGCGGGACCGCAATCTCGAGCTTCTCCGGCACGCCGGCCCCGAGGGCCTCCGCCGCGTTGGCGTGCACGAAGAGCGGGGCGAGGAAAGTGTCGGGCACATGAAGCGGCTGTACGCTGGTCACGACATCGTCCACACCCGCCAGCTGGAGCGCGTCCGGAACGCGGTTACGAGTGCACGCCCGGAGGGATCCTCATCGTGAGCATGCCGACGCGCCTCGAACCGCTGGACGTTCGCCTCACGACATGGATGGCGCGATACGGCGTCACCCTGACGCGCGTTGCCCTGGGGGTCGTATTTCTCTGGTTTGGCGCAATCAAATTCGTGCCCGGCTGGAGTCCGGCCGCCGGCCTGGCCGCGCGCACCATCGAGCACATCACTTTCGGGTTTGTCGGTGCGGGCGTGGGGCTCCCGCTGCTCGCCGCGTGGGAGTCGCTGATCGGACTCGGGCTCATCACCGGCCGGTTCCTGCGGCTCACGTTGCTGCTGCTCTTCGTTCAGATGCCGGGGACGATGCTGCCGCTTCTCCTCTTCCCCGGGGAGACCTTCGTGGCGTTCCCCCATGCTCCGACGCTCGAGGGGCAGTACATCATCAAGAACATCGTGCTGGTGGGGGCGGCGATAGTCGTCGGTGCGACTGTGCGCGGCGGACGCCTGCGGGCCGAGCCGGACTGACCCATGGCGGGTCGGGACCGCCTTCGGCGATCCCGATCAGCGCGTGTCTACGGGCCCCGGCTCAGTGTCGGTCACTTCGCGGCTTGCCGCGAGATATTTGATCGGATCAACCGACATTCCGCGCGTCAGGACTTCGAAGTGCAGGTGAGGGCCGGTCGTCAGCCCGCTGGCGCCCACGGTCGCGATCGGCTCGCCCATCGCCACTTCGTCACCGACCTTGACGAGCGCCGAGCGGCAGTGACCGTACCGGGTCACGACGCCCCCGCTGTGCACGAGCTCGACGATCAACCCGTGGCCAGGGCGTCGCCCGACGAAACGGACGCGACCGGCTGCCGGCGCGACGATCTGCGTCCCCGCCGGCGCCGCGATGTCAACGCCGCGATGCGGCCGGAAGATCCGCAGAACCGGGTGCAGTCGCGAGCGCGCGTAGCGGCTAGAGATCCTGCCGGACACGGGCATCATCATGTTGCGCGGCGGCAGCCGCTTGGCTCGTTCGCCAGCCAGCATCTCGCCCAGCACGTGCACGCTGTCGAGCAGGGTGATCACCGTGCGCTGCGACTCCGCCAGCCGGTCGGCCGTCGTCGCCGCAATGCTGGAAGTCTCGCCGGTCCATGTCGCTGCGCCCGCGACCAGCGCCATGGTGAACGTTCCGATCGCGATGACGGTGCGCGCGCGAACCGTGAGCTGATGCGTCCGCGCTCCGGGGCGCGGCGGCACCAGCACTACGGTCCACACGGGTGGGCGGTTATCGCGGGACGACATTGTCAGGCCGGCAGTCGGCTGGACTGCAGTGAAACTGGAGCCAGCTCATAGCGCTCCACCGGCTCCGGGTTCGGAGCTTCCGGTGCGGCTTCGATGAGCACCTGTCCGTTGATCGCGGCGCCCTCGCGCATCACCAGCGCCGCTGCCTGCACGTCGCCGCGCACGGCTGCTCCCGGCTCGATCTCGACGCGTCCGGTAGCGTGCACGTTTCCGGTCACGCTTCCCGCCACGATGACCTCAGCGGCCGACACGTCGCCTACAACGGCGCCATGCGGGCCGACGACGAGCGTGCCGACGCGATGGGCCAGGCCCTCGACCCGGCCATCGACGCGCACGGTTCCGTCGGTCTCCATGTCGCCACGGATTGTGAGACGAGCATCGACAACGGTCAGCCCTGTGGATCGTCGTCGCGAGCGAACGCCGAAGAGGTTCATTTGGGGTGTCTCCAGGCCGTGCAGGGGTGAGCTTCGACGCACGGGGGTCTGAGATAAGACGCAGCAACCCCCCGCCCGGTAAACAAGGGCGTAAGCCTATGTCCCACAACGGGTTGAGTGCCTGCGGGGAGGTTTCCAGAGCGTTAGGGCCCTGATACCCCGCTCGCCCCCGGGGCCGTTAGATTCGGGCGGCCAGCCGAGGGCCTCAGGAGCAGCCCGAGCGGGCACCGAATCGCGGCCGGAATCCACACCACGGAGCCAGCATGACGCCGAAGCGAATCCTCGCACTTCTTCTGATCGTCGCAGGCGCGGTGATACTCGCGCTGCGCGGCGTCACCTACACCCGCGAGAGGGAGTCGGTCGAGATTGGCAACGTCGAGCTGGCGGCTGAGCGGAAGGGGTTCATCCCACCGGCGGTCGGCGTGATCGTGCTCCTGGCCGGTGTCGGGCTGCTGCTCCTTCCGTCGCGCAAAGGCTGATGGAACGGGTCTCCTCGGGGAGCAGCTATGAGCCGGTGATCGGCTTCTCCAGGGCCGTCAAGGTTGGCAGGACGATCGCCGTTTCCGGGACTGCACCAATCGGCACCGATGGCAGGACGGTGGGCGCCGGCGATCCCGCCGCGCAGACGCGGCGCTGCCTGGAGATCATCATCGCAGCAATCGAACAGCTCGGCGGGAGTGCGCGTGACGTCGTCAGGACGCGGACATACATCACGCGCGTGGAGGACTGGGAGCAGATCGGGCGGGCGCATGGTGAGTTCTTCGCCGACATCCGGCCGGCAAGCACGATGGTGAAGGTGGCCGGGCTGCTCGATCCGGACTGGCTGGTGGAGATCGAGGCCGACGCGGTTCTTCCCGGCGGCGCGCAGCCGTAAGTGTTCCTCGGGCACTTCGCGGTTGGCTTCGCGGCCAAACGAGTCGCGCCGGGATTGTCACTGGGGACGCTGTTCCTCGCGGCGCAGTTCGCGGATCTCCTGTGGCCGAATCTGCTGCTGCTTGGCGTCGAGCATGTTGCCATACGGCCGGGGGTCACGGCAGTGACGCCCCTGGATTTCATCAGCTACCCCTACTCGCACAGCCTCCTCGCGCTGCTGGTCTGGGGCGCCCTGTTCGGCGTGGCCCACCTGCTTGCGCAGCGGTCTCTCGCGGCAGCCATACTGCTCGGTGCGATCGTGGTCAGCCACTGGCTCCTGGATATGGTCGCGCACCGGCCTGACCTCCCGCTGACCCTCACGGGCGACGTCCGCGTCGGACTCGAGCTGTGGCGTTCGGTGCCCGCGACTGTCATGGTGGAGCTCGTTCTGCTCGCAGCCGGCGCTGCAGTGTATGCGCAGTACACGCGCCCGCGGGACACGGTCGGGAAGTGGGGACTGCCCGGAGTGGTCCTGCTGCTCCTGAGCATTCAGCTTGGCGCGGTGTTCGGCCCGCCGCCGCCGTCGGTTACCGCGGTCGCCTGGTCCGCGCAGGCAGTGTGGCTCCTCGTGGCCGTTGGGTACTGGGTGGACAGGCACAGGTACGCGACGGTCGCATTGCCGCGGGCGAGCCCGTGATGCGGGTCGGTCCGGAAGTGCCGACGCCGGATCGCGACGTCAGACGCAACGCGATTCTGCTGATTCTGTCGATCGCCCTGACGGTCATCGTGCTGCGCATCGCGCTACACAACTCGCCTGATTCCGACTTCGACGTCGCGGGTCATAACATCCACCACCTCTTCACGGGCCTTCTTCTGATTGCGGCAGGCGGCGTTCCCCTGGCGATCTTCCGCGAGACCTCTCGTCTGATGGACGCCGCGGTCGCGGTGTTCGGAGTCGGGCTGGGGATGGCCCTCGATGAGTGGGTCTATCTCATCGCGACCGACGGCAGCAATGCGTCATACCTTCTGCCGGTGTCGCTGTATGGCGCGGTGGTGGTAGTCGGCCTCGCGTGCCTGTACGCATTCGCGCTGGCCATCGCCCGTCTCCTGTCGCGGCGGAGCAGCGACACCCGGTGGCCGGGCAACTAGAAGAACTTCGCCCGCACCTCCCACAGGGCGGGGAAGAACCGCTGGCCAACCGTACGGGCGAGGTATTTCGCGCCCAGCGTCCCGCCGGTGCCGCTCGTCGCCGGACCTATCACGCGCTCGACGATCTGCACGTGCTTGAACCGCCACTCGGCGAACAGCTGCTCGTACTCCAGCAGCGACTCCGCGAGGAAGAAGAGGACGCCGGGGCCCGGCCCGGTATACAACTCCTCCAGTCCGGTCTTTTCCCGTTCCAGCAGATCGAGAAACAGCTGCTGCAGAGTCGGCTGGTCCAGGTAACCCTGCACCAATGACGGGATGGGGCCGTGCTCCTGCAGCGCGTTGAGAAACGGCGCATCCCGCAGCCCGGAGGCGGCTTCCAGTGCGCGGAACTGGACGCTCTGCGATCCGCTGGAGGTTCCCAGCAGCTTGCGGAACTGAAGGAACCTCTGCGGTGGCAGAAACTCGAGTGACGAGAGCTGGGACGATACGATGCGCATCATGGCGTTCGTCCGCCCGCTGTGCCACAAGGCGCGGCCGGCCTCGAAGCTGCGCAGCGCACCGATCAGCCCGTCGAGCTCGCGCAGGATCGCCTTGAACCAGAGCTCGCTGGCCTGGTGTACGACTATGAAGAGCAGCTCGTCAGGATGCTCCGGATCGGATTTCGGCCGCTGCAGTGCCAGCAGCTCGTCCAGGGCGAGGTACGACGGGTACGTCACTTCCGGCTGCGTCCGGTCCGGCTCGTCCGCGCTCAAAACGTGGAGACCTCGAGTGTCGTGATGTCGTCCACGCGCATCATCTCCGTGGTCGCGAACGGCTCACCGTAGCGGGTGCGGATCAGCGATCCATAGTGAGCTGCCTGATGCCGGATCAGGTCGTACAGCGGCTCGGTGTTCGGATAGCACTCGCCCGCCTGCGTGACCCCGTCGAACTGCGACGCGTAGGCCTTCACCGCCTCGAGCTTCTGCTCGAACTCGTCGGTGATGTCCACGATGAAGGCTGGCCGTTCGAAGTCCTCGCGATATGCCGTGGCGTGAAGGACCTTGCGGGGCCGGTGCGGCGGCAGGTCGGGAACGACCTTGGCTAGTCCCGCGACGAAGCACGCGTCGCGCACGAGCTGCGCGGTAGCATGATGATCCGGATGCCTGCCGCGCGCGGCAGGGGCGATCACGATCGTTGGCTGAAACCGGCGAATCACCCTTACCAGCTCGTTGCGCATCTCCGGCGTGTTCACGATTCCGGCATCCGGCCAGCCGAGGTTCTCGCGTGCGGAGAGCCCCAGGATCGCAGCCGCGCGGGAAGCCTCCTGCGCGCGCAGTTCCGCGCTGCCCCGTGTGCCCGCTTCGCCGGCAGTGAGATCCACGACTGCCGTCAGATGTCCGAGCCGCGCGCACTTGATCAGCGTCCCGCCACATGACAGTTCGACGTCGTCCCTGTGGGCGGCGATGGCGAGGACGTCCACCGGTGTTGATGCGGAACTCATGGGCAGTAAAACTAGCGGTTGGGGGCTACTCGTAGCGCAGCGCTTCCACCGGGTCGAGCCGCGAAGCGCGGATCGCCGGAACCATCCCGAACACGATTCCGATCCCAACGGAGACGACCACCGCGATGGACGTCAGCACTGGGGACACGCCCGGCTCCACGCGAACGAAGGTCGCGATGAGTGCGGAGAACCCGATCCCGAATATGACGCCGATGACGCCGCCGATCCCCGTGAGCGTTGCCGCCTCGACGAGAAACTGCAGCAGGATCTCGCGTCGCGTGGCGCCGAGGGCCTTCCGCACGCCGATCTCGCGGGTGCGGTCGGTCACCGACACCATCATGATGGCCATGACTCCGATGCCGCCCACCATCAGGCCGACGCTCGACAGCACTATCAGCACCAGGAAGAACACCCCCGTGATCCTGTTGAATGTGTCCAGTATCTGATCCTGGGTGATGAAATCGAAGTTGTTTCTGTCGGCGGGGCGCAGGCCGCGCGAGGAGCGAAGCGCCACCATGACGGCTTCCTGCGCCTCTTCCATGGGCACGCCCACCCGTGGCTTCACTGCGATGAACACAGCGTTCGTCTTGTCCAGCGGGAACTGGTGCTCGAGCAGGAGGTAAGGGACGATTGCGGCGGTCTCCGATCCCGGCGGCGCGAAGATGTTGCCCGGAGGCTCGTACACTCCGATCACGCGCACCGGGCGCCCCCCGAGCCGCACCGTGTGATCTATCGGGTTGATCTCGCCGAACACGCGCTGCGCGAACTTCCTGTCGAGCACCGCGACAGCCGCGCCGCTGCGCATCTCCGAGCGGGTGAACCAGCGGCCTGTGAGCAGCTCGCCGCCCTGAATCTCGGTGAAGCCGTCGTCCGCGCCGACAAAAGTCGCCTGGCCCGTGCGTGTGCCGCGGAACTCGACGCGCCCGAACGATTGCCCCCATATCGCCGCATACCTGATCTGCGGCAGGCGGGCGACAATCTCGGCCTCACGCGGCGTGATGTCCGGCCGGATCCGCACCCACGCGGGAAGGCGGTCGGGATTCAGCGGTGTCTGGGAGAACACCTTCACCACGTAGAAGGTCGTCGGGCCCGCGATCTCCAGGGTGCGGACGATCTGGTCGCGGATCCCCTGCACTATGGCCGCGGTCGCCATCACCGTTGCGACGCCCATGACCACGCCGAGCACGGTCAGCGATGAGCGCAGCTTGTTGGTGCGCAGCGTGTCGAGCGCGAGCCGGACGTTCTCCCGCACGTGGACCATGTCCACGTTGGCCCGCACCGCGGCCAGAGCAGCGCGGTCCGCCGCCTTGTCGCGGCTCACTCGGCCCTCAGCGCGGTGATGGGATCCAGTTTGGACGCGCGTGAAGCCGGGTACACCCCGAACAGGATTCCAACCGAGGCGCCGAGGAAGAGAGCCAGCGCCACCGACCACGCCGTCACTCTGGCTGGGAGCGGCGACAGCAGCGCGACGAGCATGGCCAGTGCGGTCCCGCCAAGCACCCCCAGAATGCCCCCGACCGTGGTCAGGGCGATTGCTTCCGCGAGGAACTGGCGTCTGATGTCCACGGCGCGCGCACCCACGGATTTGCGTATGCCGATCTCGCGCGTTCGCTCACGCACCGCCATCAGCATGATGTTCATGATCACGATGCCGCCGATCACGATGCCGATCGCGACCATGGCGGGGATGGCGGCGAACAGGACGCCCGTCAGGCGCCGCCAGAACTCGATCAGCGCGTCGCTGGCCTCGATGGTGAAATCGTTGTCCTCTCCCGGGCGGAGGCCGTGCGACACCCGCATCGCTTCCTCGGCGCGCTGCATCGCGCCAGCGACCAGATCGGGGCTCGGCACCTTCACCGATACGGTCGTGTTCAGCCGCCGGCCGTACATCGTCTCGAAGACCGTGAGCGGTATTATCACGAAGCCGTCGAACGACTGTCCGAGGACGCGCCCTTTCTTCGCCACTACGCCCTGCACGCGGAACCGGCGTCCCAGGATCCTGATCTCCTGGCCCACGGGGTCGATCGTCTCGAACAGCTTCTCGGCGATCTCCGCCCCTATGATGGCTACCGGGCGGCGCTCCTCCACGTCCAGGTCGGTCATCGCGGAGCCGCTGGAAAAGGAGTAGTCCTGCACCAGCTGGTAGTCGGCAGTGACGCCGAAGATCAGGACGTCGCCCAGCCGTCGCTCGCGCCAGAACACGTCGGCCTGCGGCGTCGGCCAGCCCGACTGCCTGCTCACGGCGATCGCTTCCGGCACTGCGGCAGCGACGGCGGCTGCGTCGCGCCCGCTGACGCGTGGGCGGCGCGCCATGCGCCGCATCTCCTCGTCGTCGAACAGGCCGATCTGGATCGGAAGCCGTCGCACCTGGAAGGTGTTCTGGCCGATGAGCGCGCTCGCCAGGTTCTCGCTGACGTACGCGTTCATCCCCTGGATGATCGCCACCACTGCCACGAGGAATCCGACGGAGACGATGATTCCCAGGAGCGTGAAGAACGACCGCAGCTTGTTCGTGCGGAGCTGCGACAGGGCGACGACGACTACGTCTGCAAAGCGCACCGCCCAAATCTACGGCCCGTCGCGGGGAGACCGGGTGAGCCGGCGGCCGGGCGCAGTCTATTCGTGCCTGAGTGCCTCGACCGGGTCCAGTCGGGCGGCCCTGACGGCGGGCAGCATTCCGAACACCATTCCCGTGACGACGCTTGCGACCAGGGCACCGACGATCGCGGCTGGCGGCGTCTCCGCCGGGATCGGCGTCAGGCTCTTGATCAGTCCGGCTACGACCGTCCCGCCGACCAGACCGATCGCGGCGCCGATGCTGGTGAGCGTGGCCGCCTCGACGAGGAACTGCCAGAGAATGGTCGCCTTGGTCGCCCCGAGTGCCTTGCGAACTCCGATTTCCCGGGTGCGCTCGGTGACGCTGATCATCATGATCGCGATCACGCCGACGCCGCCCACGAGCAGGCCGACACCGGACAGCGCGATCATTATCAGGAAGAACACGCCGAAGAAGCCGTTGTAGATCTCCATCAGCTGATCGGACGTGACTATGGAGAAATTGTTTGCCGCTCCCGGGCGCAGGCCGCGCAGCCCGCGGAGATACGCGGTCACGTCGTCGATCGCCGCGGACTGCTCGACGCCGGCAGCGGGCTTCACCGTGAGATCCAGCCGCCGCATCCAGGTGTCGAGGTGCCGCCGCGCGGACTCGAGGGGAACGATCGCACGGGGGTTGTCGCCCTGGCTCGATGCCGTCGGCTTCCCGAGGAAGCTCGCCACGTTGTGATACAGACCGATGACGGTAAAGGGGACGCCGTTGATCTGTATCTCCTTGCCGAGCGGCTCGGACTCGCCGAACAGCTCCGTCGCCAGCGTCTGGTTGATGACAACGACCCGCGCGCCGGACCTGTCTTCCGCATAGGTGAAATTGCGGCCGGCGACGAGGTCGCCTCCGTCAACGTCGATCCAGTTGTAGCTGTAGGCATCCCGCCCGACGGAAGGGAGCAGCTTGTCCTTGTACTTGATGGGCGAGTTGTCGCCGATGTGCGCCGTGACCGCTTCCACCGACGCTAACCCGGCTATGCCGCGGGCTTCCGCCAGCGTGAGTGGCGGATTCCGCCGCCACGGACAGGTGTCATCGGTACCGTCGCACACTTCCGTGAGGCTCACCGGGCGGCGGTACACGTAGAAGCTCGTCGGTCCCGCCGACTCGAGGTCCTTCGCCACGCTGCGGTTGATCCCGTGCGTCGCTGATGAAAGTGCCACGACGACGAACACGCCGACTGCCACCCCGAGGATCGTGAGCGCTGCGCGCACCTTGTTCGACCGGATGGCGTCGAGGGCGATGCCGATGCCCTCGAGGATCGTGAACAGCGCCGACCCGATCTTCACTACTCCGACCTCAGCGCCATGATCGGGTCGAGCCGGGACGCTCGCGTTGCCGGATACACTCCGGCAACGACGCCCACGCCCGCGCCCATCAGGATGGCCGCGAAGATGGACCATGGCGCGACCGCTGCGGGCAGCGGCGACAGCGCCGCTATCAGCTTGGACAGCCCCACGCCGATCAGCACGCCCAGCGCCGCGCCCACGGCGCTCAGCGTCGCGGCCTCGACGATGAACTGCGACAGGATGTCGCGCCGGCGCGCGCCGAGCGCCTTCCGGATGCCGATCTCACGCGTGCGCTCCGCGACGGCAACGAGCATGATGTTCATGATCACGATCGCGCCGACGACGAGGCCCACCGCCGGGAGCACCGCACCGGCGATGACCAGCTTCGATTTGATCCCCTCCCAGAACTCGAGCGCGGACTCCGAGCTCTCCACCGCGAAATCATCCGGTTGCGAAGGGCGGAGCTTGTGCCGCTGCCGCATCACCGAGCGGACGATCTCCTGGGCTTCCGACATCGCCTGCGTCGTCGGCAGCTGGATCTTCATCCCGTCCACGATCCGGTGTGGATTCACCTGCCGCTGCACGGGCGATGACGCCGACGCTATGACCATCCGGTCGAGCGAGATCCCGAAGATGTTTCCCTGCTTTTCGGCAATCCCGATCACCTCGTACTGCGTGCCGGCGATCGTCAGCTTCCGCCCGAGCGGGTCGAGATTGCGGAAGAAGCGCTGTGCTACGTCCCGGCCGATCACCACCACACGTGTGCCGAGCTCCATCTCCTGGGGCGTCATCAGGCGACCGCGGTCCACGCCGAGCTTACGGATCGCGAAGTAATCGCCGCCAACGGCTTCGACCCACAGCCGCGTGGGCCGTGAATACGGCGACGCGACCTCCAGCATGTCGCCGCTCTCGATCCCCCAGCGCGCGTCCGGCGGAAGCGCTGCGGCAACCGCCTGCACGTCCTCGGTGGTGATGCGCTCGCGCCGCTGCCAGTCCCGCCACATCTGCGCGGTGACGTTCCCGACGTTGATATCGGGGAAGCGGCGCAGCTGGAACGTGTTCACGCCGATGATCTTGGCGGCGAAGTCGTTCTCCATGTACGACCCCATGCCCTCGACGATCGAGACCACGGCGATGAGGAACATCACGCCGATGGTCACGCCGAGCAGCGTGAAGAAGCTTTTCAGCTTCTGCACGCGGATCTGGGCGAGCGCGAGCCGTATCGCCTCGCGGAACGGCATCGCTAGGCTCCGGCTCCGACGGAGGTTCCCTGGCCCTTGCGGTCGCTGGCGATCAGGCCGTCGAACAGCGTGACGACGCGCCGCGCGTGTGCCGCAATGTCCGGCTCGTGCGTGACCATGATCACCGTCTGCCCCTGGTTCGCCAGGTTCTCGAACACGCGCATGATCTCCTCCGACGTGGTCGAGTCGAGGTTGCCGGTCGGCTCGTCGGCGAGGAGGATGGCGGGCGCGTTCACCAGGGCACGCGCGATGGCTACGCGCTGGCGCTGGCCGCCGGAGAGCTCGTTGGGGCGATGTCCCATCCGGTCGGCGAGCTGCACCCTGTCCAGCGCCTCCTGCGCGCGGCGCTTTCTCTCCGCCGGCGACACGCCCGCATAAACCAGTGGCAGCTCGACGTTGTGCAGCGCCGTCGCCCGCGGCAACAGGTTGAACGTCTGAAAGACGAAGCCGATCTCACGGTTGCGGATGCGGGCCAGCTCGTCGTCTCCGAGGTCCGAGACCAGCTGTCCGTTGAGCCAGTACTCGCCGGCCGTCGGCGTGTCGAGGCAGCCGATGAGATTCATCAGGGTGGACTTGCCCGACCCCGAAGGCCCCATGATGGCGACGTACTCGTTCCGCCGGATGGCGATGTCCACCCCTCTGAGCGCGCGCACGATCTCGCCGCCCATGTCGTATTCGCGTTTGAGGCCGCGTGCAACGATGACCCACTCGGGGCCGGGCGTCACGCCGCGAGCGGCGATCACTACGCCGCTCGCGGGAGTGGGCGTGAGCACCTGATCGGGCGCGGTCACGAGGACTTCGCCGAAGCCGTTGCCGTTTCCTGCTTCTCCTGCGTCTGACGAACGGCGGCTCCGTCCTTCAGCTCACGAATCGCCTGGTACGTCCCAGCCACTATCCGGTCCTTTTCGCTGAGGCCGCTGACGACCTCGAAGTACTTGTCGCCGGCTATGCCGACGCGCACCGGCCTGAACGTCGCCTTGTTGTCATCGCCGACGACGAACACTCCTTCCACGTCGCGGCGCCCGACCTGCCGTTTCGGGGCTGGCCTGCCCAGCGTGACCACCGTGTCTTCGACGCGCGACGCACTGTCTTCCCGCACCGTGAGCGCGATGATCGGGATCGAGAGCACGTTCCTCCGCGTGTCGGTGACGATCTTCGCGGTGGCCGAGAAATCCGGGCGGGTGAGGGGCGGGGGATTCAGCAGCTCGATCAGAACCTCGTAGTCGATTGCCTGTTCCGTCGCCTGGCCGGTGGGGCTCACGGCGCGAACGGAGCTCTGCGACACCCTGACCACGCGACCAATGAAGGTCGTATCCGGGAAGGCATCTATTTCGACCTCCGCCGAGTCGCCAAGAGCGATGCGCGACACGTCGGTCTCGTCAACCTTGACCCTCGTCTGCAGCACGCTCATGTCGCTGATGGTCAGCAGCGTGGCTGCATCCTTGTTGAGAGTGCCCATGATCGCCGTCTCGCCTTCCTCGACGCGGAGGCGTGTGACCTTGCCGCTCATTGGGGCGACCAGGGTCGTCTTCGCCAGGCTGCTCTGGGCATCGCGCAGCGAGGCTGCCGACTGCTCGACCGTGAATCGCGCCGACTGGGCGGCTGCCTGGGCCAGCTCCATCTGCGTGCGCACCTGCTCGATCTGCTCGTCCGATATGAGCGTCGGGTGGGCGCGCTTCAGTTCCTCCATGCGCGTGTAGTTGCGCTGCGCCTGGGCCAGATTCACCTGCGATTGCTGCAACTGCGACCGGGCGTTCGCCAGCGCGGCCGAAGCGCGCTCGGCGGCCGCCTGGAACTGGGACGGGTCAATCTGGAGAAGGAACTGGCCGCGGGTCACTTCCTGGCCCTCCTGCACGGCGAGTCGCACGATGCGGCCCGTGATGTCGGCGCTGATGTCCACCTTGGTGCGCGGCTCGACCTGCCCGCTGGCGGTCACCGACTCGACGATGTCACGCCGCTCCACGGGCTCGATGCGCACGGTGGTGGCCTTGTCGCCGCCCGCGGCGAATGCGCCAATGGCTCCGAGCAGGACAAGCAGGCCTATCCCGCCGCCGATGTAGAGCTTCTTTCTTTTTGTCATGGTCCTGTTAGCGAAGGGAACGGCCGACCGCGCTCTCCAGCGCGGCGAAGGCACGATGGTACTCGTATACGGCGCGAATCCTGTCGCTCTCAGCCCGCGCGAAGGCGTTCTGAGAATCCATCAGGTCGAGAAACGTGGCCGCGCCGAGGCGGTAGCGGTCCTGGGCGAGCCGCAGCTCGTCGCGCGCCTTTGCGGCGTTCTGTTCCTGCAGGCTCGCCGAACGCTGCGCCGATTCCACGGTGAGGTACGCGGCCGTGACGTCGGCGGTGAGTGCCAGCTCGCGGGCACGCTCGGCGTGCCGCGCATCCGCCCGCTGGGCCGCGGCTTCCTGCACCCGCGACTCGCGCGCGAAACCGTCGAACAGCGGGAGCGACAGCACGGCCGTGACTGATCGCGGGTTCGTGTTGAAGCCGAAAGGGAACTGGTCGTTCTGCCGGCGCAGCGCGCCGGCCTGCTCCTCGCTCAGCGAGAATCCGTTCTGGCACTGCGCGATGTTGCTCGGCAGACCCGCGGCCGCGAACCTCTGCTCGAAGGAGATGCAGCTGGCCTGCTGGCTGGAGAGCTGCGCGCGCGTCTGGTTCACCAGAAAGTTCGGGTCCCTGAACTCATACGTGTAGCCGCCCCAGCCCGTGCTCAGGGTGAGCGTCGGGGTGTACTCGCCGCGGCGGCTCGCGAGAGCGAGGTCCGCGACGCGGGCGCGCTGTCTCGTTGCTTCGAGACCGGGATTCTCGCGCTGCGCCGTCGCCAGCAGGTCGCTGAGGGACAGCGCGAGCGGAGTCACTTCGAACTCGCTCGTCAGGCGCGCCTCGGAGCGTGGCTCGACGCCGATCTCCTGAAAGAGGCGCAGCCTGGCGACATCGGCCGCGTTCCGCGCCTGAATGCGCGCCACCTCGGCCTGTCCGAGCGCGATCTCGGAGCGCCGTATGTCCAGCGCAGTTCCCGCGCCGACGATCTCCCGCGCCCGTGACAGCACCAGCTGCGTCTCCGCCGAGACCACGAGACTGTCCTGCAGCTCGGCGTTGGCCTGGGCTTCCAGCACCGTCAGGTATCTGTCGGTCACCGTAGAGCGGAGCGTTGCTTCCGCTCCCTCGATGTCTGCCTCGACCGCATCGCGTTGCGCGCGCTGCAGCCTTGGCGCGATGAACGTGGCGCTGTTCAGCCTGTGGGTGAGTCCGAGGCGATAGCTGGACTGCAGCACGTCGGAGCTCGCACCCAGCGACGCGCCGCTGAAGATCTGCTCGCCGCCCTGCTGGTACTGCCCGGTGAGCGATGCGTCCAGGCTGGGAAGGAAGCCGCCGTATGCCGCGCGCAACGCCGCGTCAGCGGTCCGCCGGTCGTTGATCACCTGCTGAAGCAGTGGATTCCGCCGCCTGGCGAGGTCGCGCGCGTCCTCCAGCGACAGCGTGGGCCCGGGCTGGTCGGACGCGCCCGCCTGTGCGCGGGCGTCATTGGCGGCTGCCGCGACCAGAAGCAGGGCCACGGCGGCCGCTCGAGCTGAATGAGGTAGTGTCATCTCTCTGAGTTGTGGTCGTGCTGCGTATTACTCTACGCGACGCCCGCCTGCGGGGTTTCAGTCCGCAGGCGACGGTGCGAGGAATATCCGATCGCTGATGCGCGAGCGAATGCGCTCGTAAAGAGCGCGTCCCTTCTCCACGGATGCGAGTGAGGGCCGGCCTATGGAACTGGCGCTGTCGGGCGGAAGCTTGAGCTGGCCGCGGCGGTAACGGCGCAAAGCCTCTCTGCTCATCATATTGTCGCGCACGAGGTCCATGCGCACGAGTTCGGGCGCGAGATACAGCATGAGCGACGTATCCGCTTCGTCCCCGTGCATCGGCTCCATCTGTCCCTCGAGGAGATCGCCCACTGGCACGCCGAACACGTCCACGACGCGCACCCTGGCTTCAGCCGTGATCACCGTCGCGAGCGCCTCCTGGTGGGGATCGTGCCCGTGCGCGGTCAGCAGGATGAACTCGCGCACGCCGCCCTCCTCCCATGTATCGAGGAGATCGTTGAGCGTGCGGTGGAGAGTCTTCTTGCGGAGCGAGGCGTTGCCGGTGAGCCCGCGCTCGGCCGAGACGTTCACCCCGTACTCGATGGTCGGCGCACGGAGGACGGCGAACTCCGCTGACAGGTCGTCGGCGAGCCGGTCAACGATGATCGTGGCGGTGCCGAGCGGAAGATGCGGACCATGCTGCTCGCAGGTGCCGATCGGCAGGATGAGCCGCGGATCCTCGCGCAGGGCCGCAGCGATCTCTTCCGGCCGCATCTCCTTGATCCGGAGCGCGCTGCCTGTTGCCGGCGCGGTGCCGTCGGTGGTGGTGTATGGATGAGTCATGAGCGAAACCGCTGATCGCGTGACGCGCCCGCATTGGCGCAGATGGCTGCTGCCCCTGCTGGGCGGGCTCGTGATCGCGCTCGCCCTGTGGGCCCGGTCGCCTGCGGTGCCTAACATAGCTCTCCGGAGCGAGGCCGGGATCGTCGAAGCGGCTCGTGCCGCCGCCCGCGCAGAGCTGGCCCGGGAGGCGGCCGCGATGCTCAGCCGGCTCGAGCGCGCTGCGCAGGCGGCCCTGCAGGCTCCCGCCGACCCAGCAGCTGCCTTCGCGGCGCTCGCCGAGCTTCACGGCAACGACCCCGAGTGGGGGGTCATCCTGTACGACTCAGCCGCTCCAGTTGCCTGGAGCGGACGCATTCGCGTGCCGCTGGATACCGTCACCGCTCCCGTGTCCGTACTCTGGACGCCGTTCTACGTCGCCGTGGCGGTCACGCGGGCTGCGGGCTCGCGGCGCGCGGTCGCCGCCGCCGTCGTTCAGGCGCTGCCCCCGGCCGACAGGCTCGCATCGGGTCTCGCCGATCGCATGGTGCGGGCGAATACCGTCGGCGGCTTTGCGCTGACGGCGCCGCCGGGCCCGGGCGTGCCGATCCTCCGGGGGGCCGACGGCGTCCCCCTTCTCATGGCCGAGCCCATTGCGCTCTCGGCGGGCCAGATCCGGCTGGCCAGCGCCGCGCGGTGGCGCGCGCGGGTGGTTCTGGTGTTCGCGGTCGCCCTCATTGTCTTCCTCGCAGTCGCTGCGCGCACGGGCGGAGCAGGGGAGCGTGTCGTCGCCTTCGGCGTGGCGATCGGCGCGCTGGGACTCATCCCGTTCAACGCGTTCTCCGGCCATTCACGGCTGTTCGACCCGGCGTACTACTTCACCCCCGCCGGAGGTCCGTGGACGGCGAACGGGGGCGTATTTCTGCTGACGAGCATCGTGCTCGCACTCGCCGTCCTGGTGATCATCCGGGGAGGACCGCGCCTCAGGGGCAGCGTGCCAGCGGTGGTGATCGCGCTCATTCTGATCACGACGGGGTTTGTGGTCGTCCGCGAGCTCGCCGCGGGCATCGGGCAGCCGGCGAGGGGCGCCACGGTCGGGTTATGGCTCTCCTGGCAGCTGCCTCTGTTCTTCGTGACGCTCGCGTTCGTCCTGCCGATCGGCTGGGTGATCGACACGGGTATCAGGCGGCGAAGAAGGCTGACACGGCGGTCGTTCCTCATCGGGTCCCTCGCTGCCGGCGTGATCGCGGCGTCGCTGGTGTGGCTGACGACCGTGGGCCAGCGAATCCGACTGGCTGAGGCAGACGTCGCCGCGCTCAACGACGGCCGCGACGACTACCTCGACGCGCTGCTTGCGAGGCTGACCCAGAGCCTCCAGACCTCACCCGCGCCGTCCAGCCGCGTGGAGCTGCTGCGAAAGTACGCCGAGAGCGAGCTAGCCATCGCCGGTTACACGTTCGCGCTGGGCCGCTGGGATGGGAGCGGCCGCTACCTCGAGGGGCTCGACCTGACCCTCGGGACGGACGATACGACGCTGGCAGCACCAGTGGTCGGCCGCGCGCTCGCGAGCGGGACGACCGAGTGGCAGCGGATGGCCGGGCCTCTGGGCGCTGTATGGGTAGCGGCAGTGCCGCACGAAGGAACTGGAGCGACCAGCGTGGTGGCGCTGCCACGGAGCCGTCTCGTCGCTCCAGGCCCGCACGCGGCGCTGCTTGGAATTCCCGAGCCGCTGCCCGATGAGCCCGCGTACAGCATCATCGTCGCGGAAGATCCGCCCCCGCCGACGGACGGTGCGCTTCGCTGGTGGCGAGTTGGGCGGGAGCTGCACGCCGACGCGCCGCTGCTCACGGCGGCAGGACCTGCGCGCGCCCACCTCGAGATCGACCTCCGCTCCCCCGAGGCGCTCGGACAACGCCTGGTGCTCGTCGTGCTGTTCAATCTCGCGGCAGCCGGCCTGCTCCTGCTGCTCGTCCGCGCGTCGGAGCCAGGGTTCACCAGGAGAACCCGCATCCGGATCCGTCACTGGACCGGCAGCTTCCGGTCGCGGATAATCGTCGCGCTGTTCGCGTTCTTCGTGATACCCGCGACCGCGTTCACGGTGTGGGGGTACAGCCGTCTCGCCGCGGAGAACCGTCAGCTGCGTCGCCTTGTCGTGCGTGAGACGCTGCACGCGGCGCGCGTCGCGAGCGAGCAGGAATCGCTCAGCACCATCGCCGCGCGCCTGCGCACCCCGTTGTTCGCGTACGACAGGGGGCTCCTGAGCGCGACCAGCGATCCGCTGATGGAGGTTCTCGCGCCACTCGGCAGATCGCTTCCTCCAGACGTGCACCAGCACCTCGCGTATTCCGGCGAGGTGACGGCCAACTGGGAGGAGAGGGTAGGCGACGCATCGGTGATGATCGGTTATCGCAGCGCCGCGGCTGCGACGGGGCCCACGGTGCTTGCCGCCCCCGCCCGCGGCAGCGACGAGATGATGACCCGGCGGGCACGCGACATCGGCGTGCTGCTCCTGTTCGCCACCGCGGTCGGTGCGCTGGGCGCGTTGTGGCTCAGCGGCATCGCCGCCCACCAGTTCAGCCGGCCGATCGCCGCGTTGCGTCGCGCGGCACGCGCCGTCGCGCGCGGTGACCGGCGACCTCCTGCGCTGCCGCGCGCGCCGTCCGAGTTCGAACCGGTATTCACTGCCTTTCGCAGGATGGCTGCAGATCTGGAGCGCAGTCGCGTCGAGCTGGCGCGCGCCGAGCGCGTGCTCGCGTGGGGCGAGATGGCTCGACAGGTGGCACACGAGATCAAGAACCCGCTCACGCCGATCCGGCTCGGGGTGCAGTACCTGCAACGGGCCCGCAACGACCCGCGCGTCGATTTCGATCGCGTCTTCGAGGAGAATACTGCGCGCATCCTCCGTGAGATCGACCGCCTGGACGAGATCGCCCGGGCGTTCAGCCGGTATGGAAGCGCGCCGACGGAGCTGCCACCGCCGGAGCCGGTGGATGTGACTGCGGTCCTCTGCGATCTGGTGGCGTTCGAGCGAATGGCGGCTGATGGTGTCAACTGGCTGCTGGAAGGGGCAGACGAGCCGTGCATCGCGATCGCGCGCCGCGAGGAGTTGCGGGAGGTACTGATCAACGTCTTCGAGAATGCGCGGGCGGCAAGGTCGCGGACAGTGCGGATTCAGCTCCTGCGCGACAGTGACAAGGTGGGCATTCTCGTGCAGGACGACGGCAGCGGCATCGCGCCCGAGGTGCTCCCGAGAATATTCGAGCCCCACTTCTCGACGCGCACGACCGGGAGCGGGCTCGGGCTCGCGATCTCGCGGCGGCTGCTCGACGCCTGGGGTGGCAGCATCCGGATCGAGAGCAATCCGGACAGGGGCACCGCAGTCAGGATCACGCTGCGGACACCGGTCAGCGATTAGCGGAAGGCCACCGCCAGCCTGCAGTCTCAGCCGTTGCTTTCCGTTAATCGCTGACCGCTAACCGCCGTTGGTACCGCGTCGTATCGTCTTGATGTTCTGGAACTCGCGCATTCCTTCGACGCTCAGCTCGCGGCCGTAGCCTGATTTCTTGATTCCGCCGAACGGGAATCGCGGGTCTGAGGCCACCATGCCGTTGATGAACACGGAGCCCGCCTCCAGCTCGCGAGCGAACCGTTCCGCAAGCGAGTCGCTGGTGGTCCACACGTTCGCGCCGAGGCCGAAGCGGCTGGAGTTGGCCAGCGCGAGAGCGCGCTCGGCGTCCTCCACTTCGAACACTGGCGCGACCGGCCCGAACACCTCCTCGACGGAGGCGGGCGAGTCCATGGGCACGCCCGTCAGCACCGTTGGCTCGAAGTAGAATCCGGGGCCCGTGCGTGGTCCGCCTCCCGTTGCCACGCGCGCCCCGGCGGCGACGGTGCGCTCGACCTGTGACGCGACTTCGTCCCTGATCTGCAGGGTGGCGAGCGGACCCACGTCCGTGGCTTCGTCCATCGGGTCGCCGACGCGGAGGGCGCGCACTGCGGCGGTGAGCGCCGCTGTGAATTCACCGGCGACGGGACGCTCGACTATGAACCGCTTGGCGGCAATGCACGACTGTCCGTTATTGATCGTGCGCGACGTCGCGGCGACACGCGCGGCAGCTTTCACGTCCGCGTCGCGCAGGACGATGAACGGGTCGCTGCCGCCGAGCTCGAGCACGCATTTCTTGAGGTGCTCACCGGCGGTTCGCGCGACCGCGCGGCCGGCAGCTTCGCTCCCCGTCAACGTCACCGCCGCCACCCGGTCGTCCGCGATGAGCCGGGATACGGCCGACACTTCGACGAGAAGCGATTGAAACACGCCGTCGGGCGCACCGGCGTCGCGGAACAGTCGTTCGAGCCCGAGGGCGCAGAGTGGCACGTTCGACGCGTGCTTGAGCAGCACGACATTACCGGCGGCCAGCGCGGGCGCCGCGAAACGAATGACCTGCCAGTAGGGGAAATTCCACGGCATGACAGCGAGCACGACTCCCAGCGGCTGGTACGCGATGCGTCCGTCAGGAGACACGACTGTGTCTCCGAGGAAGGCCGGAGCGTGAGCAGCGTAGTACCGGAGCGTGCGCGCGCACTTGGCCACCTCCTCTCGAGCGGCACGGATCGTTTTGCCCATCTCGCCGGTCATCACTCGCGCGTGGCTGTCGGCGTCGGCGTCGAGCTTGTCGGCCGCCTTGAGGAGCACGCCCGTACGTGCGTCCAGGGGGAGCTGGCGCCAGAGAGGAAGCGCTATGTGCGCCCGGAGCACGCGGTCATCCAGGTGCGCGTCGCTGAGGGGGTCGAACTCAGCGGTGACCGACCCGGTGGCGGGGTTTACGCTCTTAATCAGCCTGGCACTCCGGGTAAAGGCTTCCGGGTGGGAACCCCTGGCTGGCTTCGAAATTGCACCGGGACAAGGGAACCGCGGAGTATGTCGCCTGGAGGGAGTCTGTTATACTCTTTGCCGACATTTGTTTGTGCGCCAGGTGCCTACCGTTTGCAGCATGGGGCGCTAAATATGGACGGGCGCATTGTCTTGGGCCGGTCGGTGCCGATGCGCGAGTGCGGCATGTGACCTGCCTCTCGCGGCTGGTCAAGAACATTGGATGGAAGCAAGCTGGATCCACCCTTAGCACGAGGATGTGCGCATGTTGAAATGGCGTTGGGCAATCGCCACGATCGCCGCCGCCTGTTTCGCTGTCCCGGCTGTCGCGCAGCAGCCTGGTACTGCGATCATCGGCGGTTTCGGACAGTTCACACTGTTCGATGACAACCTAAACCTAGACGACGCAATTGGTGGCGGTGGCCGCATCGGCGGTTTCATCGCTCCTAACATCTGGCTCGAGGCCGAAGGTTCGTACTCGCAGGCAGATCCCGCTCCCACGCGCGCGGGCGTGGACCACGTGAAGTACGGGCCGATCTCTGCGCGGCTCATGTTCAGCTTCCCGTTCAGCTCCCGAATGGCGTTCTCATTCGGTGGCGGCGGTGTGCTGAGCAACTATCGCCCCGATCCGTCAGGCGCGGCCGGTTACAGGCCGAGCTACAACTACGGCGTCGAAGGCGCGGCCGGACTGCACTTCGGCTTCGGCACTATGGCGAACCTGCGTCTGCAGGCGATCGCCGACTTCATGCCGGAGTCCAAGCCGGATGCGACGACGAATTTCCGCTTCCAGGCGGGCGTCGATCTCACTCCTGACTTCGCCACGATGACGGGCATGTTCCCGTCAACCGCCGGCGGACCGATCGCGTGGTGGGACGAGCAGCCGCAGCCGCTGCCCGGAACGCTCGAGATTGGCGCGTTCGCGCAGTGGACGATGATGGACGACAATGCAGGCATGCCGGGCGCGCGTCCGGACGACGGCCTCGGTTACGGTGGTCGCCTCGGTGTGTTCTGGACGCCGAACTGGCAGATCGAAGGTGATGGCCAGTGGTCGCCGCTCGACCGCCTTGCAGGTGGCACGGCCGCAGCAGGCACGGACGAGATCGACTACAGCACGTTCGCAGTGCGTGTGAACTACAACTTCCCGCTTGGCTTCCTCGGGAACCGCAGCTCGTTCCTGATCGGTGCCGGCGGAGTGCGCACGAACTACGGCGTTGGTGACCCCGATGCCGCGCGCACTTTCGTGTACAACTACGGCGCAAGCGGTATCGCCGGTCTCCGCCTTGGCTTCGCCAACCGGATGGCCCTGCGTATCGACGGTATCGTGGACTACATGCCGAACTCCGAGCCGGATGCTACGCTCAATTTCGGCGGGCGTGCCGGCTTGAGCCTGTTCCTTGGTGGTGCAGCGCGCGTTGATACCACGACGCCTCCGCCGCCCCCACCGCCGCCGCCACCGCCGCCACCGCCGCCGCCGCCACCACCGCCGCCACCACCACCGGTGGAAGTGATCGACACGGCTGCGATTACGGCCCCGATCTACTTCGACTTCGACAGGTCGAACATCAGGCCGGATGCAGCGGCAACGCTCGACCGCAAGATTCCGTGGCTGCAGGCCAACCCAGGCGTGCGGATCCGGATCGAAGGTCACGCGGATAACCGCGGTTCCGACGAGTACAACCTCGCGCTCGGTCAGCGTCGTGCGGCCTCCGCGCGGCAGTACCTGGTCGATCGTGGAATCGCCTCCGATCGGTTCGAGCTCGTGAGCTTCGGCGAAGAGCGCCCGGCTTGCGTGCAGACGCCGATGACTGAGGAGTGCCACCAGCTCAACCGTCGCGACGAGTTCCGTATCATCGCGTTCCCGGCGGGCGGACTGGTTCGACCCTCAGGGATGTAGCAGCAAGCACCTCCCCTCAGGCCGCCGCGAGGCGGCCTGAGGCCCCCCAGCGGAGCGCTCGAAAGAGCGCTCCGTTTTTTTTTGTCCGCGATCAGCAATCACGCGTCACCGAACGCTGCCGACTACCTGCAGTTCCGCGGTAGCTTTCCGCTGATGGCTAACCGCTAACCGCCGCCTCCGTGTACGGTGTTCTCGCGGACTTCGTAGTCGTTCTCCATCTCGCGTTCGTGGCGTTCGTCGTCATCGGCGGGTTTCTCGTCCTGCGCTGGCGATGGCTCGCCTGGGCACACGTTCCAGCCGCCGTATGGGGCGCCCTGATCGAGTTCTTCGGCTGGGTCTGCCCGCTCACCCCTCTGGAGAAAGACCTCCGCGAGCGAGCCGGTGAGGCGGCGTATGGCGGCGGCTTCGTCGAGACCTATCTGCTTCCCGTCCTGTATCCCGGCGCGCTGACCCGCACCGTGCAGATCGCGCTCGGAATCCTCGTCGTCGGGATCAATGTCCTCGCGTACGCCGTCGTGCTGCGGCGCAGGGCGTCGTGACGGGGACCGCCTCTTTCCGGTTGCGCGCCCTGCGGCCGGACGACGCGGACGCCGCAGCCAGACTCCTCGGGCAGCTCGGCTACCCAGCTTCCTCCGCCGCGCTGGAGACAAGGATCAGTCTGGCAGCGGCCGCCGGCCTCCACAGCGTTGCGGCGGAGGCCAGCGACGGACGACTGATCGGACTCGCCTCCATGCATCGGATCCAGCTGCTCACGGAAGACAGCCCGCTGGCGCTGCTCACCTCGCTCGTTGTCGAGGAGGAGGCGCGGGGGAATGGCGTTGGTCGGGCGCTCGTCGAGCGGGTGTGCGAACATGCACGGTCGGCCGGCTGTGCCCGGATAACGCTGACGACGCATCTGCGGCGCTCTGACGCGCACGCCTTCTATGAACGGCTGGGGTTCGAGTTCACCGGCAGACGCTACGTGCGCACACTGGGTACGCCCTGAAACGATGCTGCGCGCCGGCGAATGATGCCGCTGCCGCGCTGTCGCCGCCGATACTCCCGCCGTGCTCGCAGCCGTTGCCTCGGCCGCCGTCGTCGGGATAGACGCCTACGCGGTCACTGTGGAGGTGGACGCGGCGCAGGGGCTGCCACAGTGGACGATCGTCGGTCTGCCCGCTGGTGCCGTCAAGGAAAGCCGCGATCGCGTCGGTGCCGCTCTCGTCAATGGCGGCTTCACCCTTCCGCCGCGGCGGCTCACCGTGAACCTCGCGCCGGCGGACGTGAGAAAGGACGGCACGGCATTCGACCTCCCGATCGCACTCGGCGTCCTGACGGCCACTGGACAGGTGCCCCCGGATTCTACCGCGCGTCGCCTGTTCGTCGGCGAGCTCGGGCTCGATGGGTCGCTGCGGGCCGTGCGCGGCGCCCTGCCGCTGGCGCAGCATGTCGCGAACGGAAACGACATTGACGCGCTCGTGCTCCCGCGAGCGAACGTCGCGGAAGCCTCGCGCGTCAGTGGAGTCCGCCTCGTCGCGCCAGCCGACCTCGGTGAGCTGGTGCGCTGGCTCTGCGACGGCCAGCTGCCAGAGACGCCGCGCGACAGCGCTCGACGTCCGGCAGCGAAGGCCGACCTCGACTGGTCGGACGTGGCAGGGCAGGAAGTGGCCAAGCGCGCGCTGGAGATCGCGGCGGCGGGTGGGCACAACGTGCTTCTCACGGGTCCGCCCGGCTCGGGCAAGACCATGCTCGCGAGAAGGCTGACCGGGATCCTTCCGCCATTGAGC
>DASUUI010000080.1:0-6191 GCA_036374155.1 Gemmatimonadaceae bacterium | reverse complement strand
GACTTGGTGATGATGTGCATGACGCCGGAGGAGCTGTTCGGGCCGTACAGCGCCGCGGCCGGGCCGAGGAGGATCTCGATGCGCTCGATGTCCTCGTTCACCGAGGGGAACAGCAGCGGCACGTTCACCCGCAGCGAGGGCACCGCCGAAAAGCGGTTGTCCTGCAGCACCAGCATCGCGCCGGAGAACGCATTGTTGAAACCGCGCGCGACGATGTTCGACTGCACCAGCCCGCCTGACGTCGCATCCACACCGGGCTGGCTGCGGATGTGATCGGCAACCGTGAGCGACGGCCGCTCGGTTATCTCCTGCTCGCCCACGACCGTCACCGAAGCGGGTGCGTCGAGCACCTTTTCCTGCCGGAACGATGCCGTCGTCGTCACCTCGCCCAGCACTGTCGGCTGTGCGGGCATCTCGATGTTGACCGTCACGACGGCGCCCGTGCCAACTACGATCCCTTCCGCGCGCTGTGCCTGGTAGCCGGGGCGGCGGCCGGTGACGTTGTAGGTCCCCGCCAGAAGGTTCACCAGCCGGAACTCACCGTTCTCGTTCGTCCTGGTCCGCGACACGATCGGACCGCCGGTCAGTCCCGCCTCCACGGCCGCATCTGCGACGGGAGCACCGCTTCCGGACTCAGTCAGCCGGCCGACGATGGAGCCGGCCTGGGCGCCGGCAACCGCAGGTAGAGCCAGCACTGCGAGCGCCAGAAGGGCGCGGAGGGCGAATCGCTGCATGATGAGATGCCTCTGGAGGTAGGACCGGAGCCGACCAACGGCTTCGGTGACACTTTCAGACGACGCGAATGTCAGCGGCGATCCGCTCTTGGGCAAGGGCGAAACGCCTGACTTGGGGAGGGAAAATACCCCTGACTTGCGCTCCTCACGCCCGCATTCCAGCCGGGGGCGCCGGGTCGGTGATCAGCCGCACACCCCTCTGATACGTGAAATAGGCATATGCCCACTCGATCAGTACCGTCACTCTGTTCCTGAACCCTATCAGGTACATGATGTGAATGGTCAGCCAGAGCCACCAGGCGAGGCGGCCCGTGAATCGAAGCCGGCCGAAATCGGCGACGGCGCGATGCCGTCCAATCGTGGCAAGGTCGCCTTTGTTCACGTAGCGGAATGGACGGCGCTCCTGGCGGCGCAGCGTCCGCACGATGTTGTCGGCGGCGCTGCGCCCTTCCTGCATCGCCGCGGGAGCGACCGCGGGCACCGTCCTCCCTGCGCTCGTCACGTGCGCCAGGTCGCCGATGGCGAAGACCTCGTCATGTCCCGGCAGCGACAGATCGGGTCGCACCAGTATCCGGCCGGAACGGTCCAGCTCCGCGCCGGTGAGCCGCGCGAGCGGCGACGCTTCGTTCCCCGCTGCCCAGAACACGGTGCAGGCGTCGATGCGCTCTCCGCCCACCTTCACATGATCCGCTCCGATGTCGGTCACCGCCTGCCCCAGCCGCACCTCCACTCCGAGCGCCTCCAGGTCCCGCAGCGCGTGGGTGGAGAGGCTCTCGGGGAACGCAGGGAGAACCCGCGGCCCCGCTTCGACGAGTATGACCCGCGTCGTGCGGGTGTCTATGCGGCGGAAGTCGCGCACCATTGCCTTGCGCGCGATGTCCGGAAGCGCGCCGGCGAGCTCCACGCCGGTCGGCCCGCCCCCGACTATGACGAACGTCAGCAGCGCGCGCTGCCGCGCCGGATCTTCCGACCGTTCCGCCTCCTCGAACGCCAGCAGGAACCGGCGGCGCAATTCGGCGCCGTCCTCCACCGACTTCAGGCCGGGAGCGAGCCGCTCCCACTCCGGGTGATTGAAGTACGAATGACGGGCGCCAGTCGCCAGGATGAGAAAGTCGTAGCTCACCTCCTTCTCATCGTCTAGCCTCACCGTGCGCCGCGACAGGTCGAGCCCGGTCACTTCGGCGAGCAGCACGGCCGCGTTCTCCTGCCGGCGCAGTATCCAGCGGATCGGCGCAGTGATGTCGCCCGGCGAGAGCGATGCAGTCGCAACCTGATACAGCAGCGGCTGGAACAGGTGGTGGTTGGTGCGATCGATGACGGTGACGTCCACCGGCGCGCGTTTCAGCGCACGCGCCGCGAACAGCCCGCCGAAGCCGCCGCCAACGATGACGACGTGCGGTCGCGGAGGAATGGGAGCGGTCACCGCGACGCGGGCGTGTACTGATCCTCGAGCGCGCGAGCTGCGAAGGTGATCAACGCGACGAGCACGATCAGCAGCACGCTGTAGGCAGCGGCCGTGCCGAAGGCGAGCGCGCGCAACTGCGCCAGTATCTCGAGCGAGATGGGTCGGTTGGCATGTGTGTACAGCACGATGCTCGTGACGAAGTCGCCGACCGCGGTCACGGCCCCGAGCAGCGCGCCGGCGATCAGCCCGGGCCGGGCGGCCGGCAGCACGATCCGCCGCATCGTCAGCCACCAGGACGCGCCCAGCCCGCGAGCAGCATCCTCCAGCGACGGATCCATCTGCCTGAGCGAAGCGGCCGCCGGGGTGACGACGAGCGGGATGTTGCGGATGAAATAGGCCAGCGGCAGGATCCAGAACGTTCCGACCAGCAGTATGCGGGCGCTGGCAGGGTCGTTCCTGTTGAAGGTCGCCGCGAGCCCAAGCGCAATCGCGGTAGCTGGTATCGCCCACGGCAGCGCGACCAGCACGTCGAGCAGCCGGCGCCCGCGCCAGCGCCGGAGCACTATGAGGTATGCGGCGACGAGCGCGACGCCGATGTTGGCGACGGTGGCGAGCGCGGACATGCTCACGCTGTTCCGGATCGGGCGCCACAGCTGCGAATCGGTCGCGAGCTGGCGGTAGTTGTCGAGCGTGTACTCCGGAGGCAGCACCTGCGTGGTCCACGCGCCATCACGGGCGAACGACACGAGAATGACCATCAGATGGGGGAGCACCAGAAACACCACCGCAGTGACCGCCACCAGCATGAGCCCGGCCTGAACGAGCCCCGAGCCAAGCGCGCGCCTGCTGCGGACGCCCTTCCCCGAGACGACGTACTGCCGCTTCCTGTCCAGCCAGCGGAACAGCAGCAGGCCGGCGATGGCGCTGGTCGTCAATACCGTCGTCTCGGCGTACGCCAGCCCAAGCGCACCATTCAGCTTCGACGCGAAAATCTGTGTCGAAAGCACGCGCACTCCGCCACCGAACACGTATGGAGCAGAGAAGGAGCCGAGCGAGTTCATGAAGACGAGGAGCATCGCGCCCGCGATCGCCGGAAAGAGCAGGGGCAGCGTCACGCGCCGCAACCGGTGGACGGATCCGGCGCCGAGCCCGGCTGCCGCCTCCTCGACCGAAGCGTCGAACCGCTCCAGCGCTGCCGACACGAACAGGAACACGAACACGTACATCGTGTAGGCGTGGACGAAGATGATCGCGCCGAGCCCCGTAAGCCGCCACGGTGGCTCCTCCAGGCGAAGCGCGTACTGCACCGCGCGCGTGACGACGCCGCTCTCACCATACAGGAAGAGGAACGCGATCACGCCGACCAGCGGCGGGAGCGCGGCCGGCAGGATCGCGACGATCCGCAGGATGCGCCGGCCGGGGAATTCGTAGCGCGTGAGCAGGAACGCGAGCGGCAGGCCGATCACGAGCGCGGCGACGACCGAGCCGACGGAGATGATCAGCGTATTGAGCACGGCCTCGCGGTCGCCCGGGCTGGCGAAGAACTCCCGCCAGTGGCTGAGATCGTCGCCGAAGCTCTCCACCACGACGGCTGCGTTGGGGAATACGACGGCCCACAGCAGCAGCGCGAGCAGTGGCAGCGCCAGCAGCCACGTGCGCGACCGCTCCGGGCTCATTCGCGAAACAGCGGCATGAGCGCTCCACGGGGAACCACGCCCACGCGCGCGCCCACTGCCGGCGGATCGTCCGTCTCCACTTCGACTGCTGTCCCGTCCTCCAGCTCGACTCCCACAACGGTGAGACTGCCAGCGAACCGGCGTGTCCGCACCACCCCCTGCCATGCGTCCGGCGCGTCCGCCGCGGTCAGCCGCATCGCTTCTGGACGGAGCAGCGCGTACAGCTGGCCGTCGCCACCTGCATCACCCGCAACCTGCGCGGGAACCGCGCGCCGCGTCTTGCCCGTCCAGACCGAGACGTCGTCGCCCTCGCGGACAGCGGGCAGCACCGTCCCCCTGCCGATGAAACGCGCGACCTCGAGCGAGGCGGGCTCCCGGTAGATCTGCTCCGGAGTGCCGATCTGCAGCAGCCGGCCCGCACGCAGCAGAGCGACGCGGTCGGCGACCGCGAACGCATCCTCCTGGTCGTGCGTCACCAGCACGGCGGGGAGGTTCGCGCGATGCAGCATCGTGCTCAGCTCGCCGCGCATCTGCAGCCGCAACGTGGGATCGAGGTTGGACAGCGGCTCATCCAGCAGCAGCGCGCGCGGATCTATGATCAGCGCGCGGGCCACGGCGACCCGCTGCTGCTCGCCACCCGACAGCGACTGCACCGGGCGCGGTCCGGCCCCTTCCAGCCCGACGGCGGCGAGCGCGCGGCGGGCGCGCTCCGCGCGCTCGCCGCGCGCCACGCCCCGCGCCTCCAGCCCGAACGCGACGTTCTCCTCCACGCTCATGTGCGGGAACAGCGCATAGTGCTGGAACACCATCCCGAAGCTCCGGCGCTGCGGTGGCACCCGGGTGATGTCCTCGCCGGAGAGCAGCACGCGTCCGCTGTCGGGCGTCTCGTAGCCGGCGATGATGCGGAGCGTCGTGGTCTTGCCCGAGCCCGACGCACCAACGAGCGCGAGCAGCTCGCCCGGCGCGACGCTGAAGGACACGTCATCCACACCCGCCGTCGCGCTGAACCGCCTCGTGACGCGATCCACCGCAAGCTCACCCGCGGCGCCCCCGACGGTCACGACCTCGGGCGCGTTCACCTGCCGCGCGAGCGGTTCCGGATGTTCGCGTCCCAGTACCGCATCCACTCATCCAGATGCGCCGCCATCAGCGCACGGTCCACGGGCATCGGGCGGATCTGCTCGTTCGCTTCCCTGATCCACTCCGGCAGCGACTCCGGCCGTATGTCGCGCCGCGCAGGGATCCGGAGGAAACGCTCGGCGGCGGTGGCCAGCGCCGTCTCCGTGGTGACGAACTCGTAGAAGCTCTGTGCGGTCTCGAGCTTCTTCGTCCCGCGCACGATCGCGATGCCGTCGAACAGGAGCGGCGTTCCGCTCCGGGGAATGACGTACTCGACCGGGATCCGCACCCGCTGCTTGAGCGTGGCGATGTCCGGCATGTCCCACAGGGTGACGATCCCCTCCTGTCTTCCCAGCTTCTGGTACAGGATCGTCGGGTTCAGCACGTACTCGCGCGTGTTCGCATCCAGCCGTCGGAGCCAGTCGTAGCCGGCATCGGGTGAGCCGGTGCGGGCCATCTCGCGCGCGATGATCGCCCCGAAGATCGCGCGCATCGTTCCGGACGCGATCGGGTCCCTGATTATCACTTTGCCCCGCCACTTCGGGTCGAGCACGTCGTCCCAGTCCTGCGGCGCCTCCGCGGCGGTGAGCGCTTCGCTGTTGTACGCGATCACCTCCGGCGTGCGGTACGTCGCGAACCAGCTGTCGCCCGCACCGTGTCCCTCCGGCTCGATGGCGTCGGCCCACGTCGGACGGTAGGGATGGAGCAGGTTCTCCTCCGCCGCGCGGTCGAACGCCTCACCGGGCGCGCCGAACCAGATATCCGCCTGAGGGTTGGCTCCCTCGGCGCGAATGCGGTCGAGCACTTCCTGCGAGCCCATGTCCATCCACTGCACGTCAACGTCGGGGTTCGCCCGCTCGAACTCCGTCTCCACGTACGACAGCAGGTCCTTGCCATGCGGGGAATACACTGTGAGCACCGTGCGACCGTCACCGCTGCACGCGAGCACAGCGAGACACAGGCCCGCTATGAGCACAACCCGGCTCATCGCGGCGGCGGGGCGAGCAGGTTGAGGAAGATCCGCGCGGCGCCGGGCACTCCCTCCGTGAACTGCCGGAACAGCGCAAGCGTCGCATACACGTACGTCCCGCTCCCCATCGGCGCGACCAGCACCGCGCTGTGGACGGGCGCCTCCCCCGGATCATTCATCGCGAGGAAGGTGCGGTACCTGCTGTCGAACTCACGCGGCATGAACGTCGCCCGCTCCTGCACCCAACCCTCGAAGTCGGCCTGGGTGATTGCGTTCGGGTACACCAG
>DASUUI010000079.1:0-4922 GCA_036374155.1 Gemmatimonadaceae bacterium | reverse complement strand
GGGGCGGTGACCTTCCATGTGATGAACGAAGGGCAGAACCAGCACGCGCTCGAGGTACAGCGTGGATCCGATGAGTGGCAGTCGGGAAACATCCCGGCGGGCGGCACAGGGACCGTCACGGTCAACCTGACGCCGGGGACGTACACTCTCTACTGCCCCATCGTGGACTCGCGCGGCAACCACCGCCAGATGGGAATGCAGGCCACGATCACGGTTCAGTAGCGGCACACAATCACCTGCGGCGGAGAATGCGGCAGCCGGCTATCCAGCAACCGACCTGAGCTCTTCCAATCCAGTCCGCGCCGTGTCCGCGGCGGACGCAGTGTCGCTGGTCACCAGCGGCATGCGCGTCTTCGTGCACGGCGCGGCTGCCACGCCCACTCCGCTGCTCGAAGCGCTGGCCGCGCGCCGCGACCTCGCGGACGTGCGCCTGTACCACCTGCACGTGGACGGGCCAGCGCCGTGGACCGCGCCCGAGTGTCGGGGCTGTTTCCGCTCCGTCTCCTTTTTCAACGGTCCGGCCATGCGCGAGCCTGTCGAGGACGGCCGCGCTGATTTCGTGCCGATCTTCCTGTCGGACGTTCCGGGCCTTTTCAGCAGCGGCCGGCTCCCCCTCGACGTCGCGATCGTCCAGCTGTCGCCGCCGGACCGTCACGGCTTCTGCTCGCTGGGCACTTCGGCGGACGCGGCACGTGCCGCCATCGACAGCGCGCGATTCGTGATTGCCGAGATCAACCAGCAGATGCCGCGCACGCACGGCAACACAGCCGTGCCGCTGGACCGGATCGATGCACAGATATTGACCGATCGTCCGCTGCACGAGCACCACGCCGGGTCGGAGTCACCTGAAATCGGCCGCATCGGCGAGATCGTCGCCGATCTCGTGGAGGATCGCGCCACTCTGCAGATGGGGATCGGCGGGATTCCCGACGCTGTCCTTTCGCGGCTTGGCAGCAGGCACGATCTCGGAGTGCACACCGAGATGTTCAGCGACCGGCTGGTGGACCTCATCGAGGGCGGGGTGGTCACCAACCGGTTCAAGCAGGTGCATCGCGGGCGGACCGTCACCAGCTTCGTCATGGGGACCCGCCGCCTCTTCGACTTCGTGGACGACAATCCGCTCGTGGAGTTCCACGGCTGCGACCGGACCAACGACACGGCGATCATCGCGGCCAACCCGCGGGTGACGGCGATCAACGCCGCCATACAGATAGACCTCACCGGGCAGGTCTGCGCCGATTCGATCGGACACCGGATCTACTCCGGCATCGGTGGGCAGATGGATTTCATCCGCGGCGCTGCCCGGTCGCGCGGCGGCAAACCGGTCATCGCGCTTCCTTCGACCGCGAAGAACGGCACCTTGTCACGAATCGTTTATGAGCTGACTCCCGGCGCCGGTGTGGTCACGACACGGGGGCACGTTCACTGGGTGGTCACCGAGCACGGCGCGGTCAACCTGCATGGACTGTCTCTCCGTGAGCGCGCCCAGGCTCTCATCTCCATCGCGCACCCCGATTTCCGCGCGGAGCTCGGCAGAGATGCGGAGATACTGCGAAGAGTCTGACCTGAACGGATCAGGGCGCTGCGGGCGCCGCCGCTGCCAGTGCGGTACGGCGGGCCTGCGGCAGCTGCAGGTAGGTCAGCGCCCGCCACCCCCACTCCAGTGGACCATACGCGAACCGCGCCAGCCATAGCCGGCTGAAAAGCGCGAGCAGCGTGAACAGCACCACGGCCCCGCCCACGTACAGGTAAGGGCGCAACCGCAGCCCCAGCCCGAAGCGGGACGACAGGTAATAGACGACCGCCGCCTGCAGCACGTAGTTGGTGAAAGCCATGCGGCCGGCGACGCCGAAAGCGTCGAGTCGTCTTGTCCACGCAGGCCGATAGGCGAGCAGCAGGATCACGGCGCCCATGTAGGTGAACGCGAGCCATTGATTGGCCACGATCCCCAGTCCGTACCGGATAGGCCATGCGTTGTCGTTCCAGCCGTACCACGCTTCCGGCATCCGGGGCAGCACCAGCCAGAAGACCAGCCAGGACGCGAGACCAAACACCATCGCGCTCAGGATGAGCCGGACGTGCCGGCGAGGGGCGTCCAGCACGCCGTGCCGTACGGCCAGCAGCCCGACCAGGAACAGCGTGAACGTCACTCCGGGGATCAGCGCGCGCCACGTGACGTAACGGCGCTGCATCCGGCCAAGCCGCTGCATGACTTCTGCGGCGTAGGTCTGCGCCTGCGCTGCAGCGGCCCGCGCTCCCTCCTGAGTGGCAGCTGCCGTGACCGGATCGAGCACCTCGTTCACCGCCCGGCCGAGGTGGAAAAGCGGCTCCGCGAGGGCCGCCACGCCGACGAGGACGAGCAGTGTACGGGTGGACCAGTTCCGAACGACGAGCAGCGGCAGTCCCCACAATGCCAGCTGGATGAGTATGGCGAAGCTCGTCAGCGCTTCGACCAGAACACCGGCGACTGCAAGCGCCAGCAGGCGGCGGAGGTACGGCATGGCCAGCGGACGGCCGGCGGCAGACGCGCGGCGCAGCAGGATGGCGAAGCCGACGCCGAAGAGAAAGGCGAAGATCGCCGCTGCCTTGTCCTCGAGGCCCCACCACACGACCCACCCGATGAGCCATTCACCCGGCCATGCGTTCGGCGTGGGGCCGTCCACCCGAAACCGCTGATGGAAGTGCACCACGATCATCCCGAACAGCGCAAGGCCGCGCAGCACGTCGAGTGTCTCGATGCGTGCGGTCGGGTCTGTGACGATGGTGGTGGACGTTCTGGCCACAGCCTCTGTAGTTCGCCGTTCGGGCACAAATCTCCACGTCAGTCGCCATGGCGCCAGAGGTGACCCGGCCGCACGGCAACATTGCGAAAACCGAGTCGGGTCGTATCTTCGCGCGCCAATCCGTCGCAGCGAAGATGTAAATGGCCGAGTCGTTCCCGCCTGACCTTGCAGAGCTGTTGCGCGCTTCCGATGCTGCCGCCAGAGAACGCGCATGGGAACGCTTTCTTGCCGCGCGGAGTGCGCTGCTCCTCCACACGGCCCGGTCGCTCTCGGCCAGTCAGGACTCCACCATGGAGGCCTACGCCTTCATGCTCGACGGATTGCGGGCGAACGATTTCAGGCGCCTCCGCGAGTACCGCCATCGCCCGCATGCGCAGTTCACGACGTGGCTGGTCCTGGTAGCGCGACGGCTCTGCATTGACCACGACAGGAGCTTGCACGGGCGTGCTCCGGCGGAGGACGATTCCGACCAGATGCTGCAGCGGCAGGCGCGACGGAGGCTCGCGGAGCTCGCGGCAGAGGAGGTGGACCTCGACTCGATCGCGGCGGAGAGCGGGGCGACTCCGGAACACCAAGTGCGCCAGTTCGAGCTCAAGCAGGCGCTCGAACAGGCGCTTGGGACCCTCGACCACCGGGACCGCCTGTTACTCACATACCGATACGTTGACAAGCTGTCTGCCCAGGAGATCGCCAGGCTCCAGCAGTGGCCGTCACACCTGCACGTGTACCGCCGGATCACGCACGTCTGCGGGCTGCTGCGTCGCGAGCTGGAGCGACGCGGCGTGGAGAGTTCGGTCCCATGACCTGGTCCGCATCGCGGGGACGAGTCTTCGGAATTGTGCGATTCGGTTCCGTTGAACTGGTGGACAGCGAACAGGGAAATTCTTGGCCGACCACGCAAGGGGCTGCGACATGCCCCACCTGAGCGCGGACCAGCTCGCGGGCTACATCGACCACGCCCTCGAAGCAGCGGAGCGTGCGACGGTGGAAAGCCACCTCGAGATCTGCGACGCATGCCGCGCCGACATGCTGAGTGCAAAGCGCATCACTCAGGAGCATGCTCCGCCTCGCCGTAGCCGCCTTGCGTTCTACGGTGTCGTCGGGACGGCCGCTGCGGCCGCGCTCATTCTGGTCGTGGGACGCAGCGGACCGCCGGAATCTCCCGGCACTCCTCAGCTGCGCGAAGCAACAGCTCCACCGGCTGCTGAACGTGGCATCGCTCCACTGCATCCCGCGTCGGGTGACACGCTCGCGGCTGACAGCGTCGTACTGGCATGGCGTCCGCTCGAGCCGGACGCCGAGTACCGGCTTACGCTGAGCACACCGGACGGCACCATTCTCTGGTCGTCCGAGACCGGCGATACGACAGTGGCCGTTCCTGACAGCGTGTTTCGTGAGGCGGGCCCGGTGTTCTGGTACGTGGACGCTTTACGCTCGACGGGACGGGCGGCAACGACCGGGGTACGCGAATTCGTCATCGTGCGCTGACGTGCGGGCTCGCCGCACTGGTCCTGTGCGGCTGCAGCGATGCGCGCAACGCGGCGCCCGATAGCCCCGCAGTGGAGACCTCGGTCGCCGCCAGCCGCACGCCGGCAGAGTCGCTGTACTTCGCCGGGGATTACCAGCAGGCGCGCCGGTTATGGTCGGATTCACTCGCTGCCGCAACCGCTGCGGCAGACTCGGCCACGGAGGCGCGGATCCTCATGTGGCTGGGCCTCGTTTCCTGGCGCCTTGGTGAGTACCAGCAGGCCCGCACGCTCGGCGAGCGTTCTCTTGCCCTGAAGCGCACGCTGCGCATGGAGACGGAGATGTCCCGCTCCGAGAATGCGCTCGGCCTGCTCGCCCTGAGCGAGGGACGGCTCGTCGAGGCTGGAACGCTGTTCGAGGCCGCGATGCGATCGGCGCAGGCACAGTCCGATACTCAGGGCGTCTCCCGCGCCGCCGGCAACCTCGGGCTCGTATACACGCAGCTCGGAGACTTCGATCGCGCACGCGCCGGATTCGAGCAGTTGGGGACTGCAGGCAAGTCGCTCGGTGACGCCCGCGCCGAAGGCAACGCGCTCAACAATCTCGGGATGCTGAGCGTGAAGCTGGGCGATCCGGTCGCCGCGCTGCCGCTTCTGCGCCAGGCACGCGCGC
>DASUUI010000078.1:0-2407 GCA_036374155.1 Gemmatimonadaceae bacterium | reverse complement strand
GTCAGCAGGAGCGTCACGACCGTGACGTACTTGGGCTCGCCTTCGACGTCCTGCTGGTGCTGCTGATCGGCGGCCAGCGCGCGGACGTTCTGCAGGATGATTCGCGTCGTGATCTGCGCCCGGTCCGTGCCGGGCATGACCGTCGCGAGAACGTCCACGCGCGTTCCTGGCAGAACGAAGCCCGCCACACCGACGACCTCGTCGACGCGCACGGACACTGCACGCATGCCTGTGGGGATCGTGATGGGCAGCCCACCGCCTGCTTCGCGCTGCGCCAGCTTCGAGTCGAGCAGCGGCTCGTTCTCTCTCACGTCCGCGACCACGCCGCGGCCCACGACCTCGGCGACATCCGCCGCGTAGCCCTCGGGCACTGCGGATCCCGGCCAGCTCACGGCCTTGACGTCCTCCCGCCGGATGATCGACCCGGCCGGAAGATCGCGGTTGGCCACCACTGCGGTGCGCGACGTGACCATCGCCGCTTCGAGCGGTGCCGGCTGTTCACTGACGTAGACCAGGGCTACGTATCCGGCGAGGATCCCGGAGGCGGTGGCGCCGGTCATCAACCATCCGTAACGCGACATTCTCATGGGACAGCCCGATCACTCGTTGCGCATGACAAAGGAGGTCGACAGCGTCAGGGTCTGGTCGCCCGTCGCCCAGCCGGCGAGGGGCCCGAAGAAGCTGAGCTCATAGCGGTAGTCGAGCTGGACTCGAGCCGGCGTACCGCTTCCAGCCTTCCAGTTTTCCACTGACACCTCGACACGCTCCGGGTCGAGAGACGCACGGAGCAGGGCCTGGTCGATCAGGTTCAGCATGGCGTCGTACGTGAAGCCCGGATTCGCGACGACGGAGCTACGGAGCGCCTCGCGCGCTGCGTCCGTCAGCACCTGCTTCGCGTTCCAGGCGCGCGAGAACTCCGCGAGTCCTACGATCAGCAGCAGCAGGATGGGCACGACGAGAGCGAACTCGACGAGCGCCTGCCCGTCGTCGCGCCGCCACCAGCGAGCATGACGTCGGCTCACAGCGACACCCCCCACACCAGCCAGCCCCACACGGCACCCGCGGCGACGGCGACGCCGTACGGGATGGTGACCGCGCCCGGCATGGCGAGCGTGCGCCGCTCGCCGAGTCGGCCGAGAGTCAGGAAGTGGAAGACGAGCTCACGAAATCGGAGGAGTGTCGGAAACAGCGTTCCGTTCACGGTCGTCACGACCAGCGCCAGGACACCGCCGGCAATTGCGATCAGCGGGAGCGCCTGCACGAAAACGGTCAGACCCAGACAGGCTCCGACCGCCGCGAGCAGCTTGCCGTCTCCTGCCCCCATCGCGCCGAGGGCGAAGAGCAGCATCCCGAGTGAGAGACCGACGGCTCCGCCTCCCAGTCCGCTCCACAACGCATCCAGCCCGATGAACGTTCTGAGGACGAGCGCGGTCAGGGCGCCTCCCACGGTCAACCAGTTGGGAATCCTCCGCTGCCTCACGTCGAACCAGACCGCGAGCACCAGCATCGCGGCCAGGACTGCCGTGAGGGGTCCGGGTGCGCCCAGCAGATTCGTCATCATCGAGCCCGGTCCCTGGTTGGAGGAGGTGAAGTCAGGCGATACCCGGCGCGCCGGGTGCGTCAGGCGACGCCTTGCGGCGGCGCCTGACACCCGGCTGACGCCGCAGCATCAGGGGCTGTAGCCCTCGGACGGCGCGCCCTGGAGAACCTGCGCAATGCGCGCGAAGATGCCGCCGATCGCGTCGCGGAAGATGACCAGGATGGCGATGAGCCCGATGGACACGAGCGCCAGGATCAGGGCGTACTCGGTGAGCCCCTGCCCGGCATCCTCGTTCCAGAACTTCCCGAACAGTGTCAGCATGGCTGCTCCCTTCGGCCCGTCACGGGCCGCGTCCGTGGAACTGATGAGTGGGTTGCGGTAGGGGTACGGTACACGCCCCTCCGGCGGGCCAAGCACGGGCAACCGCTATGCCCCGCATCGTTGAAAACTTTCCAAGTAGCAAAAAGCACAAGCACATCGGTCGCCAGCGAACGCACACCGACAACGCCAGGCACGCCACCTGTCCGAAACATTTTTGTTTCCATTTTTCGAATTTTGTTTCAGCCGCGGCGGCGTTCCGCACATCCGGGCCACGCGTAACCGCACACGACAATTTCGATTCATGCTGATTCATTTTCCGGAGGTGGCAGTGCTGCGATCCGGTGTGTGCGCGTGCGCGCGTCGACGCGCCACGAACGGCTGCGGCGCAGTCGTTGCCGTATGGCGTCACTGACGACAGCTTGGGCGGTGTCCTACCATCAGCGATCCTGGCGACGGGGCGTGCGGCCCTTTCGCGCGCACCCGAACGCGGACGCTCACGTGATCGAGTTCGAGCAGCTGACGAAGCAGTACGGCGATGTCGTTGCG
>DASUUI010000077.1:0-12963 GCA_036374155.1 Gemmatimonadaceae bacterium | reverse complement strand
TCGCGCACCCTGCCGTCGTCGTCCGTGAACGCCTCCGCCAGCACCGGCGCGCCGTTGGCCTGCTCGCCCGTCCGGCCAAGTACTACGCGCAGCCCGGCAGCGGGCCTGCCGCGGGAGAGATCGAGCACGTGCGTCGTGATTCCACTCATCGGTCAGGCCTCCGCCAGTTCTGCCAGCAGTTTGTGAAGTCGAAGCCCGGTGATCTTCGCCTGCTCCGCGGCCGCGGTCGCAAGCTCGTCCGCCGCGGAGCCAATCATGCGGCTCCTAAGCCGGGACAACATCTCATCGGCTGAGAGGCCGCTGGCGCAGACGATGAAACGGTGTCCGAAACGCGCCTCGTACTCGTCGTTGAGCCGCTCGAGCTCCCGCTTCTCGTCAGCGGCAGCTGCCGCAGCGCCCGCCTGTTCGTTCGTGGACCACGTGGCGGCGCGCGAGCCGGGCGCGGTGAGCGACGCCCCGATCCGCGGATGAGCCTCGAACGCCTGCAGCCAGTCCTGCGGTGCGAGCGCGCGCCACACGTCAGCGGCGGCGTCGGTGAGAGCGGTCGTCGTGCAGTACGGCCGCAGCGCGGCCATCAGGCGCGCCCAGCGCATGGAGCCGCAACAGCGCAGCAGCGCTGCCTCCGCTTCCGACCGGCCGAGTGCGTTGAGTGCGCGAAGGCCTCCTGCCGCACCGTCGCGCGCCGGGCGGTCCGCATCGCTTTCAGCCGGTGTCCCGCGAACCGATGCAGCCGTCAAACGAGCTTCCCCCACACGAGCAGGCGGCTCACCCCGCCGTCGGGGTAGATGTTCAGTCGAACGTGGCTGAACGGACCCATGCTGACAATCTCCTTCTGCAGCACGTGATTCCGGTGGGGTTCGAGCGGGGTCTGCGCCACGACCGGTGTCCATCCGCTTGCGCCCTGAAGAATTTCCGGCGCGGCAACCGGCGCCATGATCCCGTCCACCGAGCAGCTTCCGGGGGCGTTCCCCTTGAAGTGCGACGTGTCCACCTCGATACGGTGCACCGTTGCGGGCCCTGGCAGCCGCACGATCGCCCAGTCGTTGCCCGCGTCCCGCCGTCTCCGTGTTTCCCAGCCGTCGTGCATGGACTGCGCGCGGCCGGGCATGATCAGATTCTGCCGATCGCCGAAAAACATGTCGCTGGCGAGCACGACGACGGCACCATGCTCGATTGCCGCCAGATTCACCTCGCTTTCACCGCGAAGCCGCTCGAGGTCAGGCACGACGTCGCCGAGCGCGCGCAGTCGCGCGACGCCGCCGTCCGGGTAAATGTTGAGTCGCAGGTGCGTCGCAGGAGCGGCATCGGGAACCGTGAACTCGTTCTTTGAATCCGGAAGCAGCGGCGAGCGCTCAAGCAGCGGACGCCATGGCGCATCGGGATCCGGCACTGTGACACGCTCCGCATCGAGCACATCCACCGAGCACTCCGGCGGATGGTTGCCCTTGAAGTGGGCGGTATCCACCACGATCTGCCGGACGACTCCGCGCGCGCCGAGGCGTACGACGCACCAGTCGTGGCCCGGCTCTCTCCGGCGCCGCGTCTCCCACCCGTCCATCCACTTGCCGCGGTCGGTGTACTCGGTGTTCGCGATCGGCTCGGCGTCCCTGACGAGGTTCTCCTTCTCCGCGAAGAAATCGTCGTTCGCGGCAACGGCCCGCGCACCGAGTCGCTCCGACGCAAGGTTGATCAGGCTGGACGCAACGCTCACGATCGTCCCCGCAGCAGTGCGCGACCCCGGTGTGCGGCAGGGAAGGCGCCACGGTCGAAAACCAGATCGCCGCGCAGCCAGGTCTGGAGCACGCGGCCGCGCAGCACCGCGCCGTCATACGGCGTGAGCTTGTGCCTGTGGTGGAGATGCTCCGCCACCACCGTCTGTTCGCCCTCCGGGTCGAAGGCGACGAGGTCCGCGTCCATTCCCGGTGCAATGCGGCCCTTGCTGTTGGCGAGGCCCGCCAGCGTGGCGGGCGCGGCGCTCAACCAGCGGGAGAGGTCAGACAGCGTGCACAGCTCGGCGGCGGCGACCGTCCACGCGACCAGGGGCGCGATCTGCAGTGACGCGATGCCGCCCCACGCGCGGAAGAAGTCGCCGTCGCCGCATTTCATTGCGGGCGGAGCCGGTGAGTGATCGGACGCTATCAGGTCCACGAGCCCGTCGCTCAGTGCGGCACGGAGCCGCTGCCGGTGACTGACGCCGCGGATCGGCGGTGCGCACTTCCACTGTGTGCCGCCGCGGGGGACACCTTCCGACGCGAACCAGAGGTAGTGCGGGCAGGTCTCGCCGCTCACACGCGCGCCGCGACCGCGCGCGTCGCGTATCGCCTCCAGCCCCTCCACAGTCGAGACGTGCACGATGTGCACGCGCGCGCCGGTGCGCTCGGCCGCGGCGATCGCGCCCCGTATCGCCTCCAGCTCGGCGGAAGGCGGCCGGCTCAGTTCCCAGGTGCGGCAATCCGCTCTGTCCACTGCAGTCGCGTCGTCCCCTCGCGCCGCGTGCGCGAGGACTGCCGGATCTTCGGCGTGCACGAGCAGTGGAGTGTCCAGCGGCGCGAGCACGCGCATCGCCGTCTCCGCTTCCGCGAGCGTGACGTGTGGAAACTCATCCACCCCGGACGGCGCCAGGAAGCACTTGAAACCGGCGACGCCTGCCTCGTGCAGAGGGCGGAGCTCGTCGAGATTGCCGGGGACGACGCCACCCCAGAACGCGACGTCCACTGACAGCTGGGAGGCCGCTGCGTTGAGCTTCGCCTGAAGAGCCGCTACGGTCGTGGTTGCCGGTACGCTGTTGAGCGGCATGTCCACCACGGTCGTGATGCCGCCAGCCGCCGCAGCACGCGTCGCAGTCGCGAAACCTTCCCATTCCGTGCGCCCGGGCTCGTTGATATGAACGTGCGAGTCCACGAACCCAGGGAGAAGCGCCGTGGCGCCCAGTTCCACTCGATTCGCCCCGGCCGCGAAGTCGTCGTAATCGCTCACCGCGGCGATCCGGCCCTCACTCACGTGGACCGTAGCGGGGATCTCGCCGCGCGGCGTGATCACCCGTTCGCTGCGGAGCACCTGGAGCGCAGCACTCATCCGCTCGTAGTCTCGCGCCAGAATCGCTCGAGAAGGTTGCCGGCGACCCTCCGTCGGTACCGCTCTGTCGAGCGCAGGTCGTCAATCGGCGATATCTCGGCGTCCAGCTCTGCCCGGGCACGCTCGATACCGGCCCCACCCGACAGTGCTTCCTCGGTCCGTTTCAGCCGCAGGGGGACGGCAGCCATGCTCCCGATTGCCAGGCGGACGGTCTCGCCGCGCACACCGGCCATCACGACTTTCGAGATCGCCTGCGCCGCGCGCGTGCCGATCTTGCGGAACCACTGCGTGCCTTCCGTGCGTGGCACGTCCACCGCCACGATGATCTCGTCCGGGCGGATGACCGATTTGCGATATCCGATGTAGAAGTCCACGAGCAGGACGCGCCGCTCACCCGCCGCGCTTCGCAGCACTACCGTCGCGTCTGCCGCGAGCAGGACGGGGAGCGAATCGCCGGCCGGGGAGCCGTTGGCGATGTTTCCGCCGAGTGTGCCCCGATTCTGGATCTGCACGCCACCGATCTCGCGTGCGGCCGCGACGAGCATCGGCAGCCGCGCCCGCACGGCCCTCGACCTGATTATCTCGCCGTAGCTCGCGAGCGCGCCGACGCGAAGGACGCCGTCTGCCTCGCGGATCTGTCTCAGCTCGTCCAGGCCCCAGAGGTCCAGAAAGCGCGTCCCCTCCAGTGTGCCGAAGTTCAGCGCCACGTACAGGTCTGTCGCCCCGGCCACCGGCGTAACTCCGGGGTTCTCCCGCAGCATCAGCAGCGCCTCGTCAACCGTGCGCGGCTGCAGCAGTTCCAACCTGCTTACGTCCGACCTCATTCGCGACTGATCGCCTTGAACTTCCCTGTCGGCTGCAGGGCGGGGGTCACGACCCGCATCACGGCGCGATAGATCGCCTCGTACCCCGTGCACCGGCACAGATTGCCCGCGAGCGTTGCGCGCACTTCCTCGATGGATGCTCCCGGCGGGATCGTCAGCGCGGTCAGCAGCATTCCCGGGGTGCAGATGCCGCACTGCGCCGCGCCTTCCGCCACGAAGGCATGCTGCATCACGTGATCGCCGCCGAGCCCCTCGATCGTCAGCACCTCGCAGTCCGCGACCTGCGCCACGGGAACGAGGCAGGCGCAGACAGGCTCGCCGTCCACCAGCACAGTGCACGCGCCGCACTCGCCCTCGCCGCACCCTTCCTTGGTGCCGGTGAGCCCGCACTCTTGGCGCAGCACGTCGAGCAGCCGCGCCATGGGCGGCGCAGCTACGTCCACCGGCCTCCCGTTCAGCGTGAAGCGCATTCCAGGGTCTCCACGTGCTCAGGCAGCACCGGTATGTCACGCACGTCGTAACCGGCGTGCCGAATCGCGTTGACGATCGCGGGCGCGGGACCATCTATCGGAAGCTCGCCGACTCCCTTGGCACCGAACGGGCCGTAGTCGCAGGGGCGCTCCACGATCTCGACGTCTATGACGGGCGTGTCCAGCGTCGTCGGGATCGTGTAGTTGGTGAGGGTGGCGTTGGCCATCGCGCCGTCGCGCATGACGACGTGCTCGATGAGCGCGTAGCCGACCCCCTGCGCGGTTCCGCCTTCTATCTGGCCGGCGACGAGTATCGGATGGATCGCCTTGCCGATGTCCTGCACGGCGGTGATGCGCAGCGGCCGGACCGCGAACGAATCGGGGTCGATCTCGACTTCGGCAACGTCGCACGCCCAGGCGTAGGCCGCGTATGCATCGCCGCGGTACGTGTCATCGTCCCACACGATGCCACTGGGTCCCTCATACTCCTTCACGACCACCAGCGGCCCATGCGCGTCGATGTACTGCGCCGGCGTCAGCTCGCCGAGCCGCTCGCGTATCTCCTCGGCGCAGCGCTGCAGTATCCGGCCGACGACCATGCAGGTGCGCGAGGCAACAGTGGGTCCGCTGTCAGGCACGGCTGCGGTGTCCGCCGGCGAGACGTCGATCGCGTCGAAAGGCAGGCCGAGTGCGTCGGCGACGATCTGGGCGTGCATGGTGCGCGTGCCCTGTCCGATCTCGGTGCTGCCGACGAGGACGCGCGCGCCCGTACGGGTGAGCTCCACTGCGGCGCGGGAGGCGAGACGCACCTCGCCGCCGCCGGTGAATCCGGCGCCGTGAAAGAACAGGGCGAGGCCGACGCCGCGCCCGGTGCCGCGGTACGCGGCGCGCTTCGCCTCGTAGTCCGACCGGGCGAGTGCGCGCTCGAGCACCTCCAGCGCGCTGCAGTCGTCCTTCAGGAGCTGACCGGTCGCGGTCGTGTCGCCCGGGCGGAGCGCATTCCGCCGGCGCAGGTCCACCGAGCTCATTCGCAGCATCTCGGCGATGCGTTCCATGTGCACTTCGGCGGCGAACTGCGTCTGCGGCGCGCCGAAGCCGCGGAACGCGCCGTTCGGCGGGGTGTTGGTGAACACCGTCCGTCCGCTGATGCGCACGTTGTCGCAGCGGTACGGTCCCGTGGAGTGAATCGCGCCGCGCGACAGCACCACCGGGCTCAGGGTGACGTACGCGCCGCCGTCCATCAGGATGTCTATATCCATCGCGGTGATGCGGCCGTCGCGGGTCACGCCGGTGCGGTGCCGGACGATGGACGGGTGCCGCTTGGTGGTCGCCAGCATGTCCTCGACCCGGTCGTAGATCAGCTTCACCGGCCGCTGCGACTTGAGCGCCAGCAGCGCGGCGTGCGCCGCGATCATCGAGGGATATTCCTCCTTGCCGCCAAAGCCTCCGCCCGTTTCGGTCTGTACCACGCGCACGCGCTCGTCCGGCCAGTCAAGCAGACATTGCAGCGCCTTGTGCACGTAGAACGGGCATTGCATCGAGCCGTACAGCGTTATGCCGCCGTTCTCCGGGACTGCGATGACGCCGTTGGTCTCGATGTAGATGTGCTCCTGGTGACCGGTGCGGTACTCGCCTTCCACCACTACGTCGGCGGCCGCGAATCCACCGTCGAGGTCGCCTTTCGTGATGCGCACGTGCTTGAACACGCGCTGCGACAGCCGGGGATCGAACAGCGGATCCTCCGGCTCGCAGGAGACGTCCACCTGCGCCTTCCACAGAGCCGCGCGGTCGGGGTGAGCGATGAGCAGGATCGGCTCCGCGACGTGGTTCACCCTGTCGGTCGCGAGGCACGGCTGGTCGTACTCGATCAGCTCGATCGCGTTGCGCCCCGGGATGTCGGCGGCCGTGACCACGGTGAACCCGTCGCGCTCCAGGTCGTGGCTTATTCCCGTGATCCGTCCCGCGGCGATCTCCGACCTTATCGTGCGCCCGTACAGCATTCCCGGGAACGTGAGGTCGTCGGCGTAGATCGCGGCGCCGGTCACTTTCGCCTGGCTGTCCTTCCGCTCGACGTTCTGACCGACGTAGGCCATCGAAGATGTCCGGAATCGCCGCTGCGACTACCGAGTGGCTTTGGTTATTACTTCGTGGGTGCTGGACACCGGGGGCCCGCCGGTCCCCGGATCAGCGACGACGTTCAAAATACGACGCGGAGCCATACATGCGCGACGAAGATTCGGATCGTTCCGATCTCAGGGACCGGCTCACCCCAGAGCAATACCATGTCACCAGAGAGAAGGGGACCGAGCGGGCATTCACCGGCAAGTACTGGGACACCAAGGATCCGGGCACTTACCGCTGCATCTGCTGCGATACGCCGCTGTTCCGGTCGGAGGCGAAGTTCGACTCAGGCACCGGCTGGCCGAGCTTCTACGAGCCGATGGCTTCGGACAGGATCAGGACCGAGATGGACGCGAGCCACGGCATGCGACGCACGGAGGTCATGTGCGCCAGCTGCGAAGCGCACCTGGGCCACGTCTTCCCCGATGGTCCGGAGCCCACGGGGTTGCGCTACTGCCTCAATTCAGCGGCGCTGAAGCTCGATCCCGACGACGCCAAGCTCGAGCCCGACTCGAAGGGGGGGTAGCGTTCGGTGGGGGGGTCGTTACGGCCGGCGCGCCTCTTCCCCGAGCGCCGGGGCAGGGCGCCGCTCCGACAGCAGCTGGGTCACGAACCGCTGGCCCTCTCCGATGCGCTCCACTTCTTCGGCGATCGCGTCAACGGCCTGCGTCAGCTGATCGAGCCGGCGGTCGTGGACGGCCGGGATCGGGGTCGCTCCCCCACGGCGCAGCGCGCGCCGTCGGCGCCACCGGCCAACGATCACCGCGAGCGCCAGTCCCAGCCCGAAAGTGAAGAACGCCAGCGCAACCGCCTCGTCTTCGCCCATCATGCCACCCGGACTGGGTGAGGATTCCGTCATGGCGAGCAACTCCGGCGGCGCGTTACTGAGCAGTTGCTCGGTCGCCGCCTGATCCCGCTCGATCTCCAGAATGCGCTGATCGAGCAGCGTGAGCCGCTGCTGCATTCCGGCGCGGACGTCGTCGCTCATCGGGGTGCTCATCTGGGCGACAAGCTCCTCCCGCCTGTTCGTGGCGCGCACCAGCTGGTCGCGCAGAAGGCTGCGACGGGCGTGGAGGCCTTCCACCTCCTGTACCGTCGACGGCAGGTTCTGCAGGGTGAGTTGCCCTTCCGGGCTTACGACCGCTGTCGGTACTCCGGGGCCCGGCGGCGGAGGAGGCGCCTGCGGGGCGGCTGGCGCGGCGGCGTTGTCGGTCTGCTGCATTCGGAGCCTACGGGCGGGTCAGAGGTGCAGTTTCACCCTGCACCGCATGTGCCGCGGCCAGGTGACGGGTGATGCACGGGATGCGCCTGCCGGGTGGGGGTCCTATACCGTCGCCTCGATGAAGCTCCGCACGTCGCTCTCGCTCATCTCCGGCTCGCCGGGCGACACGTTGTTGAGCTTCCCGTCTTTCATCCACCTCTCCAGCTCACCGACCAGGTCGAACAGGTGCTCGAATGAATCCACGGTGAACAGGAGCGGCTGGTAGTGGTGGATCTCGAAGTACTGGTTGATGACCCATTCCAGCTGAATCGGGAACCGCTGCACTTCGGGGGACTCGATGCTGTGCTCGAGCTCGCCGTATGAGGACAGCAGCCCACTGCCGTACGCCTTGAGCTTTCCGTCCTCCCGCATCAGCCCGAACTCGATCGTGAACCAGAAGAACCGCGCCATGGCCTTCATGATGCTCGTCGTGCGCCGGACCTTCTCGTCCGGGTCCTTCACGTCGCGCACCAGCTCGACAGCCGTGTGCGCCGCCTCGCCGAACCGCACGAGCGTGTCGGCGAACGCCGGGTCGGTGTGCATCGGCACGTGGCCGGCGATGTCGTGGAAGATGTCCGGCTCGGGGAGATAATCGAGCGTCGCGCCGTCCCGGATGGTGATCGTCGTCGGGAACTCGCGCCGGCGGAGGCAGTCGAAGAACAGAAACGCCGGCACGTAGCCGCTCACCGGCTTGGCCCTGAACCCCGTTCGCGGTGCCATGAACCGGTTCACGTCATCCAGCTTCGGGACTTTCTCAGGCGTGAGGCACAGCGTCTCCAGCCCCTGGAGGAAGCGGCGATTGGCGTACTTCAGCCACCGGTCGTGCATGCGGGCGTAGAGCCGGCGCCACGCGTCGTGGTTGGCCTCGCTGTACAGCTCGTACGGCTGGTGGATGTAGAGCTCACCGCGCCCCTGCGCCTGCTCAATGAACGGCGCCTTGGTCGTCGTAAGGCCTGCGGGGCCTGCCTGCGGCTCGTGTACGGCGGTCATCGCTTCTCCCGCGTTGGACGGAGCGGACGTCCCCAATATACCCGCGCACGCGGGCATCGAGCCATTTGACGCCGGAAACCCTGCGCGCGCATTATTCTTGGTCTGTGGCTAAACAGGACGCAATCCAACTGGAAGGCACCGTCGTCGAGGTGCTCCCCAACGCGACTTTCCGCGTTGCGGTCAATACCGGGCACGAAGTGCTCTCGACTCTCGCCGGCAACATGCGGCGGTTCCGCATCCGCGTGCTGCAGGGCGACCGCGTGACGGTCGAGGTTTCCCCGTACGACCTCACCCGCGGCCGAATCACGTTCAGGCACAAGAGCTAGCGCCGGCACCATCGGGCGGCGACGACAGCGTATCAGTTGTCTCGCAGCGCTTCCATCGGAGTTCGCGCGAATACTTCCCGCGCTCCCAGCATGCCGATCACCACCGTCAGCACAGTCATCGCCAGCACGATCGCCGCGGGCCACACCAGCGCGGCAGCGAACGGCAGCTCGAACACGAAGTGCACGAGACCCCACGCCGCCGCGGTCGCGAGCAGCACGCCGGTCAGACTGCCGAGCAGGCCCAGCGCGAAATACTCGGCCGCCATGATCCGGGCGACCACTCCGCGTGTTGCGCCCAGCGTCTTCAGCAGCACGGCCTCGCGCACCCGCTCGCGGCGGGTGGCCGCGATCGCGCTCAGCATCACGGGTATCCCCATCACCAGCCCGAGCACGGCCAGAAAGCGGATCGCCGCCGAGACGCGCCCGACTATGCGGTCAACTGTCTCGCGTATCAGTGACAGGTCGATGCTCGAGATGTTCGGGTAGCGCGCGACCACGGCCCGCTGCAGCGTTGCGGTGGCCGACTGACCGGCCGTGCGCCCGACCATCACGAACTGCTTCGGAGCGTCGTCGAGCGCACCGGGCCTGAACACCGCGAAGAAGTTCGGCTCGAATCGCGCCCAGGTGACCTCGCGCAGGCTGGTGACGCGGGCCGGGATCTCCACCCCCTGCACATCCCACACGATCACGTCGCCGACCTTGACGCGCAGGTCGCGCGCAATGTCCTGCTCCAGCGAGAGCTCCGCGATGCCGTCGGCGGGCGGGGTTGCGCTGAACCATTCTCCCTCGACTACCCGCTCTCCCGCCGTGGTCGAGTCCCGGTATGTGGACCTGTACTCCCAGCGCAGCGCCCAGCGCCCCTGCCCGGGTGCGCGGTTGGTGTCCGCCAGCATCTCTCTCGCGCGCCGCTCGCCGACGCTCGCTATACGCATGGTTACGATCGGCACCGATTGAAGCACCTCGGCACCGCTCGCCCGAACCAGCGAATCGAGCCCGCTGATCTGGTCCTCCTGAACGTCGAAGAAGACCGTGTTGGCCCGCGACGCGGCCGCCGCGAAATCGAACCGCCGCAGCACGCTGGTCTGCACCACCTGGAGCGTTGTCACCAGAAACGCGCCGAAGCCGAGCGCGAGCATGACCGCGCGCGTCTGGTTCCCCGGCCTGTACAGGTTGGATAGTCCCTGCCGCACCACGTACGGCCACCGGGCGCGCACGAACCGGCGCGCGAGCCAGGAGAGCAGCCACGCGCTCGCCATCAGCAGGGCGATGGCCGCCGCGGTACCTCCCGCCATCGCCAGCGCGGCCCGTGGCTCAGAGGTTCGGGCGAACGCGATCCCGAGCACGCTCGCGATGATGGTGAGCGTGACGACGATCCCCGCCGGATCACGGCCCATGCGCAGGACCCGGGAGTCCACGTCGCGCCTGAGAGTCTGCAGCGGCGAGACGTGCCGCAGGGCGAGCAGCGGCCGCAGCGCGAATATGAGCGCGACCCAGGCTCCGACTCCGAGCCCCAGCAGGATTGCACGGGGCTCCGGCCGCGGTGTCACGTCCACCGGCAGCAGCCCCGCTGCCAGGCCGGGAAGGGCGAGCTGAACCGCGACGCCCAGCAGCGCTCCTATCGCCGCGCCGATCACGCCCATCACCGCTGCCTGCGACACGTACATCGCCAGCACCTGGCGGCTGCTCGCGCCCAGGCACCGCAGCACCGCCGCCGTGTCGATCTTCCGTGCGACGAAGGCGTGCACGCCGCTGGCGACGCCGAGCCCGCCGAGCAGCAGCGCGACCATTCCCACGATGCCGACGAACTGCCGCAGCTGATCTATGGCCTCGGTGAGCCCGCGCTCGGCGTCCTCCGCGCTTCGCACGCGCACCCCCTCGGCGCGCAGCCGCGCGCGCAGATCGCGCGCGAGGTCCGTGGGGTTGCCCGTCGTACGGATGAACGCTTCGTGCTGCGACGTGCTGCCGAACACCAGCAGCTGCGTCTCGGGCGCGTAGCGCGCGGGGATGAACACCCGCGGCCCGATCACCTGCGCGAACTCCGGAACGCCGGGCGCGTCCCTGACCGTAGCGGCAATGACGAACCGGCCCAGCCCGATCGCCACGGTGTCGCCCACCGACGCATCGAGCGCGATCAGCAGACCCGGGTCCACGATCGCCGCCGCTTCTGTTCGCAGCAGCCGCCAGCGGCCCGCAGGCTCCGTCGTGATGTCGCCATACAGCGGGAACGAGTCGCTGACCGCGCGCACCTGCGAGAGCCGCGTCGCACCGGAGCGTGGCAGCACGGCCATCGCCGGGAATGCCGTCTCTCGCGCTATCACGTGCCCTTCGCGCTCCAGCGAGTCGAGCAGTGCGGTCACCGTGTCGCTGAGGCCGCGTCGGGATCCGAGCGCCACGTCCCCGCCGAGTATCGTGCGCGACTGCTCGCGCACGGAGCGGCTCACGTTGGCCGCAAAGGAGTCGATCGCGACCAGCGCGGCGACGCCCAGTGTTATCGAGGAGGTCGCGAGCAGCAGCCGCCTTCTGGCGGAGCGGCTCTCCCGCCACGCCAGCGATCCAAGCGTCCGCCAGCTCACGTGAGGCCGGCGGTGTCGCCCTGTGTGGTGGCTACGTCCTCGACCACGGCCCCGTCCGCGAGGCGGATCATTCTCCCCGCGCGGTTCGCCACGCGCGCCTCGTGCGTCACGAGCACAATGGTGACCCCCGCCTCCCGGTTGAGCGACTCGATCAGCTCGATGATCCGCTCGCCGGTTCGTCCGTCGAGGTTGCCGGTCGGCTCGTCTGCGAACAGGATGCGCGGCTCATTGACGAAGGCGCGCGCCAGCGCGACACGCTGCTGCTCTCCGCCGGACAGCTGGGTGGGGAAGTGGTGCGCCCGATCGCCCAGGCCGACGCGTGCCAGGACGTCCCGCGCCCGCGGCTCGGCCGCGCTGCGTCCGTTGCGCGGCGCGAGCTCGAGCGGCACCTGCACGTTCTCCAGCGCCGTGAGCGACGGGATCAGCTGAAAGTTCTGGAACATGAAGCCGACCTTCTGGCCACGGAGCTTTGCGCGCTCATCCTCGCTCAACCGGCTCAGTTCCACGCCGTCGAGGATCACGTCGCCCCGCGTCGGGGTATCGAGACCAGCGAGCAGCCCCAGCAGGGTGGTCTTGCCGCTTCCCGACGGGCCCACGATCGCGACGAAGTCCCCCTGCGATATTGTGAAGGTCACGTCACGCAGCGCGAGCAGGGGACGCCCGCCGCTGTCGAACTCCTTCGTGAGGTTCTTCGCTTCGAGCATGAGACTGTTACCGGTTCTGGCGCTGCTGATTTCCGCGGCGTGCGTCGAGCGTGAAAAGATGGGCAGCGACGCAGACTCACGGCAGCCGTACGGCGCCGATGGCGAAGAATCCGCGATTCCGCGCGAGGAAGCGGCAACCGCTCGCGCGGTTGCCCCAGCAGATACGCCGACCGTCGTCTTCATCGGGACCAGTCTCACTGCTGGATATGGTCTCGCGCCTCAGCGTGCCTTTCCCGCTGCCGTGCAGCGGCTGGCTGCTGCCGACGACCTTCCGGTCAGAGTCGTCAACGCCGGGCTGAGCGGTGAGACTTCGGCTGGCGCGCTGCGGCGCGTCGAGTGGGTGCTTCGCTCTCCCGCGGACGTTGTCGTCATCGAAACCGGCGCCAACGATGGGCTGCGCGCATTGAACATCGACGCCACGCGGGCCAACATCACCGCGATCGTGCAGCGGATCATGCGCGTGCAGCCCGCAGCCCGGGTGTTCCTGGTGCAGATGGAGGCGCCGCCCAACTTTGGCGCCGATTACACGGCCCGCTTCCGCGACATGTATCCGTCGATCGCGCGGGAGACCGGCGCCACGCTCGTCCCGTTCCTGCTGGAGGGCGTCGCAGCCATCCCG
>DASUUI010000076.1:0-61941 GCA_036374155.1 Gemmatimonadaceae bacterium | reverse complement strand
CAGCCTGGGCACGGCGAAAGCCGAATCGGCGCGGCTGGCGTGGGACGCGGGATTGGAGACAGCGGTTCAGCAGGACGACCGACTGAACTATGCGAACGTCTCCGGAGCGCCCGGCGAGCTCACGCTGGACCAGGCAGAGCGGGTCCGGTCAAACGCGCTCTTCGTGAGCACACGCAGCAAGGTTACGGACCGCACGCTCCTTCAGGTCGGGCTGCGCGGTGATGTCACGACCTTCTCCGTGGCGGACCGGCTCGTAGGCGCGGCCAACCCCGATGATTCCGGAGAGCGCCGCATGCGCTCGTGGAATCCTTCAGTGGGCGTTTCCGTTCGCGCAGTCGGTGAGACGCGCGTGTTCCTGAACGCCGGGACGGCGTTCGAGACGCCCACGACCACGGAGCTGGCAAACAGGCCGGACGGCGCCGGCGGGTTCAATCCTGCACTCGAGCCGCAGAAGACACGCTCTGTCGAGGCCGGCGTCAACGGGGTCGCCCGACGAGTGTACTACCAGGCCGCGCTGTACCAGTCCAGAGTGACCGGCGCGCTGGTACCGTTCGAAGTTCCAGCCGCGCCAGGCCGGCAGTTCTACAGGAATGCCGCGACGGCGAGACATCAGGGCGCGGAATTGCTCATCGCCGGCCGGCTCGGCGCATGGGGGGATGCGCGAGTGGCGTACACGTGGACCGACGCGCGCTACCGGAATTATGTCGTGGATGGCACTTCCTTCGAGCGGAAGCGAGTGCCGGGAGTCGCGCCTCATCGGGTCGAATCGCTTGTGAGGATCGGCTCGCGCCACGGGTTCCTGGACCTCGAGACCCGATACCAGGGAAAAGTCCCGACGAACGATGCGAACACCGCTCACTCCGGTGCCTACGCGACTCATGGTGCCCGCGCCGGGCTGACGAAGTTGCGCTGGTCACGCATGGCCGGCGCTCCTTTCGTGGGGGTCGAGAATGTGCTCGACCGGAAGTACAACTCCTCGGTCGTCGTCAACGCGGCGGGCGGCAGGTATTTCGAGCCGGGCCCCGGACGCAATTTCTACATTGGCCTCGACCTCACGGCGGAGACGGCGCCCGGACGCTGACCGGAGGGGATCAACCATCACGCGCAAGCGGCATCCAGTCGCTTCGTAGCTACGTAAGTCGTGCCCGCCCGCTACGTATCAATCCCGATCGAGTCCCGGGGGGCTGTGCTGCAGATTCGTCTCACACTCTCTGGGACGATTCCGATGATTCAGGCCACGCGTGTTGCGCCATTGTATGCCCGCCATTCCGCCGCGGCCGACCGGGGGCGCTGGTCTCTGACCACCGACATTCGCTGGGGCGACATTGACGTTCAACGGGCGCGGCGGCAGCCGGAAGTGCTGCGAGCTGTGCGGAGCGCCGCGCGTCAGCTCTCGGCCCAGACCGCGGCTGTCGCCCGCATGCTGCAGGCAGTCATCCGCGACGTGCACGCCTGTGCCGTGCTGACGCTCGATCTGCACGACGGCCTCAAGCATTTCCACGCTCTGCGCACCTACCTGGATACGGTGGAGTTCACGCCGGCGCTCTCGGACGAGGAGCTGGCGGACGCGCGTGCCGCGACCACCGAGCCTGCGCTTCAGCTCGAGGACTCGACCTCGGCGCTCGTGGCCTGTCTTCTCACCCAGCACATGGCCTCCGCCCACCTCCGCCACCTGTGCGCCCGGACGGAGGAGCCGGTGCTCGCCGAACTGCTCTCGTTCATCGCAGCCGACGAGGTGCGGCACGCGCGGATCGTGAGCGACCTGATCGGACTGCACGTTGCATCCAACCCGGACGCAGGCGCCCGCGCTCTCCGGCGGGCAGACCTGTTGCGCGACGCTGCGAACCGGGACAGCAGCCTGCACGGGTGGGCACGCGACGACGTGGCCCTGCAGGGGTTCCTGCACCATGTGGAGGTCCTGTGCGGCGGCACGTCACCTGCCGCTGCTATTCCTCGAGCAGCCCTTTCTCCCTGACGTAGTCGGCGAGAGCCCCGCGCGAATCCACCCCGATCTTGCTGAAGATGTTCGAAAGGTGAGTGCTCACCGTGCGCGCGGAGATCTTCAGCGCGGCGCCGATCTCCTTGTTCGCCTTCCGCTGGGCAACCATCCGCGCGATCTCCAGCTCGCGGCCGGTCAATCCCGCGCCACCGGCGCCCATCACTTTCACGGGAGGACGGACGCCGAGGCTGCGCAGCTCTTCTCTGGTCTTAGCCAGCTCGGCGGTCGCGCCCAGCCGGGCGAAGACGTCGTGCGCTCTGCGCAGCTCGCCGATGGCTTCGTCACGATCGCCGGACTGGGACAGCGCACGGGCGACTTCGCGACGGATGCGGGCCGCCGTGTAGGGGTAAGGGATCGCTTCCAGCTGCTCGGCGGCAGCCCGCAGGACGCGGACTGCATCGTGCCGCTCCTTCGTGTGGTGCAGGAGCAGAAGTCCTTCGCACGCGCTCGCGCACGCGAGCCCGAGGCGGTGCCTGAACCTTTCCGCGTCATCGCGCAGCCGGCGAGCGTGTGCGGCGGCCTCGGGGAAATCGAGCGCCCACAGCCGTGCCTCCATCACCAGCGGAAGAAGCCACTGGACCGACCACACGCGGTGCCCGGCACGGTCCGCGAGCGCAAGCCCGGCCTCGCCGACGTTCACCGCTTCACGGAAGTTCCCGGTGGAGAGATGAAATGCCGCAAGTCCCAGGTGCGCAGGCACGACGGAGGGAACGTCCACTGGCCGGTCGCCTTCACGGCCGCCGCCGGAAACCTGCCAGGCCTCGTCGAACATCTCCTTCGCCCGCAACGGCTCTCCCCGCTCGAGGTAGATGAGCCCCGTCCATACCAGAAGCCTGGGGAGGAGAGTACGCTGGCCGAGCGCGCGGGCGAGCGTGATGGTTCGCTCGCCGGTGGCGATGCCGGATTCCCAGTCGCCGACGCTCGCCGCGTACTGTATGGCGAGCTCGGCGGTCCACAGCGGCAGCAGCGGCGAGCGCAGCTCGGTGGCGACACGCTCCGCGGCTGCAAGGTGATCCACCACCCCACGCGCGTCACTGGAGATTCCGGCCAGCATGGCCATCCCCCAGTGCCCCGACCACAGCAGCGTGGGCTGCTCCGCAGCCGTCGCGAGCTCGATGGCGCGCAGACCGTGCTCGTGAGCGAGCTCCGCCGACCCGCTCCACGCATACATCAGCAGGAGCGCGCGATGCACGCGCGCCTGGAGCCCCGGGTTGCCGGTCTCGCTGGCGATGGCGAGGGCGCCGTGCACCTCCGCAGCCGCGTCCCCGAGCTTACCGATGTCCTGCAGGCAGATCCCGCGCGCGAGCCGCACCTGCACGGCGATCTCGGCGGCCGGCGTCGCGCTCACGGTGTCCAGAGTAGCGGCGTACTGCTCCAGCGCCTGGTCGTATGCCCCGCTCCAGTACAGTGCCAGTCCCATTCGATACCGGATCCGAGCGATCTCGAGCGGGTCGGAACCGAGAGCCGTCGCGGCGTCCAGCGCCCGCTGCCACAACGCGAGCGCGGATTCATACTCGCCCAGACGCTGACGCGCCCGCGCAAGACTGACGAGCACCTCCAGCCCCTCACCCCCGTCATCCTCAGGGATCCGGTCGATGTGATCCAGCGCGCGCGAGAGATACTCGGCCGCTTCGCGGTTGGCGTGCTTACGCAGGGCTGCGCGTCCCGCCGCCGAGAGATACCTGACCGCCTTGGGCTCGAGCGTGTGGGCGTGCGCGCGCGCAAAGTGAAACGCGAGCTCGTCGGCGTGCTCCAGCGCGCGCATCCCGTAGTGCGACTCCAGCGACTCGGCTACCGTGGCGTGCATGAGACTGGCCCGGGCATGACCGAGAGATCCGTACAGCACCTGTTGCAGCAGAGGATGCGTGAAGTCGTAGCCCACGGACGTACCAGCGGCTGAACCACGGCCCAGGGAGTCCGTGTGCAGACGCTCCTCGAGCACGCGTGCCGCGCACAACTCCTCGACCGCAGGCACGAGAGCTGGATTCGGCAGTCCGCTGACCTCGCCGAGCACTTCCAGCGTCACTCGTGTTCCGACGACTGCGGCGAGATTCGCCAGCGTACGTGCCTCGCTGCTGAGCCCATCCAGACGGGAAGCGATCGCGTCGCGGATCGTCGGCGGCAGCTCCAGAGTCTCCACCTGCCAGCCGAACCAGCGCCCGTCCCGCTCGTGCAGCGTGCCGCGAGCCACGAGCGCCTTGAGCGTCTCCTCGACGAAGAACGGATTCCCGCGGGTCCAGGCGTACAGCAGTGCCGGGAAGTTTCCGAGCGCGGCATCGTCGGCCTGGAACATCTCCTGGACGAGCTGCCTGACTTCGGTCTGGTTGAGGGGCTCGAGCCGCTGCACCGTGGCGACGCCGAGGCGGAGCAGCGACTGCTCCGTCGTGCGCAGGATCGGATTCCCCTCGCGCTCCGCTTCGTTGTACGTACCGACGAGCGCCACTCTTGCCCCGGACGGTATCTGGCGAGCGACGAAGTGAAACAGCTCGAGCGAAGACGCATCCGCCCACTGGAGATTCTCCAGCACCAGGAGCAGCGGCTGCCGCGCAGTGACACGCGTCAGGAACTGTGAAAAATTCCACAGCAGCCGGGCTTTGATCTCGGCGGGATCGCCGCCCACCCGTGCATTCTGTCTCGCGTCACCATTGGTCGCGGCGGCGAGACCCGGGAACAGAGCTGCCAGCTCGGCCGAGGCGCCGCGCGTGAGCACGGCGAGCTGCGCGGAATCGGTCTGCGCCAGTATCGGCAGCAGCCCGTCGGCGAACAGCGCGTAGGGAACGCCGGTCTCCACCGGATATGCTCTGCCGATAGCGACAGTGAATCCCCGTTTGGAAGCGCGCTCCGCGACGGTGGTGATCAAGCGCGTTTTCCCGACGCCCCCTTCGCCGAACAGGATCGTCGTTCTGCCGGAACCGTCTGTCACCTCCGCCAGCATGCTGGTAAAGCGTGACAGCTCGACGGTGCGGCCGATGAGCGGCGGCGACGACATTACGGCATCAGGCATCAGCGCAAGTGAACGCCACACTCGCGAGGAGGTCAAGAGGATGAACTGAAGCGCGCAAGCGGAGTCCCCCGATAGCACGCGCCCGGGCGCTCTGAAAGAGGTTGACGTCGCGGAGATTCAGCGCCCTATTGATGCCATGCCTGCCCCCGAACGCGGTCACGTGGACACGGCAAGGACAGTCGCCGCGGCGATCTTCGGAGAGCCCGGCGCACGGCATTTCGATGTTCGCTACTGGGACGGCACGATCGAGCGGGGAGACCGCAGCCCACCCGCGTTCACCGTGGTGATCCGCGATCCTGCGGCCCTGCGGATGATGCTGCTGCCGCCGAGCGAAGTGTCGATCGTCGAGAGCTTTGTCTCCGGCCGGATCGACGTGGATGGCGATCTCGAGGCCGCCGTCGGACTGGGGGACGAGATCGGGAAACGGATCACCCGCGCTGCATCGCTCGCCCGTCTGGTTCCCGTGATCATGAAACTGCCGAAGGCCTCGGCGGCGGACATCAGATCGCTGCGGTTCGTTCGTCCCGAAGACGGCAACGCGGCCGCTCGCCGGGGGGACTCGGCAGCGATTCAGCACCACTACGACGTGGGAAACGCCTTCTATGCGCTGTGGCTCGACAGCGAGATGCTGTACACGTGCGCGTACTTCAGGACGGGATCTGAATCGCTGGAGGAAGCGCAACTGGACAAGCTCGAGCTCATCTGCCGCAAGCTGCGACTGCAGCCTGGTGAACGCCTGCTCGACATCGGCTGCGGCTGGGGCGGCCTGGTCCGCTATGCGGCGTCCCGTTACGGCGTGACAGCGCACGGAATCACATTGAGCGAAGCACAGGCCGAATACGCACAGTCACGCATCGCGGCCGAGGGGCTGGGCCGGTCGTGTCGCGTCGAGGTTCGCGACTACCGGGACCTCGGCCCGCCTGCCCGATACGACAAGATCGTCGCCGTCGGGGTGACCGAGCACGTAGCCGCCGATGCCCAGCCAGGCTATTTCGCGGCCGCGTACCGTGTGCTGGAGCCCGGCGGACTGTTCCTCAACCACTGCGAGGTCAGCCTCGGCCGTGCGCGTCCCACCACGCTGCGCAAGCGGGTGAGCGACCGCCTCTGGCGCAGGAACGAGTTCATCGAGAAGTACGTGTTTCCCGACGCCCGGCTGGTGCCCGCTGCCCATGTCATTGGCAGCGCCGAGAGCGTGGGGTTCGAGCTGCGCGACGTGGAGAGCCTGCGCGAGCATTACGCGCTGACGTTACGGCACTGGCTGCGCCGTCTCGAGGCGAACGAGCAGAAAGCAAGGCAGCTCGTGGGCGAGCACACCTACCGCGTCTGGCGACTGTACATGTCCACGGGAGCGGCAGGGTTCGCGAGCGCGCGCATCAACATCATCCAGACTCTGCTCGCCAGGCCCGACGCCTCCGGTCGCTCGCGCATCCCGCTCACGCGCGAGGACCTGTACGTGCCGGCGGCCTCGCGCCGCTCGAATCAGCGGTTGCCCGCGGCGTAGGCCGCAGCTTCAGGGCGTCGCCGGTTCCGCTGGCGGCTCGCCGCTGGCGGCAGCCGGTTCCTCGATCGCCGCCTGCTCGACCACTGGCAGGGCCGGTTGCTCGATCAGCGGGCGCCAGCCGCGAAGCTGGAACGCCGCGACCTCGAGGATCACCGACGCCGTGTTGATGTCGTAGGTCGCGGTCGTCGCGCCGCTCTCCTCGTAGATGCCGGAGGCCCACCCGCGAGTGGGGTGACGCGCACGGCGCACGTAGTCCAGCGCGGCCCGGGTGTAGTCGCTCGGCATGAGCGCATGCCAGCCGAAAGCGCCCTTGGTGCTCACCCAGCGGGGAACGTTCAGGTCGCGCTCCGGCAGAGCGGCGTCGATCACGAACGGCTGGCGGTTGCAGTACACGCAGTAGTAATAGAAGTAGTGCGGCGGTACCCCGACCGCATCCTCGCTTGCGATCGTGATCTGCCCGGTGGAGTCGTAGCGCGCCTTCTGCGCAGCGAGCACAGCTGCCGCCAGCTGGCGCACGTCGTCCCGGATGCCAAGCTCGATTCCGAGCAGGATGAAGGGCTCGCTGACGAGGCGGTCCTGGCCGCGGCGATCGCGGAGCAGCCGCACACCGAGCACATCGACGGGCTCGCCGTTTCGACCGAGATCGAGCGCGTTCTCCACTCGTGCTCCCCAGAGCTGGAACCCCGTGGCCACATACTGCTCGTAACCGATCCGCCCTTCCTGAAACGTCCAGGGCGCGCCGCTGCTGCCGATGAGCTGACCATGCACGTAGCCGCCGCGGACGACGTCGTCCATCCTGATGCGGCGGACAATCCGCTCGGCGGCGGCAGCGAACACGGGCTCGCGCGTCGCTACGATCCTGAGTGCGACAAGCAGCCGTCCGAGATCGGTGGCGGACCAGCCGGTCGCCTGCCGCGAGCCGTCGCCCATCGACGCGTCACGGGTGGAGTACGTCTTGTTGAAGACGATACCGCGAAACAATTCCATTCGCTCCAGCGTGCCGAGCGTCGTGGAGGTGCGCCGGGCGTACTCTTCCGGCGCGAGCAGCCCCAGCTCCTTCGCGGCCAGAAAGGCCAGCAGTTGCGCGCCGACATCCCAGATCGTCGTGTACTGCCAGTCAGGCGTCGCGTTCACCAGGCCCGTCGCTTCCTGGTAGTTGGCGTCCAGGTAGCTCCATGCTGCCTCTGCTGCATCCACGTAGAATCGGCGCTCCGCCTCAGCGAGCGGCGCGCGCGCGGGCTCGGCGGGTGCGAGAACGGCCAGGACCCCCGATTCGATCAGGCTGGCATCCGACCGCTCGCTCGAGGGAGAGCATGCGGCGATGACGATTACGATCCCCATGCAGGAGAGCCAGACCCGGCCCGGATGTACGCCTGGGCACGCTCGGCCCGGGGGCACGCCACTGGGCATCAACGCTGCAGATGTGGACATTCGCTACCCGATACCCCACTGTAGGGCGCACGCAGTACAGCCGTACGAAGCACCGTTGCCCGGGACCGCGTGGAAGTGAGCGAAAGAGCCGAAACAGGGTTGCAGCCTTCCGGTGAGGCAGGACGAAAGGTCACGCCTCAGGTCGCGGCGTGGCGGGAGCACCTGATCCACACCGTGGCCGTCATCGCCATCGTGTACGGCACGTACTGGATCTACTGGCGGTGGACCAGCACGATCAACACCGACGCGAAGGCGATCGCGCCGAGTCTGCTGCTCATGCTGGCGGAGACCTGGGCGTACGTCAACATGTGCCTGTTCGTGTTTCTCGTCTGGCGACTGGAGGACAGGGACCCGGGCCCTCCGCTCGAGAACCGCACGGTTGACGTCTGGATCACATGCTTCGACGAGCCGCTGGAGGTGCTCCGCCGAACGGCGATGGGCGCGCGGGCGATCAGCTACCCGCATCGCACGTACATGCTGGACGATGGCAAGCGGGACGAAGTGCGGGCCATGGCACACGAGCTGGGGATCGGATACATAAGGCGTGTCAGGAACAACAACGCGAAGGCCGGGAACCTCAACTTCGCCCTGAGCGTGACAAGTGGCGAGTTCATTCTCCAGCTGGACTCGGACCACGTGCCGCTGCCCAGCATCGTGGAGCGGATGCTCGGCTACTTCCGCGACCCGAAGATGGCGCTGGTTCAGACCCCGCAGGATTTCTACAACGTTGACTCCTTCACGCACGTAGTCAACGACGAAGGGCGCCGCCTCTGGGAAGAGAACCGGATCTTCTACTCCCTCATCCAGCCGGGACGGGATCACTGGAATGCCTCGTTCTTCTGCGGCAGCTGCGGCCTGATCCGGCGCGAGGCGCTCGAAGCCATCGGGGGCTTCCACTCGCAGTCGATCATCGAGGACATGGAAACAACCATCCAGCTGCACGCAGCCGGATGGAAGACGGCGTATCACAACGAGACGCTCGCGTACGGCCTCGCTCCGGGAAACGCCAGCGCATACCACGTGCAGCGGCTGCGATGGGGCCAGGGCGCGATGCAGATCCTGCGGAAGCTCAAGCCGCTGACGCGGAAGGATCTGACACTGCCCCAGCGCATCAACTACTTCGCCGGGACCGCGGCGTACTTCGAGGGATGGCAGAAGGCGGTGTTCTACCTGATGCCGCTGTTCTACTTCTTCACCGGCATACTCCCCGTCTCGGTGAACGAGACGGAGTTCGTGATCCGTCTCATTCCGTACGTGGTTCTCATGGTGCTCTCCTTCGAGCTCCTGTCGAGGGGAACGGGATACATCCTGCTCTCAGAGCGCTTCACGATGGTGCGGTTCTTCACGTACATGATGGCGGCTTTCGCCCTGTTCACGAAGAAACCGCTGAAGTTCAACGTCACGCCGAAGGGTCGGACGAACGTTCCCTTCCGGACGTACGCGCCGCAGCTAGTGCTCCTCGTCCTCAGCATCGCCGCTCCCATCTGGGCGACGATTGCCTTTCATCGCGGATGGATCAATTACGCCTCGGCGGGTTGGGGCGCCTGGTCATTCTGGCTGAACGGATTCTGGGCGCTGTGGAACTGCTATTTCGCGGCTTCCGTGGTGCGACACAGCCTCGCGATGCGGCAGCAGCGGCGCGATCACCGCTTCATAGACCAGCTGCCGGTCCACATACGGGCGGAGCATGGAGGTCGCGCGATCGCCTTCCCCGCGATGACCGCGGACCTGAACCCGTACGGCCTGCGCTTCCGGTCCACTGAGCGACTGGAGACCGGCGCAGCAGTGGCGATCCAGCTGCCGCTCGCCGGAGGCAGGGTATGGAGCTCGGGCGAGGTGCGCCACGTCTCGCAGGAGGAGACGCGCATGGGTCGCGTGTACTCCCACGGGGTCGCGTTCGGAACCATGCCGATCGAGGTGCGCGACGCCATCGAACTGCACTGCACTCAGCACGCGGTTCCGATGTGGCGTCTACGGTACCGGCAATCCATCGACATCGTCACGCGCGCCTCGGAAATGGTGCGCAACACGCGCCGCGAGAGGCGCCGCCTGGTGCGGCTGCCCGCGCACGTGGACGTTGAACTGGACGGCGGAGCCGAGCGCATCCGGCTTCCGGAGATGTTCATCGTCGAGGACATAAGTCCGAGCGGCGCCCAGCTCATCGGCGACCTGCCGCTCACACCCGGGACGCGAATCAGGTTCGACGTACCGGGAGCGGCGATCACCGAATCGGGGATCATCCGGCACGTCCGCGCGCTGCAGACACCGATGGCTGTGCTGTTCGCGATGGGGGTCGAGCTCAACGTCGAGCCTCCTGCGGCCACGGAAATGCCGGAACCGAAGAAGCAGGTTGACGGCGCGGGCGGCACGGGAGCAGTCGCCTGACACAGGATGCGGGGCCGCCGCTCCACGGCGGCACGCCGCTGTCCGAGCTGAGCGACGAGCAACCGATCGTCATTCACGGACCCGTGCACGGCGATCCTGGCGCTCCGGCGGAGCCAGCTCCGCCGCTGCGCGTTCGCCTCCACCCGGACGGGGTCACGGACGCAGCTGAGGCAACGCCACACGCAGCCCCGGTGAAAACTCCGGGACCGCCGCAGCTCCAGGCCGTGGATCCGTGGAACCCCGGCGCGCAGGGAGCGACCATGCAGAGGGCGAGCAGCCTGGACGCCCTGCGCGGGCTCTTCCTGATCCTGATGACGCTCGGGTTCACGATACACACCAGCCACTTTCCGGACTGGATGTATCACCGGCAGTTCCCGCCCCCTGGAAATCTCGCGGACGTAGTAGGCATCTCGTGGCGCGATCTCGCCTACGCCGCCTTCCTGTTCACGATGGCGGCAGCGCTGCCTATCACGCTCTCACGCCGGATCGCGAGCGGCGAGACCGAGATATCGACGATGCTCGCGGTTCTCCGGCGGTTCCTGCTGCTCTTTCTGTTCGCGCTGCTGATCGGTCACGCCAATACGTACTTCATCGGTTACACGCAGGAAGCACGCGCCGTGGCGATCCTCGGGTTCGTCATCATGTTCGCCGCGTTCGTGCGCCGCAGGCCCGACTGGAAAGAGACGCGGTTCAGGATCTTCAACCGCGCTGCATGGCTCGCCGCAATCGCATTCCTCGCGTTCTCGCCGCTGGTGTACGACAGCGTTTTCTCGCCGGCGAGGCGCGATGACATCATCGCCGGACTAGCCTTCGCCGCGCTGTCCGGGTCAGTCGTGTGGTACTTCACGCGGGAGAACCTCAATGCGCGGCTCGGGATTCTGGCGCTGACGATCGCGCTGTACCTGGCCTCGCGCTCGCCGGGGTGGGTGCAGGACTGGTGGTGGAGCTCCCCGGCACCGTGGCTCATGCGCCCCAGCAGCCTGTCGCTGCTCACCGTCGTCATTCCCGGAACGATCGCCGGTGATCTCCTGCTCAGATGGATGCGGGCGCCACGCGATCAGCCGGCGACGGGCGGCTGGAACCGGCTCAGGCTCAGCGCACTCGCGCTGCTCTGCTTCGCCCTGACTCCGATCGTCGTCGCGGGCCTCTACAACCGTTGGATCCTCGGCACGACCCAGGTGGTCGCAGCACTCTGCGTGGCCGGTGTGTTCCTCACGCTGCGGCCGAAGAGCGCGGGCGAGCATCTGGTCCGACGGCTGTACCTGTGGGCAGGAGTGTGGCTGCTCGCAGGCCTCATCCTCGACCCGGCGGAGGGAGGAATCAGGAAGGTTCCGGAGACGCTGTCGTACTTCTTCACGGTGACCGGACTCACCACGATGCTGCTCGTCGCCTTCGTGATATCCGTGGACCTGTTCAGGAAGTCCGGATGGGCGCGGCCGCTGATCGACGTGGGGCACAACCCGATGATCGCGTACGTGATGTACACCGTGCTGCTCAACTCCCTGCTCGAGCTCGTTCCGGCGCTCCGGCCGGTGCTTCGGGGCTCCCCGGGTGAGGCGCTGCTTCGCAGCCTGATCGTGACCGCCCTGGTGGTGGTCATCGTACAGGCGTTTACGCGCCGCCGGATCTACTGGCGAACCTGAAGTAACGGGGTTTTTACCCCCCGCGGCAGCGCCCGCAGTGCACTTTCTCTCCGCTGTGCAGTGGCCAGTCGCGACTGGTTCGCCACTTGCACCCGCTCTGACTCGGGCCCGAGGCGTGGACTCTCAGTCTCCGCTCGAGTCCGGGACAGACTACACCGAGAAAGAACTATGTACGCGAGCGTACGTTACATCACACGGTTGATCGCGCTGACGGGCGCAGCCATCTGCATCACTGCGGAATCGGGTCGCGCCCAGTGGTCGGCGACAGCGGTTGGCGTGGCAGAGTACGACACCAACGAGACGCTGCTGCTGCTGGCCGGCGTGAGCGTGAGCCCTTTCGGCGGTCCGGGAATCTCCCCGGTGTTCGGCATCCAGGTTTACCGGCTGTCGTACGAGTCGGCCACAGGCACGACTGAAGTGTGGTCGGTGCGGCCGTCAGCGGGCATTCGCAACAATTTCGACGGCGGCTCGGCACAGTTCCGCGTCGGGTACGCTTTCACGTCGCGAGACGTTCCGACGCCAATCGCCGGCGGGGTTGGCGACCGTCGGGATGGCGTAGTGATCAGCTCCCAGGTGGACTGGTGGGGAACCGGCGGCCCGCTCGGCGCTCAGGCCATCGCCAGCTACAACTTCGGCTCATCCTCGCTCTGGGCCCGCGGACGACTGACGACCCGACTGACGAGCACGGAGCGCGGCCAGGTCCGCGTGGGAGGCGAAGTCGCGTTCCTGAACGATGGTGACTTCACCATGGTCCAGCCGGGGGCGGTGATCGAGTGGCACACCCGGCCGCGAGGACCGATCCTCGCCCTGGGCGCAGGCCGGAAGCTGAACGACCCGGGAGAGGATGCGACGTACTTCAAGCTCGAGGTAGTTCTTCCACTGCTGCGTCCGTGATTGAGTCAGATTCGGGCCCTGTCTGACAGGGCATGGAGATTGCCCTCCCGAGGGCTAACGAGAAGCGCGAGGCGAACGGCGGCGCCAGGCGCGGAGACACGATGAAAGACAATTTCTTCGGAAGTTCACAGTCACCGCAGGCACCGCCTGACGGGCCCCGCCGTGAAGAGGGATTCAGCGGCAGTATGGCCGCGCCGGCATGGCAGCGGTCGGTTGTCGCTCCCCGGTTGCTGATGGCGGCCGAGTCGCACGCCAGAATCGAGGACGCGACCGGATCCGCCGCGGACTCACCCGCGCTCCTGCCGCTGCAGCCTGCCCCCGCGCCGCGACCGATCAGGCCGGCGCTGATGCCGGCACTCGCACCGCTCGCTCTGGACGATGCTGCGCTCGCGCTCGGGGCCGGAGCTCAGACGTTCGGGTTCTCGGCGCCAGCCGGAATCGCCACCAGATCGGGAGCGACGTGGATCAGCCCGCTTCTTCCGCATTCCGTCGAGTTCCCGGCGCTGTGGATACGGGGGCCGCGTGAAGCGCGTTACGTCTCATCCCGCAACAGCGTGCGCAGGCTGCTCGATCGCCTGTGCGGGCTCGATGCATCGCAGAACCCTCCACGAACCACCGTGATCGTGGCGCATCCCGATGACGAAGCGATCGGTGCCGGAGCGCGCCTGCGCGCACTGCCGGAAGCCGTGATCGTTCATGTCACTGATGGTGCTCCCAGGGACCCGGCGTACGCGCTACGCAAGGGCTACCCGTCGAGAGAAGCATATGCGCGATCGAGGCAGGACGAGCTGTCTGCGGCTCTGGCGTTGCTGGGCGTGCCGCGCGAGCGGACGCATTGCCTGGACATAGTTGACGGCGAAGCAGCGGACCGCCTCGTCGAGATCACGTACCGCATCGCCGACCTGCTCGATCGACTGCGTCCTGAAGTCGCGGTGACGCACCCGTATGAAGGTGGCCACACCGATCACGACGCAACGGCGTTCGCGGTGCATCTCGCCTGTGGCGTGCTGCGACGCGAAGGCGCGCCTGCGCCGATCATCCTCGAGCTCACTTCGTATCACCTGTATGGCGGCGCCCGCCGCCTGGGTGAGTTCCTTCCCTTCCCCGAAGTCGAGGAACGCACAGTCGCACTGGAGCCGGATGCGCAGACGATCAAGCGGGAGATGTACGACTGCTTCGCGTCTCAGCAGCAGTGCCTGGCGCCATTTCCCAGGGATCGGGAGAAATTCCGGGCAGCTCCGCGCTACCTGTTCACCGATCCGCCGCATCCCGGACGGCTGCTGTACGAGCACGTGTCTCCGGACTTCAACGGGGCGCGGTGGCGCGACAGCGCGAGGCAGGCGCTGGAGAGGCTTCGCTCGAAGCGCCGCGTCGGTCAGGGACGCTAGCCGGGGCTGATAACGGACAACCCGGTCAGCGGATCAGTCAGCTCCGTTGAGCAAGTCCGAGCGCGTACTCGGGCCACCACGCACCCGCCGCCGGCCCGCCATTGCAGCTCCCGTCGGATTCGCCCGGCGGCTTGATCCACAGGTACGCGTCCAGAGCGCGATGGGCGGTGAGCGTGCCCGGCGCGACGCCCAGTGCACGCCCCGAAGGATTGCACCACTGGTAGTCCGCGGTGGGGCCGAGCCCGTTCCGGCCGGTGTCGATCACGAAATGCTTGCCGCCGACGCGCGCCGACAGGTCCGCGCCGTAGGTGGTGTTCGCCTCAGTGCTCACGAAGTTCGACACGTTGAGCGAGAAGCCATCCGCATTCTCTATCCCCACCAGGGTGAGACGGCGAGCCATCTCGGCGGCCGACTGCCAGGCCGGGTGCCCTGCGTCCACGTACAACGTGACGCCCGGCTGGGCCTTCAGCGTCCTGATTGCGTAGCTCAGTAACTCGACGCGCTCCTGCTGCAGCTCGGCAGAGAGGCAGCCCATCGCGGGCAGCGCATCCGGCTCCAGGATGACCACGGCCCGCGCGCTTCCGATGGCGCTCGCAAACCGGGTGATCCAGTTCCTGTAGGCATCCGCGTTCTGGGCGCCGCTCGTGCCGCAATCCAGGCGGGTGATGTTGTACGCCACGAGCACGGCCACCGCACCCTGCTGGGCGGCATAGGCCACCGTTCGCGAAACCTCGTTGGACGGGTCCGGCAGCCAGCTGCCCAGCCATTTCGCCTGCGGCCGGGCCGCGATCTTCTCCATCTCCGCGGCGTCAAGCGGGCGGGATGACAGCCATGCGTCGGCCTGCTTCCGCGCATTGGAGTTGGGGTCGAGGTAGAACGCCAGCCCCGCCAGCGGATTGGCGCTGCCAGGCGCGGTTGGGGCCGGCTCCGTCTTTCCCTTGGGCAGGCGCTTGGCGTCCGCAGAGGCGTCCGGGCTCAGCGGATCGGTGATCCGATCACCCGAACAGGCGGCAATCACGATGGACGCCGCCATGAAGACCGCGATCTGCGTCCGGCGCATCGCGCCGGTGGCCGCGGAACGAACGCCGCGACCGGAAAGTGCACGCTCCATCCTCGACCTCTTCGGTAGCCCGACTGGCGTGGCGCGATGAGCGCGCTGTAGCCTCGTGGCTTTGCGTCGCCGCCTTTCGGCGGGTTTGCCTTTGTCGGCAGGTCACGCTGCACCCGCAGCGGCCCGATGGATGGACGCTCTATGGAATGCGAGGGTAACGGGATCAGCCTGCCCTCAGCATCTCCACGTGCTCGATGCCGTCCTCGTCGTATGGCTGGCTGACCGTGGCGAACCCCAGCGACAGGTAGAAACGCTCCAGCCGCCGCTGCGCGCCGATGCGTATAGCCGCGCCCGGGAAATCCTCAGCGACGCGACGCATCCCTTCGCGCATCAGCTCCACCCCGAGACCGCTTCTTCTGACGTCGGGGTGGGTCACCACCCTGCCCAGCGAGGGCTCCGCGTACTTGACGCCGGGAGGGATCAACCGGAGACAGGCGATCACGCGACCAGCCGAATCCCGGGTGAAGAGGTGGAGCGCCTGCTCGTCGTATCCGTCCAGATCGTTGTACGCGCATTCCTGCTCGACGACGAAGACGAGCGCGCGGAGCTGCAGGATCGAGTAAAGCTCGTGCGCCGATAGCTCGGCAAATGCGCGCCAGCTCCAAGCGCGCATGCTCTCAGGCTTGTCCCTGAGACTTGCTGAAGGCGTCAGAGCCGTCGAACTGCTGCAGCTTCTCGATGTGCATCCAGCGGTGCCCGCTTCCAACGCGTCGCAGCAGCTGCAGAATGGCTTCGTCGCCCACGTCAGCGCCCGGATCGCGGCCAACGAACCGGCAGCGGTAGTGATCCACCAGCCCGACGGGTCCGCCGTCGCCGGGATAAACCAGAGTGCCGCGGTTGGATATCATCAGCAACCGAAGCGGGGTCTCGTGAGAGTCCGCTTCGAGTCGCTCCCCCAGGTCGGCCGGCATGAGCGTGGACTCGATGAAAACGTCCACGCCGACCACCCGCCGCGCCGTGACAACGACCTGCTGAACCTCCACGGTTCGTGGCGGGACCTTGAGCGGCCGGTATTCGCGGTGGGGCCTGGAGGGGGCGCCCTGGCCGAGGTTGGCGATCACCTCGTCGGTGTACTCCGTGGTGGAGGCCGCTCTGGTGCTGCCGGCCATGTCGGCGGTCCGTGTCCCGAAGCGGAGCGTGTGCACCACCGCCTGCTCGATCAGGTCCGCGGCATCGCCCTCGCCGAGCCGCCGGAGCATCATCGCTGCACTGAGGATCAGGGCGGTGGGGTTGGCGACGCACTTGCCGGCTATGTCCGGGGCCGAGCCGTGCACTGCCTCGAAGATGGCGACATCGTGGCCGATGTTGGCGGACGGCGCGAACCCCAGCCCGCCGGTGAGCCCGGAGGTAAGATCGCTCAGGATGTCACCGTTCATGTTGGTGGTGACTATCACGTCGAACTGCTCCGGCCGCATCGCGAGCTGGTGTGCGCAGTTGTCAACGAGAATGTGCTTGGCCTCGATGTCCGGATACGTGGGTGCGATCTCCTCGAACACGTGCTGCAGCATGCCCTCGGTGAGCTTGAGTATGTTCGCCTTCGTCGCGCAGTGAACGTGCGATCGGCCCGCGCTCACCGCAAACTCGAACGCCAGGCGAACGATCTTCTCGCAGCCGAGCCGTGAGATGAGCTTGAGACCCTGCGCCACACCGGGGGTCTGCATGTGCTCCACGCCGGCGTAGAGATCCTCGACGTTCTCACGAACGATCACGATGTCGAGATCGCGCCCGCTGAACGGCGTATGAACGCCGGGCAGCTCGCGCACCGGCCGGATGTTGCCGAAAGTCTCGAACAGCTTGCGCAGCGTGACGTTCGCGCTCTTCGCGCCGTATCCGATCGGCGTCTCGAGCGGTCCCTTGAGGACGACGCCGGTGCGGGCGATGGAGTCGCGCGTCTCCCTGGGAACGCCGGTGGCGTCACCGCTCAGGAACACTTTCGCGCCTGCTTCGCAACGCTCTATGTCGAGGGGGACTCCGGCGGCCTCGACCACGCGGAGGGCCGCATGAACGACTTCAGGACCGATCCCGTCGCCCGGAATGACCGTGATGGGGCGTGCTGTTTTCTGCATCGTGCAAAGTTAATCAGGACGGCACGTTGAACGAGGCCGCTGCGGGAGCTATCTTTAATGCTCGGTTGCGGTTACGCGACCGTTGCGCGCGTAGCTCAGTTGGATAGAGCGTCGGCCTCCGGAGCCGAAGGTCACAGGTTCGAATCCTGTCGCGCGCGCTCTTCGTGATGCAGTCCGCGCGTCTATGGCGCGCAGCCGCTACCGCCTCGCGGCGCGGGAACCAGCGCCCCCCTCGTGCGTCACCAGCTCGTGCAGGTCGCGCGCTTCGAGGTTCAGACGGTACTTCGTCCCCACGATGCCCACGCGCAGGTGGCTGATGGTGAGCTGACGCCCCTTCTCCAGCTCCTCGGCGTTGTCGAACCTCACGGTGTCGCGCCCATCCACGAAGGTCACGCCGCCGGCCCCGACGACCTCGCCTATGGGCCCGCGCACCACGAGAGCCGTGTCTTCGTCCAGACCGACTCCGAACAGCTGCCTGTTGGATGCCACGACCAGAAAGAGCCGCTGCAGGCGCCTGCGCTGGGAGAAATGGGTGTCGATGATCGCGTCGTATCGGAGCAGCCCCAGCCCGGGGCCGATATACTGCTCGACGAGGTTCCCCTCCTCGTCCACTTCGCCGCCGGCCATCGTCAGCTCGCTCGCCGCAGCCGCGCCGGCGCTGGTTCCGCAGACGACGCCCCCCTGCTGAAAGCGATCGCAGATGGCGGCCCCAGTACGCGTCCCGCTCAGCGCGCTAACCAGCTTCACCTGGTCGCCTCCGCCGAGGAAGACGCCCTCGGCCTCGTGCACAAGCCGGGCGGCGCGGAAATCGAGGCCGTCATCGTTCCGCTCGAACTGGGGAAACTCGACGTTCAGAGCGCCGACGGAGCGGAATGCCGCAATCCACTCTCTCGCGCTTTCCGCTGGATCCGCTGCGGCCTGCGTGAAGCCGACGATCATTCCCCCGCTCCGTGCTCCCACGAGATCGAGGAACGCCCGCAATGCGTGCCCGTGCGGCGTGCAGGCTCCACCGATCAGCACCAGGACGCCTTTCGGCTCTGCCCCGCGCCGGTGCCGCGCCGCGGGCACGTTGACGTGGGGAACGTCCGCGGCATCACGGCGGCTGGTCATCACGGTGACGTTCCGGCACGCACGACGTGCGCTCCAAGCGCAGCCGCGACCTGGGCCGCCGGTGGAACCTCTGTCGCAAGCGGTCCTGCGTCGGCAGGCTCTCCCTCGCTCTGAATGAGGATCCGGCCGTCGCGAACGAAGGCCAGAGCGCTCGCTACCCGCTGATCGCGCCGCGTGATGTCGTCGGCGACGGAGAAGATCGCGACGCGGCAATCCTCGTCCCGGGCGTAATCCTGTATCTCCCACTCGGTGGCCGGGCAGACGAGGAACCCGTTTCGCCGCACCGCATCGGCAAGCGTGGAGACGAGCCGCCGGGCCCGTTCGGGATCACGATACCGCTCCGGCACGTCGCTCAACTCGGCATCGAGTATGATGCCCAGCTCTGAACGGGAGTATGGCAATCCGGCGCGCAGGAGATACGCAGGTGAAACGTCGATCACCAGCGGATCCACGTGCATATCGCTGACCCGCCTTGCCAGCTCGGCCTGGGTCTCAGCCCTGGCACTCCCCCCGCTGATGCCGCAGAACACACGCTGATGGAGGGGCGGTGCATCGGGGGTCGCGGCCAGCGCCTTCAGCTCCTGCACCGCCGTATCCACCGATTCGAGCGTCCCCGCGAAGGCGCGCTGTACCACCTCCAGTGCCAGCGCTGCCGCGCGCAGTCCCACGTGCTCGTGGCGGTGCTCGAAGACCAGCGTGTATTCATCCTCGTCGTCGCCACGACGCGTTCGCCCGAACCCTACGTCATGGCCGATCATCGTCTGCAGCTCCAGCGCGACGTGCTCGATGATGTGTGGCGCGTACGTGCCCCGGCGCAGGCGGATGACGAACCCGCCGCGGGAGCCGATGCTGCACTCGTGCTCGCGCAGGCCGGGCATCGCCGCGACGAGCGCATCCGTGCACCCGGGGACGTCCGCCGACGAAAGCTCCTCGAACGCGCCGACGGCCAGGTCCATCCTGATGACGGGACGCTTCGACCAGTAGTTCAGCCCGCGCGTCGCGTGCAGCGCGGTTATGCGGATCTCCGTGGACGGATCGGGAAGTGCCGTCGCTGTCATTCGAACCTGCGCGCCTCCTCGCGCACGCGCGCCAGCGTTTCCGGCACCGATTCGGCGAAGACCACGAACAGGTCCCCGTCGCCGAGCAGGGAGAAGCCGCGGGGGACCGCGTCCTCCTCGCGCAGGATTGTCTCGACGCGCTCCGACGAGACTCCAGCCGACAGGAGAGCGTCGCGCATGAGCGCTGCGATGGCGCCCGGCTCGCGCCCGCGCAGATCGGAGTCCTCCTTCAGGATCACGTGATCGAACGCCGCGCACAGCTCGGCGGCGCGGCGGATGTCCTCGTCCCGCCTGTCGCCCGGTACCGTGACGGCGGCAATGCGCCGGCCCGCGGGGAGCTGGGTCACGAACTCCACGAGGCCCTCGATCGCGGCCGGATTGTGAGCGTAGTCAACCAGCACCCGGGCGCCGTTGTTCAACCGGATGACGTTGAGACGGCCCGGCGTCAGGGCGGCGGACGGGAAGAAGGACAGCAGTCCCGCGCGAATGTCATCGTAGCGCATCCCCCGCACGTACGTGGACCCGATGGCCGCAAGCACGTTCTCGCGCTGGAACCGCGCTGCGCCGCCCAGCATCAGCGGCACCTCGTGCTCGGCTGCGATCGGGATCGCGAGCTTGCCGCGCCGGATCACGAACTCGCCGTTGGTAACGCACACCGCTATTCCGCCGCGGGTCACGTGCTCGGCGACGTGGCGATTGCCCGTCGCGTCCGCGATGGTGAACAGAACGACGTCGGCCGGTGACTTGTCGCGCATGGCATAAACCAGCGGGTCGTCCGCGTTGAGCACGGCATAGCCCTCGCGCCGCACAACCGACGGGACCACGGCTTTGACGTCGGCGAGCTGCTCGAGCGTCGTTATGCCGCGGAGCCCGAGATGGTCGGCCGTAACGTTGAGCACGACACCCACGTCGCACTCGTCGAAGCCAAGCCCCGCCCGGAGGATTCCTCCCCGGGCCGTCTCCAGGATGGCGACGTCGATCGTGGGATTCGACAGGATGATGTTGGCCGAGAAGGGGCCGGTCATGTCCCCTTCCATCACCAGCCTGTTCTGGATGTAAACGCCGTCCGTCGTCGTGAATCCAACGCGATGACCGGTATTCCGGAACAGGTGGGCGATGAGCCGGACTGTCGTCGTCTTTCCGTTCGTGCCGGTGACGGCGATGATCGGTATCGTCGTCTCGCTGCCCGGCGGATAGAGCATGTCGAGTATGGGCGCGCCCGCATTGCGTGCCCGCCCTTCACCTGGATGCGTGTGCATCCGGATGCCGGGCGCCGCGTTCACCTCCAGAATCACCGCGCCATTCTCACGGAACGGCTTGGAGATGTCGGGTGTGAGCACGTCAATGCCAGCCACGTCGAGGCCGACGATGCCCGCCGCCATCTCACAGGCGGTGATGTTGTCCGGATGCATCTCTTCGGTCCGGTCGATGGACGTGCCGCCAGTCGAGAGATTCGCCGTGCTGCGCAGCGTGACCAGCTCACCGGCCGCTGGGACAGTGGCGAGGGTGTAGCCGCGGCGGCCGAGGTGCTCCACGGTGCGGGCGTCAGCGGCGAGGCGCGTGAGCACCTTGCGGTGCCCGGTCCCGCGGCGCGGGTCCCGGTTGGCCAGCTCGATGAGCTCGGCTACCGTGCTGCGGCCATCGCCGGTTACGGCGGCGGGCACTCTTTCGGCGCAGGCAGCCACGCGCCCGTTCACAACGAGCACGCGGTGATCGCGCCCCTCGTGGAACTTCTCTACGACGACCCGGCGCGAGATCTCCCGCGTGGCCGGCCAGGCGCGCTCCAGGTCCGTAGCGGCCGCGAGCGCGCCGGAGATCCCGCGACCGTGACTCGCATCAACCGGCTTCAGCACCACGGGGTAACCGATATCGTCGGCGATCTCGAGCGCGTCCGGGAGCGATCGGGCAACTTCGCCGCGCGGCACGGGCAGGCCTATGTTGCTCAGGACGCGCTTGGTGTCCTCCTTGTCCTGCGCGATCTCGACGGCGATCGCGCTGGTGAGGTCGGTGAGGGTCGCCTGAATTCGGCGCAGGTTGCGCCCCAGTCCGAGTTGCACGAGCGATCGCGAATTGAGGCGCCTGACAGGGATGTCGCGCCGGCGGGCCTCTTCGACGACGGCGGCGGTCGAAGGCCCGAGGCGCACGTCCTCATACAGCTCCTGCAGATCGGCAACGACCTGCGCCGCGTCGTACTCCGCGCCGGAGATGCAGGCGCGAACCAGGTGCACGGCCTGGCGGGTCGCCTCGAGTCCGACTTCCTCCTCCTCGTAGGCGACGATCACCCACCAGACTCCGCTGTCGCCGGACTGCACCACGCGGCCGAAAGAGACATCGCTGCCGGCCAGTGCCTGGAACTCGAGCGAGACGTGCTCCAGCACGTGCGGCAGGTGCGTGCCCTCCAGCAGGCGCGCGACAAGCCCGCCCTCGGACCCGCGGGAGCACGGATGCTCCCGCAGGGACGGAAGATGCTGCATCAGCCGCGCGGTGAAATCGGGGACCTCGCGCGTCGTCACGTTCTCCAGGGACCCGAGCTGCACGTCGCAGGCTATGACCGGCGCGAGCCGCCAGTAGTTCGGGCCCCGAAGCGCCCGGATGCGCGTCGCGCGCAGCTCGGACGCGTCGAAGGCGACCGGTGCGGAAATCTGTGTGATGGTGCTGCTCATTCGCGGGCTGGTTTGGCGGTCGGCACGGCACGGCGGCAGACCTCTCCGCGCTGCACCGGCAGAAGCAAGGTACGAGCCGGAGGATTTCCCCGCCCGACGCGCCCTCATCGTAGAATTATCGAGCGATGCCACAGTCCCCGCCTCTCGGATCCACTGGTCCGGCCAGACCTCCGGCCGGGGCATCCGCCGCACAGGCGATCGACTGGGATGCCGTCCAGGCGGAGGTCGTGGGACACCTGCAGCAGCTCATCCGGTTCGACACGACCAACCCTCCAGGAAACGAGCTGCCGGTCGCGCGCTACCTGGAGGCCGCGCTGCTGGCGGAGGACATCGAGACGAGCGTTTTCGAGCCGTTCCCCAATCGCGGTGCAGTGATCGCGCGCATCCGGGGGACCGGCGCGCAGCGTCCGGTCATGCTGCTCGCGCATATGGACGTGGTGGGAGTCGAGCGTGAGCGCTGGTCCGTCGATCCGTTCGGCGGTGTGGTACGCGACGGGTACCTGTACGGGCGCGGAGCGATAGACGACAAGGGAATGCTCGCAGCGAATCTCGTGACGATGCTTCTGCTCCAGCGCGGACTGGCCGCCGGCGGGCCGCAGCTGTCGCGGGACGTTGTGTTCGTTGCGACGTCGGACGAGGAGGCCTCGGGCGAGGCCGGAATCGAGTGGCTGCTCACGAACCACGCCGGGCTGCTGGACGCGGAGGTTGCGCTCAACGAGGGCGGCCGCGTCAGGATCGTCAACGGACAGCCGCTGTACACCGCGGTGCAGACGAGTGAGAAGATCTCGCACATTCTCACGGTCACTGCGCGGGGGCCCGCCGGACACGGCTCGGTGCCGCTGCCCGGCAACGCTGTCGTGCGTCTGGCTAAGGCACTCGCCGCAATCGGCGATCACCGGGAGCCGGTGGTGCTGCTGCCCACCACGCGACGGTTCTTCGAGCAGTTGTCGCGGGTGTGGCCGGACGAAACCGAAAGCCGCGCCATGGCCGATCTCGTATCGGACGACGCCGCGCGGTCGCAGCGCGGCAGTAGCGTGCTGGCGGCAGTCCCGTCGTTCGACGCCGTCCTGCGAACGGGGATCGCGCCAACGATCGTGCGGGGCGGTGCGACGTTCAACGTCATTCCGGGCGAGGCAGAGGCAGTGCTGTGTGTTCGTACTCTCCCGGGCGAGCCGCTGGATGCGACGATCCAGCGGCTGTCGGACGCCGTGGCCGATGAAAACGTCGAGATAGCGGTGACCATCCGCGGTGAAGACGCGCCGCCATCGGACTTCAACTCACCGCTGTTCGCCGCGATCGAGGCGACCGTACAGGAGCTCGCCCCGGGAGTTGCGACCGCGCCTTACCTCTCCACCGGTGCGACTGACAGCGCGCACCTGCGTCGCCGCGGGGTGCAGGCGCTGGGCGTGCTTCCCTTCCCTCTCGAGCCTGGAGACGAGCGGAGGATGCACGGACACGATGAGCGGATCCCGCTGGCTTCTCTGGTATTCGGAACACGGCTCGTATTCGGCGCCATTCGCCGGGTCGCGTCATGACCACACCGGTGACGGCCTTCCGGGCTTCCACACCCCGCGCGGCGGTCGCACGTGGCTAAACCGCTCCGCTGGAGGGACCTCACGCTCGGAATCATCGGGGCGGCAGCGATCGTGGGAGTCGCGCTCGCGGTGCTCCTGTTCGCCCGGGTCGGCGCGATCCGCGGGCCGAAGGTGGCGATCTTCGTGACCGCTGCCAGCGCCACCGGCGTCCTCAGGGGTACGGAAGTGACCGTGTCGGGCAAGAAGGCCGGACGCATCAAGGACATCACCTTCCTGCCGCCGGACGCCGATACTGCCCGCAGACTGCTGCTGGAAGTGGAGCTGATGCGGAGCGCACTTCCGATTCTGCGACGCGACTCCTGGGCCGGCATCCATCCCTCGGGGACGATCATCGGCGCGCCGGTGGTGGAGCTCGCTGCCGGGAGCACGCGAGCGCCGCCGCTCGAGCCAGGTGACACCCTTCATGCCGGCCCGCAGGTCGCAGCGGAGACGGTAGCGGACCGAGTGGGCGCGCTGGGAGCCGAGATGGGCGGCATCCTGCGCGAGGGACGCTCGGTCATGAGCAACGTGCGTAGCGCGCAAAGCACTTTCGGAGCGCTCCGGGTCGAGGGACCGCGCGACATTGCCCGCTTCCGCGCTCAGACCAACAGACTGATGCGGCGGCTGGAGGCCTCGAGAGGCACCGTCGGCGCCGTCGGCAGCGGCGCCCTGCAGGCGCGGGCCAGCAGCGTCGCAGCCACGCTCGACACGATTTTCGCGCTGCTCGACTCCGACGACGGCAACGTCGGCCGTTTCCGGCGCGACAAGACATTGCTGCGGGAGCTGGAGCGTGCGCGAACTGAGAGCGCCGCGGTGGGCGCGGCACTCGCGGAGGCGCGCGGTACCGCTGGTCGCATGCAGCACGATCAGGCGATTGCGCGCGAGCTCGACGAGATCAGTGCCCAGCTGGACATCCTGATCGAAGACCTCAAACGGAATCCTTCGCGTTATCTGACTTTCTGAATTCTTGACTCGCCGCCCCGGCCTCCTTAGGTTCGCGCGCGTGGGGCTGCACGCGCCTGGTGCGGCGGCCTCGACCTGAGCGACGGGTTTACAGCACTACCCGCAGATCCCGCGCTCTCAACCTCCCCGGCCCGCCAGGCCTTTTCTCCCCTCCCGATCTCTCCGCACCAGCGGAAGGCGACAGCGCGCATCGCGCAGCACACCCGCAGACAGTGAACATCGCCGAACTCAAGCGAAAATCCGTCCTGGAGCTGCAGAAGCTCGCCGACGAACTGGAAATCGAGAACGCCGGGCATCTCCGGAAGCAGGAGCTCATTCTCCGCATCGAGCAGCAACTGCTGGGGAACAACGTCTCCCTCGAGGCGGACGGGGTGATCGAGCTGCTGCAGGAAGGGTACGGCTTTCTTCGCAGCCAGGACTGGAATTACCTCCCGAGTCCGGATGACATCTACGTCTCCCCTTCGCAGATCAAGCGGTTCGGCCTGCGAACGGGTGATTCGGTCGTCGGGCAGGTGCGACCACCGAAGCCGTGGGAGAAGTATCTCGCACTGCTGCGCATCGAGACGGTCAACGGGGGCGACCCGGAGCTTGCCAAAGACCGCGTCCCTTTCGACAATCTGCGCCCGCAGTATCCCGATCAGCGCCTGCGGCTCGAGACGGCCGATGGCGACCTCAGCATGCGCGTCATGGACATCATCGCGCCGATTGGAAAGGGGCAGCGCGGGCTGATCGTCGCTCCGCCACGCGCCGGCAAGACCATCCTGCTCGAGAAAATGGCAAACGCAATCGCAGAGAATCATCCCGAAGTCACGATCATCGTGCTGCTCATAGACGAGCGGCCCGAAGAAGTGACAGAGATGATCGCCACCACGATTCGCGCCGAGGTCGTGAGCTCGACTTTCGACGAGCCGGCGGACCGCCACGTCATCGTTGCCGAGATGGTGCTGGAGAAAGCGAAGCGACTGGTCGAGGGGGGGCGCGACGTCGTGATCCTGCTCGACTCCATCACGCGGTTCGCGCGCGCGCACAACACCGTGGCTCCGCAGTCCGGCAAGATTCTTTCCGGTGGCGTCGAGGCGACGGCGCTGCAGAAGCCGAAGCGGTTCTTCGGCAGCGCCAGGAACATCGACGGCGGTGGATCGCTCACGATCATCGCCACGGCCCTGGTCGAGACCGGCTCGCGGATGGACGACGTCATCTTCGAGGAGTTCAAGGGCACCGGGAACATGGAGCTGATCCTCGATCGCAAGATCGCGGACCGCCGCGTCTTCCCGGCCGTGGACATTCAGCGCTCCGGAACGCGCAAGGAAGAGCTGCTGCTCACGACCGAGGAGATAAACCGCGTCTTCCTCCTCCGTAACTTTCTGGCGGACATGCCGGGGCCGGAGGCGATGGAATTTCTCATCAAGCAGATGAAGCGGACGAAGAACAACCGCGAGTTCTTCACGCTGATGGCGCAGGGAGGATGAGCGTTCGCGGCCGGCTGCTGGCGGTGGATTTCGGCGAGCGCCGGATCGGGCTGGCAGTGAGCGACCCGCTGGGCGTGATCGCCTCCCCTGTCGATGCGATCGAACGGCGGCCGGGAAAACGCGTGCCGGTCACGGAGTTGATTCGCCGCGCGACCGAACTGGAGGCGACCGGTTTCGTGCTCGGGCTCCCGCTCGACGGCGAAGGCAACGAGCTGCCGCGCGCCGCCGAGGTGCGGCGGCTGGCTGACCAGTTGCATGAGCGGACGGGAATGCCTGTTCAACTGGTCGATGAGCGGTACACGACCGCTACGGCGCTGCGGGCGGTGCGCGAGATGGGTGGAAGCACGCGCGGTCGCCGCGGCGACGTTGATTCGCTCTCGGCGGCGGTCCTCCTGCAGGGAGTGTTGAATGCTGCCAGGTAAGCCGCGCGGCACGCTCGTGACGGTAATCGTCGCGCTGGCGCTGATCTTCGGCGCCGGAGCGCTGCTCACCCGCGCGTTCTCCCGTCCGAGCGGGCAGCCGGTGCGCGTGGTTGTGCCGGAGGGATCCACGTTCCGCGCCGCGGCAGACTCACTGGCGCGCGCTGGCGTGATCGGCAGGCCCACGCTGTTTCGTGCATTCGCTCGATTCAGTGGCGGCGATCGAAGCCTGAAGCCGGGCACCTATCTCTTTCGTCGCGGAACGCCGTGGCGGGACGTGCTCGCCGCGCTCACAGGCGGCGAGGGTCTGGTCCGGTCGGTGACGATACCGGAGGGTTATTCGCTCGCCCAGATCGCGGCCGCGCTGTCGCGCGCGCTGGAAGTCCCGGCCGACTCGGTGCTCGCGGCCGCGCGCGACACGACGATGCTCAGGCGGCTTGACGTCCCGATGCCTACGCTCGAGGGGTACCTGTTTCCGGACACGTACGCCTTCCCCGAAGGAACGAGCGCCTCGCGGGCTGTCGCCGAGATGGTACGCAGGTTCGAGCGTGAATGGCAGCCGGAGTGGAACGAGCGTCTGACCGCACTGTCGCTGTCCAGGCATCAGCTCGTCACTCTTGCCTCGATCGTGGAGCGCGAAGCCAGAATCGCCGCCGAGCGACCGATCATCGCCGCGGTTTACCTCAACCGGCTCCGCATCGGCATGCCGCTGCAGGCCGACCCGACCGTGCAGTACGCGCGAGGCGAGCACACGTCGCGGATCACCTACCAGGATCTCGAGATCGATTCGCCGTACAACACGTACAAGTACCCGGGGCTGCCCCCCGGGCCGATCTCCTCACCCGGCGGTGCGAGCCTGCGGGCCTCCCTCAACCCGGCGGGCGTCGATTTCCTCTATTTCGCAGCGTTCCCCGACGGACGACACGAGTTCAGGCGGACGTTCGAGGAGCACACGCGTGTTGTGCGCGAGTCACGACCGGTGTGGGACAGCGCGCGTCGCGCAGCGGCTGAACCGCCGCGCTGAGGCGAACCTGGACAGCGCACTGCTGCGGCTCATCGCGATTACCGGCGAGCCGGGCGAACCGGTCGAAGCCGTGCTCGAGTGGGCGCGGGCCGTGGTCCGCGGCGGCGCGACGATGGTGCAGCTCAGGGCCAAGGAGGTTGCGAGCGGCCCTTTGCTCGAGCTGGCGCGTGACATGGTCAGGAGCGTGAACGTCCCGGTGATAGTCAACGATCGTGCGGACATCGCCATCCTTGCCGGCGCCGCGGGCGTGCACCTCGGCGCGGACGATCTGCCAGCCGCGCGCGTCCGCGCGCTCGCGCCCGAGGGATTCATCATCGGGGCCTCCGTCGGCAGCGACGACGAGCTCGGAAACGCGCGCGGCGCTGACTATGTGGGCGTCGGGCCTGTTTACTCGACCGCGAGCAAGACAGATGCGGGAAGCGCGCTCGGCACCGCCGAGGCTGCGAGACTGATCGCGGCGTCGGGGCTCCCCGGGGCGGGGATCGGCGGCATCACGATCGCCAACGCGCGTGCGGTGGTGGACGCGGGCGCACACGGCATAGCCGTGCTCAGCGCGCTGCAGCGCGAGCCCGAGACTGCCGCCCGGGCGCTCCGCTCCGCCATCGGAAAATGACATCCGGCGCCGGACTCGCCCTGCGATTCCTGCGTCTGCTGCCTTTCGCGCGGGGTCTGAGCGCTGCTGCGCGCGCGCGGGCCACTTCGGCGAGCACGGGTGGAGCAAGAAAGAGATCAACCAGCTCGGGATCGAACTGCGTCCCGCGTCCGGCAAGAATCTGTTCCGCGGCTGCGGCGTCGCTCCGTCCACTGCTGTAACGCCGACTGTGCGTGATCGCATCGAACGAATCCGCCAGCGCGACGATCCGCGCGGCCAGCGGTATGTCCCGGCCTTTCAGTCCCTGCGGGTACCCGGTGCCGTCCCAGCGCTCGTGGTGCGCGAGCACGCCGGCACACAGCTCCGGGTAGAACGCTTCCAGCGGCTCGAGAACTTCGCTTCCGCGGCGCGGGTGCGTCGCGACTGCGGCCCGCTCATCCCGGGTGAGGCTGTTTGCATCGTGCAGAATGTCGAAGAGCGCCTCGTGAATCTTGCCGATGTCGTGAAACAGCGCCACGCGCTCGACTGTGCGCTGCTGGCGCTCGTCCAGGCCGAGCGCCTGAGCCAGTTCGAGCGCAACGGCAGCGACGCGGCGCACGTGAGCGCCAGTCACCGGGTCGTTGGCATCTATGGCGTTGAGCAGAGTCTCCATTGCGGACGCCGCCAGGCGTTCCGCCGTGCCACGCCTCCGCCGCTCCGTGAGCAGCAGCGCGCCCATCGCCGCCGCGCCCAGTAAGCCAAGTGCCGGAATCATGCTGAGGGGAAGGTGCAAGAAACCGGCTCAACCGCAGCCGGACGTGTAGCATTGGACATGGCTTCGGAATCCGGCCCCGGCGCGACGCCAGGCCAGCGGGCGGTCGTTTCACCGAAGGGTGCGGGCCGCTGGGAAGCGGGGCATCCCTGGATCTATCGGAGCGACGTGGTCGAGCGGCCCGACCTGCCGGCCGGCGCGGTTGCGGTTACGACGCATCGCGGGGTCGCCCTCGGCTGGGCGCTGTGGAGTCCGCGATCCGAGATCGCACTTCGCCTCCTCGATCGGGATCCGGGCGCGGTCATCAACGAGACGTGGTGGCGACGGCGGATCGGCGAGGCAGCAGCACGCCGGGAACCGCTGGCGGCCGAATCGAATGCGTGGAGGGTCGTGCACGGCGAGGCGGACGGCTGCCCTTCGCTCATCTGCGATCGATACGACGAATACCTGGTGGTCCAGCTGCTCAGCGCCGGGGTGGAGGCATTTCGCGGCGACATCGTCGCCGCACTGCTGCGTCAGCTGCAACCACGCGGAATCCTGGCCCGCAACGACGTTGGCGTCCGCGCGAAAGAAGGCCTCACCGCAGGCGTCGAGCGGCTGCATGGAGAGGTCCCGAACGAGGTCGAAGTGCGGGAAGGAACCGTCAGGTACCTGGCGGCCCCGTGGGACGGACAGAAGACGGGCGCGTTTCTGGATCAGCGGGAGAATCGCAGGCTGGTCGGCGGTCTCGCACACGGAAACGCGCTCGACTGCTTCAGCTATCACGGTTCCTTTGCCCTTCACCTCGCCCAGGGAGCATCGCGCGTTACCGCGGTGGATGCCTCGGCCGCAGCGCTCGCGCGCGCCAGGGTCAACGCCGGGCTGAACGGCTTCGACAACATCGATACTGTCGAGGCCGATGTCTTCCAGTTTCTCCGCGACCGTGTTGCAGCGGGCGCGCGTTACGACACGATAGTCCTCGATCCACCGGCATTCGCCAAGACGAAAACGGCGCTTCCGGGTGCTTTGCGCGGGTACAGGGAGATAAACCTCAGCGGAATGCGACTGCTGGCACCGGGGGGCCTGCTGTTCACCGCCAGCTGCAGCTTCCATCTGTCGCGCGAGCTGTTTGTCCGAATGCTTGCCGAAGCAGCAGCGGATTCGCGCCGTCGCATCGCCGTGCGGGCCGTGACAGGGCAGCCAGTCGATCATCCAGAAATCCTGACGATTCCGGAGAGCGGCTACCTCAAGGGCGCACTTCTTCAGGCACTCGACTGAAAGCGGAAAACAATTCTTGACCGGTCGGCGGGTTTGCCTACCTTTCGCCGGTCGTCACCCCGGCAGCGTAATGGCAAGACCTGCACTCCGCTCGCTCAAGCACGAATACGAGCTGTTTCTCGAAGCGGAGATCGAACGTTACAAGGAATCCGTACCTCGAACGGTGATCCTCAAGATCGCCGACGAAGCCGTCGCTCTTCTTCGGTCTCAGCCGCAATACGAACCGGAGGAGCTCGGCCTCTGCGATGAGGTGAACCGGCTCATTCGCAGCCGCCTGGGGCTGCCGACGTACGAGTCATGGCGCCGGAAGCGGCTCAAGATTCTCACCGAGTATCAGCGGCCCGAGCGATGGGGGCTGCGCGCCGACGCTCCGCTGCTTCGCGAGGTACGTCCCGCGGCGGAAGCGCACGTGCTCGTGTCGGGGAGCGAAGTCGAGCGCTCGGCGCTCTACCTCGCCGCGCACGGCTGCGCGGTCACCGCCGTGAACCCGGATGAGGACGCGATCGAACGGGTCGTGTTCGCGGCCGCACCTGCCGGCCTCAACTCCCTCGTCCGCACCCGGGTGGCCCGCCTGGGCGAATGGGAGCCGGACGTGGCACTCAGCGCTGTCATCTGTGCCGCTGAATCTCTTGCGTCGCTGAGTGTCGATGAACGGGCCCGCGTCATCGCCGTCCTGCAGAGCGCGACGCGCGACGGCGGGGTTCACCTTTTCGAAACCTCCGGGACTGACCACCAGGTGACGGTCGAGGAGCTTCGCATCCGGTACACGGGGTGGACGATCGCGGTGGACCGGCAGTCGGGCACGACCAGGAGCTTCGTCGCACGTAAGGTGGCAGCGTAACGAACTGACACAGGTGTCACCTATTAGTGTGTCGGTTTGACACTCCAAGGCATCCGGCCACCTATCTCAGCAAAACCTAAGTCATTGTCACATCTGGACATAGCGATACGCGTCCAGCTGGCATCGCCCGTGCCTTTTCGTGCGCCGCAGGGGAGCGGCTCATCATTCATTAGAGAGGCACGTCCGTGGCACGAGTCAAGTCAGAGGAAAAGGAACCGATCGGAATAATCATCTCCCGCGGGTCGCGCGAGGAGCCTGTGCCGCGATTCAGCAGGTATGTGTGGGGCCCCGCCCCCGAGCCAGCCCCCCGGGTCACGACGACAAAGGCGGCCTGACCGACGCAGGTGGTGTGGGCCTCAGGGCCCGCGTCGAGCAACGCCTCGCCTCACGGCGGGGCGTTTTCCTTTCGGGCCGGTTCAGCCGGGTGCGGTCATTGCTCAAGGACCCGTCGTGACCGATCAACTCGACTGGGACGAGGAACGAGAAAGGCTGCTCGGCCAGCGGATATCCGACCTCGGGCTCTCCGTGAAGGGCACGTCCGTGGAGACTCTCACCGAGCAGCTGTACAGGGAGCTCGAAGCCGCGGGTCTCCGCTTCCGGCCGCCGGTCTATCTCAGCGATGAGTGGGGATGTCCGGAAGGCACGCCGCTCATCGGCGTCCCGTTCTACCTGGCCAGCCCGCACCTGTCGCGCATAGAGGAGGATTTTGCGCTCGGGATCGAGGACGAGTCGGACATCATCCGGTTCCTGCGGCACGAAGCGGGGCACGCTTTCAACTACGCATACCGGCTGCACGAGCGTGCCGACTGGCATGAGACGTTCGGCTCGTATTCGCGGCCGTACCGCGAGCGCTACGCCGCCGATCCCTTCTCGCGCGATCACGTGCGGCACATCCTCGCGTGGTACGCGCAGAAGCACCCGGACGAGGACTTCGCCGAGACTTTTGCCGTCTGGCTCACGCCCGGTCTCGACTGGCGCGAGGCCTATCAGGGCTGGGGCGCGCTCGCGAAGCTGGAGTACGTGGATCGGGTGATGCGCGAGATAGGAGACGAGCTGCCGCCGGTCCCCGAGCCTGCAGACGACGACGTGCCGGTGGAAGCGATGCGCTACACCGTCGCCCGCCACTACGAGGACATGGACGAGGTCCTGCCCGTCGAGGACGAGCGGGTGTTCGACGGCGATCTCCGGATGCTGTTCCCGGAGACGGCACGGCACGACGAGCTGGGACCGGGCGCACCGACGGCGGCAGCCTTCATCCGGCAGCACCGTCGCGAACTGGTCGGGCGAATCACCTACTGGACGGGTGAATCGGCTTCGCTGGTGCGGAGGTTCGTAGATTCCCTCGCCGGACGCGCCGAAGCGCTGAACCTCCGCGCCTGGGGCCGCGAGGCCTCCACTCTCATCGAGCTGACCGCATTCGGGACTGCCGTGATGATGAACTACCGGTATTCGAGCGGCATGCGCCGCAAGCGCAGGCCACGCAGATGAAGATCGCCATACTGCACGACAGCGACGCCGCCGGTCCGCCCGAGGATCCGGTGATCGGACAGCTCGAGTCGGCTCTCACTTCGGCGGGACACGAGGCGCAGCGACTGACGTACGGCGATCAGATCGAAGCGCTGGTGCATGAGCTGCTGAGCAGCAAGCCCGATCTGGTGTTCAACCTGGCTGAATCTTTTGCCGGACGCAGTGCGCTGGAATCGAACGTTGCGGGGCTGCTCAATCTCATGGGTCTCCGCTACACGGGCTCGAGCCCGGCCGGGCTGCTGCTCGCGGGAGACAAGTCGCTCGCCAAGAAGATCTTCGCGTTCCACGGACTGCCGTCCCCGAAGTTCTCGACCATGTACCGCGGCACGGTGGACTGGTCGGGCGAGATCGGGTTCCCGCTGATCGTGAAGCCGCCGCAGGAAGACGCATCGCTGGGCATCAGCGGCAAGTCCGTGGTCGCGGATCTCAAGGAACTGCTCGACGCGGTGAGCGCGCTCCAGGCGGAGTACCAGTCGCCGGTACTCGTAGAGGAGTTCATCGACGGTCGCGAGTTCTATGTGGGGGTGCTGGGCAACGCCTCGCCGGAGGCCCTTCCGATCATCGAGCTCGACTTCACTGGCTTCCCCGCCGACCGCCCGCGCATTGCGAGCTGGGAAGCGAAGTGGGGAGACGAGGGGGATGCCCGTGGCGCGGAGTACATGGGCAACGAATCGGTCTTCCCCGAGAATCTGGACGAAGCGCTCGCCGAGAAGATCAGGAGCACGGCGCTGCAGGCTTTCCAGGCGCTGCGGCTGCGCGACTACGCGCGCGTGGACCTGCGGGTGACCGAGGCCGGCGACGTGTACGTGATCGAGGTGAACCCGAACTGCTACCTGGAGAGCGACAGCGAGTTCGCCCGGGCGGCGGCTCGCGCCGGCATCGCCCACGAACAGCTCGTGCTCCGGATAGTGGAGCTCGCTCAGGCGCGTTACGCCCGCTGATGGGGAAAAGAAAAAGCCGGCGCGTGGCGCCGGCTTTCCCCAGATGTCACGCCCGCAGGCGTGACATCGTACCCGCTACCGGCGCTTGCGCGCCGTCTTGCGGCCGGAGCTCTTGCGAGCCGAGCTCTTACGAGCCGTCTTCTTGCGGCCGGAGCTCTTGCGAGCCGTCTTACGACCGGTGCTCTTCCGACCGGTCGACTTTTTCCGACTACTCTTTCTCTTCGCTGCCATGCTGTGCCCCCGTTTCGAGGTGTTTCCGCTCGCCGTCCCCCGGTGGATCGGCGAGTACAGCCATACGCAACTGATTCACTTCATTGATCGCATAATCGAAAGTCATGCAAACGGACAATGATCGTGCGGTCGCGCGGAAATATGATCGGGTCGAAAAACGCACGCAACAGTTTTTTCAAACATGCTTGCGGCCGACGCGAACCCGCGCGCGGCATGACACGCGTGCTGCACGGACTTCCGCGGGCCCCAGTGCTGTGTCAGGTTTCGCATTCGTTCGCCGCTGCAGACGCACTCATCTTTCCCGAAAACGACGCGCGTGAAAGCTCTTCTGAAGCAGACCGCAGGACCCGGTTTCGTTCTGCGCGACGTACCGGAGCCCGTGATACGCGACGACGAAGTTCTGATCCGAGTGCGGCGCGCCGGAGTGTGCGGCACCGATCTCCACATCTACGAATGGGATGACTGGGCGCGCAGCCGCTGCCGGCCGCCGTTCGTCGTGGGTCACGAATTCGCGGGTGACGTGGTGCAGGTGGGCGGCCTGGTGACCGACGTGCGGGAAGGCGACCGGGTGACCGCGGAAGGTCACATCGTGGACGGTCGCTGCCTGCTGTGCCGCACCGGAAACGCGCACGTCTGCCCGTACACGAAGATCATCGGCGTGGACCGGGACGGCTGCTTTGCGGAGTACATAGCCATGCCGTCCACGAACGTCTGGCACCTGCACGATTCCATCTCCTACGACGTCGGCGGGATCCACGACCCGATGGGCAACGCAGTGCATACGGCCCTCACCGCGGACATCCCCGGCGCGAACGTGCTGGTCACTGGCTGCGGACCGATCGGGTTGTTCGCCATCGGGATATGCCGCGCCGCCGGCGCCGCTCACGTGGTAGCCTCCGACATCAACGAAGGCAGGCTGGCGCTGGCGCGGAAGATGGGCGCGCATTCGACCGTCACGCCGGAAGAGGCGGATGCCACGGTCCGCGCGGTGACCGATGGGCTCGGCGTTGATGTCGTGCTCGAGATGTCGGGCGTCCCGCCGGCCATCAAGCAGGCGTTCACCCTGGTCCGAGTCGGCGGTCGGGTGCAGATGCTCGGCCTGCCGTCGCGCGAGATCCCGGTGGACTTCGCCCGCGACGTGATCTTCAAGGGCATCACCATCTACGGCGTCGTCGGCCGACGGATGTACGACACATGGCATCAACTCACCCGGCTGCTGCGATCGGGAGAGTTCGATCCCGAGCCGGTGATCACGCACCGCTTCCCGCTGGAGGAGGCAGACGCCGCGATAGCCGCCATCAGATCGGGAAACGCGGGGAAAGTCATCTTCGAGGTTGCCTGAAATGAGCTCGAGCTTCGAATCGCATCTTCAGTCCCGGCTGGAGCAGCTGCGCGCCGAGGGTGTGTACAAGCGGCTGAACCACCTGTCGTCGCCGCAGTCGGCTCGAGTCGAAATGGAAGGGCGCGGACGCGTGCTCATCCTCTCGTCCAACAACTACCTCGGACTGTGCGACGAGCCAGGGGTGATCGATGCCGGAAAAGAGGCGCTCGACCGACTCGGTGCCGGCACTGCCAGCGTCCGGTTCATCTGCGGCACGTTCACGATCCACCGCGAGCTGGAGGAGGCGCTGGCTGCGTTCGTAGGTACCGACGCGTCGTTGACGTACGTGTCGGCCTGGAACGCGAACGAGGGGCTGACTGCGACGATGGTGGAGGAGGGCGACTTCGTCGTCTCGGACGCGCTCAACCACGCTTCGATCATCGACTCGATGCGGCTCGCGAAGGCGATCAACAAGTGCGAGACCGGCGTGTACCGGCACGCCGACATGGACGACCTGCGCGCGAAGCTCGCCGCGGCGAAGGGAGCGCGCAGGCGGTTCATCTGGACCGACGGCGTGTTCTCGATGGAAGGAAGCATTGCGCCGCTGCCGCAGATCCTGGAGGTCGCGCGTGAGTACGACGCCGTCGTCGCAGTTGACGACTCGCACGGGACCGGCGTGCTTGGCGCGACCGGCCGCGGGACCGCCGAGCATCACGGCGTGCTGGGCGACGTGGACATCATCACGTCCACGCTCGGCAAGGCGCTGGGCGGGGCCGCCGGCGGGTTCGTCGCCGGCTCAGCGGCCCTCTGCGACATGCTCACGCAGCGGTCCCGTCCTCAGCTTTTCTCCAACGCGCTCCCACCGACGGTTGCCGGCAGCGCGCTTGCCGCGGTCCGCCACATCGAGGCACACCCCCAGCTGGTTCAACGTCTCAGGGAGAACACGGCCTACTTCCGCGCTGCCATCGTGGAGGCGGGATTCAAGCCGCTTCCCGGCGACACACCAATAGTTCCCATCATCGTGGGCGATACCGCCCACGCCATCCGCATGAGTGACATGCTCCTGGACCGGGGCGTCTTTGTTACCGGATTCGGGTACCCAGTCGTCCCTCAGGGGCAGGCGCGTATCCGTTGCCAGATAAGCGCCGCCCACACGCGTGACGACCTCGACGAGGCCGTTACGGCGTTCCGTTCGGTCGGACGGGCCGTGGGGCTTCTCTCGTGAGGATGTGGACAAATGAACAAGCTCGGGTGTGTTGCAGCGTTCGGCATTCTGCTCACCGCCTCATCGGCCGGCGCGCAGGTATCCGAACCATTCAAGAACTCGTGGTTCTGGGGTGCCAAGGCCGGAGTCGTCAGCATCGGGACGACTGACGCGCCGAGCACGGCGCGGCCAACGATCGGCCTCGACTGGCTGATTACACGGTCGGTCGGCGGCCTGTATGTCTCCGCGGACTACACCACCGTCGAGATGAACGGCAGCGTCGCCGATCCGTCGTCGCCAAGCGGGCGTCGTCTGGTCCGGTTCAGCAACCTGCGTCGTGCCGGGTTTGCCGCGCTCGCTTTCCCGCGCTCGTTCGGTCCGCTGCGGCCGTATGGCGGCGTGGGGCTCTCGATCAACGTGATCGCCCGCGCCGAGCCCGTGGCCGACACGCTGGGCGGAACCGTCTCCGCCGCGGTCGTCGATCGCGCGAACGAGGCGCGCAGCCGATCGGTTCTCCAGGGCATGGTGGGCGCGCAGATGCAGCTGAGCCGCTTCGTCGTGTTCGGTCAGCTGACGATGATGCCCAGCACGCAGCGGTTCCTGGTGAGCGAGCGCTCACTCCATTTCCTGGAAGGCGGCGTCCGGTACAATTTCGGCCCGTCGACCGACCGCACCAGCCGCGGCCGCTAGCTTCCGTCCGTCGCGCCCCGCCCTGCGGGGCGCGACACATGCGGGCTTCCCCGAACCAGCCAGCGCAACGGCCAATCCGCTGCGCGCGTGATCCCTATTCGCGGCGTTACGGCGACATCGCTGTCCGGGATCCGCTCTCCAGCGCGCACCGTGAGCGCGCCCCGCTGCAGTGACAGCCCGTTGTGGTCCGCTCCGATCCCGAGCGCGAGGCACAGTTTGCCCGGTCCGTTGCAGAGGTCGGTGTCGCTCCGTGCACGCGGACGGCGTGAGCGCATCAGCTCCAGTCCGGTCAGCGGCTCGAGCGCGCGCACCAGCACGGCGCTGGGCAGCCCCTCGGCGCGCGTGACCGCATTCATGCACCAGTACATGCCATAGATGAAATAGACGTACGCCGAGCCCGGGACTCCGTACAGGGGCGCAGTCCGTCGCGTCCTTCCGACGGCGGCATGGCATGCGGGATCGTGCTCGCCGAGGTATGCCTCGGTCTCGACGATCACACCGGACGCGGTGCCTGCCGGCGTCCTGCAGGTGAGGACCGCACCCAGCAGCTCCCGCGCGACGATCTCAGTCTCGCGATCGAAGAAGTCGCGAGGAAGCACGGGTCCTGCGCGAGGACGCCGCGCTGCAAGCGCGGCGTCCCCTTTCATTCGGCTGGTTTCGCCGCCGATGCCTTCTTGCGGCGGGACGTGCGTGCGCGCGATCTGGCCGGCTTGCTCTCACCCGTGGCACCGGCCTCGGGTTTCGCTGCACCGGCTGCGGCTTTCTTCGCCGTGGCCGTCTTCCGTGAACGTGTGCGCTTGCGGGCCGGCGCGACGGCACGCTCGCCGTTCTCGTTCACCGGCACCGGCTGTGCGACGGGCGGGACCTCCACGACGCCGATCGCCAGCAGCTCCGGCGGCGGCGTTGCCCCATCGCGTCCGCGGATACCACGCGGGCCGAGGCCGCGGGAACGCAGGCTGCGGGCAACCTGCGGCTGGCTGCGCTGCTCCGGCGGCGCGGGAGGAGCTGCTTCCGCGTGTGCCGCCGGGTGAGCGGCCGCTGCCACGTCGAGTCGCTCGCCGATGACCGACTCCGTCGGCACGGGCGCCTCGCCATCCGGTATGCTGTCGGCCTTGCGCTCCTTTTCCCTGCCTCGTCCGCGCCCGCCTCTGCTGCGGCTGCGGCCCTTCTCGGCGCGCGCAGGCTCGGCTGCAGGAGCGGCGGCTGCAGCAACCGGTGCCGCCGCTGCCTTGTCCGGCTGACCGATCTCGATCTGCCCGTTGTCGAGCTTCTTCAGCGACAGCAGCCCGCGTTGCGCCGCCTCGGAAACGAAGCGCGAGAACTTGGACATTCCGAGGTTCTTCTCGTCGAACTCGGTGTCGATCTGCTGCATGACCTGCTTCAGCCGGTCGGCGCGCATCACGTCGCCATTCCGCTTCATCCGTCCGACTGCCTCGGAAACCAGTTCCCAGGGGTCCCACCTGACGGATTCCTCTTCACCGAACCGGACGAGACCGGCCAGCGCGTTGTAGCTGTAGTACTCGTCGCAGTTCTGCACCAGGAGGTCGCTGGATGATTCCCGGATCCCGACCCCGATGACGTACTTGCCGTACTCCTTCAGCTTGATGACGAGACTGGAGAAATCCGAGTCGCCCGACAGCAGGATGAAGGTGCCGATCTCGGGCCGCGTGAAGACGAGCTCGAGCGCGTCGATCGCGAGCCGGATGTCTGTCGCGTTCTTCTTCGACGAGCCGTAGGCCGGCGCGAAGATGAGGTCGATGGAGGATTCCGACAGCGGGACGATGTACTGAGGGTAGCGCCGCCAGTCGGCGTACGCGCGCTGAACGGAAACCTTGCCTTTGACGATGTCCGAGGAGAGGAGGTTCTTGAGCTCGGTCTGAAGGTCCGAGCGGATCCCCATCGTGACGTTGTCGAAGTCGATCAGCAGTGCCGCGTTGGGGGCGTGGGGCGTTACGGACGCTCCTCCGTGCGTGTGCGCGGGCATGGCCTGCGGTCCACGGTACAGCGGTGCGACCGATCCGCGCGCGGGAGGAGGCGCTGTCGCCGCGGTCCGGAGTCTTCTTGGGTGCATACCTACCTTTGGGGTGCGTGCGGCGGCGCCATATGCGCCTGGCCGCACTCTAACTGTTTCCCCGCGCGTGAACGGACCGCTGCATGACTGCGCCAGGTCCGGTGGTTGGCGGCGCGACTTTTTCGCGCCGGTACGTGCGGGATGCTGCAGGGAATCTAATATATGAGGGCCTAATCCGCACCGAGCGACACATCCGACCACCACGCTTCCGAACCCGACTGCTCGCGATCCTGCTGGCATTTGCTCTCGTGCCGGCCGCGCTCCTCACCCTGACGTGGGGGGTCACGCTGTGGCGGGCAGCCCCTCTGTTCACCGGCTCGGGTGCGTGGGAGCAGGTCGCAAGCAGCGGGGCCAGCGCGCTCGCGGCGGCCCGCGAAGCGCGTCTTACCGGGGCGCAGCGGGCCGCGCTGGATGCGCATGAGCAGGAGCTGCGCAGCTCGCTCGAGCTGGCGCGGAGATACAACTATCTGGCCGGGCGGGGTGCCGTTGCCATGGCGCTCGCTGCACTGGTTGCGCTGGGTCTGCTCGCTGTCATTGCTTCGCGGGTTGCCGGTCACCTCAGCCGTCAGCTCAGCCGTCCGCTCGACGAGATAGTAGGGTGGACCGAGAAGATCGCGCACGGCGAGCCGCTGCCAGAGGCCGCGCCGCGACGGGGCGCGCCGGAGTTCGAAACGCTGCGCGTCAGAATGCGGCGGATGGCTTCGGAGCTGGAACAGGGACGGCAGCAGGCGATCGAGGCCGAGCGTCTCCGGGCATTCCGCGAGAGCGCGAGGCAGGTGGCGCACGAGTTGAAGAACCCGCTCACGCCAATCCGCTTCGCGACAGAACGAATCGCGGCATCGTCGTCCGACGAGCTCGCCGAAGCGGTGGCCGTGCTGCGGACCGAGACCGCCAGACTGGAGCGGATGGCGCGAAGCTTCGCGCAGTTCGGCCGTCTGCCGGAAGGCGCAGCAGCCGAGGTGGACGTCGGTGAGCTCGCAACCTACGCGGCAGGCTCAACCGTACCGGGCGGCATCGAAGTCAGCATCACGGTCGAGCCCGGAACTCCCATCGTTCGCGGTCATCATGACACGCTCGCAGGCGCGCTGTCGAACGTTCTGTTGAACGCGGTCGAAGCATGCAATGGCACCGGCAGGATAGACGTTGCCGTCTCGCGGCAGACGCTGAACGGCGCCGATGCCGTGCGAATAAGCGTGACCGACAACGGCTGCGGCATACCTCCGGAGAAGCTCGACCGCATCTGGGACCCGTATATTACGGACAAGCCGGGCGGCACCGGACTCGGGCTGGCGATTGCCCGGCAGGCCGTTCAGGCACACGGCGGAGAGGTATCGGCCAGAAGCAGCATCGGCCGGGGTACGACGATAGACCTCGTAATCCCGGCATCACCGCCCATCCAACAGTGAGGCGCATATGGCATTGGCCGACCCGGCACAGCTGGGAGCGATGATTCCGATCGTGGCGATCGTCGTCGGCGGTGCGGTGGCGATCTTTGCACCACTTGCCCGTGCTCACGCGCGCCAGCTCGACAAGCAGGGTGCGGGGATGACCCCCGAGATCGGCGCGCGGCTGGAGCGAATGGAGCAGTCCATGGAAGCCATCGCCCTGGAGATCGAGCGCATCTCCGAGGGACAGCGGTTCACGACGAAGCTGCTTGCGGATCGCTCCGGCGCTCCCGGTACGCACTCGCCCGGCGGCGCGCTGCCTGCCGGCGAGCGCCGTGAATGACACGTACCTCCGGTAGAGTGAACTCCACTCCAGCAGTGTGCCTTCCGTACTCGTCGTAGACGACGAGCCCAACATCCGCCGGATGGTCGGCGCCCTTCTGGTCGCGGAGGGATACGACGTCCGCGAGGCGCCGGACGGCGTCGCCGCCATTGCGGCGGCCGAGGACGAGCCCGACGTCATTCTCCTCGATCTGATGATGCCGGGAGCGCTGGACGGACTGGCGACGCTCCAGCGGCTGCGCGAGCTGCATCCGGAGATTCCGGTCATCATGATGAGCGGGCGCGCGACTCTGTCCGACGCGGTGCGCGCCACGCAGCTGGGCGCGTTCAACTTCCTGGAGAAACCGCTGGCTCCCGAGACCGTCCTGCTCTCGGCGGGAGCCGCAGCCGAGCTTCGCGGCACGCGCAGAGCCGCGCGCGCACTGCGCGACGACCTGGGGCTCGGGAAGATGATCGGAGAGAGCGCGGCAATGCAGGCGGTGCGCGCGCTGATCGCGCGCGTGGCCGACACCGGTGCGCGCGTGCTCATCACTGGCGAATCAGGAACCGGCAAGGAGCTGGTCGCCGCGGCGATTCACGACGCGAGCCCCCGGGCCGACCGCGCGTTCGTCCGGGTCAACTGCGCTGCCATTCCCCGCGACCTGGTGGAAAGCGAGATGTTCGGTCACGAGCGGGGTGCATTCACCGGAGCCACGCAGTCGCGCGCGGGGCGGTTCGAGCTGGCGCACCGTGGAACCCTCTTCCTCGATGAAGTCGGCGATCTCAGCGCTGAGGCACAGGCCAAGCTGCTGCGCGCGATCGAGCTGGGTGAGATTCAGCGGGTCGGCGGGAACCGCAGCATCAGGGCAGACGTGCGGATAGTCGCAGCAACGAATCAGGATCTCGCCCGGGCGGTGGCTGCCGGCGGTTTCCGCGAGGATCTGTACTTCCGGCTGAATGTGGTCCCGATCGCGCTTCCCCCGCTGCGGGAGCGGCGCGACGACATCGCGCCGTTGGTGGCTCACTTCCTGGATCGGCACCATCGAGCCACGGGCAGGGTACGAAGCAGCTGGACCGACGCGGCGCTGGACGAGCTTCGCGCGTATCACTGGCCGGGCAACGTGCGGGAGCTGGCAAACGTGGTGGAGCGACTCTCGATCCTGCATCCCGGGGCAACCATCACCGCCGAGCACGTGCGTGAGGTGTTGCCGCGCCAGGTTGCGGGAATTCCGGCCGTCGATCCACCGCCGGAAAGCGGCTCACTCGGCGAGGCGATGGACCGATACGAACGTTCGATGATCCTGCGCAGCCTGCGCGACGCGGGCGGGAACGTCGCCGAGGCCGCGAGGAGACTGCAGACGGACAGGCCCAACCTGTACCGGCGGATGCGCAGGCTCGGAATAGATGCGACACTCGAATGAGCGCGTGGCACCCACATTTCTGAAGGCAAAGATGATCCGATACGCAGTTGCCACCGCGATGCTGGCCGTCGCCGCGGTCGCCGTTGACGGCAGCGCACAGGAGCCGGCTCCGCGTCCACCGCGCTCGATCCTGAGCGATACTCTCGTCGCGGTTCCTGACACGGCGGGGTTCTCCATCGGGCTGTCCCGGCGCCGCGCACGGCTGGTGATCGGTTCCGGCAAGACGTACAACCGGGTCGAGGGGCTCGCTGTGCACGCGGGTCCGACGTTCGCCGATTCGTCGGACATGATCCGCTTCTCCGCGGAGGCGTTCGGGATCCTCCGCAGCGCAGACACGTTTCGCTGGGACTCCCGCAATGTGGGGCATCACTTTGCCATCGATCTTCGAACGCTGACGGGGCGTGGCCCGGCGCTCCGGATAACCGGGTACGACGTCGTCGGACCTGTCGAGGACTGGCAGATGCCGCGCGGCGAAGCAGGAATCGCGACGTTCCTGTTCCATCGCGATTATCGCGACCACTTCGGCCGGCACGGTGCATCGGTGGCGGTCAGCAACGTCTTCGACGAGCGGTTCCAGCTGGCGCTGACTTTTGCCGACGAGCGCTGGAGCTCGCTGCCGGTGCGGCAGGTGCTCACTTTGTTCCGCAACAATCACCTGTGGCGGCCGAACCCCACCGTGGACGACGGGCGCGCACGGCTGGTGACGGCGCGCGCCCTCGTGGATACCAGAAACGACCAGCGGAATCCGACGACTGGCTGGCTGGCGCGGTTCGAGTACGAGCACGGCGACGCAGTGTACGACGCTTCGGGACCGACGTCTCCCGTGGCCCGTTTCGGGGCTCCCCCCAGCAGCACCTACGGCCGTGTTCTGGCGGACGTCCGGCGATACAACCGGGTCTCGCCCGCATCGCAGCTGAATTTCAGAGTGGTGGCCGGCGGATGGCTGCACGGAGACGAGCTTCCCCTGCAACGCCGGTTCTCCGTGGGCGGAGTGGCGACGATTCCGGGCGTCGATTTCCGCGACAGAAGCATCTCGCCTGACGTCCTCACCTGCGGTGCTGGAGACGCGGTGCCCGGTGCGCCCGCGCAGTGCGAGCGGATGCTGCTCCTACAGACTGAATACCGCGAGGAGCTGCCGTTTCGCCCGGGTACGATCTTCGGCGGCACTCCCATACGGATCCGGAGCGCGGCGCTGACGCTGCACCCGGTGCTCGTGGCGTTCGCGGACGTCGGACGGGGGTGGCTGCTGCAGCCCAGATCGGGCTCGCTCGCGCCGCCCGACCCCGCGGCCAGCCGCGACCTCGTGTATGCGACTGGTCGCGTTCCGCCACTCCGCACCTTCAGCGCAGATGTCGGGCTGGGCGTGGATCTCGGCCTGTTCGGTGTTTACGTGGCGAAGTCCATCTCCGAGTCGGGCGAGCCGGTGAATCTCATCTTCCGCGCGCACGCCCGTTTCTGAGCCCACGCAAATGAGCTCGCGATTGCGCCTGTCGCTCACGCTGCTCACGGTCGCCCCGCTCGTCGGAGCGGGCGCGGGGGCACAGCAGCGAACGCGCGTGGAGGTCACGCTGCCTCCGGCTTCGCTCGTCGCCGTGGAAGGTCCGCGAGTGAGCTCCGACCGATTGCTCACGGACGGGCGGGTGCACGACCTTCTGGTCAACGGCTTCCCCGCCCGGGTGCGCTACACGGTCGAGCGCTGGGCGGTGAAGCGATGGTTCGACGATCTTCGCGCGAGCATCGAGTGGGACGTGATCGTCAGGCACGACCCGCTCCGAAACGTCTTCAGGGTCATCCGGGTGCGCGGCGACGAAGCGGTGGTGGTTGGCAGCTACGAAACTCTCGCCGGCGCCGATTCGGCGCTGGGTGCGCCCGCACGCAGCGGAATCACGCCCCCTCACCGCGGCGAGCGCTCGTACTACGCATTGCGTGTGGACGTCGAGATGCTGTCGGTGAGCGATCTCGACGAGCTGGAGCGGTGGCTGCGCGGGGAGCTGCGTCCCGCCGTTCGCGGCGACCGCAATCCCGGAACGGCACTGGAGCGTGGTGCGCGCACGCTGCTGGTGCGCGTGTTGGGAGGGGAGCGGCGCAGGTACGCGGCACGGACGGGGAAGTTCGTGCCCTGACGGATATCCGAACCGCTAACTGAAGAGCTGCCAGCCGGTAGCTGCCAGCTGACAGCTCTGCTACTCGCCGGTTAGGTAAGCGATCGCCTAGTGCGCTATCAGAATCCTGGCAGCGTGGTTCCGGTGCTCCAGGTCCTCGAGATAGTGCAGCGTCTCGTCGCCGTAGAACAGCTGGATGTACCGCGCCTGGGTCGGCGTGAGCCGACGGATCGCCCAGGTGAGGTGCACGAAATGCGGCTCGATCGGCGTGTGCAGCGGATGCATGCCGATCTCGGACGGGAGATGGTTGGCCTTTCGCGTATTGCACGCGCTGCACGCAGTAACGACGTTCGTCCAGTCGTTGGTGCCGCCACGCGACAGCGGCACGACGTGATCGCGCGTCAGCGATTCGCGGTGCTTCAGAGATCCCTGCGGGCGTCCACAGTACTGGCAGCAGTATCGGTCGCGCGCGAACAGGAAAGTGTTGGTCACCTGCCGGCGGAACCGCCGTGGAACGTGCACGAACCGGTTGAGCCTGATGACTGCCGGGCGCGGCAGGCTGAGCCGTTCGGAGCGAACCAGTCGTTCGTGGTCGGCCTCGACGATCTCTGCCTTCCCATCAATGACGAGACGGAGCGCCCGACGAAGGGGGACCATCGTCAGCGGCTCGAAGGACGCATTTAGAGCCAGACAACCCACTATCAACCCGCAAACCTCCGGCTTTTGTTCGCCGCCCGAATATACACTTCGCGGCGCACAGGAGAACAGATGGTGCGTTCCCCCGCCCTGTACTGACTGTGGTACCCGCGGGAAAGGCACTGAGGTTCCCGAGCCGGCCTGCCAGCTCAGGGCTGACGCGGGGCGCGGAGTCGGGAGGTGTCGGCCGGCGGACGCAGGCGCGACGTGTCGGCCGAAGGGCGCGCCACCCTCGGCACGCCGGACTGCGCACGGCGAATCGAGTCCGCGACCGCGCGTCGCCGCAGCGAGTCTCCCAGAACGCGTGCGATGCTGTCGGAGCGCCGTGTGTCGCGCGCCGGCTGCGGCAGCGGAACGGCGCCGGGAGAAACGCGGATCTCCTGCGAAGGCACGGGGGACTCGCCGCTCGGATCGTTCGTCCCGCCCATGGGCGGCATGATGGACATGCCCGACGGAGAGATTCCGTAGTATGCCGCGCTGCATTCCTGCGTAGGCTCGGTTCCCGAAATGAAGAACTCCGTCGCCGCCGGTCCGGGACAGTACGCCGACTGCAGCAGCCCCGTGCGCGGATCTATCTCGCGAATGACGATGCCTTCCGGACGCGGCCAGTCGGGGGGCGCCGGCTTGCGGCGGTACACCTCACGCATGAACGCCGTCCACGCCGGCGCCGCGAGCGTTCCTCCCTGCGCGTTCCCCTTGATTCGCTGCGGCCGATCGAAGCCCATCCACACTCCGGCCACCAGATCGGCAGTGAAGCCGATGAACCAGACGTTGGTACCGTCGTTGGTCGTTCCCGTCTTTCCGCCGGCAGGGATCTGGAACCCGGCGCCCCAAACCGATCCGGCGGCCGTTCCGCGCCGCACCACGTCCTTGAGCATGTCCACCATCAGCCAGGCCTCTGTCTGCGACAGGACCTGCGTGTGCAGCGGCGTCGGTTGCCACAGGATCTCGCCCCGCTGGTTCTCCACGCGAATGATCGGCTGCGGAGTGGCGCGAACACCCATGTTTGCGAACGCGGTGAAAGCAGACACCATCTCGATCGGATACACGTCCGCCGCTCCGATGTGAATCGAAGGGACCGCGGGAATCGGGGTGGTGAGCCCGAAGGCGCGCGACGTGCCTATCACCCGCTCCTCGCCCAGCTCCATGCCGAGGTCTATCGTGGAAAGGTTGCGCGACATGTACAGTGAGCGGCGCATCGGGATCGGCCCCTCGAAGCGACCGTCGTAGTTGCGCGGTTCCCAGGTCTCGCCGCCCATGTTCGGGAGAGAGATCGGCACGTCGTCGAGGATGTACGCGGGCGGGCGACCGCTTCGTATGCCGGTTGCGTACACAATCGGCTTGAACGTCGAGCCCGGCTGCCGCAGCGCCTGGACGGCGCGGTTGAACTTCGAGTCATAGAAGTCACGACCGCCAACCATCGCGCGGATGGCACCGCTCTGCGGATCGATGGCGATGAATGCGCCCTGCAGATAAGGCGACGCGGCCGCGATGTCCTCCTCACCCGCCACACGGCGCGCCAGGTACCGCTCGTAGCTCACGTGGGAATACGCGCCGAACCGGCCCGCTTCGATAGCGCGAAGCTGGGCTTCGAGCGCGCGCTCCGCAGCCGACTGCATGTCGAGATCCAGCGTCGTGTACACGCGAAGTCCCTGCTCATACAGCTGGCGCCCGAACTTCTCATCGAGCTGCTGTCTTACCCATTCCACGAAGTACGGCGCGATGTCGCCGGATTCGGTGCGGCTCGCGAGCCTGAGCGGATACGCCTTCGCCAGGCTGGCGGTCGCGTCGGTGATCTTCCCTTCCTGACGCATCAGCTCGATGACGGTGTTGCGTCGCTGAACCGCCCGTTCCGGAAAGCGGCGGGGGTTGTACCTCGCCGGCGCCTTGGGGAGCGCGGCAAGCGTTGCTGCTTCGGCGACGTTCAGGTCGCGAACGGACTTCCCGAAGTAGCGCTGCGCGGCGGTCTCGACTCCGTACGCGCCGCTGCCGAGATCGATCTGGTTGAGGTACAGCTCGAGAATCTTGCTCTTGTCGTACCGGGCCTCGATGGCCCGGGCAACCTTCCCTTCCTTGATCTTGCGGACGAGCGTCTTCTCGCGCGATATGCGGTCGGTGAAGATGTTGCGCGCCAGCTGCATCGTGATCGTGGAGAAGCCCTCCTGCCATGCCCCGGCCCGCAGGTTGTTCAGGGCGGCGCCGAAAACGCGGTACCAGTCGATCCCTGCGTGGGAGTAGAACCGCTTGTCTTCGGTCACGACGAACGCGTCCCGCACGACCTGAGGGATCTCATCAAGTCTGATGAGCGTGCGGCGCTCGATTCCGAGCTCGGCGATGAAGCGCCCGTCCGCCGCGTACAGCTTCGACGTCTGGTTGGGGGTGTACTCGTCGAGCACTTCGATCGTGGGGCACTGGCCTCCACGGCAGACGAGCGTCCAGGCGCTGAACAGCAGCCCCGCCCCGAAGGCAACGAGGAGCGTGAGGGTAAGACCCATCACGCGCATCGCGACCGGATGGTTCCGCCGGAACCGCTTGAAGCGGCCCTGACGGCGCGGGGTGCGTTCGGACTTCTTGCCTGGCGGCATGGAAAGAAACTAGTGGTGGGCCGCGGCTGCCCGCGACGGCGGATGCGGGAAGGCAAACCGCGAGTGACGACGACCGGCGGTCGTGGTCGGGCACACCCCGCTTCTTAACCGCGTGCGCCCGGTCTCGTATCTTCCTGAATGCCTCAGCACCGGGATTTGATCGCCGAGCTCAGCTGGCGGGGCCTTCTGCATCAGCACACCGACCGGTTGCCAGCGGCTCTCGCGGCCGGCACCGTTCGCGGCTACTGCGGATTCGACCCGACGGCGAGCAGCCTGCACGTGGGGAGCCTCGTCCCGATCATGGGCCTGGTCCACCTGCAGCGGGCCGGGCACGTACCCGTCGCGTGCATCGGCGGTGGCACGGCGCTGATCGGCGACCCGAGCGGCAAGGCCGCCGAGCGCCCGCTCATCGACCGCGACGAGGTCGAAGCGAACGGCGCCGCGATCCGCGAGCAGTTGACGAGGTTCCTCGATCCATCGGGACCCGACGGCACCCGGTTCGTGGACAACGCCGACTGGCTGCTCACCCTCCGCGCCGTGGATTTCATGCGCGAAGTCGGCAAGCACTTCACCGTCAATTACATGCTGGCGAAAGATTCGGTGCGCTCCCGCTTCGAGTCCGGAATATCCTACACCGAGTTCTCCTACATGCTCCTCCAGGCGTACGATTTCCTGGAGCTGTACCGCCGCGAAGGCGTAACGCTGCAGCTGGGAGGGAGCGACCAGTGGGGGAACATCACCGCCGGCATGGAGCTGATCAGGCGCGCGGACGGCGGTGAAGCGAACGGCTTCACATTGCCCCTCGTCACCGCGTCCGACGGGACGAAGTTCGGAAAGACAGAAGCCGGAACCGTCTGGCTCGACGCGGACCGCACGTCGCCGTACGGTTTCTACCAGTTCTGGATAAACGTGGACGACCGCGATGCCGGCCCGTACCTGCGGATGTTCACGCTGCTGCCGCGCGCGGAGGTCGAAGCCCTCGATGCGGAGACAGCAGACCATCCCGAGCGGCGGGCCGCACAGCAGGTTCTCGCCCGCGAGGTGACCACCATGGTCCACGGGTCCGAGGCAGCCGGCATCGCCGAGGCCGTCTCGGGCGTTCTGTTCGGCGGGCGTGATTCCGCATCGCTCAACGAACGGGAGCTCGACGCTCTGGCGCACGAGATCCCCTCGGCGCGCGTCAGCCAGGACGAATCAAGGACGCTGGCGGACATATTCGTGGCGGCGAAGCTGGTGCCCTCGAAGTCCCGGGCCCGCGCGCTGCTGACCCAGGGCGGCGCGTACGTGAATGGAGTGCGCGTAACCGCCGACACCGCTGTTGCCGACATCGCACCGCTGGCCGGGAAGCGTCTGCTTCTGCGCAAGGGAGCGAAAGACTACGCCCTGGTCTCGCTCGGGTAGGCTCCGCCGACGCGCGGCGCGCGGGACGCTCGTCGTGGTGGTCCTGCTGACGGGATGCCGCGGGGAGCAACTGCCCGAAACTGGAACGGTGATTCAGTCCGTCCCGGGCTGGGCAATCCTCAATGACAGCCTGCCGCCGGATCCGGCAGCTCAGGCGGGTATCCTCGAGGCCCAGCGCCAACGCAGCGGCTTCCCGCTGCTGTTCCGACCGGCGCTCGACCCGGCGGTGCTGGCGCGCGCAGGGATCGTTGTTCACGACCACGCATGCGGACCCGTCGTTTCAGCGTTCGTGAAGGCGATTCCGCAGGAACACCCCTCGCTCGCGACGCAGTTCGCGCTGGAGGTCGACAGCGCAGGTAATGCAGTTCAGCGCTGGGAGCTGCCGCTCGACGTCGTGGTGATGGGCGTGAGCGGAAGCGACCTGCTCGTCGCCCCGGGACCGCGGCCGACCGACGTCCACCTGCGGATCAGGCCCGACGGCAGCTTCGTGGTCGATGCAGGACGCTCAGGAATGCGTCCCGCGCCGCTATGGCCGCAGGGGGTCTGCCCCACCCGCCCGGAGCTGGCCGGACTGCTGTGTGAGGAGTTCCGGGACGGTGGACGCCGGAGGATCCTGCTTCACTCGCCGCCCTGCAGCACTGCGCCTTCCGTCCCCGAATGACCGGCGAGCGAATCGAGCGCGTCGCCGCTCAATCGATACGTAGTCCACCCGTCCAGCGGCTCAGCGCCGATCCGGTCGTAGAAATCGATCGCCAGCTCGTTCCACTTCAACACCGACCATTCCACCCGCGCATAGCCGCGGTCAACCGCCAGTCGTGCGAGGTGGCGGAGCAGAGCCAGGCCGACGCCCTGCTTCCGGAACTCAGGACGAACGAACAGGTCCTCCAGGTATATCCCCGGACGCATGAGGAAGGTGGAGAAGCTGCGGAAGAAGAGCGCGTAGCCAGCCGTGTCGCCGTCCACCTCTGCCAGCACAACATCGGCAGCCTTCGAATCGAAGAGCGCCGCGCGGACGTTGTCTGCATCGGCGACGCACTGATCGGCGAGGCGCTCGTATTCGGCCAGCTCGTGAACCAGCGTCACGATCAGCGGAACGTCCGCCTCGGTGGCCGGGCGTAACGAGATCCGCCGCGACGCGCTCACTATTTCCTGACTATTCGCCAGACTGTCCCGCCATGGCCGACGATGTACAGCTCACCTCCCGCATCTTCGCCAAAGGAGGACACGTTGCCGGTGGAGCCGACGTCCCACTGGCGAATGTCCTGCGCGGCCAGGTTCACGACCCGCAGGCTGCGAAGACCGCCTCTGCAGTGATCGGTAAAGAAATAGTGACCGGCGATCTCCGGGATGCTCGCGCCCCTGTACACGTAGCCGCCCGTCACCGCGCAGTTCCCCCCGCTCGTTGAATAGGTGTGCACCGGCAGGGTAAGTCCCGTGCGATCGCAGTCGGAGGAGTTGTAGCAGCGGCTGCCCTCCATGATACGCCAGCCGTAGTTGACCCCTGCGACGGTCCTGTCCACGGCGTTGACCTCTTCCTCGGTGTTCTGACCGACATCGGCGAGGTAGTACAGGTTGCTCCCGCGGTCGAACGACGTGCGCCAGGGATTTCTCAGGCCATACGCCCAGATCTCCGGACGCGCGCCCTGCTGGCCGACGAACGGGTTGTCAGGCGGAATGGCGTAGGGACTGCCGGAGTTCACGTCGATGCGAAGCAGCTTTCCCAGCAGCGTGTTGAGGCTCTGTCCGTTGTTCTGCGGATCCCCGCCGGAGCCGCCGTCGCCCAGCGGGATGTACAGCATTCCGTCCGGACCGAACAGGAGCTGACCGCCGTTGTGGTTGCCGAACGGCTGATCCACGGCAAGCACGAGCGACGCCGAAGCAGGATCCGCAACGTCCGGGTTGGCGCTGCGAGTGTAGCGCACGACGCGGGTGTCGCCGGAGTCGTCGGTGTAGTTGACGTAGAAGAAGCCGTTGCCGGGGTATGACGGATGGAAGGCAAGGCCGAGCAGTCCGCGCTCTCCCCCGCTCGAGACCAGCGACGTGATGTCGAGGAACGGCTGAGACAGCAGCTGGCCGTCTTTCACGATTCGGATGCGGCCGGGCTGCTCTACGATGAACAGCCGGCCGTCACCCGGCGGCGCAGTCAGATACACCGGCTGCTGCAGCCCGGTGGCCACCTCCTGCAGCGTCAGCTCAACCGGGGGAGGCGGTCCCGCTTCCTCAGGGGTGATCACGTCGGGACCGGCACACCCGATCGCGAGAACGAGCGCCAGCGCCTTCATGGCCGGGCCGCCGCCGGCGACGCAGCTGCGGCGGCCGGCACACTCTCCGTCGGCACTGCGCTGGCCCCGATCTCGGCGTGTCTCGGATCGAGGGCGTCGCGCAGCGCGTCGCCCAGCAGATTGAACCCGAGGACCGATGCACCTATCGCGAGTCCGGGGAACACCGAAGTCCACGGCGCGTTGCGCAGCTGATCGAGGTCGCGTCCGTCGGCGATCATCGAGCCCCAGCTCGGTGTCGGCGGCTGAATGCCGAGGCCAAGGAACGAGAGCGCCGCCTCAGCCATGATCGCGCCCGCCACGCCCAGCGTGGCGGCAATGACGACAGGCGCAATGACGTTTGGCAGCACGTGGACCAGCATGATCCGGATGTCGTTGGCTCCGAGCGCGCGGATCGCCTGGATGTACTCGAGCTGGCGGACCACCAGCACCTGCCCGCGTACGAGTCGCGCCATCCCGGCCCACCCCACGAACCCGATCGTTGCAAAAACCACGATCATGGACGGCTGCAGCGCTGCAACCATCGCGATGAGGAGGAGCAGCGTGGGGAAGGCGAGCGTCACGTCGGCGAGTCGCATCACCAGCTCGTCCACCCATCGCCCGTAGTAACCTGCCAGCAGTCCGAGGGCCACGCCCAGCAGCAGCGCGATCCCCTGCGAGATGACTCCGACCGCTATCGAGATGCGCGCGCCATACACGAGCCGGGCCCACACGTCGCGTCCCTGTATGTCAGTGCCGAGCCAGTGCTCCGCGGACGGGCCTTCCAGCATCCGCACCAGGTCGATGGTGATCGGATCGTGCCTTGCGATCAGTGGCGCCAGCGCGGCTGCCAGAACGATGAGCGCCACGATCAGCAGCCCGATGCGGGCTCTGGCATCCCGGAAGAAGCGCGCGCGCTGCGCTGGATCGAGCATGCTCAGCCCACGCTCTGTGTCACGACAGGATCGCGCAGCTCGGCAGGCGTTCCCTCCGGCTGCCGGCGCCAGCGCCGGTGATGCCAGAAATACTGCTCCGGGGCGCGTCGCACCCAGGACTCGAGAATCTCCGTGTACCGTCTCACGATTGCATCAGAATCCGCCTCCCGGTCACCGGTCAGCTGTACCTCCACCCGTTCGGCAACGAACTTGTACGTTCCGCCCGGAAGACGGACCGCCGTGATGAACACAACCGGCGCATCGAACCGCAAGGCAAATACCGCCGCCCCCCGTGGCGTCCTCGCGGGACGCCCGAAGAACGGAACGAAGGTGGAAGCCAGCCCCAGAAGCCCCTGGTCCGACACGAATCCCACAGCGCGTCCCTCCCGCAGGGCGCGGGGCGTCCGCTTCACGGCCTCCGAGTCGTTCACGACGCTCATTCCCAGCCTGGCGCGGGTTGCGTCGAGAAAATCGTCGAACAACGGGTTGGCCTGCCGCCGCACGATCACGTCCATGGGGATCCCGCGCGCCGGCAGGTACGCTCCGGCGAGCTCCCAGTTGCCGAAGTGCCCGCTCACGATCACGATGCCGCGCCCGCCGGCATGCGCCTCCTCGATCGCGTCCCATCCGGTGACTTCGGTCACGAGATCGAGGATCCCCTCGCGTCCGAGCGACGACAGCAGCGCCGTCTCGATGGTCGAGCGCCCCAGGTGCGCATACGCGCGTCGTGCAAGATCACGCACGCCCGCTCGATCGAGCTCCGGAAAGGCAGCAGCGATCTGCCGCTCGACGACATCGCGTCGAATGCCCAGCGGCGCGTATCCCAGGACCCCAAGCCGCTCACCGAGGCGGCACGCGCGCTCCCAGCGCAACCGGCGCAGGACCCCCAGCGCTCCACGCAGTGCGTAGAACTCGGCCCGGTGCGCAAGCGCCTTCTTCACTTGTGCACCGGAGCTGACTCACGCACTGTTGCCGGCCCCGTCCAGCCCGGATCGCGCCTGCGCGCGCGCACCGCCAGAGCGGGCCGCGGTCGCGGCGGCGTCGAAGCCCTCGAGCATGCGGGCCACGGGAAACTCACGCACCAGCCGACCGCGCGCCGCCTGCGACATCGCTGCGATCTGACTGGCGTTGCCGAGCACTCCGGCCAGGATGCCGGCAGCGAGCGCCGCGTCCTCGCCGCGGACGATCATCCCCGTGATTCCGTCAGCGACGTAACGCTCGCAGACAGGGTCGTCGGGAGCTACCACGGGAATCCCCGCGGCCATGAGATCGAGTATCGCAAAGGCCGCATCGTCACCCCGCCCCGCCACCCAGCCGAGCGTGGCGCCACGCATGAGCTGGCGCAGATCGTCTCTCTCACCGAGCAGATCCACGCGGGCCAGCACGTCCAGCGCCGCCACGTGCATGCGTATCTCTTCCGCGTCCGAGGCCGGTCCGACGATCGACAGGCGTATCTCGGGATGGCGCGGCGCCATGAGTGCCACTGTACGAACCGGCAGTGCCGTGCGGCCTCTGCTCACTCCATCGTAAATGCTGATGATGTGGTACAGGTCGGTTTCCGGCTGATCCCCGCTCTCCACTGCGGCGACCGGCTGTCCGTCGTCCGCCGGCTCCAGCCCCGGCGTTGCCGACAGCGACGGGCCGAGCGACGCGGGTATCAGGGCCTGACGCTTCTCCTGCTCGCTTGCGAAAAGGAACGCCGTGCGCGCCAGCCTGCAGGCGATCTTCGTCCGCCATCCGAGGTTGAGTCGATCGCCGGAAGCGATGCGCCTCACGATCCCGCGTCGGCCCCGCAGCGGCGACGACAACGCTACGGCCAGGTGCTCGTCGGGCGTGTGCAGAAAGACAACGTCGGTCCGGTGATGCGACAGGACGCGACTCAGCCGGAGCGCGCGACTCAGCCACCAGCCGCCGGAATCGATCGCCTCGACGACAAACGGCTCCTGAGCGAGGTGCTCCTGCACGCGACTGTCCGGAGGCACGAAAAAGCGGACGTCGTCCCCCGCGGTGGCGAACGCGCGTGCCGCCATGGCGAAGGCGCGGGCAGAGCCCGTCCAGTCGGGAGACGTCGTGAGAAACGCGACCCGCATCAGCCGACTCCGCCCACAGCCGACAGCGCCCGCCCGAACTGCATGGAGTACAACCGCTGGTACAGCCCGCCACCGGTGAGCAGCTCCTGGTGCGTTCCCCTCTCCACCACACGACCGCCGTCCAGCACCAGTATCTGGTTGGCATGCGCCACGGTTGAAAGCCTGTGGGCGATCACGAACACCGTCCGTCCTTCCAGGAGCCGGTCGAGCGCTTCCTGCACGAGACGCTCGGACTCGGTATCCAGCGCCGACGTCGCCTCGTCGAGGATGAGAATCGGCGGATCGTGCAGCAGCGCGCGCGCGATGGCGATCCGCTGCCGCTGCCCGCCCGACAACCGCAACCCGCGCTCGCCAAGCAGCGTGTCATAGCCCTCCGGAAGGGCGCGAATGAACTGGTCGGCATTGGCCGCGTGCGCGGCTGCCTCTATCTGCGCCTGCGGAAAACGTCCTTCGGCTCCATAGGCAATGTTGCTCGCGACGGTGTCGTTGAACAACACGGTGTCCTGGCTCACGATGCCCATCAGCGACCGGAGGGCACCGAGTGTGATCTCACGCGTATCGACGCCGTCTATGGCAATTCGTCCGGAATCCGGCTCGTAGAACCGTGGAATCAGGTCCACCAGCGTCGATTTCCCGGCTCCGCTGGGGCCGACGAGTGCGATGACTTCGCCCTTGCGGGCGGTGAAGGTCACGTCCTGCAGCACCGGCTCGGCGTCGTATGCGAAGGAAACGCTCTCGAAGCTGATCTCCTTCTCGAAACGGACGTCCGACCGCCTGCCGGTGTCGCGCTGAAGCTCGGACGGCACGTCGAGGACCTCGAAGATCCTCTCGGCGGACGCCAGCGAGGACTGGGCCGTGGTCGGAGCCTGAGACAGCTGCTTGAGGGGCTGGAGCAAGCGGAGCACGTAAAGGAGGAAGGCAATGAGGTCGGCGCCGGACATCGTCCCGGCGACCAGCACCTCGCGGGCACCGATCCATAGCAGCGACAGTGCCACGAGCGTCCCGATGATCTCGGTGATGGGCGGCGCGAGAAACGCCAGGCGCGTGAGCCGGACCGTGCTGCCCGCGTACCGCTCGCTCCCCTCGACGAACCGCCCCTCCTCGTACCGCTCAGCCGCGAACGACTTGACCAGACGTATCCCGCCGATCGTTTCCTGCAGCACGCTGGCCATCTCTCCATGCACGTTGCCGCGGCGACGCGCCCGCTTGCGGAGCTTGCGCAGCAGCGGCTGCAGCGTGGCAATGAGCAGAGGCGCGACGAGCAGCGCGATGAGCGTGAGCCGCCAGGAGAGCCCGAACAGGAAGGCGATGTACGCCAGCACCATCGCCGCGCTCTGCAGCGACTGGGTCACGACCTGAGTGAGGACGAGCCGGGTCTCCGCAGTATCCGTGAGCACGCGCGACAGGATCTGTCCCGTCTTCATGCGGGTGAAGAACCCCAGCGGCAGGTGCACGAGGTGACGGTACAGCGCGTTCCTCAGGTCCCGCGTGACGTATTCCTGCAGCGTCGCCCCGAACTGCCCGCTGAGCCACACCAGCGCGTTCTTCGCGAGCATTGTCGCAACCATCACCAGGATCACTGTTCGGAGCGATCCCATCTTGTCCGCGGGATCGAGAAACACGCCGACTGTCCCCTGAAGCAGATCCGCCACCCAGCCGGCCCGCAGGTTGATCGGAGGCTGCCCGAACAGCGTGTTCAGGAACGGGATGAGCAGCGCCAGCGAGAACGCGTCGAGCAGGGCCGCGCCGACGTTGCACGCGATGGTGACGCCCAGGCGCCAGCTGTGCGGCCGGAGGAATGGCAGCAGCCGGCGGTACACGGATCAGCGGGGCGTCAGGAGAGCCAGCGGCAGAATTACCTCCTCAGGAGTCACGCCTCCGTGCAGAAACGAACCGCGGTAGCGGCTTTGATACTCCCGAAGCTTAGTCGGATAGACGAAGAAACAGTCTCCCGAAGCGAGCAGCGCGTGCGTCTTGGGACCGTGCTTCGGCAGCCGCAGCATCTCCTCCTTGGGGAAAAGCAGCGCCTGGTCGAACCGCTCGGGCCGGATGTCCTCTCCGAACTTGTACCGCAGGTTCGACGTCGCGTCCCGCCGCGCGAACACGGTCGCCGGAGTGTTGCAGTGTATGGATCCATGATCCGTCGTCAGCAGCACGGAGAGCTTCCTGCGCGCGGCTTCCTTGAGGAGCGACTGCAGCACTGAGCGCTGGAACCACTGCCGGGTGATCTGCCGGAGCGCGATCTCGTCGCGAGCCACCTCGTACAGGATCTGGGACTCGCTGCGCCCGTGGGTGAGCAGATCCACGAAGTTGAACACGAATGCGCTCACGCCCTCCGTCGTGATCGCGTTGCCCAGATGGCGCTCGAGCTCATCGGCAGCGTATGCCGACGACACCTTGTGGTACCGCACGTTCGTCGGGCCGGCGAGCTCGTTGACGTGCAGCTCCAGCAGCTCCTTCTCGTGCGCGTTGAGCGATTCGTCTTCGTTGTCAGGAGCGCGCCACCAGTCAGGATGTCGCGCCGCGATCTCGGCGGGGAACAGCCCCGCGAACAGTGAGTTGCGGGAATACGGGGTCGCCGTCGGCAGGATCGAGTAGTAGTGCGTCGTCTCCACGTCGAACGTCGTGGCCAGCAGCGGCTCGAGCACCCGCCACTGATCCAGCCGCAGGCAGTCAACGACGATGAGCACCGCCGCCCCGTCGCGGCGGAGGATTGGAAGCAGGAACTCCCCCACCACGTCTATCGACAGCGGCGGGCGGTTCCCTTCCAGGTCGGCGAGCCACTCGGGGTATGCCGTCCGCATGTACTCGGCGAACTCGCGGTGCATGTGGGGATACAGCGCCCGAAGCGAATCGTACAGGCCCGTCTCCCCGGCGGCCGCCAGGTCCACGTCCCACTGCGTCAGCTCGTCGTACCGCTCGATCCATCCCCGCCAGTCGAGCACGGCCTCCCGCTCCAGCTCCAGCTCGCGGAAGCGCTCCACGAACGAGCGCGCCACCGCCTGCTGCCGGATCCGGGCGCCCTCGAGAATGCGGGTGATGACGGTGAGCACCTGGCGCGGGTTGATCGGCTTCACCAGGTAGTCGAGCACGTTGGCGCCCAGCGCCTCGCGAAGAGTCGTGTCCTCCTCGCTCTTGGTCACCATCACCACGGGAAGGTTGGGCGCGAGCTCCCGCACGTCGCGATAGGCCTCGAGGCCGCGCTTGCCGGGCATCTGCTCGTCGAGAAGCATGATGTCGTACGGCCTGCGCCGGAGCATCTCGACGGCGTCGTCGGCGTTGGTCGCCCACTCCACGTCGTAGCCCTTCGAGCGCAGAAAGATGCGGTGCGACTCGAGCAGCTCCGCCTCGTCATCCACCCACAGTACCGACTTCGAGTTCTGCGCCATTTGGTTTCGAATGTAGCCGAGCGGTTTGGGCGTGCCTAGATTCGCGTCATGACTGTCACGCTTGCCTCGCCCCCGTACGCTCTCGCGCCTGTCGAGTTCCAGTTCCCGGCGCTTGCAGCGCTTGCGGCGCGCGTTCCGGTGGGCGGTGAGCGGGAGGCGGTATTGGCCTGCATTACTCTGGGGCGGCTGGCCAGCGCCCTGCTCCCGCCGGTCGAGTTGAGCAGCGAGCTGCGACGCGAGCGCGCCGAGGGGGCTCGGATCTGGCTCCTCTCGCTTCCTCTGGAGCCGACGATTCGCGCACTGCTCCTCAGGGCCATCAACTCCACGGCGAGTGCAACGCGTGCCGAACTGGCAGCCGAGATCGAACTCATCAGGGAGCGGCTGGAGGGGGCGCTGGACGCCGCATCGGGGGGCGAGCTGCAGCGCCTCACGGGCGAGCTTCGCAGGTAGCCCCGCTACCTATATTAGGACTTACAGGACACCCGCGGCCTGATTTCGCCCCCGCCGGCGAAAGGATGGCCAGCCCGGCCGGATTCAACGCCCGGCCCGCAGCGATACCCCGGGATCAGAGACGATGGCTGGTCACAGCAAGTGGAAGCAGATCAAGCACTACAAGGCGGCCGCTGACGCCAAGCGGAGCGCCCAGTTCACCAAGCTCATCCGCGAGATCACCGTCGCAGCCAAGATGGGCGGCGGCGATCCGGCCGGGAATCCCCGCCTTCGCACCGCCATAGAGACCGCTCGCGCGGCGTCCATGCCCAAGGACAACATCGAGCGCGCCGTCAAGAAGGGCACCGGCGAGCTGGAGGGCGTGGAGTACAGCGAGATCACTTACGAAGGCTACGGGCCGGGTGGCGCGGCCCTCATGATCTTCACGCTCACCGACAACCCGAACAGGACGGTCGCCGACCTGCGCCACAAGCTCTCCCGGCACGGCGGGAACCTCGGCGCAGCCAACTCGGTCGCGTGGATGTTCGAGCGGAAGGGACAGATCTACCTGGACGCGTCGAAATACGAGGAAGAGACCGCGCTGGAAGCCGCACTCGACGCAGGAGCCGAGGATTTCGCCCGGGACGACGACCAGTTCACGATCACCACGGACCCTACAGAGGTTCACTCGGTGAAGACGGCTCTGGAGGAGAAAGGAATCGAGCCGCGTGAGACGGAGATTGCATTCATTCCGAAGAGCACTGTCCACGTGGAGGGAAAGGACGCGGAAGCCCTCCTCAAGCTGCTCGACGAGATCGAGGAGCTGGACGACGTGCAGAAGGTCGCGTCGAACTTCGACGTGGATATGGAGCAGCTCGCCCACGCGTGATCATCCTCGGCGTTGACCCCGGCACGGGCGTCACCGGCTACGGAGTAGTTCGGTCCGTGGGTGGGAGCTATTCGCTGCTGGAGTGCGGCGTGATCCGCACGTCCGCGGCCGAGCCGCTGCACACGCGCCTGCACGAGATTCATCAGGGGATCACGGACCTCATCGCCCGGCACCAGCCGCAGGCGCTCGCGGTGGAGGACGTTTTCTATTCGCGCAACGTCCGTACGACGGTGGTCCTCGGTCATGCCCGTGGTGTCGTTCTCCTGGCGGGCGCACATGCCGGCCTCGAAGTCGCCGAGTATCCACCCGCCGAGATCAAGAAGGCGGTCGCTGGGAACGGAGCCGCCACCAAGCCACAGGTTCAGTTCATGGTGACGCAACTGCTGCGTCTGAAATCGGCGCCGGAGCCGGCGGACGCGTCCGACGGCGTCGCAGTCGCGCTGACTCACGCCATGAGCGCGCATCTTCGCCGCATCGCCGAGGTGGCGCGCACACCCGTAACGCGCGTTCCGCTCGCAAGGTGATCGCACGCGTTCGCGGTACTCTCGTGGCGCGCGATGTTGACAGGATCGAGGTACTCACCGAAGGCGGCGTCGCGTACGAGCTGTTCATCCCCCTGTCGGTCTTCGAAAAGCTCCCGCGCCCGGGAGAGCCGGTGGAGCTGCCTACGCACCTCGTGGCCCGCGAGGACGGCTGGCAGCTGTACGGATTTCAGTCGGACGTGGAGAAGCGGCTGTTCCAGAAGCTGCTGGGCGCCACCGGCGTCGGACCAGCGCTGGCGCTGAGCCTGCTGTCGGCGCTCGCGGCCGACCGTCTGGTGCAGGCGATCCGGGACAGCGACATCGCAGTGCTGCAGCGGGTGCCGCGAGTCGGGCGCAAGACAGCGGAGCGTCTGGTGCTGGAGCTCCGCGACAAGCTGGATGGTCTCGGTGCCGGGACTGAAGGCGGCGGTCGTCCGGCTGGCGCTGGCGCGGAAGACGCGGTGAAGGCACTCGTATCGCTGGGGTACACGGCCGCCGAGGCGGAGCGAGGCGTCCGCGCCGCGCTCGCCGGAGGGCATGCCGGGGGCGTGCCCGAGCTGATCAAGAGCGCGCTCGGCGAGCTCGGTCGGAGATAGGGAAACGCCGATTGCCATGAAACGGCTACGCTCCGGACGCGCGCCGCGACAAACTGAGGCTGGCCGCCCAGACTAACTAACCGCGGCCCGGACCGTCACACCGACCGGTGACCCCGGCATGAACATCCCGACCAGGTCTCAGACGATGGCATCAGCACGCGCACTCCTGACAGCGGCCGTGTTCGTGTTCCTCGCCGCGCCCCCTCTCGCCGGCCAGGTTGGAGGGACGACCGACATCATCATGGGACAGGTGCTCGGCCCCGACAGCACAGCCCTGGCAGGCGCGCGGGTTGAAGTCGTGTCGCAGGAAACCGGCGTCACGCGCAGGGCTGTGACCAACAGCGACGGCCGGTACACGGTGGTGTTCCCAAACGGTGGAGGCGTTTACGCGCTGTCCATCACGTACCTCGGAATGGCGCCGGTAACGCGCAACGTCACGCGACAGGGCGATGAGGACCGCCTGGTTGCAGACGCGATAATGGGCCGCGTCGCGACGCAACTCGCCACCGTCGAGGTCCTGGCGCGTCAGAGGCCGCAGACGCAACTGCAGCCGCCCGGGGCGGGAAGCACCGAGCGCAATCTGCCGGCGGCAGCGGTAGCGCGGCTGCCTATTGACGCAGGCGACCTCAACGCACTCGCCACACTCGCCCCGGGGGTGATCGGCGTGCCCGGCACCGACTCCACGCGGGCATCCTTCTCAGTCGCGGGTCAGTCACCGGATCAGAACAACATCACGCTCGATGGACTGAGCTTCGGATCGGGAAGCGTTCCTCAGGAGGCGATCCGCGGGACGCGCGTCGTAACCAGCACCTATGACGTCGCGCGTGGCCAGTTCACCGGCGGGCAGGTCACCTCCACGACACGAGGCGGCACGAACCAGTTCCAGGGGACGGTGAACTACTCGATGCGCGATCCGTCGCTCGAGTTCGTGGACAATCCCGACGGGTTTACACAGAAATACCGGCAGAATCAGCTCAGCCTGGGGTTCGGCGGCCCCCTCGTACGGAACAGGCTGTTCGGCTTTGGCGCGTTTCAATGGAACCGGAGAACCGACGACGTCCTGTCGCTGATAGCCGCCGACCCTCTCACGCTCCAGCGGCTCGGCGCGAATCCGGACTCGGTTAGCAGGTTCATCGGGCTCCTGAACCAGTTCTCCCTGCCCCCCTTGCTCGCGGCGAGAGATGGACGAAGGGTGGCCGACAACGGCTCCGCGCTGCTGCGCCTCGATTACAACGTCAGCGACGCTCACACTCTCATGCTGCGCGGCGACTGGCGGCTCATCTCGCAGGAGCCGAGCCGGATCTCCCCGACCTCGGTACCGCACAGCGGCGGCGACAGCCGCAGTACGGGCAACGGCGGCATGCTGCAGCTGACTTCCACCTTCGGCAGCTTCATCAACGAGCTGCGCGCGTACGCGTCGGGCGAGGACCGGGACGTCACGTCATACCTCAACGTGCCTGACGGGCGGGTGCTGGTCGCGTCCGTTCTCGAGGATGGAACCCGTTCGGTGTCCACGCTCACGTTTGGCGGGAACCCGTCGCTTCCTCAGGAAACACGTTCCTCCCTGTTCGAGCTGAGCGACGAGATCTCGCTGCTCTCGCGCCGCGGCGGCCACCGCTACAAGCTGGGTGCACTGATAAACGAGGAACGCTCCTCGGTGGGTTTCATCCCGAACAGGTGGGGGACTTTCACCTTCAATTCGCTGGCGGAGTTCGAGGCCGGCGAAGCCGCGACGTTCACCCGAACGCTTTTCGCCAACGACCGCCGCTCTGCCGCGCGGAATCTCGCCCTGTAC
>DASUUI010000075.1:0-17446 GCA_036374155.1 Gemmatimonadaceae bacterium | reverse complement strand
ACGTGCGCCCACACAGCGGTCCCCCCTCTCAGCGTCTCGACCGGCCGCAGCTGCGGCAGCCCTTCCAGTACCTGCAGCGCGAACCACCAGATCAGAACGATCCACGCCGGCACGCGGAATACGCGGATGAACAGCAGGAACCAGAACAGCATCTTCACCCGCACCCGCGGATACAGGATGAGGTACGCGCCCATCACCCCCGAGATCGCCCCGGACGCGCCGACGGTGGGCAGCGGCGAACGGGCGTCAACCATTATATGGGCGGCTGCGGCTGCAAAGCCGCACACCAGGTAGAACACCAGAAATCGCGCCCTGCCCATGCTGTCCTCGACGTTGTTGCCGAAGACCCAGAGGAACAGCGAATTGCCGATGATGTGCGCCCAGCTGCCGTGCAGGAACATCGACGTCAGCGGGGTCCACGTATTGATAGGCTCGGCGTCTATCACGCACGCCAGCCCCCTTCCCATCGGCACCGCAAAGCCCACCGGGAGCGACTTGGTCAGCTCCGCCGGCACCATGCCGAGGTTGCAGGCGCTGGCCGCGAGCTGGTACTCGTTAAAACCGGCACCCTGAACGAACACCCACGTAGCGAAGATCACAGCCAGCAGAAGCCAGGTGACGACCGGGGGCCGGAATGTCGGGTTCTCGTCGCCTATGGGAATCAAAGGGGCAGCCGGTTAGCGGTTAGCGATTAGCGAGTCGACCGATCCCCTCGCCCGGGCTCGGCCATAATGGCAGTCGGGTACGGCCCCGTGATTGCCTTTGTGAGGGCGACAATTCACGCTCTCAGAGGTTCGACAATGGCTGATAAGGTAATTGGAATAGACCTGGGGACGACGAACTCGGTCGTCGCGGTCATGGAAGGCGGCGACCCGGTCGTGATCCCCAACGCGGAAGGCGGGCGGACGACCCCCTCGGTCGTCGGGTTCACCAAGGACGGGGAGCGGCTGGTGGGCCAGATCGCCAAGCGCCAGGCCGTCACCAATCCGCAGAACACGGTCTTTTCGATCAAGCGATTCATGGGCCGGAAGGTCGGCGAGGTGACCGAGGAGACGAAGCGCGTCCCCTACAAGGTGACGGCCGGCTCCAACGACATGACCGTGGTCGAGGTGCAGGGCAAGAAGTACACGCCCCCCGAAGTCTCCGCGATGATCCTGCAGAAGATGCGGCAGACCGCCGAGGATTACCTCGGACAGAAGGTGGAGAAGGCCGTGATCACGGTGCCGGCCTACTTCAACGACGCGCAGCGGCAGGCCACGAAGGACGCCGGCAAGATCGCCGGCCTCGACGTCCTGCGGATCATCAACGAGCCTACTGCGGCCGCACTGGCCTACGGGCTCGACAAGAAGAAGGACGAGAAGGTCGCGGTGTTCGACCTCGGCGGCGGCACCTACGACATCTCGGTGCTCGAGCTGTACGACGTCGAGGGCTCGCGCCAGTTCGAGGTGAAGTCCACCAATGGCGACACGCACCTCGGCGGTGACGACTTCGACCAGCGGGTGATCGATTGGATCGTCGCCGAGTTCAAGCGCGATCAGGCGATAGACCTGTCCCAGGATCCGATGGCGCTGCAGCGGCTCAAGGAAGCGGCGGAGAAGGCGAAGATGGAGCTGTCCACGACGCAGACGACGGACATCAACCTCCCGTTCATCACCGCCGACCAGTCGGGACCGAAGCACCTGAACTACTCGCTCACCCGGGCGAAGTTCGAGCAGCTGGTGGACGATCTCATCAAGCGCACCATCGAGCCGATGGAGAAGGCGCTGAAGGACGCAAACCTGAAGCCCGAGGAGATCGATGAGGTGATCCTCGTTGGCGGCTCGACGCGCATCCCGAAGATCCAGCAGATCGTCAAGGACTTCTTCAAGAAGGAGCCGAACAAGGGCGTCAACCCGGACGAGGTCGTTGCGATCGGCGCAGCGATTCAGGGCGCGGTGCTCACGGGCGAACAGAAGGACGTGCTGCTGCTCGACGTCACGCCGCTGTCGCTGGGCATCGAGACGCTCGGGGGCGTCACAACCGTGCTCATTCCGCGCAACACGACGATCCCCACGAAGAAAAGCGAGATCTTCTCTACCGCTGACGACAACCAGACGACCGTGGAGATCCACGTGCTGCAGGGTGAGCGGGAGATGGCGCGCGACAACCGCACCATCGGCAAGTTCCAGCTCACTGGAATCCCGCCCGCACCGCGCGGCATGCCGCAGGTCGAGGTGACCTTCGACATCGACGCGAACGGAATCCTGCACGTGACCGCCAAGGACAAGGCGACCAGCAAGGAGCAGAAGATCCGGATCGAGGCGTCCAGCGGGCTGTCCGAGTCGGAGATCGACCGCATGGTGAAGGACGCCGAGGCGAACGCAGCAGAGGACAAGCGGAAGCGTGAGGAGATCGACACGCGCAACCGCCTCGACAGCATGACCTACGAGGTGGAGAAGAACGTGAAGGAGTGGGGCGACAAGGTCACTCCGGAGACGAAGCAGCGCGTGGACCTGGCCGTGGAGCGCGCGCGCAAGGCGCTGCGCGGCGACGACATGGCCGAGATCCGGTCAGCGCAGGAAGAGCTGACGAAGGTGTTCAGCGAGGCTGGCCAGGCGTTCTACCAGCAGCAGGCGGCCGATACGGGGCCAGCGGCTGAGGCGCCACCGGCCGAGCAGCCGGCGGGCGAGGCCGCCGCAGAGGAAGTTGCGGAGGCGGACTTCGAAATAGTGGACGATGCAAAGAAGTAAGGCATTTGGCTACGGATCACTTCACCGAGTGATCCGTAGCTACTTGCTTTGCCCCGATCTGTACTCCGGGTCGTTGTACATCTTGAACTGGCGATAGAGCTTCGGCACGACCCGCCCGGAGGCCAGATCCCGGAGCAAGCCCGCCAGCTCCGCTGCCAGATCGTCGCGCTGCAGCTGCAGTACTCCGAGCTTCTCGACGCATCGCTCCCGGAACTCCGCCGTCGCATCCTCCCGCTCGGTCTGCTCCCGCATGTGGTAGATCTTGAGCTCCATGATGCTGATCTTGTCGGCGAGCCAGCCGACCGTCTCAGCCATTGGTGGAAGCTCCGGCCGCGCTGGCACGCACCATCTTCATCACCTCGGAATCGATCTTCTCGACGAGGTCGTTGCGCCGCTGATTGAGCTTGTCTATCTGGCGCTTGGCGGCCGCGACCTGGTGATCGTCGTCCACCCGCGCTTTGTCCTCCTCGTGCCACAGCTCCACGTTGGTCTGCGCGAGGCGCGAGATCAGTGCCCCGATCGAATTGTCCGTGTCGTTCATGCGTCTCCTCTGGATCGCGGATAACCTTCCGAAATATGACCAACCGGCGCGCGGAGAAGTTCGCGCACGGGACCGAGCACCATCCCGACGGTGATGCTGTCGAGGCAGCTGTGCGCCGACTCAGGCGCTCGCCCCCCGCACGCCGCGCAGCGCGCCGCCCGATCCCGCACCGCGACCGCCGTCGGTGAGTCGGGGGTCCACCCTTCGGCAGGGCTCGGACCATAGACGGTGACCCGCGGCACGCCGAGCGCAGTCGCGATGTGCGCCGGGCCTGTGTCGCCTGAGACGAAGACGTCGCACGCAGCGATCAGCCCCATCAGCTCCCGCAGCGACACGAGCGGGCCCATGATCGCGCCGCCCCCGGCAGCGGCGACAAATGCGTCCTCCTGTGACCCGCCGCCGGGCGTGGGAAACACGATCGTCGCGACGCCGTCTGCGGCAAGCTTCGACGCGAGCTCCGCAAACTTCTCCGGGGCCCAGTCCTTCGCCCGGCTGCTTGTGGATAGGACCATCCCGACCGCTCTGCGGTCGCCGGCGAGCGATCGCACGCGGGCTGCGCCTGCGGCGAGCTCGCTGCCCGTGAGGTGGAGCCGCGGAGCGGCCGTCCCGCTCACGGTGATCCCCGCCGCGCCAAGAAGCCGTTCGCGGTCCCTCACCACGTACGCCACCGGTGACGTGTTTCCGCGCGGCGCGCTGTGCGTGTACGCCCACCCGCGGTTCCAGCCGCGCCACCCTATCCGCACCGGCGCTGCGGACATGCGTGTCAGCACGGCCGTCCGCCAGCTTCCCTGAACGTCGAGCACCCAGTCATAGTTTGCGCGGCGGAGCCGGGCGCCCGTTTCTCGGATCCGCGCGCTGTCGAACAGCAGTCGCTCGCGTATGAGCGGGTGGTGCTCCAGCAGCGATGCGGCGGGCGATCCCACGAGCCAGTCGCAGCTCACCCCGGGAAATGCGCGGTGCAGCTCCTCGAGCAGCGCTGTGGAAACAACCACGTCGCCTGCCCGCCGGACCTGGATCAGCAGCAGCCGGCGCGGAGCCGCCTTCACTCCGCGTTCGCCCGCGGCTTCCTGTAGGCGACGAACGACGTGCCCGCGACGTGAACCAGCGGCAGCTCGCGGGCGAGCTCGTTCAGACCGCGGAACACGCCCTTCGCGCGCTGCGCCCCGCGGTAGTCGTGCCACAGAATGAGCCCTCCGGGCGCGCACATCCGCAGCGCCTTCCGCGAATCGCTGAGCACGTAGGAATACGCGTGCGAGCCGTCCACGAAGATCAGATCGAAGCGATCCTCATACGGCGACACGTCGAGGTCCTTGCTATCCCCGAACAGCTGCGTGATCCGCGACCCGGCTGGAGTTCCCGAATAGAGAAAGCTGGTGAACGCGGACTCCTCGCGGGCGCGCCGGACGTCCTTGCGCGTATCGCCAGCCTCGCTCGTGTACGCGCTGAGCTGATCGGGCGCGAGCGTCATGGTCACGATCTCGGCGTCATCAGGAGCGTTGCGCGCCCAGAGATACGCGGTCTTGCCGGTCGCCGTCCCGATCTCGAACATCGCGCGCGCGCGCTTCGCGAGAACCGCGAGCACCCACGCCTCCGCGTCGCTGGTTCCGCCCGGCACGTGAATGTTGCCGCGCCCCACGAAAAGCACCTCAGTGTCGAGCCCCGGTCCGAACCGTCCGGGCTCGAACACCGGATCGAGCCGCTGCAGCGGCACCGTCGGTATCGGCCACGCGCGAAAGAGACCACGCTGATGCCGCTCTGCCTTCGTCTTGAGGGCGTAATAACCTGCCCACACCGCGACGGCGGTGAGAAGCACGAAAGCGACGAGAATTCCGGTAGTCATTCGGCGTTGAAGCTTATCGACCGGTCAACCCACGAGCAGCCTCGTCGCCAGCCGGGTTCGTCACGCATCGGCGAGGGCGAGCAGCCCGCGAACGCCATCCACCGCCCGGCTCACCGACAGATCGAGCAGCGTTGGTCCCTCGCTGTCCAGCCGGACGTGCCGGGCCCCGTACGGCCCGTACTGCGGCCGCGTCGGCAGCATCATCACCGCCACGGGAACGTCGAGCGCCGCAGCTGCGTGGGAGATGCTCGTATCGGGGGTGAACACCGCTGTCGCGGTCGCGACGAGCGCAAATGCCTCCCTGATGCCGACCGTGTGGGCTACCTCAGTCCCTGCTGCGCCCGCGATCTGCCCCGCAGCCGCGCGATCCTCCGGTGCGGAAAGCACCAGGATGCGAATCGCCGGGCGCAGCCGCTGCGCTTCGCGGATGACCGCCACGTAACGCTCGGCGGGCCACTGTCGGTCGTCCGTGACGGCCGAAACGTTCACCAGCAGCCGCGCATTACCCGGCGCCGTGCCCCACACGGACTCGGCGCCGTACACCTCGGCAGGACGCAGGAACAGCTCAGGGCGCCAGTCTGTCTGCGCGGGGTCCACGCCGAACGGCAGCGCGGTCTGCGCAGCCTGGTGAATCACGTGCGCCTCCGGCGGCGCCGCTGGAACCGGGAGCGTGTACACGAAGTCGTTCCGGCGCCCGCCGATCCCGATGCGATGCGCTGCTCCCGTGGCGATCATGAGCAGCATCATCGTAACCGAGGGGCTCATCACCATGCCGTCGATCACGGCGTCATAGCGCCTTTCTCTCAGCGTGCGGAGCACGCCCGGGAGATCGCTCGCGCGCCTGCGATCGAAGCGGATCACGCGGGTCACGTGCGGGTTCCCCTCCAGCACCGGCGCATTGGCCGGAGAAGCGAGGACGTCCACCTCGATCCCCGGATGCGAGCTCGCGATCGCGCGGATGAGGCCAGTCGCCAGGATCATGTCGCCGATCCTGTCGTAGCGCAGGTAGAGCACGCGGTGCGGACGCGCTCCCCAGTCCGGCAGCCCACCCCTCTCCCCGCGCGGCAGGAGCGGCGCGGCGGCGGCAAAGAGCAGCCGCTGACCTGCCTTCTCGAGGCGCTTGAGTGCCGGATGAGCCAAGGTGTCTCGGGCGAGGGGCCGTTAACGGCCCGGAAGGGGACGTGCACGGAATCTGCGGGCCGGTTGAACGGGCACCAGCCCCGCAGCGGCCCGGGCCGCCGGAACGGAACTATCTTTCGCCGGCGCGCGTAGTGAACACTGGAGCAGCGGGACCGGCGAACTCGCGCCCCGTTGCGTGTGTCTAAGGACAGAGACCCCGGCCGGGCCCAGGCCGGTGTTCTGTCCCACCTTATTTCAGGTATGAGAGCAATGCTGCCTTCCTTCAACAGGACACGAACCCTCGTAATCGCGATAGCCGCCTTTTTCGGCGGGCTGGTGCTGGCTTCGAGCCTGGACTGGACGCGTCTCAGCTTCGCCCAGAGCGGCGTGGCTCCGGCGGAAGTGAAGACGCTCGCCGATGCCAGCGATGCCTTCGTTACGATCGCCGAATCGGTGACGCCCGCAGTGGTCGCAATCACCGTTCAGAGCGCGCCTGCCGCATCGCAGCGCGGGCAGAGCCAGCGCAGCCAGCCGCTGCCCGATGGGATCCCGGAAGAGTTCAGAGAGTTCTTCCGGCAGATGCCCGACATGCAGCCCCGGCCGGAGCAGGGCGGCGGGTCGGGATTCATCGTTTCCCGTGACGGCTACATCCTCACCAACAACCACGTCGTGACGCGGCGCAACCAGCAGACACCGGTTGACCGCATCACCGTGAAGATGCTGAGTGGACGGGAGTATCAGGCGAGGATCATCGGTCGCGATCCCACCACCGACGTCGCCGTGCTGAAGATCGACGGCGACAACTTCCCGACCCTGACGCTCGGCGACGACTCGCGCGAGCGCATCGGAGAGTGGGTGCTCGCTTTCGGCAATCCGCTCGGCCTCGAGTTCACCGTCACGGCGGGGATCATCAGCGCCAAGGGCCGCAACATCAATCCGGCCGCGAACCCGTACGCCGTTTCCGACCTCCTTCAGACCGACGCAGCGATCAACCCGGGGAACTCGGGTGGCCCGCTGGTGAATCGCCGCGGCGAAGTGATCGGCATCAACAACGCGCTGATGAGCCAGACGGGCTACTTCGCAGGATACGGCTTTGCGATCCCGATCTCGCTCGCGCGGAAGGTGATGGATGACCTGATCAGGCACGGCCGCGTGCGCATTCCGGTCATCGGCGTTCAGATCAACCCGGTGACGGCAGACGATGCCGCCGCGGCGAAGCTGCCGGCGGTCCGCGGCGCCCTGGTGCAGGGATTCAGCGGCGCCGACAGCCCGGCGCGACGCGCCGGAATGCGGGAAGGCGACATTATCGTGCGCGTGGACGGGCAGGAAGTTGACCGGGTGAGCACGCTGCAGCGCGCCATCAGGGCAAAGGCCCCGGGCGAGACGATCAAGGTGGACGTCGTGCGATTCGGCGAGCGCCACACCTTCGACGTGCGTCTGATCGAGGCGGAGACGACCACGCAGGTAAGCGCGACTGACCGCGGACCCGTGAGGGACGACGAGCCGGAAGGGACGCCCAGCTCCAAGCTCGGCGTATCCGTGACACCAATCCCGGCCGAGCTGGCCAACCAGGCCAGACTCACCGCGGAGCAGCGCGGGTTGCTGGTGACCGACGTCACCGCACTCGGACCGTCATGGCAGAAGCTGCAGCAGCGGGACATCATCGTCGAAGTTCTCGCTCCGACGAGGCGCCCCGTCCGCACAGCAGCGGATCTGCAGCAGGTGCTCTCGGGGATCCGCGACGGTCAGTACATCTCGCTGCGGGTGCTCAGCATCGGCCGGGACTCGCCGATATCGCGGGTGGTCAACATCCGCGTCGGAGAGTGATCGCGGTCACTGTCTGATCGGCGCGGCGGAGCCCGCGTCGCAGATTGAGCCGCGCCGCCCGCAAGGGCGGCGCGGCTGCTTTCAGGGTGAGCGGCCGCGCCTGAAGGCGTAGATTTCAGGCACGCGAAAGTGGCGGAACTGGTAGACGCGCAGGACTTAGGATCCTGTGGGGCAACCCGTCCGGGTTCGAGTCCCGGCTTTCGCATTCGAGACCGCGCGCTCAACTCCACGCGACCGCGTACGGTGCACGCCGCCTCCGCTCAGCGGCCTCGCCGCGTGCCCCCGCGCGCGATGTAAAAGCGAGTCCAGATCACCACGGTCTCGCAGCTGCGCACGTAAATCCAGTCAGGCACCGTCTGCGGTACGTCGCCGGCCCGATACACCTCGATGGCTGCGATCTCGCTCGGCATCATGAACTCGGTGGGATCACCCGTGTTTGCCGGCCACACCCGACCGTCAACGACGTAAGCCACGCACGTGTACCCGCCCGACAGCCCGACCTCCCGGTTGGCCCCCACGGTCACGCGCCCGGCTCGCGGTCGTCCGGCTATCCGCCCGGAGCGGTAGGTGAGGTTCGAAGCTGAAGCAAGCACGTTCGCCAGCGACGGACGGTTGGCCATCGCGTCCATCTGATCCACATCCAGGTACAGGTTGCCGCGCCTCCCCTGTTGCCTTCTGAAGAATCCGACCCTCTCCAGTGCGAGCTGCCTGTTGGCCTGAACGACGACCTCGCTCAGCACCGTCACGGACCCGCTCTCCATCCGCACGACCACCTCGTTCACCCCGCTCGCTGTCACTGAGACGGGAGTCTCCGTCATGGGAAAGCCGAGTTTCCGTGTGATCAGCATGCCGGATCCGCTCGGCTGATTCGTCAAAGTGAACGCCCCCGCCGAATCACTGGTTGCGGCCCCGACAGCACCCTGCAGCGCGACCCTCGCTCCGGCTACGGCGCGACCGACGCTGTCCACCACGCGGCCGGTGATGACCGCGCGCCCCCGCAGCAGCGTGCCCGCAGGAGCGGCAGCAACTGCCGCGGTGTCGCCGACAACAGGCGATGGGTTCATCGCCACCCTCTCGACGTCGGCGCCGGGAAGCACCAGACCGACCAGGGCCAGCACCGGCTCATCACCAAGGTTCGCGGCAAGCGCGGCGCTGGTGTCACGGCCGGCGACGGCAACCAGTTCGCCGGACACGCCCGGCGGAATGCCGCACAGGCGGAACGAGCCATCGGCCGCTACCGGAGAGCTGATTTCGCGCGCGACCTGCCGGGGAAGCCTGCGCGGAATGAACTCGAGGTCCGTCCACGTCAAACGCACAACCGCGCCTGCGGGAGGCGACGGATCGTCTGCCCGCGAGACGCTTCCGAGAATAGCCGCAGCCGTGTCAGTGCCGCACTTGAGCCGCAGAATGCTGACGGTGGATGGAATCCCCACCACAACGTTCAGCGTGCTGTCGGCAATGACCGTGAGCGGCTGCGTCAGCAGGCTGATTGCGAGAGTGTCCAGGAGCGGGTGGAACACGGCGAGCCGCACCGCTCCGGCCGGAACGCTGTCGATTCTGAACGCTCCGTCCTCGTCCGTGACAGCGCTGCGGCCGACCCCGACGATCGAGACCAACGCGCCGGCGAGCGGCCGGATGTGCAGGCTGTCGGCGGCTACCCCGGCAATCGTGCCCACCCCTGTCGGCTGGGCGGCGGCCGACGTGGTTACCCCCGCCCCCGCGGCGATCAGTCCGAGGCCCAACCGCGGGAGCCAGCTGCGTAACGCACGCGCTTGGTAAACAGGTGAGTCCATGGGCTCAATCTGGGATCGGATTCCTGCTTCGCAATGCCGGCCCGCACCGATGGGGGGCCGGAGCGTTTCCAAACGGCCCTTCAACCGTCTTTCCCTTGCGCATCCATGGATGCGGTTAACCCAAAAAGGAGAATAAACGCATGCGTAAGTCTCACATCGGTGCGGTGATGCTCGCGGTCGCCCTGACGGGCACCATGGCACCGACCGCCCAGGCGCAGAGCGACGAGGCGGTTGCCGCCGCGGTCGCACTGATGCTGACGCCGGCCGGCAGCTTTGCCAACGTCTCACCCGCAGCGCTCGGCAACAGCGCAACGAGCCTCGGCGCCGACTACGGCCGCTACACCGGCGACGTGGACCGCAACAGCTACGGTCTGCACCTCGACTGGCGCTCACTGCGCGCGACGCTCGGCGTCGGAACGCAGACGGGCCTCGAGAACGCGTGGATGGCAGGCGTCTCCGCCGGCCGCACGATGTTCTCGGCGACAGCCCTTCAGGTAGGACTCGAGGGCGACGTCGGCTTCGGCCGCGTGAAGGACGACGAGACGAGCGCGACGCTGAACGCGATGTCCGCGGGCGCCCGCGTTCCTTTCTCGATGACGCTCAGCAGCGATGCAGTGACTTTCGTTCCTTACCTGGCTCCCGGCGGCTTCTTCGGCCGGCTGAGTAGCGAAGGTGAGAGCGAAAGCGGCTTCCGCATGACGCTGAACGGTGGCGTTCGCGTCGGCTTCAGCAACGGCGTCGCGGTTGACGTCGGCCTGCAGCGGATCTTCATCGACGATGCGGAGACGCTGTTCGGTGTCGGTCTTTCGCTCGCGCGCTGGTAGCACTTAAACCGGCAGAACGCGGTAATTCCTGAGCGGGGGTCCGGCGCCTGGCGCCGGGCCCCCGCTTCGGCATGTGCGGCGGGTTTATCTTACGCCCATGCCAATGCAGTTCAACGACAAGCAATCGACCGGAGTGGAGCGCCGCATCCAGGTCTCGGTCCCCCCTGACGCCGTCAGGGACGCCGAGGACAAGGCCGCCCGCCGGTACGCGACGAAGGTGAGACTTCCGGGCTTCAGGCCCGGCAAGGCTCCGGCAGCGATGGTCCGGAAGAAGTTCGCCAGCGAGATACGGCAGGAGGCGCTGGAGGCGATCGTCCGGGACGCCTATCAGGAAGTCGTCACGAAGCAGGAGCTGAAGCTCGCTGCCCAGCCGCACATCCACGATCTCTCGTTCGAGGAAGGCAAGCCGCTGACGTTCGAGCTCCATCTGGAGCTGAGACCGTCGCCCGAGCTGGCGCGCACCAGCGGGTTCCGGATCACGCGACCCGTCGTGACCGTGAGCGAGGAGCAGGTCGAGGAGCAGCTCAACCAGCTGCGCGACGAGCGGGCCGCCTGGGCGCCGGTCGAAGGAAAGCCGCAGCCCGGCGACATGGTGCGCGTGGCACTTGCGACGGCGGACGAGTCAGGGACCATCCCGGAAGCGAAGGAGTACCCGCTGGTCCTCGGCAGCGGTCAGGCGATCCCCGGGATCGAAGATCTGATCATGACGCTCGAGCCCGGCGCCGCGGCAGAGCAGCCTGTCAGATGGCCGGACGATTTTCCGGACGAGACGCAGCGCGGGAAGACGAAGACGGTGCGCGTCACGCTGCACGACGCGAAGCGCAAGGCGCCTTCGCCGCTGGACGACGCGTTCGCGCGTGAGGTCGGTGACTTCGACTCGCTGGACGCGCTCCGCGCAGCGGTGCGGCAGGACCTGGAACAGCATGCAGGTCGCGATGCCGACGCCGCCGTCCGTCAGCAGCTGGTGGAGCAGATCAGCTCGGCGAATCCCTTCGAGATCCCGCCGAGCTGGGTCAACCAGATGATATCGGGCTACATGGAGGCTTACGGCATCCCGGAATCGGACCAGGAGCGGTTTGCGACCGAGTTGCGCCCGATGGCGGAGCGGCAGGTTCGCCGCGACCTGATCATCGAGACGGTCGCCGAGCGTGAGGGGCTGACCGCCACAGAGGCAGACCTCGATGACCGGATCGCGAAGATCGCAGAATCGCGTGGCGCCAACCCCGGACAGGTATATGCTTCACTGGAGAAAGCCGGCCGTCTGAAAGAGATGGAGCGGGGTATCACCGAGGACAAGGTCTTCGATTGGCTGCTGCAGAGGAACGAGATCAGCGATGCCAAGGCGTAGGGACGACGACGACGACGAACTGGAACCAATGCCAACGATCTACACCCCATATGTGATAGAGCGGTCGAGCCGCGGAGAGCGCACGTACGACGTGTTCTCCAGGCTGCTGATGGACCGCATCATTTTCATCGGAACTCCGATCAACGACGACGTATCGAACATCGTGATCGCGCAGCTCCTGTTCCTCGAGGCCGACAACCCCGAGCGGGACATCCACATCTACATCAACTCGCCGGGCGGGTCCGTGTCCGCCGGAATGGCGATCTACGACACGATGCAGTTCCTGAAGTCGCCGGTGAACACCACGTGCATGGGACTCGCGGCGAGCATGGGATCATTCCTGCTTGCGGCCGGCACTCCAGGCAAGCGCTCGGCGCTGCCGCACGCGCGCATCATGATTCACCAGCCGTCCGGAGGTACACAGGGAACCGCTGCGGACATCGAGATCCAGGCGCGCGAGATCCTGTATCTCCGCTCCAAGATGAACGAGCTGTTCTCCAAGCACACCGGTCGCGCCGTCGAGCAGATCGAGCGTGACATGGACCGGGATCGCTTCATGTCGGCGGAGGAAGCGAAGGAGTACGGCCTCGTGGACAACGTCGTCTCGTACAGAGGGGAGATCGAGGCGGCGCTGAAGAAGTAACAGTCAACAGCCAGTTTGGCATGTCACAATTTTTTCTTCTTGACCCCATCCCCCGCCGATATTAGCTCTCGTTCGAGGCAGGTTAACCCGACGGCGCACCGGTAGAACGTATGTCGCAGGATAAACACCTTCGTTGTTCCTTCTGTGGCAAGTCGAAGGACTCGGTGCGGAAGTTCATTTCCGGGCCGTCGGTTTACATCTGTAACGAGTGCATCGCGCTGTGCAACGAGATCCTCGCCGAGGACGAAGAGCGCGAGGTCGCCGAGGCGATCACTCAGGTCCCCTCCCCTGCAGAGATCAAGGACGTCCTCGACCAGTACGTGATCGGGCAGGAGCAGGCGAAGAAGGCACTCTCGGTCGCGGTCTACAATCACTACAAGCGGATCAACTCGGCGTCGCTCAAGGACGACGAGGTCGAGCTGGACAAGTCCAACATCCTGCTCATAGGTCCAACCGGCGTCGGCAAGACGCTGCTGGCGCGCACCCTGGCCCGGATCCTCGACGTCCCGTTCACGATCGCGGACGCAACCACGCTCACCGAAGCCGGTTATGTCGGCGAGGACGTGGAGAACATCCTGGTCCGCCTGCTTCAGGCGGGTGACTTCAACGTCGCCGAGTGCGAGCGCGGCATCGTTTACATCGACGAGATAGACAAGATCGCGCGCAAGTCGGAGAACCCGAGCATTACTCGCGACGTCTCCGGCGAGGGCGTGCAGCAGGCGCTGCTCAAGATCATCGAGGGGACGATCGCTTCGGTCCCGCCGCAGGGCGGCCGCAAGCATCCGCAGCAGGAATACATCCAGATCAACACGAAGGACATCCTGTTCGTGTGCGGCGGTGCGTTCGACGGTCTCGAGAAGATCATCGAGGCACGCACCGGACGGCGACAGATCGGCTTCAACCTTGGAACGCGGCAGCGCGGCGAGGGGATCTCCCCGTTCAACGAGGTCGAGCCCGACGATCTGCTGCGCTACGGCCTGATCCCGGAGCTGGTCGGACGCCTGCCGGTCACGGTCGCTCTCGATGCGCTGGACGAAGCATCGCTCGTGCGGATCCTCAAGGAACCGAAGAACGCGCTCACCAAGCAGTACACCAAGCTGTTCGGTCTCGAGGACGTGAAGATCACCTTCGAGGAGAGCGCACTTGCCGCCATCGCGAACAAGGCGCTGAAGCGCGGCACAGGCGCGCGCGGTCTGCGCGCCATACTCGAGGAGACGCTGCTCGAGGTCATGTTCGACCTGCCGAGCCGCGACGACGTGGTCGAGGTCAAGGTGACCGAGTCGTGCATCCTCAACGGCGCCCCGCCGCTTCTCGAGATCTCGCCGATCCGGCGGAAGAAAGAAGCGTAGAAATACAGCGGTTAGCGGTTAGCGATTAGCGGTTAGCGGTCGCATTAGTTTGCTGCCGTGACCAAAGCCGCGCCCCCCCTCGTCATCAGGTCGGTCGAGTTCATCGGCCCGATGGCCAGCGCAGGCGGCTGGCGGCCCGAGAATACCCTCCCTGAAGTCGCACTGGCCGGGCGTTCCAACGTCGGCAAGTCCTCGCTGATCAACCGGCTGCTTGGCAGGCGGGCCGTGGCACGAGTCAGCCGCACCCCGGGTAGAACACGGGAGATCAACTTCTTCCGGATCAACGACCAGTTCGTCCTGGCCGACCTGCCGGGCTACGGTTACGCCCGGATCTCGAAGGAGCGACGCGCGGTCTGGGGTCCTCTCATCGAGGGCTACCTGCGCGAGAGCCGGGCTTTGCGGGGGGTGGTACTGCTCATGGACATTCGCCGGGATCCCTCGGATGATGACCGCTCGATGCTGGATTTCCTCGGCTCGCTGGACGTGCCCGGAGTTGTAGTCCTCACCAAGGCGGATAAGTTGACGCGGACTGCAGCCGCGGCACGACACAGGGAGATCGCCTCGCAGCTCGACCTACCGGAGGAGCAGATAATCCCATTCAGCGCTCAGACCGGGCAGGGCCGCGACGAGCTGGCCCGGACCATGGAGCTGCTCGTGGCGGGCGAGTGAAGACCCCGGCAATGCTGCCTCGGCGGTTTCTCCTGGGACTGCTGGTACCGGCGGCTGCCGTCCTGGCCTGTGCTCCTCCCCCGAATACGGGAACCCCAACGCCCGCGCCGATCGCGGACAGTTCGCCAGCCGGGCTCGTGCCGCCGGGGTTCGGGACTCTGCGCCAGGACGAGATCGCGATCCGGCTGCAACCGCCGGGGCTCGTGGTCCGGGCGATCCCGCTGGATGAGCCGCTGATCAGACTGCTCACACCGGACTCGTACCGGAATCTTCACGATCTCAAAATGAGCACTGCCGCGCGGCTCGCGGGCGTTGCGCAGCGACTCGGCGGCCGCGCGGTGGAGCCATGGCTCGTCTCGTTCTTCGGCGTGGAGCCGGACGTCCGCTTCAGCCCGATGGACCTGATCGTGACCAGCGCGGGCCGCGATTTTCGCCCGCTGGAGGTCGTCCCTTTGAGCGCCGGCTTCGGTGAGCAGCGGCTCCGGCAGCGGGAGACGCAGACCGCCGTATTCGTCTTCGAGGCGGACATCGACGTTGACCAGCCACTGTCCGTCAGCTTCATGAACGAACGCAGCGATGTCTGGGAGCACGTCCTGCCGCGCATCGAGCGGGAGCGCGCGCTGGTCCGGGCGCGGGCGTCGAGGACGACACCATAACGGCAGCGGTTAGCGGTTAGCGATTAGCGGTTAGCGGTTAGCGGCGGCCGAGTAGATTCCTACACCCACCCGTACTGGTCCTGCCATGGCACTACTTCCCCTCCGACGGCTTGCCGAACGCGCCAACGAGTCTCTTGCCACGGAGTGGCTGGAGCGCATCGAAGGCGCGCTGAACGGCACCGAGAGCGACTGGCCGCTGCTGTGCCGCCAGACCCTGTGCGAGATCAGTTATCCCGAGTACGCCTCGGACTGGGACGCGGCGGTCGGCGACGCGAAGCTGCCGCTCGGAACGCGGCTGGCGCTGAGCGCGCTGGACCCACGCAACGTCACGCTCGAGCCGGAATACTACGCGGAGTGCGACGACGCGAAGTTCCAGCGGGTGAAGCCGCTGCTCTGGCTGTGGTACTCGTTCGACCGCACGACGCTCGGGGGCCAGAACGTTGACCTCGGTGTTCGTCTCCGCCGTATGCTGGCGCCGCGCATCTTCCGGCGGTGCGGGGAGAACTTCAAGGCGTTTCACCACGTGGAGTTCTCCTTCGGCTACAACATGGATGTGGGGGACAACGTCGTCGTGCACCGTCACGTGCTCCTCGACGACCGCGGCGGGATCACGCTCGGCGACGGCGTGTCGATAGCCGATTACGCCAACATCTACAGCCACACGCACAGCATCGTGGACCAGCGCGACGTCACCGATGCCCTGACGCGGCTCGATGAGGGGGTCCGGATCACCTACCACGCGACGGTCCTCGCGGGCGTGCACGTGCACGAGCATTCGATGGTCGGCGCGATGGCGGTGGCCACGAAGGACGTGCGCGCTTATCACGTGAACGTCGGGATCCCCGCCAAGAGCGTACGCGTCAAGCCGAACGCGCCACCCGATGGGTACGTCCTTACGACTGTGAAGAAAGGTTGATCTGGCTACGGATCACCGCACCAAGCGCCAAGTAGTGAGCAGTGAGTCGTGAGTCATGAGTAGTTAGTGACTGCGGTTTCGCCGTTACTGCCAACTCAAGACTGACGTAACTCACGGCTCATTACTTGGCGCTTGGTTGGATGATCCGTGGGCAGCTATATCACTCGCAGGACGTCCTCGACGGGCCCGGCGTCCCCTGAAGCGAGGAGCGAATCGATCTCGCTGAGCGCGGTTCGCGATCGCGGCCATATGAACCGCGCAATCGCCTCCTGCACGCCGAGCCACTCGTATCGCTGATGCTCCGGAGACAGCCGGATCTCCTCGCGCGCCACGACTGCGGCGAACACGATCGACAGCTGCACCGAGCCCCAGCCATGCAGGTAGAACGGCTGGACCGTCGCGTTGTACAACCGGTCCGCGACCAGCCCGGTCTCCTCCCGCAGCTCGCGCAGCGCAGCCTCCTCCGGCCGCTCGCCACGCTCGATCCGGCCGTGCACCGTCTCCCACGCCTGCGGGCAGCGGGTATCGTCCGCGCGCTGCAGCACCAGCACGCGCCATTCGTCGGCGACCCGCCTGAGCACGTAAACGTCCACGACGCCCGCGACTACCGGCGTCGGCTTGTCGGCAGCTCCGCTGTTGTGGTTCACGGCTGAATCATACGGAGCGTCCCCGGGCTCCGCTTCTTCCCTTCTCTCCACCACTCGCCGCAGCTCCTCCTCGGTCGTGTCGCCCGACTGCACGTGCATCAGCCCGGCCTCCCACAGCGGCAGCGCGCCGTCACGGCGGGCGACCGCAACCAGAGATTCCGGGCTGCACCCCTCGGCGATCGCCCGCTCCAGCGCCGGCGTGGAAAGGACCACTTCCGCGATGGCGATCCGGCCCGCGTAACCGCGGCCCGCGCACATCTGGCAGGCGCCCCCGCGTGCCGCACGCCCCCGCTGGCAGGAGGCGCACACGCGGCGAAGCAGCCGCTGCGCGAGAATTCCACGCAGCGCCGCAGAGATCTTCTCGCGCTCCACGCCAAGGTCGAGCAGCCGCATCACGGCAGTGCTCGCGTCTATCGTGTGCAGCGTGGCGAACACGAGGTGTCCCGTGAGCGCGGCCTGGATCGCTATCGCAGCCGTTTCGCGGTCCCGCACCTCGCCGATGAGTACGATGTCGGGATCCTGACGGAGAATCGTGCGCAGAGCGG
>DASUUI010000074.1:0-3505 GCA_036374155.1 Gemmatimonadaceae bacterium | reverse complement strand
TGCGTGAACTGACCCATTCAGCATCTCAATTACGAACTCCGTCCTGGCTCAGTCCTTCACTTCAAACCGGTGCCTAACCAGGTCCGCGCCGCGCCATCAACTGGGAGATTCGCGGGATGAGTCCTTGCGTGCACCGCCTTGAGCCGGTCGATCGAGATCCTCGTGTAGATCGCCGTCGTCGATAGCTGCGCGTGGCCCAGGATCTCCTGGAGATCCCGGATGTCGGCACCCGCGTCGTGCATCAGCGTTGCCATAGTGTGGCGGAAGATGTGCACGCTCCCTGGCTTCCGGACGCCAGCGGCCTGGATATACCGGTGGAGCCGCTCCGTGAGCCGTGTGGGCCGGATGCGCGTGCCGCGTGCACTGAGGAAAAGCGCGTCGGGTTCGCCGGAGTTGCAACGCGCCACCAGCTGCGGCCGCACATAATCGAGATATCGCTCGATCCAGCGGATCGCGCGAACTCCGATCGGCACCACCCGGTCCTTCCTCCCCTTGCCCTCCCGTACAAAGAGAACCTGGCGTTCGCAGTCGAGATCGGGCAAGTCGAGCCCCACTAGTTCCATCCGGCGAATCCCTGTCGAGTACAACACCTCGAGAATCGCGCGGTCCCGGAGACCGAGCTTCGTTTCGATGTCCGGCTCCCGGAGCACACGCTCGGTTTCGCTCACCGACAGCACCGCCTGAGGAAGCCGTTTCGGCGCACGCGGCATTGACAGTTCCGCTGCCGGATTCACGGCCAGCCACTTCGCACGCGTTGCCCAGGCGAGCAGCATCCTGACCCCGGTCAACTGATTCGTGTGCGTGCTCCACGAGAGCGGGCGCCCGTCAGTCAGTCGGCGGCGGTCCGATAGCCAGGCGCGGTACGCATCCAGGTCGCACGGTGTGACATCGTCGAGCGCAATGAGCCCGCGAGCCTCCCCCCACTTGGAAAAGAGCCGCAGATGCGCACGGCGCGTTGCGATGGTCACCGCAGCATATCGCGCCGCCACGAGCGCCTGAAGATGCGCTGCGATCGCTGCGCTGATCGTACTGCCTTGGGTCCACAAGTCTCCGCGTCCTGAAGTCATATCAGCCCCCATCGGGCGGCACGAACCACCCTTGGAAAAAGGGTAAGATTGTCGCCGCTCCCGGCGGGCGGTCTCACATTGCTCGCACGACACGGAGGAAAGGCGCACCGCCAAGCGGCCGGGGCTCCTGGATGCTAACGTGGAGCAGCCCGTCACTCGCGCCAAAGGACACCTGCCATGCGCTTCACCCACTCAACACTCGTCGTTTCCGTGCTCGCCACATTCTTCAGCACCGCAGGCGCGCAGACCATTGATCTCGGAAAGGTTCGGATCGTGGACCTCACCCACGCTTTCGACGAGCACACGGTGTACTGGCCCACGTCCCCTTCAGGGTTCATCCTCGAGCGGCTCGCGTTCGGCCCCACGCCCGGCGGCTTTTTCTACGCCAGCAACGCGATCCGCACGCCGGAGCATGGCGGAACGCATCTCGACGCACCGATCCATTTCTTCGAGGGGCGGCGCACGGTGGACAGCATCCCGCTCGATCAGCTCATCGGCGCCGCGTTCGTGATCGACGTCTCGGCGCGCGCGGCGGGTGATCCAGACCTGCGGCTGACGGCGCGGGACGTTCTCGATTTCGAGGCGCGCCACGGCCGCATCCAGCGGGGCGCGATAGTGCTGCTCCGCACGGGATGGAGCAGCCGGTGGCCCGACCGTCGCGCGTACCTCGGCGACGACACTCCAGGCGACGCCTCGCGGCTGCGGTTCCCGAGCTTCGGTGAGGACGCGGCAAGGCTCCTCGTCGAGGAGCGCGGGGTCGCGGGGCTGGGAGTGGACGTCGCGTCCATAGACTACGGTCGCTCGACGGATTTCATCGTGCACCGCATCGCGGCAGAGCACAACGTGTACGGGCTGGAGAACCTGACCGGGCTCGACGCACTGCCGCCGGTCGGCGCCACCGTCATCGCGCTGCCGATGAAGATCGGCGGAGGATCGGGAGGACCGGTCCGCGTTGTGGCCCTGGTGCCGAGGTAGCGCCCGGCGTCGCTGGCGGCAGTCTCCGTTACTGAGCGCTGACCAGGGGCGTTACACCGCCGAACTGACCATCCTTCGCTTGAGCGTCGCCAGCCGCTTCCTGAGCGACCCGTCCATCACCGTATCGCCCACCCGCACCACGACGCCGCCGAGTATCCGCGGGTCCACGTTCATGTGCGGCACGACGGTCTTGCCGATCGCCTTCGACAGCCGGTCGGCGATGAGCTTCTGCTCCGCCTCGTCAGTCTCGCGCGCAACCGTCACACGCGCGTGCACGCGGCCGGTGACCTCATCCACCAGCGTGTGGTACTCGACGGCGATCTCCGGAAGCAGCATCTGGCGCCGGTTGCGCACCAGCGCGTGCAGGAACTTTAGGAACAGCTGCGGCACGCGGTCGCTGAACGCCTTCGCCAGCACGTCCGACTTCTGCGCCGCACTCACCCGCGGCGACGCCATGAAGTTGCGGAACGTGGGATCGCGCTCAAGCACGCCGGCGATGTCGTCCAGCATCCGCCCCCACCCCTCGAGGTCGTCCGCTTTCTGCGCCAGCGCGAGCAGCGCCTCGGCATAGTTCCGCGCGATCGTGGTCTGACGCATCAGCGCGCTCCGCCGCCGCCCCTGTGACCGGCGCCCGCCGCGTGGCCGCTCGCCGCGACCGACGCAAGGAACGAATCCACGATCTGCCGGTTGGACGCGCTGTCGAGATTCTTCTCGATCACCTTCTCGGCCGCAGCGATCGCAAGGTCAACGGCCTCGCGCCGCATCTCGGCGATCGCCGACTCCTTCTCCCGCTGAATCTCCTGCCGCGCGCGATCCAGCATCTCCTGCTGCTGCTGACGCGTGTCCTCCACCATCTGCGCGCGCACCTTCTCCCCGGTCGCGCGCCCTTCGGCGATAATCCGCTGCGCCTCGTTCCGCGCACCTTCGATCTGCGCCCGGTGCTCATCGAGCAGTCGCGCCGCTGCCTCGCGGTCGCGCGTTGCCGCCTCGATCGCTTCGAGCAGGGCGCGCTCGCGCGCCTGCACCGCGCCGGTGATCTGCGGAAAGACGTAGCGCGACAGGATGAACCAGAGAACGCCGAAGATCACCAGCGTCCAGAACATCAGCCCAGTGTTGGGCGACATCAGTCCGGTTGCGCCGCCCTCGCCCGCGGGCGCGGCCCAGGCAGGAGTGGCGACGAGCAACAGAGCTGCGGTTGTTGCGAGCTTTGACATGTACCGAATTCCGTTTCGGCGTGAATCCCCGCAGTGGCGCCCGGGCGCCACCGCGGAGCGGTAGTCTAGTAGTTGAACTTCAGCGTAATGAGCAGCGCGACGACGACCGCGAACAGCGCGGCACCTTCGATCAGCGCCGCGAGAATGATCGCGCCCGTCTGGATGCGTCCTGCCATCTCGGGCTGGCGGGCCATTCCGTCCATCGCCTGGCCACCGAGCCGGCCGATACCGAGGCCAGCGCCGATGACT
>DASUUI010000073.1:0-26912 GCA_036374155.1 Gemmatimonadaceae bacterium | reverse complement strand
CCCCCCAGCCTCGACCGCTCTGTTCCACACGATCCCGTAGTCCTTGCGGTTGATCGTTCCGCTGACCTCGAACCCGGCCCGCGTCCGGCCGCGCTGATCACGTGTGGTTCCGTTGAAGCTCCCTTCCAGCACGATCGGCCGTGTGACGCCGCGAATGGTGAGATCGCCGGTCAGGCGCACCCGCTCACCGTCACGCTCGATGCGGGTGCTCCGGAAGGTCAGGTTGGGATGATTTGCCACATCGAAGAAATCGGGGCCCCGCAGATCGGCGTCCCTGTTCTCGTTGTTGGTATCGATGCTCGAGCCGTCGATCGTGACGAGGACGCTGGCAGCTTCCCAGTTGTCCAGGTCGCCGGTGATGGTTCCGGTCCAGCGGTTGAACTGACCGCGCACCCGGCTGACGAGGTGCCGGATCGAGAAGGTCAGCTCCGAATGGGAGCGGTCGATGTTCCAGGCCGCGGTGTCCCGCGTCGCCGGCGCCGGCGTCGCCGCCGTAGCGGGAGACTGGGCAGCCGCAACGGGCGGTGCGAGAAGCAGCGCGGTAGCAACGGCGAGGGCAGTGCGTCGAGCGACGGTCATCTATCTGTAGTCCCGGTTACGTGGTTCATCGGCTGGCGGTTGGCCTCGGTGCTTCACTCCACCGCGCCGGATCGAACAGCTGCGCAGAGAGCGTCGGGTTCACCCGCACGTTGGTGTACACCTCCCGCAACACGCGGCGGCCATCGCGAAATCCGGTTATCTCGTGAGGGATGAGGTACCCGCTCACGCGGCGGTAGTTTCCGAGCCGGGTGTCTCCGACCGAGGTGCGGCCGTCACGCGTCTCGCTCTGTATCCACCGCACGGGAACGAGCCCTTCCGCGTCGAACCACGCCTGCGTGGAAGTGGTGTCTCCGCGCTCGCCGCCGACGACGAACACCCGCCTTCCACGCCACGACGTCTCGCGGAACCGCTGTGTCGCGACGCCGAGGTTGCGCAGCGCCGCAAGCCCCGCATCCGGGGAGAGCGCGTAGATGTCCGCCATCAGGATGAGAAGCGGATGCGCCTGACTCCGGCTGTCGATCCGCCTTCCATTGTCGAACGTGTGGACTTCCCCGCCCTCGAACAGGACCCCGCTGCGGGTGGACCAGGGGAGGAACTCGATGCGCAGCTTTCCGGGAACGCTCACGTACTCGGCCCAACGCCCGGTGCTCGCACGCCCGGTCGTCGTCCACCGGGTGTTCTCGCCCGTGAACGAAAGCGTGGAGTACCAGCGCCCGCCGTACCTCTCGCGTATCGCGCGGAACATGTCTGCGCTCGAATTGATCGCCGAAGCCGTGCGCGACGCGCGACGCGATTCCGTCGTGCGGCCCGGCTCGGAAGGCACGCGCTGGAACAGCTGGCACGAGCCCGCCGTGACCAGCACGGCCATCGCTGCCACACCTGCCCTCAATCCCCGACTGACCTTCATTCGACTGCCCCACCGTAATAGATGCCGTTGAACAGGAGCCTGAACGACCCGTGCGGCTGCCCGCGGAACAGGACCTCGGGCCCATACATGATCAGGCGGCCGCGACCGACCGGCACTTCTACTACCCCGGCCGCGCCCTGAAGGTGACGCTGACCCCACGCCCAGCCGCTGCGCAGGGGCTCCGCCGAGTCGTACCAGCCGATTGTCTTCGCACCCGCTGCTTCGGCGCCCTTCCCCAGCCGGAACGCCGGACTCCGGACGAACATCACGTCACCATGCTGCCGCATCCCGCGGGCAATGGCGTGCGTGGTGTCGAACCTCATGCGCAGCACCGAGCCCGGTATGTAGAACCGCGTGCGCGGCAGCTCGGCGCCCGCGCTGTCAGCCAGCGCGCTGGTCACCGGCAGCCCCAGCTCGTAAGCGAGCGAGGTCGCGCTGCCGATGGTCAGTATCGTCCCGCCTTCCTCGAGGAATCGGCGGAGCTGCGGGACGCTGGCCGCGCGCGTGAGGACTCCCGACCGCGCCCGCCACTCGGCGGGCGCGTCGGCCGGAGCGGTCGCGCTGGCAGTGACGCGCTGAGGCGAGCTTTGCCGCTCGACGACCTCAGCGTCGTCGGGCAGCACGATCACATCGAAACGGCTGCGCAGGTTCCCGGCGTCTATGTCGGGCGCAAAGACGAGCTGAAACGGAAACTCGAACTGCTCGAACAGCCACCGCGTCCAGCCGGAGGTCATCGACCCGCCGTATACGTCCCACAACGCGACACGCGCAGCGGGAACCCGCGCTGCTCCATCGGGTGCCGCCGGCACGGCGTAAAAGTTGACGCCGAGCGCCGCGCTCAGGTCGCGCACCAGCGCGCGTGTCTGTGGCGTGGCCGGTATGAAGAACGACCCGGGCGCGAAGCTGCGGCCGCCCGCCGCCAGTGGCGCCCGCAGCTGCGACACAGCGTGGTTGGCCGCAAGCAGCCGGTTCACGGCGATGAAGGCGTTGTTCGCGGCCCGCTCGACCACATATCCGGCAGAGCCGGTGCCGACCACCGCCCCTGCCGGCGCGGTGGCGAAACCCTGAATCTGCTGAAAGGGCCCTTCCAGCCCTTCGAGGATCCTGTCGAAGCTCACGCCCATCTGATACGCCAGCGTGTAGCCCGCTATGTCGTACGGCGCGACGGGTGGACCGCCGGGATACTGCATGTCGTTTGGGTGGTCCTGCGGCTCGAACATGTCGCGGACGTGGGGCCTGAATGCCTGAGCTGCCTGCACCACGTACGAGCCTGCCGGATAGGTCCGCGCTCCGACGGTGAATGGGGCGGTGGCCCGATGCACGACGACGCCGGTCTTGATCAGCGTGTTGACGAACAGGGTGGCCGTCGGAAAGTCGGCCTGATCCGATGGAATCACATAGGCGCGGGCATCCCTCAGCGCAGGGTCGCGCAGCGGCGCGAGATACCGGGCGAGCTCTTCAGGAGTCTGGCGGACGGTATCCGTACCAGTCAGCTCCGCCACCGCGTGCACGCGCGACGGGCTCAGCGTCCATGTGTCCCGGCTTCCCCGCTCTATCGAGTTGCGCCCCATCCTGTAGATGTTGAACAGCAGCTCTTCACGGTGCCGCGACGCGAAATCGAGCACGGCCAGGTTGGCGGTCCGCTCGTAATCCATTGATTGCCGGAAGCGCCACTCCTGCGGGGTGATCGGAAACGGAAGACTGCCGCTGGGCAGGAGGCGGCTGGGCACCAGCGAGATGTGCTGCGGCGTGGGGCTGCCGAACGTCTCGGTCAGCAGGCCGATGATGTTGTGGAAGTATGCCGTGGTGCGGAGGCCCCCGTTCCACCAGGTGGAGAAGTTCGCCCCGCCGCGCATCACCGTGCCTGGTTTTCCCTCCGCGATCATCCGGCTGTGCATCGCGCCGCCGACCTGATCGAGCATCGTGATGACCAGCGGATCGAAGTTATAGTTGAACGGGTCGCGGAACGGCGGGGCGAACATGATCGTCCCGCGCGGCGACGTCTGATGATGGTTGTACATGATCTGCGGGTACCACGCGCGGAACATCACGCTGTCCATCGCGCGCGTCTCGGGCTGAGACGCCATGTACGAGTCGCGGTTGTTGTCGTGGCCTATGTACTTGTGGTACAGCCGCGGCAGTCCCTCGAGCGACCGTTCGGCGGGCGCGGTCCGGCGCATGTACCAGTCGGCAACGAGATCGTGCCCGTCCGGGTTCGCATGGACTGCCAGCACGATCACGTCGCGCCGGATGCGCTGCGTCTCGGGATCCTCCGCCGTGACCAGATGGTGCACTATTTCGATGAGCTGCTGTGCGCCGAGCACCTCGGTCGCGTGCAGGCCGCCGTCGATCCAGATCACAGCCTTCCCTTCAGCCGCCAGTGCCCGCGCCTGCTCCTCGCTCAACCCCTCGGCGCGGGCCAGACGGCTCGCGATCTCCTGGTACCGGCCGAGCCGGGCGTGGTTCTCAGGCGCGGTGACGATCGCCATCAGCATCGGCCGGCCTTCGGAGGTCGTACCGATCCGCTTCACCGTCATCCTGTCGGACTGCCGGGCCAGAGTCGTCCAGTACTCGGTCAGCTGCCGGTAGTTCACCAGCGAGTAATCGGCGCCCAGCTCGTGCCCGAATGCCTCGCGCGGGGAGGTGACCTGAGCATGCGCAGGCGGGGCGGCCAGGGCTGCGACGAGGAGCGCAGTGGCGTAGCGGGATCGGAGAAGCATCGTTTGTCCTGTCCGGTCTTCTGGTTGGGTCGGGTCGAGACCCGACGGGCGCGGCGGCGCTGCTAACGGCGAGCGGAGGCCAGGGCGAGCCCGGCAAGCACGATCACGCCACCCGCGATCGTCGTCGCCGGCGGGGTCTCCGCGATCACCGGGAGCGCGGCCGCGATCAGGCTGGCACCGAGCGGCTCGGCCAGTACCGTAAGATTAACCACGTACGCCGGCCGGTAGCGCAGCGCCCAGTTCATTCCCGTGTGACCGAGGAGCATGGGCCCGATGGCGAGGCCGGCAAAGATCAGCAGCTCGCGCGGGGGCTGAGGCGCGACAGGCGCGCTGGTGAGGAGCGCAGCCGCGAACAGCGCAGCGAAGCAGGCGGTGTACGCGATCCCGACGTAGCTCCAGATTCCCAGCCGCGCACGGACGCGCCTGCCTATCACGTAATAGATGGATGCGAGCAACGCGCCGAGCAGGGCGAGCAGGTTGCCGAGGAGCGGGTTGGGCGGTCCGAGCCTGCCTGGCTCCGGCCGAAGCAGCTCCGGAAGCGTGATGCTGAGCGCTCCAACGAGGGCGAGCGCAATCCCGGCCAGCTGTCGTCCCGTGGGACGCTCACGGAGATAGACGGCCGAGATCGCCACGATGATCGCAGGCTGCAGGCAGACGAGTGTAACCGACGCAGCGATCGTCGTCAGATGGACCGACGCGTTCCAGCTCCAGAAGTGGCCCGCGAGCGCGATCCCGGCGATCACGGCGAGCGCGAATTCTCCCTTCCGCAACGCACGCCATTCGCGCCACTGCCCGGACAGGAGCAGAGCCGCGCCCACGAGGAGCAGTGAAAACCCGAGACGCCACAGCGCGACGACGACCGCCGGTGCCTGTGAAAGACGCACCAGGGGTGCGGCCACGGAGATCCCCACGATCGCCAGGGCCAGCACAAAAACAGGGTGGACGGGCGGCGTCGGTGATGCCGGTAACCGGGCGTCTGACGCGGGGCTCATGCAGGGTCGATATGAAAAAGCGGCGGGTCAGATTGACCCGCCGCTTTCGAAGCTAACCGCCGTACTTGCCGTTCAGTGTCGCGCGGTCACCTACCCGCGGGACGCGACCCGCTTGCGTGCCGGGGCTTTCTTTACCGGCGTCTTCTTCTTCGCTGCCCGGGCCGTGGCAAGGTTCAGCTTCGGGATAAGGGAGACGCTGCGGATGTCGCGGCCTTCTTCCATCGCGGTCATCATCGACGCCGCGTGGCTCGCCCACCCACGGACCTTCTTCGGATACGTGTGGCAGTTCGGGGTATTGGTCCCCCGGACACAGCCGTTATAGCGCAGGAGCGCGCGGTCCAGGCTCGGCGAGCGCTTCACCAGATCCGCGAGGATGTTGACGCCGTGGCAGATGTTCGACTCGATGTTGACCAGATTGGTGGACTCGCACCCCCACTTGCCTCGGTGAAAGGGCATGACCTGCATCAGCCCCGTCGCCCCGACGTTGCTGCGCGCCACGGGGTCTATCTTCGCGTTCTCGATGATCATGAGGCCCACGAGCAGCGATGCGTCGAGGTTGTGCTTCTCACCCTCGGCCACAACCGCCGCCGCCGCCCGATCAGCCACTGCGTCATCCTTGGCGTAGCGCTTGAGAACCTCGGCAACCCGGTGAGTGAGCGGCTCGAGCCGGCGTGCCTCGTCCTCGCCCAGCGCATCAGCCAGGTAGGCAAACTGGGCCGATGGCGGCGCGGATATCACGGCGCCCGTAACCTGGAGCCTGGCACCCGGCCTCGCGAAGTTCGCCGGCTGCTGGGCAGCCCAGACGAAGCCCCCGACCATCAGGCCGGCGGCGGCGACCGCCTGGGCGGTGGTACGTACGAGGTTCCTGCCACGGCCTGAGCGCAAAGGCGCTCCACGCCGCTCGATCTGATGATCCATCGGTGTGTTCCCTGGTAGGGAGAACAAAGAAGAAAGGCTGAGTGCTGTGGTGCCGGCGCTCAGTCTGTGAATTCGGTACGGCAGGGCTCGTACAGCCAAGGGGAACGGCTGGGCGAGTTATTTCCAACAGTGAACGCTAACCCTCCTGGACCCTTCGCTCAACCCGTTTCAACTGTGCTTTTCCCCTATGCTGACCAAACGGTCAGCTGGCGGAGATACGCCGTAACTCCTTAATTGAAAGGCAGTTACCAGTGACGTCCCCGCAGGTACGGATCGGGGGCGCGACATCATCTCTGTGATTCAAGGGGTTAACCCCGGTTTGGAAGCATCCCGGCGTGCAGGATGTCATGCGAGCCCGGCGTGCGACCTGCTACGTTGCGCGTCGTGACCGCTCGCTGCGCGTCTCCCATCTTCGGTTCCTGCAATCAAGATGAAACAGACTGAGGGCATCTACCGGTTCTCCCGCCTGGTCGTTCTGCTGATCGGGGGGACTCTGGCGCTGATGGTAGGCCTGGGCGTGGTGGGCTACCTCTTCTTCATGCGGACCGTGGATCTCCCCGAGGCGCAGGCCATCGCCGAGCGGGAGCTGAGGTCAGGGACTCTCCGTTTCGGAGAGAGGGTGGAGCGGGCGGCTCACGTGTACATCCGGCGCTCATCGGACTATTTCCGTGGCGCCAACGGCGTGCTGGCCGCCACCCCCGAGCGCCTGATCTTCATAGGGGTCGCTCCCCGGGGGAACCTGGATAGTCCGGACGCCCCCCCGGTGATTCTCGAGCAGGAGTTCACCAACGACACGACGATGCGGCTCGTTCCGGCGCGAGTCTTCTTCGGTACGAGCCGGGGGGTCATCGTCGAGCATGGCGGGCGGGAGGGGCGTTATGCGGCCACCAGCCGCCACTGGCACGAACTCGAGGAGCTCGCAGAGTACGTCAATCGCCAGCACGAGGCCCAGCGGCAGGCGGCCGCCCGGGAGCGGCGGCTGCGTGACGCCGTGGCCCGGATCACGGCTGAGCCGCTGTACTACACGGTCAAGCGTGGGGACGCCATCTCTACCATCGCCGACTGGTTCGGAACGAGCGTCGAGGATCTGCAGCGATGGAACAACGTCGAGGGGACCCGGATCCGGATCGGGGAAAAGCTGCTGGTCAAGCCGGGACCGGCGGGGCCGCCTCGACCGCCCCCGGACAGCACCGTTCAATCCTGACGGAAAGGGCGCCGCGAGTTGCCGGCGCCCCTTTCCCACGCATTCGCCACAGCCTGCTCGGCGGGACCAGCCCGCGAGCTACCGCTACATCGCGAACCAGTAGGTCGCCTTCACCAGGAAGATGTTGTCCGGATGCGCGGAGAACAGTGCGCGGCGGTCGCGGCTGAAGTCGAAGTCGCCGACCGGTGCCTGCTGGGAGCGGTTCTGCTGCCAGACGAAGAACAGCGTCGATCCGGGACGGTACTCCCAGCGGAGAACGGCGTTTCCGCGCAGCGAGCGGAAATTGAAGTCGGGGGCGTTGAACTGGATCGGCTGAGCCGCAGACGCGCCGGGCCCGTCGGCGTCCACCGTGTAAACCTTGCTGCTCCCCTCCCCCGTTGAGGAAAGCTGGTCGGCCGTGAGGTCGAACAGGTCGGCCTCGCGTGGTGACGCGAACTGCCGGAACGTGGCGTACTCCCCGGCCGAGATCAGCGGCTGGGCGAACGCCTCCAGCGTGAGATTCGGCGTAAACGCCACATTCACTCGCGTGTTCATGGAGAACTCGCGGCGCTTGAGGTGCGCAAAGATGTACCGCCGCCCGAAGAACTCCGTCGCAGTGCTGTCAGTCCCGGACGTGACGAACTGATACGGGCTCTCGTTGAGGCCGTAGTACGGCCCGAGCGAGATCCGTATCCGGGACGAAGGGCGGTACGTGATGTTGGTGTTGATGTTCAGCTGGTTGGTCCCGAGGTCGTGGACCTGATAGTTCGGCTCGATCCAGAAGAAGATCGGCTTCCGCTGGTCAGTGCTGATGAAGGTGAAGTACGCAGTGTTTCCCCCCCGTTTCACGACGGGGCCCCCACGCGTCAGCCTGTCGTCGAACACTTCGGCACGACGGATCACGAACGCGTTGAGCTGCCAGTAGTTGCGTAGCTGGCCGAAGATGCCGGCGTGGAACTGCCGGTCTATCAGATCGCCGTCATAATTGAACTGCTGCTGCGCTCCCGTGACCAGGAAGTAGTTCCGGTACACCGGACCTGGTCTGGTTATCGAGCGCGCGACGTTCGTGTTCATCCACAGGTAGTCGGAGCGAGTCAGGAACGAGATGTCGTTGACCTCGAACCCGGGGCTCCGGTAGTTCACCATGGACTCCCAGTTGAACGTGCCGCCGTCCTTCGCGACGCGGGCGTACCCTGCATAGCCGGTCAGGCGCTCAGCCGCCGGGTCGAGCGCGTTGGAGAACGTTCCGTTCGAGCCACCCTCGTAGTCCGGGCGCTGGAAATAACGGGAAGAGGCGCGCTGCAGCCGGTCCATCGCCGTCACGGAGCCGCGCACGTCGGACAGTGCGTACTGCCCCATGAACGAGTACGCGCGGTTCTTCCATGAGTGGAACCAGTCGAAGCCAAGGCCGCGGGCGGCGCTCGGGAGGCGGGCGTCGGCCAGGGAATCGTCGGTGAACCGGTCAACGGAAGTGAGAATGGCTCCGACGGAAGTCGCGCCGCCACGGAGCTCGCGCCGCACGCGCCCGACCATGTAGTTGCTAGCCGGCTCCACCTCCCGCTGCAGCTGCGTCGTGTCTCCGCTCTCGGAGTCGATCAGCAGCACGTCCGCCATCTCGCGGCGGGTCAGAGCGTCCAGGAACCCTATGGTATAGTTGCGAACGCGGCCGGTCACCTTCCCTGCGCCGAGAATCGTGGTGTTGTCCGGGATGTCCACGTAGTTCCCGCCCGGGAACAGCTGCGGATTGCGACCGATCCGGCGGGTGTAGAACATCTGCAGATTGGAGACGTTGCTGCAGAAGAAGCAGTTGAAGTCACCGAAGCCGAACATGTTCGAGCCCTCGATGAAGAACGGCCGCCGCTCCTGAAAGAACGTCTCGAAGGCTGAGAGGTTCACGACCGCGGGATCGACCTCCACCTGACCGAAGTCCGGGTTGATCGCCGCGTTCAGCGTGAGATTCGACGTCAGGCGGTACTTCACGTCACCACCCACGCGGTACTTGTACTCGCGGGAATTCCTGAACGGGTTGAGTGGGTCCGGGGGTCGGACGAAGTTGCCCTGCGTCACCACGTACGGCACAACTTCCATTCCGCGCGGACGCTCGGTGATCCGGATTCCCTCGAGATGGCCGTACCGTGAGGGCCCGCCTACTTCGTTGTTCGGCCACCATGCGAAATGCTGTCGCTCATTGAGGCGGTGGACGAACCTGATTATCTGAACGCCCCACGTCTGATCCGATTCGCGGGAGAAGTTCAGCTGGTTGAACGGAATTCTCATCTCCGCCGTCCAGCCGAGCGAGTCCACCCGCGCGGCCGCCTCCCACACCGGATCCCAAGTGTTGTCACCCAGTCCGTCGCGCCTGGCGCCGGACGGGTTCACGTAGAAGAAGCTCCGGCTCACGTGATCGTGATAGGAATCGAAGATGATCTGCAGATGATCGCTGTCGCTTTCGGTCAGCGCGTCTCTTCGCAGTACGCGGGTCTGCACTCCCCTTGCGCCGAGCGAATCGAACATCCGGGCGCCCACGTAGATGGCGCCTTCGTCGTAGGCGAACCGGACCTCGGTTCGCTGAGTGCTGGGCGCGCCCTCATCCGGCTGCGACTGCCGGAACTCGCTCGCCGCGGGCGCCGAACGCCAGACTTCCTCGTCCAGCCGCCCGTCAACCGTGACAGGCTGGGTCAGCCGGACGGCCTGCACGCTCGGAGCGGGCGTTGGATGCACGTTGCCGTTGGGCGCCTGCGCTCCGGCCGCGGTGGAGCAGATGAGACAGGCGAAGGCCGTCCCGGCGATGCGTGTCTGGGGCATGTGGCTGTTCAGCAACGGGGTGAGGCGCATGAACGTCTTAACGGCGTGTTAGACCCGGTGTGCGCCAGGAGGGTTGCTGAGCCACTCACCGCCGCGGCACATCCACTCGTCCGCGGACGTTGTCGTACCGGACGCGGCCGCTGCCGCCACGCTCCACGATGAAGTCGCCGCCCACGTTGCGGACGTTTATGTCGCCCGATCCATCGGAGTCCACCCTGACGGTGCCCGTCGCGTCCGCGATGTCGATGGAGCCCGACCCGTCGGACGTGATGCGCACATTGCCGACCCTCCGGATGACGATCTCGCCCGAGCCGTCGCTGAGCGTGATGTCCCGGCCGACGCCCTCCAGTCGGATCGAACCCGACGCGTCCTCGATCGTCACCGGGCCCGTGACGTTCCGCACGGTCAGCTCGCCGGAGCCGTCCTCGATGTCCACCTCGCCCATGACGTCCTCCACGATGAGCGAGCCGGAGCCGTCGCGGATGCGCAGGGCGCCCGTCCCCCTGATCTCAGCCTCCCCGCTGCCGTCCGTGGCGTTCACTGCCATCCCCGCAGGGATCGTTATCACCAGATCGAGGGCGGCGGAGTGATTGCCGAAGTTGAGGATGTGCCACCCCGAGGACGGGGAGGGCATGACCGCCTCGACATGAATGACGTCGCCGCGCGGTTCTGCCACGAGCTGGATGCCGGCGAGCAACCGCTCGCTGGACGCGCGCGCCTGGCCGGCGATGGAGACGGTCGTCGCGCCTGGCTGGCCCTGCACTCTGAGCGAGCCTGCTCCGGCGCTGATCTGCACCAGCCGCGCGTTGGCGGCGGGTATCGTAGCGTTGCGCGCGGCGGTGTGCTGCGCCGCACCCTGCTGCGCGAGGACGAAGAAGGCAGCGAGAAATGCGAGGGCTCTTTTCATTGGAATACCGTGGGAGAGGCGCGCCGGCGGGCACGCACTCATGACTACGGGTTCCGGACGCCCCCGGTTTCGGTCGTGCCGGCTGCGGCTTCCCGCGCCGCGGGCTCCGGCATCGGCGTCGCCACGAGCACAGCGGTCACCGCGACGACGAGGGCAGCGATCCCCAGCTCGGAGGCTGCGGAGCGGCGCAGCCGCCTCGCGCCGGCCTGGGCTCCCAACGATGGCCGGACACGAAGCCAGTTATAAGCCCCGACGAGCGCGGTCCCGGCCACGAGCCCGACCTTGACCAGCAGCAGTCGCCCGTACTCGGAGGTCCAGAGGGCGTCCACGCTGGGCAGGTGAGTCCAGGACATGAATACGCCCGCAAGCACGGTCACCGCCGCGAACGCGAGGGCGACAGGGGAGAAGGCGTGGACGATGTCGGCGACGACAGTCCAGCGGTCGTCCCTGTCGAGGCGGAACGCGTGCGGAAGACCCACGATGGCGATCACCAGCAGCATCCCGAGCCACCCGGCGGCCGCAACGGTGTGGACCACGTGAGCGATCACGGTGAGCGCGACCAGCTGCGGGACGACTACGGCGTGCCCTGAGACAGCCACGCTCACGACCGCACCGACGCTGGCGCCGGCTGCGAGGAGCCATGCCCTGTCCTCGGGGCGTCGGATCAGTGCGAACGCAGCCGCCGCGGTCAGCGCCGTCGCGACCTTGAGAAGCCAGGCCCAGCCCCAGAGCGATCCCGTGAGCATGGCACCCATTCCCGGGCCATCGGCTGCCGCCCCATCCAGCGCCCGCAGCTGAATGGCAAGCTGTGCCACTGCCACGACCAGGAGGGCGGCGGCTGCCGTCAAGCCGAGCCGCGCGGCGCCACGGGTGATCCCGGGGAGATACTGCGTGGAGATCTCCGGATCCATATCGCGCGCCACCCGGGAGATGACGACCAACCGAAAGAAGACCGCGCCGACGGCCGCAAGCAGCGCAAGGAGCGTCACCCATCTGAGCACGGCGGACAGCGGCGTGAGCGCGGCGGAGGTCGAGGATACAGCGGGCGCCGCGATCCCCGGCTGCCGGCCGGCGGGCAATGGCGCAGCCGCAGCGCCCGGTGGCGCGATGCCGGCCGCGTCCGCGGCGATGGAGAAGGTGAAATCGCCTCCCACCGGATGCCCGTCCCGCCCCACCGTCCGCCACGTCACGGTGTGGAGGCCGGGACGCAGCGGGCCGAGAATTCGTGCCGTCGCCGTGTGACCCGGGCCGATGAATATGGTATCCAGGGCGACGCTCGCCCCGTCGGGCGAGAGCAGCGAAATGCGCGTGAAGACGCGCTCCGGCCGCTCGCTGAACACCAGCCGGATCTCCCGCGGCGCGACGACGAGGTTCTCACCCTGCGCCGGCGAGGAGCTGAGCAGCAGCCCGTGCGCGCCGGCGCTGATCACAACCACGGCAAGCAGAGCGGGCACGAGCCAGAGATTTCGCGGCGGGCGCATCAGTGCAAGATGGTCACGCGCGCAACGCCGCTGAAGCCCGCGTCACACAGCGCCGCGATCATCTGTTCGCGGCCAGCGGTTGACACCAGGCATGTGCCGGGCGCGTTGCTTCCTCCGGTCCCGGGCGCATCTTTGTCCAATCATGGAAAATGAACCCGTAATCCCGCTGCGCCCTCGCGGCTCCGGCGGTCCTCCGCGGCGCGTGGTCCTCGCGATCGCTGCGCTCGCGTTTCTGTTCTTCGTCGGCCTGCCATGGCTCACGACGGTGGGCGCAAACTGGCTCTGGTTCCGCGAAGTCGGGTTCGAGGTGGTGTTCATCCGGGAGATCGTCACGCGCGTGCTGCTGTTCCTCGGCGTGGGCATCTTCACCTGGCTCTTCATACGAACGAACCTCGCGATCGCGCAGCGGGGCCCGGTGCTGCAGCCGGTTGTCCTGGTAAGCGAGGTCGGCGGCGTGCCGATCGACCTGGTGCACCTTGCGAACCGCGCGCTGCGCCCGATCTCGATCGTGTTCGCGTTTCTGTTCGGCGTCGCCGCAAGCGGGCTGTGGCTCACCGTGCTGCGCGGGTTGAACGCCACTCCGGTGGGGATACGCGAGCCGCTGTTCGGCCGCGACATCGGCTACTACTTCTTCACCTGGCCGGTCTTGAACTCCATCCTCGGCATACTGTCCGGGCTGGTGCTCATCACGCTGCTGATGATCGCGGCTCTGTACTGGGTGCGCGGAGAGCTGGTTCTGCCTCCGCGCCGCGCCAGCGTGGAGCGCGGGCCTGCGATCCATCTCGGGGCACTGCTGGCCGCCTATTTCGTACTGCTGGCCGTGCGGCTGATAGTGACCGACCTGCCGCAGGTAATGTGGTCCAGCACAGGGCCGCTCACCGGAGCGAGCTATACCGACATCAACGCGCGCATACCCGGGTACTGGATCTCCGCGGCCGTCGCTCTCGTCGGAGCCGGACTCATTGCATACGGCGTCTTCCGTAACAAGCTCATCTGGTACACGGCGGTCGCCGTCCTGGCGTACGTCGGAGTCGCCGTGCTCGGCCGCGGCGTGTACCCGTTCGCCGTTCAGCGTCTCCTCGTCGCTCCGAACGAGCTGAGCAGGGAGACGCCGTACCTCCAGCGGCACATCACGGCCACGCGGCAGGCATGGGGCGTGGAGGACGTCGAGACACGGGACCTGACCGGCGAGGCAACGCTCACCCTCGCCAACATCGGCGCCAATCAGGCCACGATCGAGAACGTGCGGCTGTGGGAGCGGCCGGTGCTGCAGCAGACGCTCGCGCAGCTGCAGGAGATCCGCACCTACTACGACTTCGTGGAGGTTGACGACGATCGCTACGTTATTGACGGCCGCTACCGCCAGGTGCACCTCTCGGCGCGCGAGCTGAACACAGGCTCGCTGCCGACGCGCACGTTCATCAACGAGCGGCTCACCTTCACGCACGGCATGGGGCTGACGCTCGCGCCGGTGAACCAGGTGACCGCCGAGGGCCTGCCTGTCCTGTTCATCAAGGACCTGCCGCCGCAGTCCGACGTGTCACTCACCGTAACGCGCCCCGAGATCTACTTCGGTGAGCTCACCAGCAGCTGGGTCGCCGTGAACTCGCGGCAGCAGGAGTTCGACTATCCGGCCGGCGAGCAGAACGTGTACACGCAGTACGAGGGTCGCGGGGGCGTGCCCGTGCAGGGGTTGTTCCGCCGCGCGCTGTTCGCGTCCTACCTCGGCTCCCTGAAGGTGTTTCTGTCGAACGACATCACGTCGGAGAGCCGGGTGATGTACCACCGCAACGTCCCCGAGCGGGTGCGGAAGGCACTTCCCTTCCTCACCTTCGATGCCGACCCGTATCTGGTCATCGGGGACGACGGGCGCCTCCACTGGATCGTTGACGCGTACACGACGAGCGACCGCTACCCGTACAGCTTCTCGCTGAGGGATGGCACCAGTTACATGCGCAACAGCGTGAAGGTGGTCGTTGACGCGTACCACGGAACGGTTGACGCGTACGTCGTGGACACGTCCGACGCGATCGTGCGCACGTACCAGCGAGCCTTTCCCGGGATCCTCAAGCCGATCGCAGAGATGCCGGAGGACATGCTCCGGCACATCCGCTACCCGACCGACCTGTTCCGCGTGCAGACCGCGGTCTACTCCACGTATCACATGATGGACCCGCACACGTTCTACCACCGCGAGGACCAGTGGGAGATTCCCACGATCGGCACGGGCCCGGCGCAGGAGAACGCGTTCATGCGGCACATCATCATGCGGCTGCCGGGAGAGCCGGACGCCGAGTTCATCTACATGACGCCGTACACGCCCCGCGGAAAGCACAACCTGGCGGCCTGGCTGGCGGCGCGAAGCGACGCGCCCAACTACGGAAGGCTGGTGGTGTATCGCTTCCCCAAGCAGAGCCTGGTGTACGGGCCGCGTCAGATCGTCAACAGGATCAATCAGGATACGGAGATCGCGCGGCAGATTACGCTCTGGGACCAGCGCGGATCGCAGGTGATACGCGGGGAGCTGCTGGTGATTCCGATCGACGAGTCGCTGATGTACGTGCAGCCGATCTACCTCCGCGCGGAGGGCGGGACGATTCCCGAGCTGAAGCGCGTGGTGGTCGCGCACCAGAACCGCGTGGTCATGGAGGAGACGCTGGACCAGGCACTGGAGGTCTTCTTCGGCCGCGCGCCGCCGTCTCCTGTCATCGACGATCTCCCGGGCGCTGCTCCGGCCGCTCCCGCACCAGCGGTGACGCCGCCGGCAGGCTCCGCGCCGCCCCCGACCGCGACGCCAACCGGTGACGCAGCTTCGCTGATGCGGCAGGCGCGGGAGCATTACGACCGTGCCATCGCGGCGCAGCGCGCAGGCGACTGGACGCGGTACGGGCAGGAGCTGGAAAGACTTGGAGCGGTGCTGAGGAGGCTCGATTCGCGCTAGCCGGAAACCCGTGACAGCCACACCGTTTCCCACGAACCGAACGAGGTACTGAAAATGCTGCCTGGCTACTTGCTGCTCGCGGCGTTTACAACCACGCCGCTCGCCCCGCTCGACAGCGTGCCGCTGTTCGACAACCTGGGCACCCACAGCAGGGAGATCACCACCGCCGTGCCGATGGCGCAGCGGTATTTCAACCAGGGGCTGAGGCTCGTTTACGGCTTCAACCACGTCGAGGCCGTTCGCGCCTTCACGCGCGCAACGCAGCTCGACCCGGCGTGCGCGATGTGCTACTGGGGTCTCGCGTACGCGCATGGGCCGCACGTCAACGCGGGCATGGATTCGGCCGCTGCCATTCAGGCGTACGCCGCGATACGGAAGGCACAGGACGTCGCGGGCGGCGCGGCAGCGTGGGAGCGGGCGTACATCACCGCGCTGGCCACGCGCTACGCGGCCGTCCCGCAGGCCGACCGCTCGGCGCTCGACTCGGCTTACGCCACCGCGATGGGTCAGGTCGCAGCGCGGTACCCCGACGATCTGGACGCCGCGACTCTGTACGCGGAAGCGCTCATGGATCTCCGCCCCTGGAACTACTGGACGCCCTCGGGTGAGCCACAACCCGGAACCACGGAGATCGTCAGTCAGCTGGAGCGGGTGATCCAGCGCAATCCGAACCACCCTGGCGCCTGCCACTATTACATCCACGCGGTCGAGGCGGTCGCGCCGGAGCTTGCAGTACCGTGCGCCGAGCGGCTGGCGCAACTGATGCCCGGCGTCGGACACATGGTGCACATGCCGGCGCACATCTACATCCGCGTGGGGCGCTACGCCGATGCAATCGTCGCCAACGAGCACGCAGTGCACGCGGACGAGAGCTACATAGACAATCAGCGGCCGCAGGGGCTCTACCGGCTCGGCTACTACCCGCACAACTATCACTTCCTCGCGTTCGCGGCGACGATGGCCGGCCGCAGATCGCAGGCGCTCCAGGCCGCGCGCGATCTTGCCACGAAAGTGCCCGCCGAGTTCGCCGAGCAGTCGCCTGAGGCTCAGTCGTGGATGGTGTTCCCCATGCTGACGCTCACTACCTTCGGTGCGTGGGACGAGGTCCTGGCCGCGCCCGCTCCCCCCGAGTCCCAGTGGTTCGGCCACGCGCTGGCTCAGTACGCGCGCGGCGTAGCACTGGCTGCGCTTGGTCGCGGGTCAGAGGCACGGCCGCTGGTTGCATCCATCGCGACCGCCGCATCGGCCGCCCCGGATGGCGATCCGAAGACGGCCCTCATGATCGCGCAGCACGCTCTGCTTGGGGAGATCGACGCGCGCAGCGGGAACGATGCGTCCGCGATTGCGCACTTTCAGGAGGCAGCCAGGCTCGAAGACACCATGCTGTACTACGAGCCGCCGGTCTGGTTCTATCCAATCAGGCACTCGCTCGGCGCGGCGCTGCTGCGCGCAGGTCGCTATCCCGAAGCGGAGCGCGTGTACCGGGAGGACCTGAAGCGCTTTCCCATGAACGGCTGGTCGCTGTTCGGTCTTGGCAAGGCGCTGCGCGCGCTTGGCCGCGAGAGTGAAGCCGACGTGGTGGACGCCCAGTTCCTGCAGGCGTGGATGAGCGCGGACGTGCAGCTCACGGCCTCACGATTCTGAGCTGAAGCGGGCCACCCGCCAGACTGCTCCGTCACCGGAGCTGAAGCGCGCCGCGCACGATGCGGCGCGCTTTCGCAGTTTCACTCCGCACCATACCTTCGTGCGTGATGAGCGGCCTCGGTGAGCGACTGCAGCGTACCCTCGGTGAGGGCTATCGCGTCACCGAAGAGCTGGGTGGCGGCGGGATGTCGCGCGTGTTCGTCGCCGAGGAAACGGAACTCGGACGAAGCGTAGTCGTAAAGGTGCTTCCCCCCGATGTCGGCGCCGGGCTCAACGTCGAGAGGTTCCGCCGTGAGGTGCAGCTGGCGGCGCGCCTGCAGCACCCGCACATCGTACCATTGCTGTCCGCGGGCGCGCGCGACGATCTGCTGTTCTACACGATGCCGCTCATCGAAGGTGATACGCTCCGTGCAAAGCTTGCTCGCGCTGGCGAGCTGCCGATAGCCGAAGCGATCAGGATCCTGCGGGACGTCGCCGATGCCCTCGAGTACGCGCACAAGCACGGCGTCGCGCACCGCGACATCAAGCCGGAGAACGTGCTCATCTCGGGGCACCACGCGCTGGTGACGGATTTCGGCGTGTCCAAGGCGCTGAGCAGTGCGACCGGCGAGCAGTCGCTGACGTCGATCGGCGTGGCTCTGGGGACGCCGGCGTACATGTCGCCCGAGCAGGCGACCGCCGACCCGAACACCGATCACCGCACGGACATCTACGCGCTCGGCGTAGTCGGCTACGAGCTGCTCGCGGGCCGGCCGCCGTTCTCGGGGCATACGCCGCAGCAGGTGCTGGCCGCGCACGTGACGGAGCCGCCGGTCCCAGTCACGAAGCACAGGCCGAACATCCCGCCCGGGCTGGCGGCGATCATCATGCGTTGCCTGGAGAAGAAACCGGCTGATCGCTGGCAGACTGCCGAAGAGATCCGCATCCAGCTGGAGTCGCTGGGCACGCCGAGCCAGGGAACGCAGCCGATTTCGGCGGTCTCGCTCCCGGCAACGCCGGGAGCGCCGGTGAGCCGGAGAAAACTGGCGGTGTTCGGGGCAGCCGCCGCAGCGATTCTCCTGATCTCCCTCTTCGCCGGGCGCTATCTCGGGGGCAATGACGCTGCACCGCTCGTCCTTGCAAGCGCCCGACAGCTGACCAATGACCCGGGGATCGAGATCACCCCCGCCGTGTCGCCTGACGGAAGGATGCTCGCGTACGCTGCCGGCACCCCGCGCCTCACCGAGATTTTCGTGCGCCAGGTCGCCGGCGGACAGCCGGTCCGAATCGGCCAGGGCCGAGGCCCTCAGTGGTCGCCCGATGGCAGCCGGCTGGTATTTGTCTCTGCTCAGGGAATCGTGTCAGCGCCGGCGCTCGGCGGGCAAGTGCGTGTGCTCGTTGCGCACGACAGGGACGGGACCGGTCCCGCCCCATCGCGATTCGCCCGGGCTCCCGCTCTCTCGCCCGATGGCCAATCGCTGGCCTACGCCTTCGGTGCTCGCGTCATGGTCGCGGCGGCCGACGGGACGCAGCCAAGAGAGATCGCAAGCCTGCCCGAAGTCCAGTCCCTCGCCTGGTCCCCCGACGGCAAGCGCCTGGCGTACGCGAGCGGCAATCTCTTCTTCCTCTGGTCCTCGGATCAGTTCGCCAATATCGCCCCGAGCGTCGTCGGGGTGATCAACGTAGAGAGCGGCGAAGTCGTTCCGCTCACCGACAGCAGCGCTCTGAGCGTCAGTCCCGCGTGGACCCCGGAAGGGAACGCCGTCGTGTATGTGTCCAACGAGGGAGGTGGGCGCGACATCTATTACCAGGCGGTGGACCGGGGGGGTCGTCCGTCAGGGCAGCCGCAGCGGCTCACGACAGGCCTGAGCGTGCACGGAATCAGCGTGTCCGCCGATGGCCGCTCGCTGGCGTACTCGAACCTCACGACCAACGTGGGCATCTGGAGCCTGCCAGTGCCATCTGGTAGCGAGCCGGCCTGGGGTGAAGCGCGGCAGATAACCTCCGCGGCTGAGCGCATCGAAGCGCTCAGCGTCAGCGCCGACGGGCAATGGCTGGCGTTCGACTCGGATCGCTCGGGAAACGTGGACATCTACAAGATGCGGGTGGACGGCAGCGGCCTCGAACAGCTCACGAGCAATCCCGCCGATGATTTCAGGCCGACATGGTCGCCAGACGGATCCCTGATCGCGTTCCATTCCTGGCGTGCCGGCACCCGTGACTCCTACATCATCGGCGCCGACGGCTCGGGTGAGCGGCTGCTGGCCGGCGGCCCGCTTCATCAATGGGCCGGCCGCTTCTCCCCCGATGGCCGGACCGTCGCATACTTCGCGCAGATCCCGCGCGGGCCGTGGCACATTTTCGTCGTGCCCACGGAGGGCGGCACTCCCACGCAATTGAGCCGGGAGCCGGGCGGTGCTCCCATCTGGGTCTCACCTACCGAGGTCGCGTATCTGGCGGAAGCCGGCGTGACCGTCGTTCCTGCCGCTGGAGGGACGCAGCGTCGCCTGAGACTTCCCGGCTCGCCGGGCCAGTACATCCCGCAGGAGACCGGCGGGCTCAGCAGCGATGGGAGTGCCCTCTTCGTCCGCGTCACATCGCCGGCGAAGCCAGGCTTTCACATTGCCCGGCTCCCGCTGGACGGAAGCCCGGGCTCGATCGTGGTGCCGTTCGATCGCCCTGACCGCCAGTCGCTCCGCGGGGAATTCACCACCGACGGCCGCCACTTCTACTTCACGCTGGGCCGGCATGAAGCGGACATCTGGGTAGTGGAGCTGCAGCGACGCTAGGCTAGGACCCGATCATGATGTGCGCCCAGGGCTTGCCCGGGTACATCAGCCATGGCCCACGTCGCACCGGATCGGTGGACAGCCCGGTCGTCGCGGGAGTGGCGTACGGCAGGTACACCACGTCCAGCCGCCCGGGGCTCCGCACCACGCCGTTGGCCACGTCCACGCTGTCGGACGGCGCGAAGACCTGGTACAGCATCGCGCGGTCGGGGATTCGGTACCGCCCGGCGCGGATCTCCCGCAGCCTGATGTTGTCCACCTGCTCGTTCGTCGCCCCCGGGGTGCGGGCTCGGATCTGCCGGCCGCTGGCCATGAACGGCTCCAGCGAGCGGTGGTAGCAGGAGACATGGAAGTTCACCTGCTTCGGGTCGTCGGCGAGGCAGATCATCGAGTTGGTTCCGGCGCGAAGGCGGACCAGCTCACCGGCGGTGTTGTAGCCCATCACGGTAGCACCGTCGCGCATGGCGGCCGGCGCGGCCTGAACGGCGAGGGCGATCTGCTCCCCGGGCGAGGGGATGACGATCGTGGTGGATGGCTGCGGCTGGAGCGGAGATGCTGCGAACAGCGCTGCGAAGGCTGGTAGCACGATGGTGCGACGCACACTGGGCTCCTTTATTGAGGCTGCAAACGTGCGCGCCGCACTAAGCCGCCGCTAGGCTAGCTGCCTACCGATCGGGCTGCCATGCGCCAAGTAGTGAGCCGTGAGTCATGAGTTATGAGTAGTCAGTGAATGCGTCACCGCCGTTACTGCCTGCTCATTACTCAATACTCACGGCTCATTACTTGGCGCTTGGTTGAGTGCCCACGTGGCCAGACTACAAACCTTCGTACACGATATCGACCGGAATCCCGGCCGTCCTCAACCGATCCAGGTCTGCCTGCAGCACCGGGCCGATTGCCCCGAATTCCGCATAGAATGCCCCGGCCCCGTCGTAGTCGCCGTTCCCCTGAATCGTCAGGATCCGGCGGGACAGCTCGTCCGTACCAGCACGCAGCTGGGCGACGTTGACCCGGTACTTCCCGTCAGCCCCGCGGGTGAATGCCCCCATCCGCTCGAGGAAGTTGAACGCGACCACGTTCGCGCGACCGTGCGCTGACGCCGCACCAAAGCGGATCGACCGGAAAAGACTCGCGAGGAACGTGACGTAGTGATCCTCCATCCTGCTGCTCATCTCGCCCTGAGAGCTGAGCTGCCGGATCATGTACAGGCCAAGGATGTCCGCCTTTCCCTCCTCCAGCGCCGAGTACCGCTCGCGCAGCGCCGTGCGCACGGGGCCGCGGTCGTTGATCGTGTTCTTGATCCCCAGGCCGTGCGCGACCTCGTGAAACATCACGTTCCCGAAGAACGCGTCGAACGTCACGTGCTGCAGCTGGTCGGTCGCGATCAGCTCGCCCGCGATCGGCACCAGGATCTTGTCGAACTTGGCACGCATTGCGTTCTTGAGCTGCAGCCGCCGCGTTCCCTTCGCCAGCTGCACCTGCTCGTCGTTCGGCAGGTTGATCGCGATCGTCTTGGAGCCGGCGTCCGCGTCTCCGGCAACGTAGATCACGTCGTATGCGTTGAGGTCGGAGTCCGTACCGGGCGATTCGCGCTTGTACTCGTCGGCGACGGGGATCCCGCGCTGCAGCGCCGGCAGCATGGCGGCATAGCGTGACAGCCGATTGCTCCACTCCCGGTCCTTCACCAGCACGTAGGCCTCGTGCGCTGCCTTGTAGCCGAACAGCGCGTCCTCGTAGTTCTCGATCGGCCCGATCACCAGCTCGAGACCGTTCGTCTTCATGTCCATCCAGGCCATGTCGCTGGGCTGATACCTGTCGCTGAGCAGCGCATCGGCGCGCAGCTCGAGATACCGGCGCAGTCCGGCATCTTCCGCCAGGGCAGCGGCCTCGCGCAGGCGAGCGGCCGCCCGCTGGTGCTGGGCCGCGAACATCACGTGGTATGGGATGGCGGTCAGTCGGCCGGCAGCATCACGGCGAACCATGGTGTACTGGCTCTTCAGCGAATCGGATCGGGCGCTGCTGTCGCGTGTCGCGGCCTCGAACTCCGCGCGCGTCATGTCGCGCGGGTAGAAGTTCGCTCCGGGCGGTTTTGGGCCCACGCCGGCGACGAACGGCGCATTGTTGTCCAGCCGGTCCCAGGGGCCAACGTTGATGGCGACGAACCGCCGCGTGTCCTGATCGCTGATGGAACTGAGCAGCGAGTCGCGGTTCCCATACGCCTGGACCCAGAAGACCTCGCCCATGGCGCGGGCGGCGTCGATGAGCAGAGGCACCATCCGCCTTTCATTCGCCGTCAGCCCGCTGGTATCCGGGTTGAGCGTTACGGGCGTGTACTTGGTGAGTCGCTCGGCCACTGACGGGCCGGATGCGGCAGGGTTTGGTGCCGGTGGCGGGACGACGATCGGCGGTGCGGTGCAGCCGGCAAGCGCGGCGGCCGCGGCCAGCGTGATGTAGGCAGGTCTCATGGCGGATCCGGGGGTTGGAAGCGTTTCCGAAGGTTGCAACAACGACACGCGCGGTGGCAGTGCGAAGCTGCCACAAATTCAATAGCGACCGCGCGACAGCGCTGCCAGATTGGGCCGGGCTCTACGGGAGGGCGATTGAACCGGCGATCGTTCGTGGAACAACTCGCGACTCTTGGTCTCCTCGTCAGTGCAGCAGCGCCGGGTTGTGCCTCAGCCGCTGTGCGGCGCCGGTCGTGGCCGCTCGGGGTCCAGCTCTATACCGTGCGGCGCGAGCTGGAACGCGATTTCGAGCAAACGCTCGACCGTATTGCGGGCATGGGATACGCTGAAGTGGAGTTCGCCGGCTACTTCGACCGGCCAGCTCGAGCAGTTGCCTCGAGCCTGCGGCGGGCGGGGCTCGATGCGCCATCGGGACATTTTCCGGTGGAGTCGCTCGACAACTGGGACGAAACCCTCGATTTCGCAGTTGAGGTCGGTCACTGGTACGTGGTGATTCCGTGGGTGCCGCCCGAGCGACGGGCGGACGCGGACGGGTACAGAGCGCTGGCGCGCGCATTGAACGCTGCGGGCACTCCCGGCCGACGCCGTGGAATCAGGCTCGCGTACCACAACCAGGAGTACGACTTCGCCCCAACCGAAGGGGTGGTGCCGTTCGACCTTCTCCTCGCGGAAACGGACCCTGACGCGGTGGAGTTCGAGCTGGACGTGTACTGGATGGTGAAAGGGGGACACGACCCGCTGCGTTACCTCCGGAGCAACCCCGGACGATTCCCGATGCTGCACCTCAAGGATTCGTCAGGCGCTCCCGGGCACCGGATGACCGAGGTGGGCAGCGGCGCGATCGACTGGCCAGCAATTCTCACAGTCGGAAGCGAAACCGGCACGCGACACCTCTTCGTGGAGCACGACGAGCCAGCATCCGCGCTCGACTCGGTGGAGCAGAGCCTCGGCTACCTGCGGTCTCTGCGGTTGCCGGAGCCGCGACCGCGCTGATGCCGGCGATCCAGCGAGTCGCGCACGGGCGCCGCTCACACCGTTCCCTCGTGCTGCCGAGCGACGGGGGATAACTTTTTCGGCGCCCAGCAACCGTGATGCCCACTCACTCTCAGGCAACCACATACGACGTGTGCATCGTCGGCTCCGGAGCCGGCGGCGGCATGGCGGCGTACGTGCTGACCCAGGCAGGCGCCAATGTCCTCCTGCTGGAGGCGGGCGGTCCGTGGTACGCCTCGCGCGACGCGAAGATGCTCTTCCCCAACTACGACTCGCCGCGGCGGGGCGGCGCGACGAAGCTCCGCCCGTTCGGCGAGTTCGACGCGTGCGACGGCGGATGGGAGATCGAGGGTGAGCCATACACGGTTGCGCCGGGCTCCCGTTTCCTCTGGTGGCGCGCGCGAATGCTCGGCGGCCGCACCAACCACTGGGGACGGATCTCACTCCGGTTCGGACCGGACGACTTCAAGCGGAAGAGCATAGACGGGCTGGGCGACGACTGGCCGATCTCATACGACGACGTCGCGCCGTACTTCGACCGGGTTGACAGGCTGGTCGGCATCTATGGAAGCCGCGAGGGGATCCGCAACGAGCCCGACGGCATCTTCCACCCGCCGCCAGCGCCGCGCTGCTACGAGCTGCTCATCAAGAAGGCGTGCGATGACCTCAACATCACATGCATCCCCGCGCGCCGGTCGGTCATCACCCAGCCGCTGAACGGGCGGCCCGCATGCCACTACTGCGGGCAGTGCAACCGCGGCTGCACCACGAAGTCGAACTTCTCCAGTCCGGACGTGCTCATCGCGCCCGCTCTCGCGACGGGTAGGCTCACGCTGCTCACCAACGCGATGGTGCGCGAAGTGACCATCGGCACAGACGGGCGCGTGACCGGCGTGTCGTACGTGAACACGGCCACGGGCGAGGAGACCCAGGCGCGGGCGCGCGTGGTCGTGCTGGCCGCGAGCGCGCTGGAGTCGGCGCGCATTCTCATGAACTCGCGCTCCGCGCTCTTTCCCCAGGGACTCGCCAACTCGAGCGGCACCCTCGGCAAGTACATCACCGACACCACGGGCACCAGCGTCGTCGGTTACGTGCCCGCGATGGAGAACCACGCCGGCCACAACGAGGACGGCGCGGGCGGAATGCACGTGTACATGCCCTGGTGGCTGGACAACAGCAGGCTCGACTTCCCGCGCGGCTACCACATCGAGGTGTACGGCGGCGTGCGCGCGCCAGGCGCGGGGTTCATGGGCGGAATTCACCGCTATCCTTCGGGCGGTGGCTACGGCAAGCAGCTCAAGGACGACTACCGCCGATATTACGGCGCCACGATCGGGTTCGACGGCCGCGGTGAGATGATCCCCAACGAGAACTCCTACTGCGAGATCGATCCCAACGCGGTGGACAGGTTCGGCATCCCCGTACTGCGCTTCCACTGGAAGTGGGCTGACCACGAGCTGAACCAGGTGCGGCACATGCAGCAGACGTTCCGCGAGCTGCTCACGCACATGGGCGCGCAGATCTTCTCGCCGATGCCCACGAAGGAACAGGACTACAACATCGCCACCGGCGGCCAGATCATCCACGAGCTCGGCGGCACGCGGATGGGTGACGATCCACGCACGTCGGTGCTCAACGCGAACTGCCAGGCACATGACGTGAAGAACCTTTTCGTCGCGGACGGTGGGCCATTCGTGTCGCAGGCCGACAAGAATCCGACGTGGACGATCATGGCCCTGGCATGGCGCACGTGCGACTACATCACCAGCCAGATGAAGGCACGGGCACTGTGAGCGACGACACGCCGGACACCATTGACCGCCGCGAGGCGCTGAAGCTGCTGGCGCTGCTGCCAATTGCCGCGGCTTGGGAGTTGACTCCGCCGCAGCTGGAGCGGGCGCTTCCCCTGCTCGACGCCTCGGGTCCGGATCCCGAGGGGCAACCGGGCTACGAGCCGAAGTTCTTCACCGCGAGCGAGTGGCAGACGGTACGGATGCTGGCGGACTACATCATCCCCCGCGACGAGCGCTCCGGGAGCGCCACTGATGCAGGGGTCCCGGAGTACATCGATTTTCTTCTTTCCGACAAGGACGCCAGCGACTCGTTCAGGGTGGCGATGCGCGGCGGGCTCGGCTGGATCGACTTCGAGTGCCAGCGCCGCTTCCGAACCACGTTCGTCCGGTCTTCAGACCAGCAGCGCCGCGCAGTGCTCGATGACATCGCCTGGCCGGCCAGAGCACGCCCGGAGCTGAGCCACGGTGCCGCGTTCTTCAGCAGACTGCGCGATCTCGTCGGCGCGGGGTTCTTCTCCAGCCGCATCGGCTGGCAGGACGCGCGCTACGTCGGCAACCAGTTCCACAACTGGACCGGGTGCCCACCGGAGGCCATGGCCAAGCTCGGCGTGTCGCACGACCTGATGAAGACGCGCGTGCCCGTGCAGACGCGCGGGTGAGCACCGGTACCCTCGGCATTGCATTCATCGGAAGCGGGTTCAACACACGCTTCCACCTCCAGGCGCTCGCCGGCGTAAGGGACGCGGAGGTCCGCGGCGTATGGAGCCCGAACGCGAAACGGGCAGCAACGGCCGCTCAGCTCGCGCGGGAACTGGAGGTCGGCGAGGCCCGAACGTACCGCTCCATCCGCGAGCTCGTCTCCGATCCCGCCGTTGACGCCGTCTGGCTGTGCGGGCCGAACCACGCCAGGGTGGAGAACGTGCAGGAGATAGTTGGCGCGATCCGCGGAGGCGCACGCCTGCTGGGCCTGGCGTGCGAGAAGCCGCTGGCGCGGAACGTCGCTGAAGCCGTGAAGGTCGCCCGGCTCGCGGCCAGCGTCGGGCTCAACACCGGCTACCTCGAGAACCAGCTGTTCGCCCCCGACATCACCCGCGGCCGTGAGCTCGTCTGGGCCCGCGGCGCCGCGCTCACCGGCCGCCCGTATCTCGCTCGCGCAGCCGAGGAGCATAGCGGGCCGCACATGCCCTGGTTCTGGCAGGCGGACCTGCAGGGCGGCGGCGTGCTGAACGACATGATGTGCCACTCGGTGGAGGTGGTGCGGCATCTGCTCACTCGTCCCGGCGCGCCCCGCGCCTCGATACGGCCGCGCAGGATCACGGCGCATGTGGCATCGCTGAAGTGGACGCGCCCGGAGTACGCGAAACGGCTGCGCCGGACGATGGGCCGGGAAGTGGATTATACGAAGCGCCCCGCGGAGGATTTCGCCCGGGCGACGATCGAGTACGAGGCCGACACGGGCGAAGCACTGATCGGTGAGGTCACGACGTCATGGAGCTTCGTCGGCGCGGGGCTGCGCCTCTCCGCGGAGCTGCTCGGGCCCGAGTACTCGATGTCGTGGAACACGCTGGACAGCGGGCTGCGGTTGTTCTTCAGCCGCGAAGTGAGCGGGAAGGCCGGCGAAGATCTCGTCGAGAAGCAGAACGCCGAGACAGGGATGATGCCCGTCGTCGCGGACGAGGCCGCGGCGTACGGCTATATGGCGGAGGACCGCCACTTCGTCCGTGCATTCCTCCGGGGAGAGCAGCCGAACCTGACGTTCCACGACGGCGTGGAAGTGATGCAGATCCTGATGGCAGCGTACATGAGCGCGGAGCGCGGACGCACGCTCGAGTTTCCACCGCGCGGGCTCAGCTCG
>DASUUI010000072.1:0-15890 GCA_036374155.1 Gemmatimonadaceae bacterium | reverse complement strand
CGTTTCACGTGAAACAGCCCACCCCCTGTTTCACGTGAAACGCCCGCCCGGCTCGTCGCCGCCAAAGCCTGCATTCAGACGACCGCGATTCGTATATTGCGCGCTCCCCATAATCGCGGAGCCGGGTGGCCAGAATCATCGCCGTCGCCAACCAGAAGGGAGGCGTAGGTAAGACAACTACCGCTGTGAATCTCGCGGCCAGTCTCGCGGCCGCTGAGCAACGCACCCTCCTCATCGACGGTGACCCGCAGGCAAACGCGACCAGCGGCGTAGGGATCGAAAGAGCCAGCATTGCCTCCTCCGTGTACGACGTCCTCCTGGGGCATGCGTCCATGGCTCGCGCACGCCACAAGGGAGTCCACCTCAAACTGCTCGATGTGGTCCCGGCCACTGCCGACCTGGCCGGCGCCGAGGTCGAGCTGATCGACCGGCCCGACCGGGAGCATGCGCTGCGCACGGCTCTGGAGCCCATGCGCGACGAATACGATTTCGTCATCATCGACTGCCCGCCATCGCTCGGCCTCCTGACGGTGAACATGCTCGGCGCCGCCGACGCGCTCGTCATCCCTGTTCAGTGCGAGTACTACGCACTCGAGGGTCTGTCCCAGCTCCTGAACACCGTCCACAGGGTTCAGCACGGAATCAACGAGAACCTGAGCATCGACGGCGTTCTGCTCACGATGTACGACGCCCGGTTGAATCTCTCCCGCCAGGTCGCGGCCGACGCCCGGGAGTACTTCGGAGCGCAGGTCTTCCATACCGTCGTTCCACGAAACGTGCGGCTCGCCGAAGCACCGAGCTTCGGGAAGCCAATCATCCTGTACGACATCGCCTCCGCCGGCGCGCAGGCATATCTCGCCGTGGCGGAGGAGCTCATTCAGCGAACAAGGGGGCAGGGCAATGGCCGCTGACCGAACGCCGCAACGAAGGCTTGGCCGCGGACTCGACGCCCTCCTGGGCACAGCTCCGCCGGGCGCGCGCACGACGGACACTTCTGCGCTCCAGCAGCTTCCGATCGCGGAGATAACCCCTAATCCGCTCCAGCCGCGCCGCGAGTTCAAACCGGAGGAACTGGAGGAGCTCCGGGAGAGTCTGAAGGCGAGCGGCCTGCTGCAGCCTATCACAGTCAGGCCGCACCCTACCGGTGAAGGCTACCAGCTCATCGCCGGTGAGCGCCGCTGGCGCGCCGCGCAGAGCCTCGGCTGGGACAGGATCTCCGCCGTCGTACGGCAGGCGGATGACTCGACGCTCCTGGCCCTGGCTCTGGTCGAGAACCTCCAGCGGTCGGACCTCAACCCGATGGAGGAGGCCCAGGGGTATCAGCGCCTGGCGACAGAATTCGGGCTAAGTCACGCAAATGTCGCTGAACTGACTGGAAAGAGTCGCTCAACTGTCGCTAATCTGGTGCGGTTGCTGGATCTTCCAGCCTCGGTGCAGGCAATGGTGCGAAGCGGGGAGCTGACCGCCGGCCAGGTGCGGCCGCTGCTCGCACTCGGAGACCCCGCCGCAATCGCCACCCTCGCCGAAGAAGTCCGGCGCGGCAAACTCCCCGCCCGCGCCGTGGAGGCCCGCACCGGCGCCCGGAAGCGACACTCGAAAACCAGGACCGGCGGAACGCGGGATGCGGGCGCAAAGGCCGTCGAGAATGACCTCCGCCGCCACCTGCAGACTGACGTGAAGCTCAGCGCCCGTCGCGGAGGAGGAGGCGATATCTCCATCCGGTTCTACTCCGCCGAAGATCTGGAACGGCTCCTCGAACGCATGGGAATCGCGCGTGAAAGATGAGAAAACTCAAGGGGGCCGTCGCGTGAGATTTGAGGCATTTCTTTGCCATTTTGTGACTTCGCTGCCGGTGTGGACAAAACCGTCAGGCTTGTCAACAAGTGCCATTGTGTTCGCCAGTAGCGAGTTACCCACGGCGAGGCGCGCCGGTGCCATGTATCGGTCACACTTCTCCCTTAGGCACGGATCAGACGCGGGATGAGCGCTGCCCAGCTCAACGAAGTCGTCGCATACCTCGACACGCTTCTCGAGGTCGCCACGACGCCCGACTACCCACAGGCGGTCAACGGACTGCAGCTGAGCAACCCCGGGCAGATCACTTCGATCGCTGCCGCCGTAGACTTTTCCTCCGCGGCTGTCGAGGGGGCGATCGCGGCGAAGGCTGATCTCCTCATTGTGCACCACGGAATGTTCTGGGGTGGGCTCGAACCGCTGACCGGCCACCGCTATCAGCGCCTGAATCGCCTGCTGACTTCAGGCGTGGCCGTTTACGCGGCCCACCTTCCGCTGGACCGGCACGCCCAGCTGGGCAATGCCGTGCTCCTGGCTGGAGAGCTCGGCTTGCAACCGTCTGGTGAATTTGCGCGCTTCAAGACGATCTTCGCGGGCGTCCGAGGGACGGCGGACATTCCGACCACGCGACTGTTCGAGAGAGCCCAGCGCTTCGCCGCCTCGCACGGTGGAGCGGCGCGGATGTCACCCGTCGCCGACGGCCACCACACGCGGAGCTGGGCAATCTGCACCGGCTCGGGAGCAAGCGCGGAGACTCTGGTCGAAGCTGCGGAGCTCGGGGTGGACACGCTGATCGTTGGAGAAGGGCCGCACTGGACGGCCGTGGCCGCTGCGGAATCGGGCACGGCGATCATCTACGCCGGCCACTACGCCACGGAGACGCTCGGCGTTCGCGCGCTCGCGGCCCACGTTGCGCAGAAGTTCGCCCTCTCCTTCACGTTCCTTCCCCTGCCAACCGGACTGTGATCAGGTCCATCCCCCTCGACGTCATCCCGACCGCGCGCGAGGCGCAGGGCATCCTGACGCACCTCGAGGAGGAGCTGCGGGAACTTGGCGCCCAGGTTCAGCGAACGCCGTACGGTGCGGTGCATTTCAGACTGCCCTCGCCATGGCGTGCACGACACCTCGGCATTCTGCACGTAATCACTTCCGGCCGGGCCACGATCGGCGCGGCAGCGGGTGCTCCATGGCGCATGCGGTACGAGTTGAAGTTCACCGGACTGCAGTGGACTGCGATCGCGCTCAGTGCGCTGACGTTTCTGATTGGCCTTCGGTTCGGGCGTTTCGTGATCTTCTACGCGCTGCTCGCCGTATGGGTCATCACATACGCGCTGCCGTACGCTGCCGCCACGATCGCGTTCCGTCGCCTGGTGAAATCCAGGATCAGCGGCCGCCTCCGCGGCGGCCAGCGCAGCGGGGGGGAATCACCGCCTGCATAAACCGCACGCGGTACCGGTAACGACGCCTCGCGGCGACATCGTCGCCGGCCGAACACCTGCGGTCGAGAGATGGAGCTGGGCGCTGTACGATTTCGCGAACACGATCTTCTCGATGAACGTCGTGTCGCTGTTCTTCGCGGTCTGGCTCATCGCGGACCTCGGTGCGTCGAACACAAGCGTTGCGCTGGCAACCGGAATCACGTCGGTGCTCGTCGCCGTCTCCGTCCCGGTGCTCGGCGCGATCTCGGACGCGCGCCAGCGGCGGAAGCCGTGGATAGTCGTGTTCACGCTGCTCGCGGTAACCGCAACGGCGGCGATCGGGGTGGCCGGCTATGCCATGGCACCGCCCGTGGGCGAGGGCCTGGTGAACGGGCTCCCGCCCCGTTCGCAGACGATCTCCAGCGAGGCGCTGCTGATCATACTCGGCGCATACGTCGTCGCGAACTACATGTACCAGGCCGCGATGCCGTTCTACAACGCAATGCTGCCGGAGCTGGCTCCCCCCGGTGAGTGGGGCCGACTGTCGGGGATGGGCGCAGCGATCGGTTATGTGGGCTCGATCGTCGGCGTCATGCTGGTGACGCCATTCTTCAACGGCGCGCTGCCGGTGTTCGGCGAGCTTTCGGAAGGATTGGTGAACGGGCTGCGCTCACTCGTGCCGTTTACCGGCCGCGGCGGACGCGTGTCCACGTTCGTGCCGACCGCGCTGCTCTTCCTGCTGTTCTCGCTGCCGCTCTTCATCTTCTGCCACGACCACAAACCCCGTCCCCACGCTCCCGTGCGTGTGAGGAAGGCGTTCGCAGACGTCATCGCGGCCGTACGCGAGACGCGGCGCTATCCCGGCGCGCTGCGGTTCCTGATTGCGTCGTTCCTGTACCAGGACGCCATGGGGACGATCATCATGTACATGGCGCTGTACGCCGTTGAAGCCGTCGGCTTCAGGGAGGGGATAGAGACGACTCTGTTCGTCGTCCTCACGCTGCCGGCCGTAGCCGGCGCCTGGGTGTGGGGGAAGCTCGTTGACAGGATGGGCCCGAAGAGAACGCTCGCCACTGTCCTGGCTTCGTGGCTCGTGCTGCTGACAGCCCTGATATTCGTCCCGAGCGTCACCGCGTTCTGGATCATCGGCGCGGGGGTCGGCCTGATCTACGGCGGCATCGCCACCGCCGAGCGTCCACTCCTGCTCACGCTGGTTCCGGACGTGGAGAGCGGGCGGTTCTTCGGGCTGATGGTGCTCTCGGCGAGGACTGCAGCCGTCACGGGGCCACTCGCCTGGAGCGTCGCTGTGGATCAGCTCCGGCCGGTGATGGGCCCTGGCTTCGCGTACCGGGCGGCGGTGGGCACGGTCATCCTTTCCTTTGCGCTTGCGCTGTACGTCCTGAGGAAGGTGCCCGACAATTATCGGCTGGCTACGGATCGGCAGGCAAGCGCCAGGTACTGAGGAATGGGCAGAATCAATCCTCTTTCGTCTCCATCCAATTGCCACCGGTCCCGATATCGACCACGAGCGGCACCGACAATTCGGCGGCATGCTCCATCTCTTCCCGTACCAGCTTCTGCGCGGCCTCGCCTTCCTCCGGCGGAGACTCGAACACGAGCTCGTCATGCACCTGCAGCAGCATGACTGTCTTCATGCCGCTGTCACGCAGTCTCCCGTGAATGCGGATCATCGCGATCTTGATCAGGTCGGCGGCTGACCCCTGTATGGGAGAGTTCGCGGCCGTGCGCTCGCCGAACGCGCGAATGTTGAAGTTCCGGTCGCGCAGCTCCGGCACGTACCGGCGCCGCCCGAACAGCGTCTGCACGTAGCCGTGCTCGCGGGCAAACTCGACCTGGGCATCGAGGTAGTCGCGAATCCCGGCGAACCGCTCGAAGTAGCGCGAGATGAAGTCTCGCGCCTCGGAGACCTCGATCTTCAGCTGACGCGACAGTGCGACGGGCCCCTGACCATAGATCGTCGCGAAGTTGATGGTCTTTGCCCGCGCGCGCATCTCCGACGTGACCGAGTCAATCGGAACATCGAAGATGATCGCCGCAGTCTGCCGGTGGATGTCGCCGCCGGCGTGAAATGCGTCAACGAACGCCCGGTCGCCGGAAAGGTGCGCCAGCAGCCGCAACTCGATCTGGGAGTAATCAGCGGCAACGAACGACCATCCCGACCGGGGAATGAACCCGCGCCTGATGTCCCGGCCAAGCTCCCGCCGGATCGGGATGTTCTGCAGGTTGGGATCGCTGGAGGAGAGGCGCCCTGTCGCCGCGACCGTCTGGTTGAAGGAAGTGTGAATCCTCCCCGTCCGCGGGTTCACCAGTGCGGGCAGCGTGTCCAGGTACGTGCTCTCCAGTTTCGAGAGCTCGCGGTACTCCATCAGCAGCTGCGGTATCGCGTGACCCTCGTCCGCCAGCTCCTGGAGCACGGTCGCGTCGGTTGACGGGCCCGTTGCCGTGCGCTTCCTCGACGGCAGGCCGAGCTTCTCGAACAGCACCTCCCGCAGCTGCAGGTTGGAGTTGATGTTGAACTCCATCCCGGCCGTCTCATAGATCTGGCGTTCCACCGCTTCCCGTTCGCCGGCGAACCGCCGCTTCAGCTCCGCGAACCAGGGTCGGTCAATCGCGACGCCCTGCCACTCCATGTCAGCGAGCACGCCAAGCAGCGGCATCTCGACGTCACGGAACAGCGGCGTCAGCGCGTACGTTTCGAGCTGCGGCTCGAAAATCGTGCGCAGCCGAAGAGCCATGTCCGCGTCCTCGCACGAGTAGTCACGCGCGGCATCGACCGGACACTGGTCGAAGGGGATGGCGTTCCTTCCCTTGCCGCACAGTTCGTCGTACGACGTCATCGTGTGGTCGAGAAACTCGAGCGCGAGAACGTCGAGCCCGTGCGAGCGGCGCCCCGGGTCCAGCACGTAGCTCGCCAGCATCGGATCGAACTCGATGCCGTCGAGCGTGATCCCGGCGCGCCTCAGCGCGAGCAGGTCGAACTTGGCATTCTGCGCGGTCTTCTCCACGGCGGCATCGGCCAGCAGCTCACGCAGCGGCGTCATCGCGGGGCTGTCCAGCGACGGAAGATTCCGGACCGGCGGCACGCGTGGCTCTGCCAGCGCCCGGGCAGCGATGCTGTCACCCTGGCCGGGCCGGACCGCGGCCGTCGTCTTTGCGCGCTTGCGCCTGGCTCGCGGCACCGGCTGGTCCGCGGAACCACCCTCGCCACCCGCTGCGGTCTGCCGGTCGCCGGGCGCATCCGTCGGCGCGCGATCCCCCGACATGTCGAGCAGGAAGTCGCCCTGTGCCGCCGCGCGCTCTCTGTGCAGCAGCGGGAAGTAGTAAGCCTCGCCGGCTGCAACCGCGATGGACATGGACACGAGGCGCGCGCGGAGTGGATCTCCGGACTGGGGGCTGTCCGGATCAGCGACCGTCTCCGTGTCGAGCGACAGACGGCCGATCGTCCGTGCGCGCTCCACCACAGCCTGCATCTGGTTCACGGTCTCGACCGTTACGTACTTGCGCGAGGCCCTGGCGGCCGTGCGCGGCAGGAGATCACGTGCCAGCGAATGGAACTCGAGCTCGACCCACAGATCGCGGAGCATGTCCGAGTCGGGCTCCCGCACCCTGAGCTCGTCGAGATCGAGCGCCACCGGGAGATCCTCCCGTATGGTGACGAGCTCCTTGGACAAGCGCGCTTCCGCCGCATGAGCAAGCAACGCCTCGCGCGGCCGCTTCTGCGAGAGCTCCGGCGCGCGGGTGATTATCTCCTCGAGGGTGCCGTAGCTGTTCACCAGGTCGCGTGCGGTCTTATCACCTATGCCGCGGACGCCGGGAATGTTGTCGGAGGAATCGCCGACGAGCGCGAGGTAATCGGTGACGCGATCGGGAGGCACGCCAAGCCGCTCGGCGGCGTTCTCCACGCTGACCCAATGCTCCTCCACGGCGGCCGCTCCGCCGCGACCCGGGTTGAGCAGCCACACTCCCGGACGCACGAGCTGCTGGAAGTCCTTGTCTCCCGACACCACCACGACGTTGAGTCCTTGCGCCGTCGCGACGCGCGCGAGCGTCCCGATTACATCGTCCGCCTCGTAGCCGGGAAGCACCACGATGGGAATGCGATATCCCTCGAGCACCTGGACTATTCGCTGCATGCCGCGATCGAAATCGGCCTGCAGCTCCTCGCCCAGTTTCTCCCGCGTGGCCTTGTACGCCGGATATGTCTCGTGCCTGAACGACAGGCCGGAGTCGTGCACCCAGGCGACGTACTCGGGACGGTGCGCCGTGAGCAGGCGGTGCAGAAAATTGCTCACGCCCCAGACCGCCGAGGTGTTTTCCCCGCGGCTGGTGGTGAGGGGGCGCGACATCAGCGCGTAGAACGCGCGGTAGATCAGCGCGTAGCCATCTACCAGAAAAAGACGGGGCGACGCAGGGAGCTGCACGCTCCCAATATACGTCGCCCCATGATCACTTCAGTTTTCCTCCAGCAGGAGGTCAGACTCTCTGGACGTTCGACGCGTGAAGGCCCTTGTCGCCAGTCTTGATCTCGAACTCCACCTCCTGACCTTCCGCGAGCGTCTTGAACCCGTCCATCGTGATGGCTGAGAAGTGCACGAACACGTCTTCACCACCCTCCTGTTCAATGAAGCCGAAACCTTTCGCGTCATTGAACCACTTCACCTTTCCCTTAGCCATTTCGCGCTGCCTCCTACGTGAAATCTCGCCGTGACTTCACCGGCGCACGCCGGCGGGCACGTATATAGGAATCACGGGAAACGGTGTCAAGCAGTCGGGGCGAACAGATGTTCGCCGGAGGTCACCGCGACAGCAGCCGCTGGAGCAGCGCGCGGAACTCTGCTTCACTGCGCGGCCCGAACTTGTAGCGGCCGGTGTGCTGCTCGTCCGTGAACGTTATCTGCACACGGTGCTGGCGGTATTCCCACACCTGGATGCGTACGGGAGACGCCAGCCGGCGGCCGCCCGAGCTGGTCACGGTCTGCTCATACACGTTGTCCGGCTCACCGAGCGCAACGAACACGCTTCCCCGATCCGACAGCCACCCCGACGGCAGCTCTTCACGGAACCGGCTGTCGGCCAGCTGGATCCGGGCAAAGTAGGCCTGAAGCGCTTCGTGCTCGGCCGTGGTCGGTACCGGATCAGTCGCCCGGAGGAAGTCGGACCACATCTGAGCGCGAGCTTCCGGCGCGGCTTCCCGCAGTCGGCGAAGAGTCTGGCCCGAGGCGAAGAAGCGCAGGTACGACAGCATCTCCTCGAACGGCGCGACAGGGAGATCCTCACCGAAGCTCAGGAAGTACGGCGTGCGTACGGTGTCCACAGATCCCGAAGCGACCACGCTGACGAAGCCCACGCCCACGCCGACGCGGGCGATGGGAATGCGCATGATTCCGCTGAACAGGCTGCCTGTGCGCGTCAGGCTTGCCGTGTCCGCCCAGACCACGGACCCCGCGTCGTTCCGCACGCTGAGACTTATCGGCAGTCGCGGCGCAGAGGTCGCGGCGTAGCCTTCCATGTAGATCAGGACGACCGAGTCGCGCCCGAAGATCGCAGTCGCCCGTGGACGCGCGACGAGCGATGGTATCGAATCGAGCATGGGACGCGCACGCGCTTCATAAACTGGAAGCGGTGAGGAGACGCTCGGTCGTGCGGGATCGAACCGCGGGACGGTGACCGACAGAGTATCACCGGAGTTCCGCCCGCTCACGACGTCGCGCACTGTGAGTCGCACGACGTGACGCCCGGGCGCGAGGCGAAGCCATCGCTGAAAGATCACGCTCTCGTCACCGCGCCCGATCTCGCGGAAAGATGCCACCCGCACGACCTCGAGGGCCTCGACACGCTGGATCTCCGCCCCGTCGCGAATCACCCGGAGGTCCACCGCATACTGCGCGCGGTACCGGTCCCCCTCACGCGCGAACGTCAGCGAGCGGTTTGGAATTGCGAGCGTCACCAGACTGAGCGAAGTGTCTGGACGCGTCGTTGCGAAATGGGCAGCCGCTCCCACGAACGGCACCGGCGCCGACGCGGCGGCGAGACCCATGCTGTGATAGAAACCAACCGCCTGATCCTGACGCGCGTCGGCCGTAACCGGAACCAGAGCGCCGCCCTGGCGCGGTGGCCGCCCGCCGCCGCAGGCAGCAAGCGTCATGCACGCCGCCAGAAGAGCGACGCCGAGGTGGCTGGGGGGTCTACTGGTCAAGTTTCGTCCTTTTTCCTTGTGCAGCGTATACCCACGAGCCGATAAACGGCTCCGCTTGCTTGCCCGCACTATGAGCGGCGGTTAGGTTCGCCCCGTGCCTCCAGCTCAATCCCTCATTGGAATGACGCTCGCCGGCTACACCGTGAGAAGCGAGATCGGTGAAGGCGGGACGTCGGCCGTATACCAGGCGCACCACCCGCAGCATGGGCTCGTGGCCCTAAAGATACTCCGGGAGAAGCTGCGCAATGACCCGACGGCGGTCGCGCGCTTCCTCAGAGAGGCTCAGTACGGGTCCCGTGTCGAGCACCCGAGTGTCGTGCGGACGCTCGAGATCGGACAGGCTGAGACCGGCCATCACTTCCTTGCCCTGGAATGGGCCGGCGGTGAGCTCCTCGAACGGTACGCCCGAAGGAATGCTCCGCTTCCGCCTGACGAAGCCTCATCCATCGTCGAGCAGATAGCCGAAGCGGTGCAGGCCGCGCACGACGTGAGAATCGTCCACCGCGATCTCAAGCCTGACAACGTGATGTACGATCCCACCACCCGGAAAGTGAAGCTGCTCGACTTCGGAATCGCTGCCGACACCAACATGGATTCCGAAGAGCGCCTCACCCGCGCGGGTTTCTTCGTGGGAACGCTGATGTACGTCGCGCCCGAGGCGCTGTCGGGCGAGCTGGTGGGTCCGTCCGCGGATCAGTACAGCCTCGCGACCATCGCCTACCTGCTGCTGACCGGAACTCTCCCCTACACGGCGCGCAATCCGCGCGAGATGTTCACGCAGCTGCTGACGCTGCCGCCGAAGCCGCTCAATTCCGCGCGCGAGGAAACCACTTTCCACCCGCAGGTCGAGGAAGTGGTCATGCGCGGCCTCTCCCGCCAGCCGAGCGACAGGTACGAGTCGGTGACGGCGTTTGCAGCCGCGCTCAAGGAGGCCCTCCTGCTGCCGGTGGAGAAGTCCGGGCTCTTCTCCAAGATGAAGGGGATCCTCAAGCGATAGCTCCGGGGCGGTCGCAGCAGCGCGACCGTCAGCGTGCTCCCTGGCGCGCAGTCACTTCTCCCACTGTCCGGCTGGCCCTTCGGGCGCCGGCGCGGGGAGCCAGAGCGTAAAGGTCGAACCGGCGCCGGGCTGACTCTCGAGCGTGATGCTTCCACCCATCAGGTGCGCCAGGCGTCTCGATATCGGCAATCCCAGGCCGGTGCCGCGACGGTGCGAATCGCCTCGCGGGCCCACACCTACCTGCTCGAACTCGTCGAAGACGCGAGGCTGATCAGCCGGTGAGATGCCAACGCCGGTGTCGGTTACGTCGATCGTGACCCACCAGCGTCGAGGTTTCTGCGGCGTGGGGTCGGCGCCATCGGGGCGACCGTACAGCCAGTCGAGGCTGACTATGATGCCACCCTTCTCCGTGAACTTGATGGCATTGCCGATCAGATTCACGAGGATCTGCCGAAGGTGAACCGGATCCGTCGAGATGCGCGGCAGCTGGTCAGCGGGCTCCAGTGCCGTGGTGAGACCGCGCTCCGCTGCAAGCGACTCCATCTCCGTCAGTACATCCTGGAGGAACGACTGGACGTCGAGCAGCTCCGGATGCAGCTCCATCCGGCCAGCTGCCATCTTCGCCAGGTCCAGAACCTGATCCACAAGGTGCCGGAGGTGCGTGGCTGAAGACTGGATCCGGTGGACGGGCAGCGCTTGACGCTCGTTCAGCTCTCCATACACGCCTTCCTGCAGCAGATCGATAAACCCGACGATCGCGTTGAGCGGGGTCCGCAGCTCGTGGGAGATGTTCGCGAGGAACTCGCTCTTCATCCGGTTGGCGCGAATGAGCTCCAGCGACAGGTGCTCCAGCTCGCGGGTGCGCTCGGCGAGCCGCCGGCTCTGAACGTGCTGGCGCCAGAGAATCCCAAGCATCGCCACGATCGCAATGACGGCGATGATTCCGGGAAGAACGTCACGCCAAGTGGCACTCACTGCGTGGGCAGCTCCTCGCTCTGTTGACGCGCCTCCCTGCTGCGCATAACCTGCGCGCCAATGGACCCGCGCGTCGAGCTGGTGCGGCTACTCGCCGAGCGTTCGGTGAAGTTCGGAGAATTTACGCTCAGCTCGGGTAAACGTTCCGACTTCTATGTCGATGCGCGACTGACGACGATGAGCCCGGAGGGACTGCGGGCCGTGGGAGCCGCCGGGCTCAGCGCCCTGCGGGAAAGCGGCTGGAACGTCGATTCAGTGGGCGGCCTGACGATGGGGGCCGACCCTGTGGCCTATGCCATCGCGCTGGCAAGCGCGCTTGAAGGCTCGCGCCTGTTGCGCGCGTTCTCGGTGCGCAAGGACGTAAAGGCCCACGGGACGCGCCGGCGGATAGAGGGGCCGTTCAGGAAAGGCGATCGGGTCGTGATCGTGGAAGACGTGGTCACGACGGGGGCGTCAGCTCTGGCTGCTGCAGCCGCTGCGGAGCACGAGCACGCCACCGTCGCGGGAGTGCTGGCCGTGCTCGACCGCGAGGAAGGCGGGCGCGAGACGATCGAAGCCAGGGGCTACGCCGTGATCGCGCTGGCGACCGCCCGCGAGGTCATCCAGGCGGCACGGAAAAGCCACTCACCCGCCTGAGCTCTCCGCCACCTTGGCGGAAGCGGGAACGTACGCCGGACGGAAGTTGTCCATGGGCCGTACCCAGGCGGGCTCGGTATGCACGGGCCGGAAACCGCGCAGCACCTCGACGTGCGGGAGCACCAGCTCGCCGCGGAAATGCTCCGTCATGAGGTGCGCGTTGAACCGGTGCCTGAACTCTACGGGAGACATCCTCATCACGTTGCGCACGTGACGGCCGAAGCTCTGAGGTGAGGAGTACTCGAGGTGGTTCGCGACGGCTGCGACCGAGAACCCTGGATTCTCGAACAGCCTGGCCGCGCGGATGAGGCGGGCCAGCGACAGGTACCGCTTGGGTGGCGGCAGCTTCGCGCGGAAGAACCGGCTGAGGAGAGTGCTCGGCAGAACCCTGAGCTGCACCGCGAGCTGACGGACCGTCAACACGCGGGGCGCCGTCGAGAACAGCAGCTCGAAGAATCGCCAGCAGTCACGCGGCACTCCGGCGAGATCGACCGTCAGCCGTGCGAGCACCTCACGCTCCACGTCACCCGACCGCTCCGCCATCAGCAGACCGCGCAGCCGTCCCCAGCCGTCGGGGCGCCGCACGTCGATCATCGTACGAACGCCAAGATGGCCAAGGGTGAGAGCCGCGTGCGGGGCGCCCGGATCGTCGGCCGAAAGGAGCGCGATCGCGGGGACCTGGGGGAACTCCCTGACCAGCGTGGCGATGCGCGCGGTCGGAAGAACGCCGTATCTGGTGACGGAGAACAGCACCGCCTGGGCACGTCTTTCCCGGACGTCGGACAACACCGCGTCCAGCGTCTCACGGTGCACTGGCTGGCAGAGACCGCGGCTCGCTGCGTCCACGCGCGGGCGTTCCGCGGGCGGCAGCATTGTGGACACCGCGAACTCGGACGACTGGTGCATTCGATTCCCCTGGTGACAGCCTCGCGCCACGATAGCGGCGCAGGTCACTCACCAGTCACGGTCAGCGCACAGAAATGATGTGAGATGAACTGCGCGGAGTTGCGACGTTCGGCGTGCCCCGGGAGCGCGCGTCAGCACACATCGCGGTCCCGTCAGCATCCAGAAAGTGGTATATTTCAGCTGCGACGAGTCGTTGGTCGGGCGATCGCGGTGAGGTCACTGCATGCAAACCTCATCGAGGAAAGTCCGGGCTCCATGGACAGGTTGCCAGGTAACGCCTGGGCGGATGAGAATCCGACGGAAAGTGCCACAGAGAATAGACCGCCGTCGCGAAAGCGGCGGTAAGGGTGAAAAGGTGGGGTAAGAGCCCACCGCGTCCGTGGCAACACGGGCGGCACGGTAAACCCCAGCCGGAGCAAGGCCAAGCAAGCGGCGAGAGGCGTCCACCTCGTTTGAGCCGCGGGTAGGCTGCTAGAGGGCGCGAGCGATCGCGTTCCCAGAGAAATGATCGCCGGGCGGCGAAGGCCGTTCGACAGAACCCGGCTTACAGACCAAAGGCTCGCCGCAAATGAAAAGAGTGCCGAAAGGCACTCTTTTCATTTGTGGCTGGCTACGGATCACCGCAACAAGCGCCAAGCTATCAGTTCTGAGTTACGTCAGTCATGAGTGGTAGGTAACTGCGGCTCCGCCCTCACTGACTACTCAATACTCATGACTCACTGCTCATTACTTGGCGCTTGCTGCGGTGATCCGTAGCTAATCAACCAGCCTCAGCGGCATGACCAGACACAGGTACTTCGCTGTGTCGTCCCACCCCTCCGGCTCCAGGGTGGCCGCTCGTTCGGGTGCCTTGAACGTCAGCTTCACCTCGTCCGTCGGCATGTACCTGAGAATCTCCATCAGGTAGGTAGCGTTGAAGCCGATGTCGAGCGGGTCGCCCTCATACCGGATCGGCATCTCGTCGGATGCCTCGCCGAGATCTGGAGTCTGCACGCTGAACTTGAGCAGGCCGGCATTGAAGGAAAGGCGGATCCGGTGAGTCTGGTCCGACGCCACTATCGCGACACGGCGCAGGGTGCTCATCAGCGCCTGCTTGTCGGCGATCGCCACCTTGTCGTTGTCGCGCGGGATGACCTGCTCGTAATTCGGGTACGGGCCTTCGATCAGGCGGGTGTAAACCGCCGTGAACGGCGACCGGAATCCGATGTGGTTCTCTCCCCGACCGATCTCGAGCTCCTCATCGGCCGGGAACAGGCGCCGCACCTGTTCCAGCGCTTTCGGCGGAATGATCAGATCGGAAGGGCTCGCGGGGATGTCGCCGCCGGACGGCACTTCCATCCTGGCCAGACGGTGACCGTTGGTCGCAACCATCCGCATTCCGTTCGGGCGGAATTCCCAGAGCACTCCGTTGAGGATCGGGCGGCTTTCCTCGGTGGAAACCGCAAACACTGTATGACCGATCAGCTTGTGCAGATCGCCTGATCGTATTCTCCAGCTTTCCCCAAACTTTACAGCGGGGAATGTTGGGAATTCGTCGCGCGGGAGACCGAGTAGCTTGAACTTCGAACGACCGCATTCGAGCACCGCTCGCTGCTCGCCGGAAGTCGTGATGCGTACCGGCGCTGGCGGAAGTTCGCGGGCGATGTCGAAGAGCTTGCGTGCAGGGATCGTGATGGCCCCAGGCGTCTCGACGTCGGCTGGGACCTCGGTCGTGACTGCAATGTCCAGATCCGTCCCGGAAAACCGTATTCCAGAGTCCACGGCCTCCACGAGGATGTTGGCAAGGACTGGGAGCGTGGTCTTGGTCGGGATGCTCGCCGCGACCGCTCCGAGACCCTCCTGAAGCTTCTCCCGCGTAATGGTGAAGCGCATTCGTTTCTCGAGTTCTCGATTACGGCTGAGGCCAGCCCCTCTTATCCACCCGGACCGTCAGTACTGTCTTTTCTATATGACGGAGTCGTAGCAGTAGATGTAGAGGTGTTGGCAACTGTGGAAACCGCAACAACCTATGGCATACCATACGGTTAGGGCAATACGGGTGATGTCAGTTCATTGTGGGATTGCATCTTTTCTGATCGAACCGGTTCCACCCGGTGTTTCGCTGGGGAAATCGTCGTTTTTCGCAGCCATCTGATCATCAAAAAACCTAAGGGGCGAGAGCCGAAAGGCTGGCGCGCAGCCTCGAGACCCGTCGCTCGATCGTCGGATCGCCGGTGATCCGCTCCGCGGCCTTCTCCAGGCTGTGGATCACGGTCGAGTGGTCGCGCCCACCGAAGGCCACCCCGATTTCCACGAGCTGAGTGCCGAGCAGCTCGCGTGTCAGCAGCATAGCAATCTGACGCGGTACTGTCAGCGTCTGGGTGCGCGCCTTGGAGCATAATCCTTCGGTGCTGACTCCCCACTCCCGCGCCACTGCTTCCTGGATGGTTGCGATGTCGAGCCGCGGACCGTGCGTGGCGGTCGCCAGCGCCGAGCGCTGGAGCTTGTCGCGCAGCGCCTCACGCGCCAGCTCCATCGTGACTTCGCGGTGCTTCAGCGAAGAATAGGCCAGCAATTTGATGATGGAGCCCTCGAGCTCCCGCACACTCGAGCGCACATGCTCGGCGATGAAGCGGATGACGTCCTCGGGGATCGTCATCTCCAGGTGGTCCATCTGCGCCTTGTGCTGCAGGATGGCGATTCGGTGCTCCAGGTCGGGCAGGTCGATGTCGGCGACCATTCCCCACTGGAACCGGCTCACCAGACGGCCTTCCAGTCCCGGGATCTCGGTGGGCAGGCGGTCGCTGGTGAGGACTATCTGGCGCCCCGCCTCGTACAAGGCGTTGAACGTGTTGAAGAACTCCTCCTGCGTCGTCTCTTTCCCGCGGAGGAAGTGCACGTCGTCGACCAGCAGGAGATCTATCTCCCGGTACCGGCGCCTGAAGTCCACGGTGGTCCGGGTCTGGAT
>DASUUI010000071.1:0-14711 GCA_036374155.1 Gemmatimonadaceae bacterium | reverse complement strand
CCCCTTGCGTCCCGCCAGAACAAGTGTTTCCGTTGCATCGCCGGTCGCGGAGCATGCGCGCAGGCGGCGTGAACGTCTGGCGCACAACCAGCTCCGGCAGTGGCCGGCGGAGCTGCAGTCAAATGAAGCGCATCGTCATGGCTCTGGTCGCAGTGCTCGCGTTGTCCGCGTGCGCCGACGTCGTCGAACCCACCGTCTCGCCGGCGGACGCCGCGCTCAAGCGCAGGCCGCCTTCGCAGCCACCGGTTCAGCCTCCGACCGCGCAGGAGATCTTTGCGCGGTTCGTCGCACTGGGCACGAGCAACAGCATGGGTGTGCAGTCAGCTGGTGTGTTCGCATCGGCGCAGCAGGCCGCGTGGCCGGCGCGGCTCGCAGCGCGCGTCGGCACGCCGTTCTCGCTCCCGCTGGTTCAGGACCCGGGCTGCGGTCCGCCGCTGTTCGCGCCGCTCGCCACCAACTTCGCGCTGCTCGGCGCGTTCGCCGCGTTCGGTGCGGGGGAAGATCTCGTCACGGCGATGATGAATACCTGCGCGCCGCTGCGCGACGGAATCGTGCCGCCGACGAACAACGTCGCGATCTCGGGCGCGAAAGTGTACGACGCGCTGCGCACGACGATCGAGGTCGAAGCGTTGACGAGCCCGCGCAAGGCGGCGTTGTACAGCAGGGTGCTCGCGCCCGGACAGACGCAGGTCACCGCCATGCTGGCTCAGAATCCCACTTTCGTCTCGGTGGAGCTGGCCGCCAACGAGGTGCTGCCCGCGAGCACGGGCAGGATCTCCACCATGACGCCGTTTGACCAGTGGGCATCCGACTACGACGAGGTGCTCGCCGCCGTGAGGTCCACGGGTGCGCGGGCCGTGCTTGTCGGGCTCCCGGACAACGCCGCGAACTTCCCGAGCATCCGCCGCGCGCGCGAGTTCTTCTACGAGTGGGCGTACCTCGCGACGCTCGGCATCGGAATGAGCATCAACTGCTACTACAGTACGAACTATGTGTTCGTCCCGGGCTACATCCTCACGCTGCTGTCCAGGGCGCCGGTGACCGCGACGTGCGCAGACGTGCCGGGGGAAGTGGATTACGTCCTGACTTCCAGCGACATCACCGCGATCAACGCCCGCATGGCGCAAATGAACAGCCGCATCCAGACGCGTGCGAGCGAGAACGGCTACGCTTACTTCAAGCTGTCAGTTGTGTACGACCTGCCCAAGGTGAGCTTCAGCATGTACGACGTGCTGTTCTCGAGCCGGCCGTTTGGTCCCTACATGAGTCTGGACGGCGTGCACCCGAACAGCGACGGGCAGAACCTTCTGGCGGGCGCGGCAGTGCAGGCGATCAACGCACGGTACGGACTATCGATCCCCTGACCCAGGCCGCCGTGACCGGCCTGGAGCCTCCCGACCGGATTTCTCTGCAGGGCGAGAGGAACTCCGGTCGGTCCAGGCGCCGCGCACTCCATACAAGGACGCCTGATCGCACTTGCCGAAGCTAAGCCTCGGAACCTCCTGACTGGCGGGCGGCAAATTCAGCAACGGTCGTCATGCGCATTGGAAACTCTGCCGGATCGGGCGGCGGAGCCGCTCCCCACCCTTCCGCGATCCCGAACATCAGGGAAGCGAAGCTTTTCTGAAACGGATCGTCGGCCGATTGCCACTGCGCCCGCAATCCGTCTGTCGGCATTTCGACGATCTCAAGTTCTTTCCCGAACGCTTTGCTGAAGATCGCCACTGCTTCGCGCTGGGTGATCTGTTCAGGCCCGCCGAAAAGGATGGTTCTGCTCTCTGTGATCGGTGCAGTCACCACCTGGACTGCGACTTCCGCAACGTCGGCGACGGAGACGTAACCGATCGCCTGCCGACCCGGTCCGTAGATGCGTGCCGTTCCGGCGATCGGATCAGCGAACAGCATGGGACCGAGCCAGCTCTCCATGAAAAGTGACGGATGGAGAATCGTGTGATTCAGTCCGGTCCGCTTGAGATGCTCCTCGACGTCGCGTTTCGCCGCACTCAGCGGCGCGTCCGGAATGCCGGTCGTATCGAACGAGACGAAGACGAACTGCTCCACGCCTGCAGCGGCCGCAGCATCGATCAGGCGGATGTTCCCATCGCGATCGATCGACTGCAGCGATTCTCCCGGCTGTGCTTTCGTGATCGCGGTGACCGTGCTCACCACTCGCTCGACACCTCGGCAGGCAGCGTCGAGCGAAGCGCGGTCATTGAGGTCTCCACGAACGATCTCCACGCCCATCTTCTCGAGCGTTGCCACCGTGTCCGTTCCAGAGGCAGAGCGCACGAGCGCGCGGACGCGCTGGCCGCGATCACGCAGCCGTCGGGCGATCTCGGAACCGAGGACACCGGTGGCACCGGCAATGAGTATCATCTGTCCGCCTGGGTGAAAGTCAACGAGACTCGGTCTTCATGATTACGATGAGCCCGGAACTCCGCCGCGACAAAGACCTCCGCCGGGGCCGCGAAATCCATCGGCGATGGTCATCCTCCCGCCACGGAGCGGGGCCGGGGAGCGACCGGCATGCCTTCAGCCATGCGCTCGAGCCCGCCGACCACGACCAGTTCGCCGGCGTTCACTCCGCTCACAACCTCCACCGTTCCCTGCGACCGCGCGCCGAGCTGCACGACGCGCCTGCTCGCCTGACCGTTCACCACGGCCCAGACGATGTTCGCCGTGCGCAGCGGCTGCACCGCGTCCTCGGGGATCACGACTGCTGAAGCTCGTGTGGATGTCGCCAGCCGGGCCTCGATGAACATGCCTGCGCTCAGTCTCCGGTTGGGATTCGGTGCTCGCGCCTTCACCAGGATCGTGCGCGTGCTCGGCTGCACGACCGGATCGACGAACTCCACCTGCGCGGTGAACGTCTGCCCCGGATACGCGGCTACTCCGAACTCCACGCTCTGACCGGGACGCAGCAGCCCCGCGTGCCGTTCCGGGATCTCCAGCACTGCGCGCTGCGGATCCACCGTCTGCAGGCTCAGCAGCCGGCTCGAGCTGGTCACGTAGTCGCCGATGCTGACGAATCGCTGCCCGATCACTCCAGCGAACGGCGCGCGCACTGTCGTGCGCTGCAGCTGCAGCTCGATGAGGTTCAGCGCGGCGGCTGCGCTGCGCGCAGTGGCTTCCGCGCGCTCGAGATCAGCGGGCGTCGCCGCGTTTTCCTCGCGCAGCCTGCGAACGCGATCGAGCTGCTGGCGCGCGAGATCCCGGTCCGCGAGCGCGCGCTCACGCTGCGCGCGCAGCATTGCGTCGTCTATCTTCACCAGCGGAGCCCCGCGCCCCACCGACTGCCCTTCGCGGAAGAGAAGCTGCACCACGCGACCGGACTCGTCCGGCCGCAGCTCCACGCTCTGCTGCGCCTCGATCCGGCCTGTGGCGCGTACCGCATCGGTCACCGTCGAAAGCCGAGCCGTATCCACGTCCACCGGCATCGGCGGCATGCTGGCGGCACCGGCGCCTGCAGCTGCCTTCCCGCCACCAGGTCCTTGTGCGCTGCCGGCTTCATCCGATCGCGATCGCATCAACCACCAGATCAGCAGGAACCCGAGCAGCAGCACGCCGACTGGGAGCACGATCCGCCGTGCAGCGGGCGAGCGGGGAACGACCCGCTGATTCAGGGGGGTCATCGTATTCGTCTCCCGCGGTGGCGCGGTGTCATTGAAGTATGCGGCGGCCGAGGAGCGCTTCCAGCTGCGCGAGCGCGAGCCTCGCCGACTGACGCGATCTGATCAGTTCCACTTCCGATTCGCTGAGCGTGACCTGGGCCTCGAGCAGATCGAGGATCGTCCCCGACCCTCCGCCGTACCGCGCCCGCTGCACACGGTAGTTCTCAGCGGCCGCTGCCACGCCGATCTGGGCCAGCTCCACACCGGCGCGGGCGGTCTCATAGCCGTGGTAGCTCTCCGACATTACCTGCGTCGCTGCACGCTCCTGATCGGCGAGCTGCGCGGCGCTGATGTCGTGCAGCGCTCTCGCGCGCGCGATGGTCAGCTCACGCTGGCCGCCGCTCCAGATCGGCAGCGATACGTTGAAGGCCAGCTGGCGACGGTACGTCGCAGAGGGAAAGAAGCGCGCATCGTACGCGCCTGCGGTACCGATGATGCTCAGCTCCGGCAGATACGCATTTCGTTCCACGCTGAGCCCGGCGCGGGTGCGGCGCTCGTCGGCCCGCGCTGCCTGCAGCACCGGCCCGCTGGCTCGCAGCTCGGCGACGGCTTCTTCGAGTGACATGGGCAGCGCAGGCGGCGCGCTCGTATCGGGCGCAGCAGCATCGACTGGGCCGGACAGCCCGATCTCGCGGCCGAGCCGCAGCCGCGAGACTGTCAACGCCGAATCGGCGCGCAGCACCGCGAGACGCGCTCGGTTCACCTCGAGCATCAGCTGCAGTGAATCCGACGCGATCGCCTCGCCCACGGTGACGCGCACGCGCGCGATCGCGAGCTGTTCCTGCGCTCGCTTCAGCCGGTCTGCTGCGACGCGTACCAGCTCCCGGTCCGCGACGGCCGCGTAGAACGCCCGGTCTGTTTCGAGCGCCGTTCCGAACCTGGCGGCGACCTCCTGCGCCTCGGCGCTCGCCACCGACGCGCGTGAGCGGCTCAGTTCGGCGAACTTGCGGGCGCCGAACAAGGTGTAGCTCGCCTGCAGCGTCGCGTTCGTGGAGTTGGGCGTGACCGTTCCCGTGCCGAAGTTGAAGAAGGGGCTGGAAAAGCGGGTGTAGCTGGTCGATGCGGTCAGGTTCGGCGTGATCAGCTGCGCCGTGGCGGAGCGTCGCTCCCACAGCGCAGCGTTCAGCTCGGAGCGCGCGGCGACGGCCGCGGGTGCGATGGCGGCCGCGCGGCTGCGCGCCTCCGCCAGCGTGACGACGGGAACGGCAGGCGGCTGCGCCTGCGCGTAGGCCTCCAGAGGTACGGCGGCGAGCAGTGACACCATGCCCCACACGACGCCGGCTGTGAATGATGCGGTCATGAAACCTCCACCGTCGCTTCGTCCTCCCGGGGTGCCGCGACGACGGGCCGGCGCGGGGGCGGAGGTTCGACGACGGGAGCAGGCGTGCGCCGCAGTCGCTCGAACATGACAAACACCGCCGGCACCAGGAACAGCGTGATCACGGTGGACACCGTCATGCCGCCGATGATCGCGTAACCCAGCGGCCGACGGCTGCTCGCGCCGGCGCCGAACCCAAGCGCAATCGGCAGCACGCCGAAGATCGTCGCCACCGACGTCATGAGGATCGGACGCAGCCTGATCCTCCCCGCCTCGCGCATCGCCGAGATCGCGTCCCTGCCGCGTGCGCGCAGGTCGTTCGCATAGGTGACCAGAAGAATCGAGTTCTTGGACACGAGCCCAATCAGCAGGATCATTCCCACCTGGCTGTACACGTTCAGCGTGGAGCCGGCAACCCAGAGCGCCGCGAGCGCGCCGGTGACCGCGAGCGGTACCGCGAGCAGCACCGTGAACGGGTGCAGCAGCGACTCGTATTGCGCAGCGAGCACCATGAACACGAAGATCAGCGAAAGCGCGAAGGCGAAGTACAGGGCACCGCCGCTGTCACGGAACTCGCGCGACTCGCCGGACAACTCGATCGTGCTCCCCGCCGGCAGCGTCGTCGCAGCAGCGGCGTTGAGCGAGTCCAGCGCCTGACCGAGCGTGAAGCCGGGGGCGAGGCTGGCCGACAGCGTGAACGAACGGACCCGGTCGTAATGGTTGAGCTGTCTCGGACCGACGCGCTCGGTCACTGAGGCCACGGCATCCAGTGGCACGAGCATGCCGTCCCGGCCGCGCACCTGCAGGCCGCTGATATCCGACGGAGTGGTGCGATCCTGCGGGTCGAGGCGAAGCACTACGTCGTACAGCTTGTTGTCGGAGGTGAAGCGCGTCACCTCCCGTCCGCCAAGCAGCGTCTGCAGTGTCGTCGCTATGTCGCGCGCGGGAACTCCGAGGTCTTCCGCGCGGTCGCGGTCCATCGAGACGACCAGCTCCGGGCGCGTCACGCGCAGGTCGGTGTCCACGTTCAGCAGCCCGGGGATCGCGCGGGCACGCGCCGTCAGCGAGTCCATCCCGTTCACCAGCGCCTCGAAATCGCGGTTCTGCACCACGAACTGCACCGGCGAGCTGAAGCCGCCGAATGCGGGTGGATTGGTGGCGAAGGCGAAAATGCCGGGCACGCCGAAGAACTGCGGCTGCACCTCGCCGATCACGTCCTGTGCCGAACGGTCCCGTTCCTTCCAGTCGGTGAGCCGCGTGCCGACGACGCCTCTGTTGGGCGGTCCGCCGAAGCCGACCACGGCGAAGGTCGAGTGCACGTCCTCCGTGCGGTGCACGATCTCCTCGATCTGCTTCATGTAGCCGTCGGTATACGCGACGGTCGCACCTTCCGGCGCAACGATGAACGTGAAGAAGAAACCGCGATCCTCCGGCGGGACGAACTCGCGCTCGAGCACGGAATAGAAGCCGATCGCGGCCAGGCTGAGCACCGCGCCCCCGGCGATGACGAGCCCTGGACGCTTCAGGCCGCGGCCGAGCAGTCGCTCGTACGCGGCGCTCAATCTGTTCAGCTGCCGGCCCGTGAACTCGTGGAACCGCGCCTCACGCGCCCGAACGCGGAGGATCTTGGCCGACAGCACGGGCGTGAGCGTCAGCGCCACTATGGACGAGACGATGACGGAACCTGCGATTGTGGCGCCGAACTCGTTGAAGAGCCGGCCGATCGTTCCTGTGAGAAAGAGCAGCGGTGAGAACACCGCGACCAGCGCCAGGGTAGTTGCGATGACCGCGGTCGTTATCTCGTGCGTGCCGTCGGTCGCCGCTGTCTGCGGATCCTTCCCCAGCTCCTCCTGGTGCCGGTACGCGTTCTCCAGCACGATGATCGCGTCGTCCACGACGATGCCGATCGCCAGGATCAGCCCCAGCAGCGTCAGCGTGTTGATGGAGTAGCCAAACCCGTTCAGGATCGCGAACGTCGCGATGATCGACACCGGGATCGCGATGGCCGGAATGAACGTCGCACGGAGGGTGCCGAGGAAGACGAAGATGACCGCGATTACCAGCACCGCGGTGATCACCAGGGTTTCCCTGGCTTCGCTGATCGAGCGTTTGATGAAGACTGAGCCGTCGAACGCAACGGTCAGGTTCACCCCCGGCGGCAGCGCGGCCTGGACCGCGGGGAGCTCCCTGTGCACGCCCTCCGCGACTTCGATCACGTTGGCCTTCGACTGGCGCACGACCCCGAGGAAGACTGAAGGTTGCTGCGAGAAGCGGGTGACGGATCGATCGTTGGCCGGTCCGGGCTCGACGCGCGCGACGTCACCGAGCTTGACCAGAGCGCCGCTGCTGCCGGCGACCGTCATCTCCGCGAACTCGGTGGGAGTGCGCAGCTCGCCCAGGTAGCGGACGGAGAACTCGCGCCGGTCGGACTCGATGCGCCCGGCAGGCAGCTCCACGCTGCGGGTGCGGATCGCGTTCTCCACGTCCTGCGAAGTGAGACCGCGGGCGGCGAGCTCGGCAGGCGACAGCCACACGCGCATGGAGAAACGGCGCTCGCCAAAGATCGGTGCGCCGGAGACGCCGGGGATCGTCTGCAGCCGCGGCTTGATCGTCCTGTCAGCAATGTCCGACAGTTCCATCAGCGTGTAGGTGTCGGACGTCAGCGCCAGGAACATGATGGGGAACGCGTCCGCTTCCTGCTTGGCGACCACAGGCTCATCTATGTCCTGCGGCAGCCGTCCACGGATGCGCGACACCTTGTCGCGTACGTCCTGGGCCGCGGCCTCGATCGGCCTGTCGAGTGTGAACTCGAGCCTGATCGTGCTTACCTGCTCCTGGCTGGCGCTGGTCATCGTCCGCAGACCCTCGAGGCTCGACAGCTCCTCTTCCAGCACGTCGGTGACGGACGACTCGATGACCTGCGGGTTGGCGCCCGGAAGGAAGGTGTTCACCGACACCACGGGCGGATCCGCATCCGGGAACTCGCGCACCGGCAGTCGCGTGTAACCGATGACGCCGACGAGCACCATGCCAAGCGACAGCATGCTGGCAAGCACCGGCCGATGGATGAAAACCCTGGCGAACTTCATGGCGCGCTCATCTCTGGTGATGTGTTCCGGGCGGTGAGCTGGGCCCGGACGACGCGCCCATCCACAGGATCACCTACGCGACGGACCAGCCCCTCGGTTTCAAGCCTGGTCAGGATCTGCGTGCTGAGGGGGTGGGCTACGGAGGGCGCGGGAACGGCCGCGCCCCGAAAATCGCTCATCGGAGACAATTCTACTTCCGCTCCCCGGGGCAGGTAAGCATGGCGCCATCGCTCGCCCCTAGCGACCCCGAGCCAGCGCGGTATAGCATAGCTGTCCACCAGGGAGGGTTGCGTACCCGTGGCGCCTGTGAAAGACGCGGTTTCGCGCGCTCTTGCTGGTCGTTTCCGCCTCGAGCGCGAGCTCGGCCGAGGCGGCTGGGGAATCGTGTACCTCGCGACCGACCTGCAGAGCGGCCGCAGCGTCGCCATCAAGGTGCTGCGTGAGGAGGTCATGACCGGCCTCGCGCGCGAGCGGTTCCTCCGGGAGATCAGGTACGCCACGAGCCTGTCGCATCCCAACCTCGTGCCGATCCTGGAGTCCGGCGAGGCGGACGGCCTCCTGTACTGCGTCATGCCGTGCATCGAAGGGCAGACGCTGACCCAGCTCATTCAGCGCGAGCAGCTGCTGCCGGTGAGCCGTGCGGTGGAAATCACCACGCAGATAGCGAGCGCGCTCGCCTACGTACACTCGCACGGCATCGTCCACCGCGATATCAAGCCCGCCAACATCGTGTTCGACGGCGACACTCCGATGCTGACCGACTTCGGCATCGCGCGGGCAGTGGAGCACTCAACCCACACCGCATCGCTCACCGTTTCCGGCGTGCAGATCGGTACCCCCGCGTACATGTCGCCGGAACAGGGGAGCGCGGACCATGTGGACGCGCGCAGCGACATCTATTCGCTGGGTTGCGTCCTGTACGAGATGCTGGCCGGCACGCCCCCATTTACGGGGCCGACGACGACGGTGATCGCTGCGCGGCATGCGCTCGACCCGGTGCCGCCGCTCCGGACCGTGCGCCGCAACATCCCTGCTCACGTGGACGCAGCGGTGCTGCGCGCGCTGGAGAAGGTGCCGGCAGACCGGTTCCAGACGGCGGAGGAGTTCGCTGCGGCACTGACGGACGTGACCAGCGCCGCTTATGTCGGCTGGGGACGCCGGTGGCGGCAGTTGCGCAGGCGGCCGGTGTTGCTTGCGTCGGTCGCGGCCGGAGTGGTGCTCGCGGCCGCCGTTGGCTTGCCGCGGACGGGGTGGTTCGGCGAGTCGCGTGCCGATGGCGCGCCCGCGCCCGCCGCAGCTGCGACCGCCGACACGTCGCGCTACGTCCTCTTCCCGATGCAGCGCGCGGGAGCGATTCCCGGCGCGGACGCGCTGGAGCAGCTGCTCCGTGACGCGATCAACCGGTGGAGCGGATTGTCGGTGGTGGACGAGTTTCAGGTGCGCGACGCACTGGCCCGTCGCGGGACGACTGAGCAGACTCCGGCGGAGATCCGCGGCATCGCACTCCAGCTCGGTGCCGGCCGATACGTGCGCGGATCGTTTTCGGCGAGCGGCGACTCGGTGCGGATTCACACAATCCTGTTCGACGCGGCGAGCGACACGCACCTGCGCGAAGCCGTGCGGCGCATTCACCGGAGCCAGGCCGGCGCCGACTCCGTCGCGAGACTCCTTGCCGACGAGCTCCTGTTCCGCGACGGGCCGCGCCGCGGGCTCGTCGAGTCCGACATCGGCACGGCATCGCTGCCTGCGCGGCAGGCGTTCTGGCGAGGGCTTGCCGCCATCGAGGAGTGGGACGTCGCGACGGCCGACTCGTTGTTCGCGCGCGCAGCGGAGTTCGATCCCGATTATGCCCAGGCCCACCTGTGGCAGGCTCAGGTGCGCTTCTGGTTGCGGCAGCCCGTGCCGCGCTGGGAGTACGCGGCGCAGGCCGCCGGTCGCACGCGGGAGAGACTCGGTGCCCGCGACCAGACGATCGCGGACGCGCTGCTGGCGTTCGCTGCAGGCGATCGCCCCCGCGCCTGCTCCCAGTTTCAGCGACTCACTGCTGCTGCGCCGAACGACTTCGCGGTGTGGTATGGATCGGGGATGTGTCAGATCCAGGACGGTGTCGTCGTCCCCGCACCGGGGTCTCTCTCAGGGTGGCGGTTCCGTACCAGCTACGCCAACGGGCTGCGCCATCTGCGGCGCGCATTCACGCTGCTGCCCTCCATCCACGTTGCGTTGCGCGCCGATTCCTACAGGCCGGTGCGCGCGCTGCTGATGACGAGCACGAACTCGGTCCGCCGAGGGCAGGCGCAGCAGCCGGACACGACGACGTTCGTGGCGATGCCGTCCTGGGAAGGCGACTCGCTCGCGTTCCATCCATTCCCCGCGACTGACCTCACCGCCGCGCGACCCGAGACGATGGCGAAGCTGCCGACCTCCGTGGACGAAGCGGTGTTCCGGCAGCGCGGTCTTTTCCGTGACGTCGCGACTTTCTGGGCAACGGCGTTCCCGGAGAATGCACTGGCGCTGCAGGCGCTTGCGATCTCGCTCGAGATGCTGGGGAACGCCGCCGCGCTCGACACGCTGCATCGGGCGCGGACTCTGGCGCGAACGCGTCTGGACTCGGTCGAGATAGCCGCCACCGAGTTCTGGGCCCGGCTCAGGCTTGCCCTTCCGGCCGATGTCGCCGGACTGCGGCGCGCCGCCGCGCTGGGGGACTCACTGCTCGGCGCGGATATCGCGCACGACACGCTCGCCGCCGGCCATCTCACCGGCATCGCGACCGTCATGGGGCGTGCGGCGCAGGCCGCGCAATACGCGCGCATGTCCGCTGTAGCGTCCGGAAGCTCGCAGCCGCCGTCGGCTCCCTCCTTTCTGGCGTACGCCGCGCTCGGCGGTCCGCGCGACAGCATCGTGCGGATGGAGGCAGCGCTGCGCGACGAGATCGAGCGGCGCTATCCCCCGACGGAACGGCGAGGTGAGGCGGCGAGATGGATCGATCGCGGCGCCAGCCTCGTCTTCCCCGACATCGTGATGTGGGACAAGGCAGAGTCCGGGTCGGGCGGCGATTACCTGCTCGGCGCTCAGCTCGCGTGGCTGCGGCGCGACACGTCGCAGGTGCGGCGGATTCTCTCCGACCTGAGCGCGGCGCGCACGCGCATGCGTGTCTCCGACCCCACGCCAGATGCGGCGCTGCCGGAGGCCACGCTGCTCGCGCTCACCGGCGACTCGGCCGGTGCGGCGGTCTGGCTCGACGGGATGCTGCGCACGCTCGGGCGCACCAACCCGGAGCTGCTGGCGAGTCCGGTAAATGGGGGGGCCGCGGTCAGGGCGATGGCACTGCGCGCCTCGCTCGCCGCCGGTGCGGGGGACGAGGCGATGGCCCGCACCTGGGGGTCGGTGGTGTCTGTCTTGTGGGACCGCTCCGATGACTTTCTGCAGCCCACCGTGCGCCGGATGCGGGCGCTCGGCGGGGTGCCGCCGCATGACGTGTCCACCGTAGCAGGTTTTCGAACCAGGGTTCGTCAGCTCTGGTCGTCGGTCACGGGCAGAGGTGACCGGCGGCGCGCTGCCGAGCCACCACGATAGAGGTGCACCATGGGTCAGGGTCTCGCGAAGTGGCTGCTGCTGATCGTAGTCGCTGCCGTACTGCTGTTCCTCGTCTGGAAGTGCATCGATGATCAGGACCCGCCTCCCGATGTCGCGCAGGCCTGCCCTCACACCTGGCTGCTGCACGATGACACCCTGGAGCTCGCGGTGGTCGGTCCGAAGACCAACATCCCCGAGTTCCACGATTGCCAGCGGTTCATCAACCCCGGCGGACAGAACTACGGCCCGCTCGCGGCGATCTTCCGCGCCGACGAGTCCCTTGGCCAGCGATTCGATCCGGTGCCTGCGACCGGCCCCGTCGGGGCGATACGTCAGGAGGATGCACTCGCTGCCGCCGTCATCTACATGATAGACAGCACTTACGAGCGGCTCCGTCTGGCTCGCGGCTTCAATTGCCTGTACCTGTGGGGACCGCTGAACGACCTGCAAGGCACGGTGGTATCTGTCGGACTGGACGAAGCCAACTGCAAGCGTCCGCTTGGCGTCGTGCCGCCGCAGCAGCAGCGCCGGCTGCCGGTGAACATGACGCGAATAGCCGGTGAGGAGGATTACACGCGCGAGGACATTCCCGCCGTCGCGCGGTGGGACTGGGACGGGCGCCACGACTACTTCATGAGCCTGTCGTGCGGCGACTTCTGGTGCGAGATCGGCTCTCCCGATCCCGGCTTCCAGAACGCCGGTCCGTTCAAGACCAAGCCGGCGGTGAGATACGCGACGACTCCGGGCGCACCGAGAAACAACCGCATTGCGCGCGTCAACGGCTGGTACGACGAGCAGCACCTCGCATCTCCTGTCGCCGGCCCGCCGACGCCGACGTCAGGACGGGGAACCGTGTTTCCGCATCCCGCCCTCGGCGAGTATGGGGTAGGGAGCTTCCGGAACACGTGGCAGCCCGTTGCATTCGTCGCCGTCGAGCCGGCGGCTGAAGGATACCGGCAGAAGTTCGGCTGGCAGCCGCTGGGGGCGCCGATGACGGCGCCGCTTGCCGTTGCCAATCTCGGCGCAGCGCTCAACACGATCTCATTCTGCCTGGGGGAACGGGAAGACTGCGCCGGAGCCACCGCGGTTCCGGTAACCCCCGATTGTCCCGCCACGGGCGAGGCATGGTTTGCGCGGAGCCAGGGGCCAACGCAGAGCACCCTGCCGGCAAATCCCGTTTACAAGTGTGTGAAGTACCGGCCGCACGTGCACGGCTTCGACATTCCCGCGGTGACCCGCTGGCGGTGGCGCGAGGATGACGAGACGCTGTGGATCCGGTGCCCGCAGGGTTGCTGCGAGTACGAGCCGACATGAGTTGACGCGAGGACCGCACCGGGGCGCTTGCGAGCGCCCCGGGCGGCAAAGCCACGATGAACGTTTTTCATAGCAGTCAGTCCGTCACTGCGGCGCACGACTTTCCGACGACCCGGAAGGCGGGCTGGGTGGCCGCGTCTCTGCTGGATCGCCCGATCGCCAACGTGGACCTGGTGGAACCGCGAGCGCTCGATCCCGACGAGCTCGACGTGCACGATCCGGCGTATGTCGCGGCCGTGATGACCGGTGAGCCGCGCGAGCTGGCGGAATCGCAGGGGTTCGCGTGGGATCCGCAGCTCCCCGCGTCGGTGCTGGCGATGAACGGCGGCATGGTTGCGGCCGCGCTGGACGCGCTCGACTCCGGTGTGTCAGGCTGCCTGGGCAGCGGCTTCCATCACGCGAAGTGGGAGCGGGGCGACGGGTTCTGCACCTTCAACGGCCTTGCGCTCGCGGCGAAGCGCGCGATCGAGGCTGGTGCCGAGTCGGTGTTGATCCTGGATCTCGACGCGCACTGTGCCGGCGGCACGCACGAGTTGATTGCCGATACGCTCACCGGCGACGAGCGCATCGCGCAGACCGACGTCGCGGTCTTGCCGTTCGACTGGTACCTGCCGGTGGATCGGTGCACGCTGGATGTCGTGAGCTCGGCGGAGGAGTACCTGCCGATCGTGCGACGTCGCCTGCGGGAGTTGAGCGCGCGGGCGGAGAAGCCCGCGCTGTTCATCTACTACGCGGGGATGGACCCGGACGAGCGATGCGACATCGGTGGGCTGAGCGGGATGAATGCGGATATTCTGGCGGAGCGTGAGCGGCTGGTGTTCGACTGGTGCGCGAGCGAGCGGGTGCCGGTCGCATTCGGGCTGGCGGGAGGCTACACCTCGGAGCGACTGAGCCGGGAGGAGCTGGTGGAACTGCACAGGGTGACGATCGCGGAGGCGGTACGGGTCCAGAGGTAGGCCAACCTCGCCCCACATCGGCTCGCCGTGCGATCTGCTACTCCGGGAGAAAGATCTCCTCTATCTGCTGCTGAAAGACACGGGCGATCGCAAACGCGAGGGGCAGTGACGGATCGTATTTCCCGTTCTCGATCGCGATCACGGTTTGACGCGAGACGCCGAGCCGCTCTGCCAGCTCCGCCTGGGACCAGTTCCGCTCCGCACGCAGCAGCTTGAGGCGGTTCCTCATTCAGTGTGAGGCTCGCCGTGACGGCACGGTTCGCCCCAGCCATTCCTCCATCAGCTGCAACACCACGGGGGCGATGGTCACCTCGATGGCCATGTACTCGTCCATGCGGCCGGTGGCGGCGGGCTGCAGCATGTGATTGATCCCGCGCGGCGTATGGAGCGTGAGCAGCCGCTCCCTGGAGCCACGATACAGCGCGCGGAACCGCTCCGCGCTTTGCGCGACCGGAACCTGCAGATCCAGCTCGCCGATCAGCGCGAACACGGGCACCGTCATCTGCTGGAGATCGTTCCCCGGGTCGTAGTGGAAAAGACCCTTGAACCACCTGCTCCTCCAGAGGGCAACGCTCTGTGAATCCGCGGCGGCTGTGCGCGCGCTCAACTGGCTGGAGACGTGATTCCGTTCATCATCAGGCAGCGTAAGTAGCCAGGCGCTCAGCGCCGAGTCCACGGTGACAGCGATGCGATCATCTGACGGACGCTCGGTCAGCACGTCGAATATCTCTGACAACATCATGGAATCGAGACGCACGTGTTCGGGAGGAGCTCCGGACGCGCGCGTCAG
>DASUUI010000070.1:0-2380 GCA_036374155.1 Gemmatimonadaceae bacterium | reverse complement strand
AGCCGGAGTAGCGGGTGTAGCGGTCACCGCTCTCCGGGTCGTAGCGCCACCGCTCGCCCTCGTCCCAGATCCGGTTGTTGTTCAGGTCCTGGGTGCTCTCCTCCCACAGGTCCGGCACCGCGAACGGCTTCACGCACTGCGCAGCGCCCGCCGCGCCGGCCCACGCGGTCGCCTCGGCGCCGATTGCGACGGAATCCACGCCGAAGAGCCGGGCGAACCACGCGGACACGCCATTCCGGCGAACGCGCGCGGTGACCGTGGACTCGTTCAGATCGACGGAGACCGTGACTTCCTCGGGCGCGATGGCCGTGCCCCGGATCGTATTCACCGTCGCGAACTGCACCGCGCGTTCGATGGCCTCACTGCGCGCGTTCTCCTGCTGGTACTCGAGAAACGCGCTCGCTCCGGCCAGCGCCGCCGCGTCTGCCGCCCGCTGCGCCTCGGATCGAGCCGTGAACAGCGCTCCCAGGTCGATCCCCAGTGCGAGCATCGCGATGAGCGCAGTGATCGTCAGCGCCACGATCACCGTCACCGAACCGCGTTCGTCAGCGTTCCAGGCAGACCACGCCCTGGCCCGCCGTGTCGGTCGGCTCCGCCGCCCTGCGTTAGACTTCGTCACGAGATCGACCTCCGTTTATTGGCTCGGTCCGCCGGGAGGAACTTGCGTGGTGTCCGCGGGAGGCGGTGCCATGCGCCGCTTCCAGCTCCAGGTCTCCGGCTCGCCCGTCGGAATCGGAGGCGCCTGATTCACGGGCGCGACGATGCGCGGGCTCACGATGACCAGCAGCTCGGTCATGTCCTGCCGCTCGGACTTCGTGCGGAACAGCGCGCCGAGGATCGGGATGTCACCCAGGAACGGCAGCTTGCGGATGTTCTCCTGGATGGACCGGTCCATGAGGCCCGCAATCGCGAGGTGCTGCCCCTCGCGCAGCTCGACCTGCGTCGAGGCCCGCCGCGTCAGGATGGTCGGGATCTGGAACCCCGCGATCACGAGACCACCCGCGAAGTCGAGCGTCGAGACTTCCGGTGCGAGCGTGAGGTTGATGTTGCCGATGTTCGTCACCACGGGCGTGAAGTTCAGCCGCACGCCGAACTCTCTCCATTCGATGGTGACGGCATCGCTGCGCATCGCGCCCTGTACGGTCGGGAACGGGAACTCGCCGCCGGCAAGGAACGAGGCTTCGTGGCCATCGAGCGCGAGCAGCGTGGGCTCGGCGAGGCTCCTGAAGTCGCCGGTTTCCTCGAGCGCGCGAATGATGGTACGCAGGTGCGCGTTGCTGTTGATCAGTGACAGCTGGATCTCGCCGTCGGAATCGGAAACGCCGCGCCAGTTGCCATCGTTGTTCGACAGGTGCGGATTCAGGACGTCGATCAGCTGGTTGCCGAGGCGCTGAAGCGCGCTGCGGCTGATCTCGGCGAACCGCACGTGGAGCAGGATCTGCGCGGGCGCCGGCGTCTGCAGGTTGTTGATCACCACAGCGCCGGTGCCCTCTGCCAGCTCCAGCGCGCGCTGCGCCACGAACGCAGTGCTCACCTGGCCCGACAGGATCAGCGCGTTGCCGCGGGCGGCCACGGTGATCCCCTCGTTCGGATAGAGCGTGGTCAGGTGCCGCGCCAGCGCGCTGGCATCAGCGGTGACCTCGACGCTGTAGAGGCGACGCGCACCGGCGGCGTCCCAGACCACGAAGCTGGTAGTGCCGAGCGTCTTGCCGTTGATGAGCACCTCACGGGGCGACATCACCACCGCTTCGGCCACCTCGGGGTCGGCGATGGAGATCCGGCTGATCGCCACCGGGCTGACGAGCACGGCGGAAGCACCCCTGGCCACGCTGACCGTTCGGTCGGGCTCGGTCAGGAACACCTGCGCCGACGCCCGGGAGGCGGTGATCCAGAGCCCGGCCAGGACGAGCGCGGCCAGGCCGCCCCGGCGACGCCAGCCCGCCGAGCGTCGTATACTGCTCAGGTACTTCCTCAATTTCTGCCTCCTGACTCGAACCGCAGTAGCGTGCGTCGGCCACCCTCATAGCTTTCGATCACCGGCCCCGGATCGACGCGCGGAGCGGGAGCTGGCCTCGGCCTGGCCGCCGACGGCGGGCGCGGTGCATCCGGCTGCGCCGCGATCAGCGAAGCGATGCGTCGGCCGGGCGTATTGCTCTCGCCGGAATCGAGCGTGTTGCGCAGAGCGAGCTGGATGCGCCCCTCGGTGGCCGCGAGCGTCAGGACCTCGGCCTCTTCGGGCGTCAGCAGGAGCGTCACGACCGTGACGTACTTGGGCTCGCCTTCGACGTCCTGCTGGTGCTGCTGATCGGCGGCCAGCGCGCGGACGTTCTGCAGGATGATTCGCGTCGTGATCTGCGCCCGGTCCGTGCCGGGCATGACC
>DASUUI010000069.1:0-21867 GCA_036374155.1 Gemmatimonadaceae bacterium | reverse complement strand
CTTCGCCGTGCTCAACCGCGAGGGACTCGACTGGCTGCTCGTGTTCCTGTACACGGCGTGTGCCGTGATCCGGCTCGCGCGCTTCAACGTGGAGCAGGCCGGGCGCGCGAAGAAGTATTTCCACGGGCTGCCGAGCCCCGCCGCGGGGATGACGCTGGCGACGTACTACTGGTTCAGCCAGACGCCGCTCTACACGCAGACGATGATCGCCGACCTGCCGTGGCAGGTGATGCTGCGGTACGTGATGGCGGGCCTCGCGTTCCTCATGATCAGCAACGTGTCGTACCCGGCGGTCCCCACCGTCGGGTACAGGTCCGCGCGCGAGCTGCTCGGCACCGCGGTCGTGGTGGGCACCATCCTCGGGATAATCTTCCTGCCGTGGGAGTTCTTCTTCCCGGCGCTGATGACGTATGTGCTGTACGGCGTGGCGAAGACCGCCCTGTTCGGCTTCCTCGACAGGCGGGCGTCGGGCGACGAGCCTGTGATAAGCGACGACCAGGATGACTCGGAAATCGAGCCCGTCACTGTCGAGCGCGGAGTCACGCGGCGGCGTCGCCGGCGGCGGCACCGCAGCGAGCGGCGGCCACCCACCGGGGAGCCAGAGGAATGAAGCGCTTCAAGGTCGCCGTGCAGGTCGTTCCCCGCGCCGGGCTGCTCGACCCGCAGGGCAAGGCGGTGGCAGACGCGCTGCACGCGCTCGGTTTCAGCGACGTCGGCTCGGTTCACGTCGGCCGCCACATCGTCATCGAAATGACCGCACCGGACGCGATGGCTGCGGAGGCCGCGGTCCAGGCGATGTGTCAGCGCCTGCTGGCCAACCCGGTGACCGAAGACTTCGAGATAACCTCGGCGGTGCCGGCGTGAAGTTCGGCATCGTCACCTTCCCCGGCTCCAACTGCGACTACGACGCGTATCAGGCTGTCATTGAGTCGCTGGGAGAAGAGGCCGAGTACCTGTGGCACAAGGATCACGACCTGCGCGACGCCGACGTCGTCATCCTCCCCGGCGGGTTCAGCTACGGCGACTACCTGCGCGCGGGTGCCATCGCGCGGTTCAGTCCGATCATGCAGGAGGTCGTGCAGCACGCGCGCGCAGGCGCGCCGGTGCTCGCGATCTGCAACGGGTTCCAGATCGCGTGCGAGGCGGGACTGCTGCCGGGCGCGCTGATGCGGAACGCAGGCCTGCGATTCATATCCGACGTGTCGTACATCCGCGTCGAGAGCACGGACACGATCTTCACCAGCGGATACGACCGCGGCCAGACGCTCGCGATCCCGGTGGCGCACGGTGAGGGCCGTTACGTCGCGGACGCCACAACGCTCGATCGCATGGAGGCAGCCGCGCAGGTGGTGTTCCGCTACGTGTCGCCCGCGGGCGAGCTGGACGAGCGGTGGAACATCAACGGCTCGCTCAACGCGATCGCGGGGATCGTGAACGACGCCGGCAACGTTCTCGGGATGATGCCCCACCCGGAGCGGGCCATGGACGCGCTCCTCGGGTCTGCCGACGGCCGGCCGCTGTTCGAAGGCCTGCTCGCCGCGGTCAACGCGTGACGACTGTGCCCGCGGCCGCCTGCCCGCGCGGGGGTTCTCGCGCGCGGCCGCCTGCCCGCGCGGGGTTTGTGCGCGCGGCCGCCTGCCTGGTCGGAGCCCTGGAGAGCCCGGCGCAAAGCACAACCCCAGCTTTGCGCCGTGCCTCCAGGACTCCTCCCGGCGCGGCGGCCGAGCGAACGTCGTTTCGTCGCGAACCAACACCAATGCACGCTCGCTCCGCCGCGACCGCCGCGTGCCTCCGTGGCGCGACGCGATGATGGGGTTGTTCATCGCGGAGCGACACGGGGGCACCGCCGAGGCAGGCGGAGCGACGCGGGCACAAACAACCCACGGGGGCACCGCCGAGGCAGGCGGAGCGACGGGCACGTTTCACTCTTGCGAGTCATGACGGCGCTGCCGAGACCGGGCGACCCGGTCATCACGCCGGCTCTGATCGCGGAGCACGGGCTGACCGAGGGCGAGTACGAGCGGCTCGTCGCGATGCTCGGGCGCGCGCCCACGTTCACGGAGCTCGGCATCGTGAGCGCGCTGTGGAGCGAGCACTGCTCCTACAAGCACTCGCGGCCGCTGCTCAAGACCCTTCCCACAGATGCCCCGTACGTGCTGCAGGGGCCCGGCGAGAACGCGGGCGTGATCGCCGTCGGCGACGGCCTCGCCATCGCGTTCAAGATCGAGTCGCACAACCACCCCTCGGCCGTCGAGCCTTACCAGGGAGCGGCGACCGGCGTGGGCGGAATACTGCGCGACGTGTTCACGATGGGCGCGCGCCCGATCGCGATGCTCAACTCGCTCCGGTTCGGCTCGCTCGATTCGCCGCGCGTCCGCTACCTGTTCGCCGGCGTCGTGAAGGGGATCGGCGACTACGGCAACTGCGTGGGCATTCCCACTGTCGCGGGCGAGATCGTGTTCGACCCGGCGTACGACGGCAATCCGCTCGTCAACGCGATGTGCGTCGGTGTGATGAAAGAGCACGAGCTCATCCGCGCCAGCGCCGAGGGCGTCGGCAATCCTATCATCGCGGTAGGCGCGCGCACCGGACGCGACGGAATCCACGGCGCCTCGTTCGCATCGGAGGACCTGTCGCACGAGAGCGACGCCAAGCGCCCGCGCGTGCAGGTCGGCGACCCGTTCACCGAGAAGCTGCTGCTCGAGGCAAGTCTGGAGCTGATCCGGAGCGGCCACATCGTTGCGATCCAGGACATGGGTGCTGCGGGCCTGACGTCCTCCTCCGCCGAGATGGCCGCGCGCGGCGACGTGGGCGTGACAATAGACGTGACGAAAGTCCCCGTGCGCGAGCACGGCATGACTCCGTACGAGATCCTGCTCAGCGAGTCGCAGGAACGGATGCTGGTCGTCGCGAAACGCGGCCGCGAGGACGACGTGCGCGCTATCCTGCAGAAGTGGGATCTCACCGCGGCGGTCATAGGCGAGGTGATAGCAGAGCCGGTGTACCGCGTGACCGAGGGTGAGCGGGTCGTAGCCGAATTTCCCGGCTCGCGTCTCGTCACCGACTGCCCGACGTACGAGCCGGAAGCAAGGGAGAGCGAGGAGATCAGAGCGCTCCGGGCACGCGACGTCGGGGCGGTTCCCGAGGTGCCCGAGGAGAGGGACCCGATGTGGACGCTCCGACGTCTCCTCTCCGCGCCGACGATCGCGAGCAAGCGCTGGGCATACCGGCAGTACGACTCCACAGTGCGCACCAACACCGTGATCGGCCCGGGCGGCGATGCCGCCGTGCTGCGTCTCCGGCATACCGACAGGGCGATCGCCGTGAAGACGGACGGCAACGGCCGCTACGTCTATCTCGAGCCGCGCACGGGAGGCCGCATCGCCGTCGCGGAGGCCGCCCGCAACGTCGCCTGTACCGGCGCCCGACCGATGGCGATCACCAACTGCCTCAACTTCGGCAATCCGCGCAGGCCCGAGGTGTACTACCAGCTGCGTGAGGCGGTCGCCGGCATGGGCGAGGCCTGCCGCGCGCTCGGGACTCCCGTCACCGGCGGCAACGTGTCGCTGTACAACGAGAGCCCGGGCGGCGCGGTCTATCCAACGCCGGTCGTCGGAATGGTGGGGCTGATCGAGTCGCTCGACCACGTGACTCGCGCGGCATGGAACGCGGGTGACGACGACGTCGTGCTCCTCGGCGATCCCACGGCGGAGATGGGCGCAAGCGAGTATCTCGCCACGATTCACGGGCTGGTGGCCGGCGCGCCTCCAGCGTGCGACCTGCAGCGTGAGCGCGCGCTGACCGATGCGCTGCTCGAGGCGATTGTGGCCGGCCTGGTGCGATCCGCGCATGACTGCTCCGATGGCGGTCTGGCCGTAGCACTCGCCGAGTGCGCCGTGATGCGACGCGGACATCTCGTCGGCGCGGAGCTGGATCTGGGCGCGTGGGACGATCTCCCGCTGCGTGCGCTGTTGTTCGGTGAGGCGCAGGGACGGGTCGTGGCGTCTACCGCTGACGCTGGCGCGCTGACCGCCATCTTCCAGAGGCACGGTGTTCCGGCGCAGGTGATCGGGCGCATTCGCCCCGGTCAGGACTCGCTCGTGATCTCGGCGCACGGCAGATCGTGGCGTGCCTCGCTGGAGTCCCTCGGCGAAGCGTATCACGACGCCATTCCGGCGATCATGACCAGCTCGCCGCAATCCGCTGCCGTGGCCGAGCAGGATTCAGTTATGGTTCTCTGAGATGTGCGGAGTCTTTGGAATCAGGGGGCACGCCGATGCGCCGCGGCTCACTCATCTCGGGCTGTACTCGCTGCAGCACCGCGGGCAGGAATCGGCCGGGATAGTTTCGGTGGGCGAGGACGGAACCCCGCGAGCAATCCGCGAGATGGGACTCGTCTCGGACCGGTTTCCGCAGCTCGTCGAGACGCTGAGCGGACCTGTCTCGATCGGCCACACCCGCTACAGCACCGCCGGCTCTTCGACGATCGAGAACGCGCAGCCGGTTCTGGCGCGGTTCCGGGAAGGGCACATAGCGCTCGCGCACAACGGCAACCTCACCAACGCGGCTGAGATGCGTCGCGAGCTGGAGGATGCCGGCTCGATCTTCAGCTCCACGATGGACTCCGAGGTCATCGTCCACCGGATGGCCCGGTCGCGTGAGCGGACCCCCGAAGGAAAGCTGGCCGAGGCGCTGCAACCGCTGGAGGGCGCGTATTCGGCGGTTGTGCTCGTCGGTGACACGCTGCTCGCCGTGCGCGACCCGCGTGGCTGGCGGCCGCTGGTGATGGGCCGGCTGAACGGCGCGGTCGTCTTCGCGTCGGAGACGTGTGCGCTCGACATCGTCGGCGCGACCTTCGAGCGGGAGATCGAGCGCGGTGAGATCGTCGCGGTGGATTCAACCGGAGTCCGTTCCACGTTCCCGCTGCCGCAGCGCGAGTCGCGCAAGTGCATCTTCGAGTTCGTGTACTTCGCGCGTCCCGACAGCACGATCTTCGGCGGGTCCGTCGATCGCGCCCGCCGCAACCTCGGACGCCAGCTCGCGCGCGAAGCCCCTGCGCCGGGCGCGGAGCTCGTGTTCTCCGTTCCGGATTCCTCCAACTCGGCGGCACTGGGCTTCTCGGAGGAATCGGGCATTCCCTTCGAGCTCGCCCTCATCCGCAATCACTACGTCGGCCGCACGTTCATTCAGCCGACGCAGGAGGGACGCGACCAGAAGGTCAAGGTCAAGTACAACGCGGTACGCGACCTGCTCGATGGCCGGAGCGTGGTGATGGTGGATGACTCGATCGTCCGCGGAACCACCACGCGCGGGCTCGTTTCCATGCTTCGCGGCGCCGGGGCGCGGGAAGTGCACCTGCGTGTAAGCTCTCCACCGATCACGGGGCCATGCTACTACGGGATAGACACTCCCACACGCGAGGAACTGATCGCCGCGCAGCTTTCGGTGCCGGAGATCGCGCAGCACCTGGGCGTCGATTCTCTCCATTACATCAGTCTGGACGGGATGCTCCGGGCTGCGCCCGACGGCCCGGACGGCTTCTGCCACGCCTGCTTCTCGGGCGACTACCCGACGCCGCCCCCGGCAGACCCGAACAAGCTTCGTTACGGGTGCGGCTGCTGACGCCGGTCACCGCAGACGCGCGAGCGTCTCGCCCAGCATCGCCGGCACCGGCCGGTCGGACCTGATCGTGGCTCAGTCAGTCTTCTTCTTCGGCGACGGAGCGGCTGAAGGCACGCGCGACATGAAGGCCGTGCTCGGCGGCAAGGGCGCGAACCTCGCCGAGATGACCAACCTGGGAGTCCCCGTTCCGCCCGGCTTCACCATCGCATGCCAGGAATCCATCGCATACCTGCAGGACGGGAGGTACAGCGACCGGCTGCGAGCGGAAGTCGAGGGCAACCTCGCAAGGCTCGAAGCCTCCGCGGGACGGAAGCTGGGCGACCCGCGCAATCCACTGCTTGTCTCCGTGCGATCGGGCGCGCCGGTGTCGATGCCAGGGATGATGGAAACGATCCTCAACCTCGGACTGAACGACAGCACCGTGGTCGGGCTGGCGCGGCAGAGCCGTAACGCGCGCTTCGCATACGACTCGTATCGCCGCTTCATCCAGATGTACGGCGACGTAGTGCTCGGCGTCCCCGCAAGCAACTTCGAGCACCTGCTGAAGGCGAAACGGCTCACCGAAGGGGCCGCCACCGACGCGCAGCTGAGCGAAGATGCGCTTCGCAACGTCGTGGAGGAGTACAAGGCCGTCGTCCGCAATGCCACCGGCGCTCCCTTCCCCGCCGATCCCGTCGTGCAGCTGTGGGGGGCGATCGAGGCCGTGTGGCGGTCCTGGATGCTGAAGAAGGCGCGCGACTACCGCCGGGTGAACTCGATCCCCGAGACCCTGGGAACGGCGGTGAGCGTGGTCGCGATGGTGTTCGGCAACCTCGGCGACGACTCGGGCACCGGCGTCGCCTTCACCCGGAACCCCGCCACCGGCGAGAAGAAGTTCTACGGCGAGTTCCTCATCAACGCACAGGGTGAGGACGTCGTGGCCGGCACGCGCGATCCCCTGAGCATCGATGAGATGGCGGCGGTGCTGCCGGAGGCGTACGCCGAGCTGATGGAGACGCAGGAGCGGCTCGAGCGGCACTACTGCGAGATGCAGGACATCGAGTTCACCGTCGAGCGCGGCAAGCTGTTCCTGCTGCAGACGCGCACCGGGAAGCGCACCGCCGCGGCCGCGCTGCGCATCGCGACCGACATGGTCGCGGAGGGGCTGATCGACAGTACGACCGCCGTCAGGCGCGTACCTGCCGCGCACCTCGATCAGGTGCTCCACCCGATCATCGACCCATCGGTTGACGCGCAGCCGTTGTGCTCCGGACTGCCCGCGAGTCCAGGCGCCGTGAGCGGAATCGCCGTCTTCGATCCGGACAGCGCCGAGCAGCACGCGGCCGAAGGCGACGCCGTGATACTCGTCCGGGAGGAAACCACGCCGGAGGACTTTCACGGAATGGTGGCGGCGCGAGGCATCCTCACCGCGCGCGGCGGTATGACCAGCCATGCTGCCGTCGTCGCGCGGGGGATGGGCAAATGCGCGGTCGTTGGTGCGCGCGACATCGCCGTGGACCTGGAGCACAGGCGGTTCGCGGTGAACGGAACGGAGGTGGCGGAAGGCGACTGGCTCACGCTCGATGGAGCGACCGGTCGCGTGTTCGCCGGCAATCTGCCGACGGTCCCGAGCGAGATCGTCCGGGTGACGAGCGGCACGCTGAAGCCCGCGCAGGCTCCCCTGTACGCCGCGTACGCGAAACTCATGGGGTGGGCCGACGACGCCCGCCGCCTGCGCGTTCGCGCCAACGCGGACACGCCGCGCGACGCGGTGATCGCCCGGAATTTCGGCGCCGAAGGGATCGGGCTGTGCCGCACCGAGCACATGTTCTTCGAGGGCGATCGCATCCACGCCATGCGTGAGATGATCGTCGCGCGCGACGAGAGCGGCCGGCGCAGGGCGCTGGCGAAGCTGCTGCCCATGCAGCGCGCCGATTTCGAGGGAATCTTCGAAGCGATGAGCGGACTGCCGGTCACCATCCGGCTGCTCGATCCTCCGCTGCACGAGTTCCTGCCGCACGGTGGCGAGGAGAGCAAGCTGCTGGCGCGGCGGCTCGGCATCGGCCGCCCGGAGCTCGCCCGCATCGTCGAGGACCTTCGTGAAGCCAACCCCATGCTCGGTCACCGCGGCTGTCGGCTCGGCGTCACCTTCCCCGAGATAACCGAGATGCAGTGCCGCGCGATCTTCGAGGCGGCGGTCCGGGCCTCGCGCCGCGGGGTGGACGTGCGGCCCGAGGTCATGATTCCGCTCGTGGCAACGCGCGCCGAGTTCGATCACCAGCGCGCCGTGCTGGAAGAAGTGGCGCACACGATCCTCGGCGGGATGGGCGAGAAGCTCAGCTACCTGGTCGGAACGATGATCGAGCTGCCGCGCGCGGCGCTGACCGCGCGGGAGATTGCCGCCAGCCCCGGTGGCGCTGACTTCTTCTCCTTCGGGACCAACGACCTGACGCAGACGACCTACGGGCTCAGCCGGGACGATGCCGGCCGGTTCCTACCGTCCTACGTTGACGGCGGTATTTTCCCCGACGACCCGTTTCAGGTGCTGGATGAAGCGGGGGTTGGCCGGCTGGTCCGGATAGCCGTGACCGAGGGGCGGGAGGCCCATCCTTCGATAAAGCTCGGCATCTGCGGGGAGCATGGGGGAGACCCGCGCTCCGTCGCAATCTGTCACAAAATCGGTCTCGACTACGTATCCTGCTCACCATTCCGCGTTCCCATCGCAAGACTTGCCGCCGCTCATGCAGCTCTCGCCGAAACAGAGTAGCCTCGCTCCGCAGCTAACGACGACCCTCGCCGAGTCGGCTTCGCCGGGCACGCTTCCCGCGCGCCGGCTCCGGATAGCACTCGTCACTGAGTACTACTACCCTCACCTCGGCGGCGTCTGCGAGCACGTCCATTATTTCGCCCGCGAGGCGAGGCTCGCCGGCCACCACGTTGACATCGTCACCTCGAACATCCCCGGGGCCGCACCGACGCCCAACGTCATACGCATCGGGCAGAGCAAGACGGTATATGCGAACGGCTCCATGGCGCGCATTTCGGTCGGGCTCGGCCTCCGGCGGCAGATGCGCGACGTTCTGCGCGAGGGACGCTACGACATCGTGCACGTGCACTCCCCGCTCACGCCCGTGCTGCCGCTGCTCGCGGTGGAGGAGGCAAATGCACCGCTGGTGGGAACGTTCCACACGTACTTTGAGCGCGCGATCGCGTATCGCGTTGGTGCGCCGTACTTCCGGTCGCACCTGCGGCGGCTCAACGCCGCAATCGCGGTGTCGCCGTCCGCCGTCGAGGCGCTGGAAAAATACTTCGAGGCGGACTGGCGGATCGTGCCTAACGGCATCGACGTGAACGAGTTCACGCCGAGCCAGCCGCGGCCACCGTTGATGCGGACCGACGTTCCCGTCATCCTGTATTTCGGGCGTCTCGACCCCCGCAACGGGCTGCGGCACCTGATAGACGCGTTCCGCCTGGTGCGCGCGAGCGGGCGGGAGGCGCAGCTGCTCGTGGCTGGCGGCGGTCCGCTCAGCAACTATTACCGCAAGCTGGCCAACGGCGACCCCGACATCACGTTCACCGGCACGGTGCTCGGCAGCAGGGCCGCGTACTACGCCAACAGCACCATCTACGCCTGCCCCACGACGCGCGGCGCTTCTTTTGGAATCACGCTGCTCGAGGCGATGGCATGCGAGACGCCCATCGTGTGCTCGCGGATGGCCGGCTTCCGGGACGTGGTGAAGAACGAGCGTGAGGCGCTGATGGTGCCCCCGCGCGATCACCACGCAATAGCGGGCGCGCTCACGCGGCTGCTGGATGACGAGACACTGCGCATCCGGATGGGAAAGGCCGGGCGGCAGACCTCGCTGCGGTACGACTGGCGCCGGGTCACGGACGAGGTGCTCGGCGTGTACGCCGAGGTTCTCGGGCAGAAGCTCCGGTCGTGAGCGCAGCGACCCTCCGCCACAGCTGACGAAGCGACGCAACCGCTTCGCATACAGTGGGCTCACTGATTCGCAGGTATGGCCGCTGGCTCCTCACAGCGGCCATACTCGTCTTTCTGGTGATGTTCGCCCGCAAGGTGGACTGGACCGCGGCGTGGGGGGCGATCAGGGGCGCGTCGCCTGCCCTGCTGGCGGCCGCGTTCGCTGCGAACGCGATCTCGCTCGTCATGCGCGGCGTGCGTTGGTGGGTCTTCCTGCGACCTGCGGGTGCCCCGTCGCTGTGGCTCGCGATGCGCGCGACCATAGCAGGGGCCGCACTCAACAATCTCGTGCTGGCCCAGGGGGGCGAGGCCGCCAGGGTGGTGTTCGTATCGCGCGCATCCGGTGTGCCGAGCGCGCGGGTGCTCGCGACGCTGGCGCTCGAGCGGCTGTTCGACGCGGTCGGGTTCGTGACCCTGCTCGCATTCGGCACCTTCGCGCTCACGCTGCCACCCAACATGCAGCGGCTGCGAGTGCCTGCTGCAGTAGTGCTTTTCGTCCTGTTCGTGCTGCTGTACCTGTTCGTGTACCTTACTCGCGGGAAGACGCTGGAGATCGCCGCCGAAGCAACCGCCGAGGTGGCGGCCGGCCCTTCCACGCTGCTTGGCCGCGGCCGGCGGTACGTCGCGCGCTTCGCTGCCAGTGCCAGCGCGCTCGCGACCGGGCCCCGCTTTGCGGCAGCGCTGACCCTGTCGCTCGTGGCGTGGATCGGCCAGCTGTACACCTATCACTGGTGCGCGGTGGCCACGGGAATCTCGCTGCCGCTGGCCGCCAGTCTCGCCGCGCTGCTGGCCAGCAACATCGGCTTCCTTCTGCGCGCGACGCCGGGAGGGGTCGGAGTCTTCCAGGTGATCTACGCGCTCACGGTCGCGCAGTTTGGAGTGCCGCAGGACCAGGCGATAGCCGCGTCGCTGCTCATTCAGACGCTTCAGATCCTGCCGCTGACGCTCGTCGGAGGGCTCCTGGCTCCCGAGTTTCTTTTCAGGCGGCGTCACGCCGTGCCGCCCGGCGCCTGACCCTTCGGACGCGCCGAACCCGCCAGACCCCCGCGGAAAACGCACGCCGAAACCCGAGCGGCGTTACCGTTAAGCAGGCGGTCACGTGCTTCGGCAGGAGGGGGTGTGGCGAGAGTATCGGTTCGCTATTGCGCGTTCTGAATTTCAGGACTGCATGCCGCCCGTGTGGCGGCACGAATTCGCCGTGAGCTCGGTGTCGAGGTGGACATGGTCCACGGACACTATGGCGAATACAAGGTGCTCGTGGACGACGAGGTTGTGGTCGATGGCGGACCACTTGTCGTGGTCGGGGTGATGCCACCGGGTCGCAAGACGGTCGACAAGGTTCGCGAGAAGCTCTCGGCCTGATACCCCGGTTACCGGGGGTTCGTCGCCCAGACCGTGGCCTCGGTGATGAATCCGCGGTCCTCCAGCTCGAGCATCGAGCAGATCACGTGCGCGATGTCCTCGCTGTGAAGCTTGCTCGGGTTGTTGCGGCCACGCGCGCCGCCGAAGAACTCGGTCTGCACTTCGCTCGGATTGATCTGCATCACGCGGACGTTGTGCTGCCGGAGCTCTGCCCTCCAGCACTCCGTCATTCCGCTCAGGGCGAACTTCGTGGCGACATAGGATGTCGCGTTCGCGCCGCCGCGTTGCGCCGAGGTTGACGCCACGTTGACGATATTCCCGTAGTTGCGCTTGACGAAGTGTCGCGCCGACTCCCGCGCGACCAGCATCGCCCCCAGGACGTTCGTCTCCCAGACGTTCTGGAAGTCCGCGCGTGCGGTGTCCACGAGCGGCGCCCAGTGGCCAAACCCGGCGTTGTTGATCAGGACGTTGTAGTCCGCGAACCGATCAACGACCCCGCGGACCAGCGACACCACCGCATCCTCGTCCGAGACATCGGCAACAATCGGGTGCGCACCGATGGATTCGGCGGCGCGCTCGAGCTTCCTGCGGTCACGTCCGCAGACCACCGCAGCCCCTCCGCCTGCGATTATCGCCTCAGCCGTCGCCAGTCCGATTCCCGAGCTGCCGCCTGTCACCAGCGCTCTGACGTCATTCAGCTTCACTGGATCCTCCTGTGGGCGTTTGACACGTGTGCCTATCCGGGGAAGAATATGACATGAACAGCTACCCTTACATGATCGAGAATGGCGCCGGCGAGCAGCTCACTTTCACGCGGCGCATATCGGATGCGGACGGGGATCGGGTCGAAGGCACTGCGCGGGTTGCCCCCGGTGCCGGACCTCCGATGCACGTTCACTACCTTCAGGATGAGGTGTTTACCGTCGTCCGCGGCCGGATCGGATTCCAGCGTCTGGGAATGGGCCCGGAGTACGCCACGCAGGGCTCGACGATCGTCTTCCCGGCGGGCGAACCGCATCGGTTCTGGAACGCTGGCGACGAAGACCTGCACTGCGATGCGTACATCAGGCCGGCCGGCAACGCGGAGTTCTTCCTTGCCGCCCTGTTTGCGTCACAGAGGAGCAACGGCGGACGGCACCCGGGATTGTTCGATGTCGCCTACCTCACGCGCCGGTACCGGAGGGAATACGCGCTGCTCGGGATACCCCGCCTGGTGCAACGGTTCGCCTTCCCCATCCTCGTCATGGTCGGCACGATTCTCGGAAGGTACGCGAAGTACACCGACGCCCCGGAGCCGCTCCGCGGATAATCGCACGGTTCACTTTGAGCCCTGCCTGACGCCGGTGCCATGACAGCTGACGCCCGATTCACGATCTGCACACTCACGGCGGCCGATGTGCCGCTGCTCCGGGCTCTGCTCGCCGCGTTTGGCGAGGCTTTCGACGATGTGGCAACCTACACGGGTGCTCAGCCGGAAACGGAATACCTCGAGCAGCTGCTCGCTGGCGACTCGTTCATTGCGATGGCCGCTGTAATCGACGGAGCTGTCGTCGGTGGTCTCGCCGCGTACGAGCTTCGCAAGTTCGAGCGGGAGCGCAGTGAGATCTACATCTACGACCTGGCGGTAAGCGCAGATCATCGCCGGCAGGGCATCGCCACCGCACTGATCAACGCGTTGCGGGAGGTCGCCGCGGCGCGCGGTGCGTACGTCATCTTCGTGCAGGCGGATCGCGGCGACGACCCCGCGATCGAGCTGTACACGAAACTCGGAAAGCGGGAGGACGTGCTCCATTTCGACATCCCGCCCGCCGCACCCAGTGACGGAAACTGATCTATGAGTGCGCGCGCAGCGACTGCAGCCCACTCGGTCTCACCGATCCTCCAGGCGCACCGCCCAGACGTCCGCCTCACGCTCGGACAGCAGGAAAAAGATCCTGCGGCCATCGGTGGTGAACTCGGGGCGCGGGGACGCGCGCCGCGCGTCGTCCAGACGCACCAGCAGCCGCGGTGGACCGCCCCTGACAGGCACGCGCCAGAACCCGGGGCCCTGCGGATCCTCGCCCTTCACCAGGATCGTCTCACGGTCCGGCGCGATTACGCTCGACACGGCTACTACGCCACTGCTCTCACGCACTGACGCATCCAGCGCCACCCAGCTCGACGATTCATCGAGGTCCACGCCCATCACCCGCACCACACCGGGTGCGGCGACGTAGGCCATCAGACTCCCGTCGCGCGAGAAACTCGGCCACATGCCGCCGTGCCGCGTCAGCTGGCGCTCGTCGGACCACGTCGAATCGGCCGCGCGACGCACCATGTACAGCTGGGCGCCGTCGGCGAACAGGCGGAAGTACACGAGACCCGATCCATCGCGCGTCCACACGGGAGTGTGCTCCTCCCGCGCAGGACCGTCCGGGCGGATGAGATGCACCGGTCCGCCACGCGCCGGCGCAGTCGCTGCCCGGCGCACACCCTCGTGAAACGTGTGGAACGCCAGCGTGCTGCCGTCGGGTGACCAGCTGGGATGGAACTTGTCCTGATTCGTGGAGACGACACGCTCGGCTTCTCCGCCGGCGGCGGAGACCACGTAGATGTCCTGATATCCGGTCCTGTTCGCGTCGAACACGATCGACTGACCGTCAGCCGACAGCTCAAGACCCTCGACCGTCTGCTGCCCGGACGTAATGCGCACGGCATCCGCCAGCCGCCGCGGAGCGCTTCCGGAAATGTCGAGCGACCAGATATTCGAGTTCTGCCGAAAGACACTGTAGGCAAGAGTGCGCCCGTCGGCCGCGGCGGAGACCGTGTGCATGTCCTGTCCGGCGGAGAGCGGCACGGGATCCTCGAGCGGCCGCCCGTTCGAGTCGATCCGCACGGCGAAAAGGTCGCGCGGGCCACCGCGACTCGACACGAACACCAGCCGCGACGCATCCAGCCACGCCGGGCTCGTATTGAGCGACGTCGGCGGCGCGAGGAGAACCTGGGCGCACGAGCCTGCGTCGCAGCGCGCCGGCAACAGGTAGAGCGCACTCGGTCCGAGGTTACCGAGGCGGTGGTAAACGAACTCGGCGTTACCGGAGACCATCACGATCCAGCGGCCGTCGGGCGACCAGGCCAGCGAGTGCGGCACCGCCGCCGTCGCGACCACACGCGGCCGTTCGGCCGCGAGCTCTTTCGCGTATATCGTATCGCGCGCCACCCACGCCACGCTGCTTCCGTCCGGAGACCACGTGGGCGAATGGGCGGTCACCGTATCGGCTGGCGCACCGATCACCAGCTGCGGCGAGCCACCGAGCGCGGGCACGAGCCACAGGCCGCGCTCGGCCTGGAAAAGAATGCGCGTGCCATCGGGTGACCATCGCGGGCTCCGATGGCTTCCCTTGAGCGACCCGCTGATCGCCACCGCGCGACTCCCCTCACGCTGTCGCACGAAGATCCGCATGGCGCCTTCGGGCCCGGCGGCGTATGCGACGTGCTGGCCGTCGGGCGAGATGGCCGGATCCAGCTCCAGCCCCTCCTCGTTGGTGACGTGCCGGGGGCTCGAGAGGCGCAGGGTGTGGAGGCCCGTGTCGCCGGCCGGCGCCTCCCGAATTGCAACCGCGGCGACGGCGCCCGTCACCGCGAGCAATGCGACTCCCGCGCCTGCGACCGCGATCCGGTGCCGCCGCGCCCAGCGACGGGCGACATCGATCCCGCGCGCGTTGCGGGCGGTGATCGGCTCTCCGCGAAGGTGCCGGGTGACGTCCGCGCCCAGCTCGGCGGCCGAATGATACCGTCGAGCCGCCTGCTTGCTCATCGCGGTCAGGATGATCGCATCCAGATTGCCGCGGAGCTGGCGGCGCAGCGGTTCGTGCGGCGCGGCCTCCGACGGACGGGTTGGCTCTTCGTCCAGCACCGCACGCTCCAGCTCATGAGCGTTGCGACCGACTCTGGTGAAGGGACGCCGTCCCGTGACCAGCTCGTACAGCAGCACGCCAAGGGCGTACACGTCGCTTGCCATTACCACCGGCTCGCCGCGGATCTGCTCGGGGCTGGCGTACTCCGGTGTCAGGAGCCGTTCGCTCCGTCGCGTCAGCTCCGTGGATCTGGGATCGGCATCCAGCAGCTTTGCGATTCCGAAGTCGAGCAGCCGCGGCTCGCCGGAGTCCGTGACGAGGATGTTCGAGGGCTTGATGTCGCGGTGCACGATCTTCTTCGCGTGGGCGTGCGCGACGGCATCGCACACGCGCGCGAAAAGTCCGAGGCGTTCCTCCAAACTCAGCGCACGCGCGTCGCAGTAGCGCGTGATCGGAAGCCCCTCGACATACTCCATCGCGAAATACGGCAGGTTGTCGCCGGTGATCCCGCCGTCCAGCAGGGTGGCGATTCCCGGATGGTTGAGGGCCGCGAGGATCTGGCGTTCCTCGCGGAAGCGGCGAACGATGCGTGCATCGAGGTGCAACCCGTGGCGCACCAGCTTGAGCGCCACGCGCTGGTCGAACTCACCGTCGTCGCGTCGCGCGAGGTACACGGAACCCATTCCGCCCTCGCCGATGAGGCGCTCGATCCGATACGGACCGACCCGCTCCGGGGCGGGCGGCGGAGTTGTTCCGTCTCCCAGAAGCGCTGCGCCGAGGCGAGGTGCTGCGGTGTCCAGCACGGAGTCGGGCCGCTCTCCCGCGTGCAGAATGCCGCGGATTTCCGCTGCGAGGGCTGGATCATCCGCGCACTCCCGCTCGAGGAACGCGTCGCGCTCCTGATCGGACATGTCGAGTGCGCGGTCGAGCAGCGCCTCGACGCGCCGCCACCGCTCAGGCTCCAACGGCCTGCTCCAGATCGTGCAGCAGCCACCCCTTGGCCTTCACCCAGTCGCGGCGGACGGTGCGCGCGTTGATCCCCAGCGCGGCAGCGGTCTCCTCTTCGGTCATCCCGCCGAAGAAACGGCACTCGACGATTCGACCCCACCGCGAATTGAGCGCGGTCAGCCGGTCCAGCGCCGCATCGAGGGCGACGAGCGCTTCCGCCCGCTCGTGGACCGGTATCTCGACATTGTCGAGGTCCAGCCGCTGCAGTCCCCCGCCTCGCTTCTCGGCGTGCACCTTCCGGGCGTGGCTCACCAGGATGCGCCGCATGGCGAGTGCAGCCACGGACAGGAAGTGCTCCCGGCTGCTGAATCGCGCCCGCGTGTGTTCCGCGAGCTTCATGTAGGTCTCGTGCACCAGGGCCGTTGTGCACAGCGTGTGGCCTTCCCGCTCGCCCGCCAGTTGGCGGTGCGCAAGGCGGTGCAACTCCTCGTAGAGGAGCGGGAACAGGGCTTCGGCGGCTGCCTGATCTGCCCCCGTCAAGGGAGCCGGATCGGACGGCTGAAGAGATCGGTCCATGCGGCCGACACGGGGGAAGTCGGGGACAAGGTATGCGCCCCGCCGACCCCGGCAAGATGCGCGTGTCCGGTTTTCAGGGGCGAACTGCGCGAACCCAGTGAAGGCCGGCTCACCGGTGCGGCCGCGACCGTCACCGGAGCTCACAGTCCACCACGCTTGAAGAGAGGAACGACATGGTGCGGAGGATCCTTTCTGCTGCCACTCTGGTCACCGCCATCGCCTGTACGGAGCCAGGGGCCATTACCTCGCCCGTCGCGACTTCACGGGCCAGCGCGAACGTCACGCCCTGCACTGCGCAGGAGGGCCAGCAGCTCATAAACGCAGGACAGTACCAGGCGGCGATTCAGAAATTCACGTGTGTCATTGGCCTCGATCCGACCGCCGTCGAGGGATACCGCGGCCGGATAGAGGCGCTGCTCATGCTCGGACGCTTCTCCGACGCCGTGCGCGATTACTCCCGTGTCACGGCGTACGTGGTGCCGGTGCACGCGGATGCCGCGCAGCAGATCTTCGCCCACTACCAGGCGCGGCTTCAGGCGACCCCTGACGCAATCACGGCGCTGACCGGCCTCGGCTTCGCATACTGGTGGGACTTCGATTACCCCGCAGCGATGAAGGTGCTCGACCAGCTGGTCGCGCTGCAGCCCGAGGGCGTTTATGCCAACCTGTTCCGCGGGTCGAGCCGGCTGCTGAAGGGCACGAGACGGGCGGAAGGCGCGGCCGATCTCGAGAAGGCGATCTCCCTGGCGCCTTCGAGCCCGGATGTCCGGTTCATCGTCGCCGACGCTTACACCTACGGTTACACGCCGGACGCACAGCGTGCCTTCGACGAGGCAAGCGTTGCGCTCAGCGGCGGGCTGAATACGCCCCGCGTGCGCGCGATCCTCGCCGCGTCGTATCTCGCCTTCGGCGACATGGCAGCCGCGGCAGCACAGATCAAGATCCACCTCGATCTCGTGACGACGGAGCTCGTCGGCACCGCGCCGCTCGCACCCGGGAGCTCCGTGAGCCTGGCTGTCACGCCCGGCCGCACGTACGAGGTGCCGATTGTCGTCGCCGCGGGCGAAACAGTCGAGATCATAGCGAGCAGCAGGGATTTCTGGGACACCATCCTGGTCCTGCTGGCCGCCGACGGAACACCTGTCGTTGGGAGCGACGACTACAGGCTGTACCACGCCGGCCTCAAGTGGATCGCGCCTGTGGGTGGCACGTACCGACTGCGCGTCACGTCGTTCGAAAGCGTGAACACAGGAGCCCTACTTCTGGCGCGAAGATGAGCTCGGCGTCTGCCGCAGCGCGCGCCGGCAGCTATGTCAGCAACATCCAGCGGCGGGGACCCTGATTGGGTTCCCGCCGCTCGGCTGTTGAGGGGACCATCCCGACTATCTATTTATATTGCGGGAGGCTGTCTTCGACAGGATGAGCGTGTCCACAGAGGTCGTTCTCGAGCAGTACCGTCCTGCACTCACGGGACATTGCTACCGCATGCTCGGCTCCGTCGTGGACGCCGAAGACGCAGTGCAGGAAGCGATGCTCCGGGCGTGGAAGGGCATGGATGACTTTGCGCAGCGCTCCTCGCTCAAGACGTGGCTGTATCGCATCGCGACCAACGTCTGCCTGGACATGCTCAAGGCCACCAGCCGGCAGCGCCTGCGTCCGCTGGAGGTGTCCCTTGAGCCGGCCGTCGTCGTGGATGGGATGCCGCTTCCCCAGCGGCCGCGTGAACAGTGGGTGGAGCCGATCCCGGACGCGATGGCGATTCCTGCCGAGGACGACTCCGATCCGGAGGAGCGCGCCATTCTGCGCGAGAGCATCCGGCTCGCGTTCGTTGCCGCGTTGCAGTATCTGCCACCGCGGCAGCGCGCCGTGCTGCTCCTCACGCAGGTGCTCGGCTGGTCCGCAGCCGAGACTGCCGAGAACCTCGACATGACCGTGCCCGCGGTCAACAGCGCGCTGCAGCGCGCACGCGCGACGCTCGAGGCGCGCAATCCTGCGGTCGTGCCGCGCAAGCTGTCGCACGAGCAGGCGCGCCTGCTCGCGAAGTACGTGGAGGCGTTCGAGCGCTACGACGTCAACGCACTGAGCAGCCTGCTGCACGAAGAGGTGACGATGTCGATGCCGCCATACGAGCTCTGGCTGCGCGGCCGCGATTCGTTCGCGCGTTGGTTCCGCAATCAGGGGATCGGCTGCAAAGGATCGCGACTGGTTCCGGTGGAGGCATGCGGCACCAGGGCTTTCGCGCAGTACCGGCAGGGCGGCGCGCAGCCGTGGGCACTCATCATTCTGGAGATGGATGGCAGCAGCATCACGAGCCAGACCTCGTTCCTCGACGTCGAGACGCTCTTTCCCCGGTTCGGACTGCCTATGCAGCTCACGTAGGCGGAGGCGCGAAACACGTGATCCTGAAATGACTTACGGTCCCGCGGAATGGCCCTCCGGCGGGACCGATGAGTTTCCGGGAAGCGACAGTCTAATTATCGGAACCCACCTGGAGACATCATGACCACCACACAGACGGAAGCGCCCGCGATCAGCAACGCCGGCACGAAGCCCGCGACCGCGCACAAGCTGTTCGTCAACATCCCCGTCAACGACCTGCAGCGCTCGATCGGATTCTTCGAGGCGCTCGGCTTCACCTTCAATCCGCAGTTCACCGACGCCACGGCGACCTGCATGATCGTCGGCGAGGACGCCTACTTCATGCTGCTCACGAACGAGAAGTTCCGGGAGTTCAGCCGGCGGCCCATACCCGACACGCTCAGCGAGACCGGCGCGCTGTTCGCCATCAGCGTGGACAGCAGAGATGCGGTTGACGCCATGGTGACAGAGGCAATGGCGGCAGGAGGAGCTAAGGCGCTCGAGCCGCAGGACCACGGCTTCATGTACCTCTCGAGCTTCTACGACCTCGACGGATACCACTGGGAGGTTTTCTGGATGGATCCGAACGCCGCCATCGGCTGACGAGGAGAGAGCCATGACCGCTGCGCACAGCACACTCATTCTCGCACTGCTCGCGGCCGCGACGATCGCCGCTCCGGGATCCGCCGGAGCGCAGACGGAAGCAGCCGGCTCGACGGGAGATCCAGTCGCATCAGTGCCGCACAGGAGCGGCCGCATTCCGGCCAACGGCGTGAACTACTACTACGAGATACACGGAAAGGGCCAGCCGCTGCTGCTTCTCCACGGCGGCCTCGGCTCGATAGACATGTTCGGCCCGTTGCTTCCGGCTCTCGCGGCGCAGCGAGAGGTGATCGCGGTGGACCTGCACGGCCACGGTCGCACCCCGCTGGGGGACCGCGCCATCGATCTTGCCGACATCGGTAACGACCTGGCAGTCGTGCTGAAGCAACTCGGCTACGGCGCCGTGGACGTCATGGGTTACTCGTTCGGGGGCGGAGCGGCGTTCCGGCTCGCGGTACAGCATCCGCAGCACGTGCGCCGCCTCGTCATCGTCTCCGCAGGATACGCGCAAAGCGGATTTCACCCTGAGATGCTGCCGATGCAGGCAGCGGTGTCCGCGGCCATGGCCGAGTCCATGAAGGAGACGCCGATGTACCTGTCGTACAAGGCCGTAGCACCCAATCCGGATGAGTTCCCCAGACTGCTCGACCGCATGGGGGAACTGATGCGCAGACCGTACGACTGGGCTGAGGACGTGAAGGAGCTGCAGATGCCGGTGATGCTCGTGTTCGGGGACGCCGACATGTTCACGCTGGAGCACGTCGCCAGCTTCTACAAGCTGCTCGGCGGCGGCCTGAAGGATGCAGGCTGGATGCGCGAGCACATGTCGAAGAACCGGCTGGCGATCCTGCCCAACCTGACGCATTACGAGGTCTTCATGGCGCCGCAGCTCGCAGCGACGGTGCTTCCCTTCCTCAACGGCGAGACCGGGGCACCGAAGTGGACCGGTCAGGCCCGACCGGAGAACTGACCATGCCCGCGGCGACGCAGCGGATCATGCCCTGCCTGTGGTTCGACACCCAGGCGGAAGAGGCGGCCAACTACTACGTCGGCATCTTCAGGAACTCGCGCATCACCGCCATCACGCGCTACGGAGAGGCCGGCCAGGAGATAACCGGCGGCAAGCCCGGGTCAGTGATGGTCGTCGCCTTCGAGCTGGACGGGCAAAGCTTTACTGCCCTCAACGGCGGCCCCCATTTCAAGTTCAACGAGGCGGTCTCGCTCCAGGTGAACTGCAGGGATCAGGAGGAGATCGACTACTACTGGGAGAAGCTGGGCGCGGGCGGCGATCCGCAGGCACAGGTGTGCGGCTGGCTCAAGGACAAGTACGGCCTTTCCTGGCAGGTGGTGCCCCCGATGGAGGAATTCTTCGGGCGCGACCCGAACTCACCGGGCGCCGCGCGCGCCATGGAGGCGATGCTGAAGATGAAGAAGATCGACATAGCCGAGCTTCGGCGCGCGGCGGCCGCATGAGCATCGCCGACACGCTGCTGCCGGAGTTCGAGCAGGAGATGGTCATCACCCGCCGCGTTCTCGAGCGGGTGCCTGACGACAACCCCAACTGGAAGCCGCACGCGAAGTCGTTCTCGATTGCCCACCTGGCGCAGCTCATAGCGTGGCTGCCGGGCTGGATCGGGCAGACGCTGACGACGACCGAGCTCGATCTCGCTTCCGGCGGCGGGTACAGCAACGAGAAGACGAGCACGCTGCTCGAGACGTTCGAGGAGAACGTGCGCAAGTCGCGCGAGGCCATCTCCGCGGCAAGCGACTCCGACTTCGACGTGCCGTGGTCACTCAAGATGAAGGGGAACGTGTTGTTCACGATGCCGCGCGGCGCGGTCGTGAGGCAGCACATCAGTCACCTCAGCCACCATCGCGGGCAGATGACCGTGTACCTCCGGATGCGGGACGTACCGGTTCCGGGCACTTACGGGCCGAGCGCGGACGAAACGTGGGGCAGCCGCTAGCGTAGCGTCACGAGCTGAAGTCTATTCCCGGACCGATGACTTCACCTCCGGGCGATCGCTATGCGAGGGAGTTTCTCGCAGGCTGGGGAGCGATGGATTTCAACGGCCACCTGGCGAACACTGCATACCTTGACCTGGCAGCGGACTCGCGGGTGTCGTTCTGGTCCGAGCACGGGTTCCCGCCGGGTGAGCTCAGGGCGCTCGGGATCGGGCCCGTGATTCGGAAGGACGAGGTGGAGTACTTCCGCGAGATCAGGCTGCACGACACCGTCACGGTGACGTGCGCAATGGTGGCGATGAGCGCCGACGGTGCCCGCTTCGTCATGGAGAACGAGATATGGTCCCCGCGCGGTGAGCGCGCAGCGATCGTCCGGTCCACCGGCGGATGGCTCGACCTTCGCGCGCGAAAGCTTGTCGCGCCACCGGCAGGGCTGCTCGCGGCATTGCAGCAGATCCCGCGCGTTCCCGGCTTTGTGGAGCTGGCGACGGCGCCGTAGCGGCGCTGCACGAAACCGCGCCTGGCGGCCTGCGTAGTGTCTGCATAGCCAACGGAGTACCAGATGACACGACGAACCAGACTGTGGCTCGTAGTCGCCGGTGTGGTCTTCACCTTCATCAATGCCGGCGGCGCGGT
>DASUUI010000068.1:0-4005 GCA_036374155.1 Gemmatimonadaceae bacterium | reverse complement strand
CACGCTCGAGCTGCTCGACCTGATTGCCCGCTGGGTGCACGTGATCGCGGGCATCATGTGGATCGGGAACTCGCTGCTGTTCAACTGGCTGGATCGCATCCTCGAGCCGTCGTCGCGCAGGGGCGAGGGGATGCAGGGCGAGACGTGGCTCGTCCACAGCGGCGGATTCTATTTCCTCGAGAAGACGCTGCTCGTGGGCCAGCAGCTCCCGCGCCCGCTCCACTGGTTCAAGTGGCAGGCGTACACGACCTGGATCAGCGGGGCCGTGCTGCTCGTCGTCGTTTACTACGCGGGTGGCCGGGCGCTCCTCGCCGGCGGGGTGCGACCCGACCTCTCACCGTCAGCGGCTGTCGCGGTGGCTGTCGGGGCGATAGTCGCCGCGTGGCTCGCATACGATCTCCTCTGGCGGTTCGTTGCACCCCGCTCGAAAGCGACCGCCGCGGTGCTCTCGCTTGCCGCCCTCGTGGCGCTGACCTGGCTGTTGACGCATGCGCTCAGCGGTCGCGCTGCCTTCCTCCACGTCGGCGCGGCACTGGGAACAATCATGGCCGGCAACGTCGCGATGACGATAATGCCGTCGCAGCGGGCGCTGGTCGCGGGGGTGACGCAGGGCCGCGGTTCGGATACGGCGATCGCCGAGCAGGCGAAGATGCGCTCGATCCACAACAACTATCTGACGTTCCCGGTCGTAGTGCTGATGCTGAGCAGCCATTTCCCGTCGTTCTACGGGCATCGGCTCAGCTGGCTCATTCTGCTGGTGCTCATCGCCGCCGGCGCCGCGGTGCGGCACCTGATGAACGTGCGCTTCACCTACCGTCGGTGGATACCCGGCCTTGCTGCTACCGTCGCTGTCGGGATCGCCGCGCTGTATCTGCTGGTGAACTCGCCTGGGGGGCGGGGCCGCGGACTCGCTGGTGTCGACCCCGGCGGGGAAGTGACGTTCGCCGAAGTGCGCAGCGTCATCGATCGCCGCTGTACCGTGTGCCATTCGGCGCAGCCGTCCGATGACTCCTTCGGTCCGGCGCCCGGTGGCGCGGCGTTCGACACGCCGGAGCAGATTCACGCGCTGTCGCTGCGGATCCGTGAGCGGGCGGTCGGGACGCGCACGATGCCGCCCGCGAACAAGACGCGCATTACCGATGAGGAGCGGGCTATCCTCGGGCGGTGGACGCCGGGCACACGCTGAGGGAGCTCCCTGGAAGTCCTCAATGATCATGTACAGCATCGGGCCGTCAGTATGACGGAGACTACCGCCTGGCAACATCATTCGCAGCGAGATGCGCCTTGATCCTCGACCAGTATTGCTCGCGCCAGGCGCGATCAACTCTTTCGGCACGCCTCGATGCGTCAGTACCAGCTCCGTGCCACCGTCCGAGGTCGAAGTCAGCGTCACGGCAGCCATCGAGAAAATGCCTTCGGGGAAGCTCCGATGGCGCCAGGCCTGAACGATTCGTCTTCCCTGGACGAGATCAACGTTCACGCCCGTGACATCGTTCCCATCGGCGGAGAACATCCCGCCGATCTTGTCCCTGACTTTCGCCATTCTGCCTGTCACCTCGGTGCGCTTCTTCGAGTCTGCGAGGAGATCGTAAACGATGGCTGGCGAGGCCTTGAACTTCACCCGCTGCTTGATGGTTTACACATCGTTGCCTCGTTTGCCACTCAAACTGGTTGGCTGGTGATCGAAAGCAGCATCTACCCGGGGGGACGCTCCCATCCCCTGCTGCAGGGGCGTCCTGACGAGGGCAAACTCGCGAATTCCCCGCGGCATCTCTTCAGGTGGCGTCCCGATCGACACTTCCGGCTTCGTCCGATCTAACTCCCGGGCATCGCCGAAATATGCTCCGAAATGATCTTCCAAGTCCCGTCGTCCTGCTTCGCCACCACCTCGCTGTATCTGACGGGAAAGCTGTCTCCGGTACCGCTGTTGCGCAGAGTGCTTGCACCCGTGAGAACGAAATGGCGTCCGTCGATGATCTGGATGCGCCGGCTACCGAGGTCATAAGTGTCAAATCCGGCGGCAGCGAAGCGGTCGAGGTCCTGATCGATTTCCGCGCGGTTTGCGAAGGGCGCGGTTGCTCCAAGACCCATGACCACCGCGTCGTCGGCATAGTGGGACTTGATTCGAGGAGCATCCTGCGAGACGAGGGCCTCGTTCAGCTCGTCGACAATCGCAAGTGCCTCAGACCTAGTCAGGAGTGCGGGCTCCGTTTTCGCTTCGGGGGGACTGCCTGTCCCGCATCCAAAGGCTCCCAACGTGAACAATGCGGCACTCAAGGCAATGGTTCTCTGCATGAGAACCTCCTTTGCTAGAAGGAATGAGTCGCGCTGGCTCAACCCGGAATATAGATGCCGTTCCGCACTCCATTCTTACCGCCCGGAGCCAATCCTCCACACACGAACCGGATGGAGTGCTCGCGGCCTGAGGTCACGGTCTGCGGCTTCACGGGCATGGCATAGCCCTCAATCGGTTCCATTCGGCTTGACGTCTCCGAACCATGCTCCGCCACGGGCGCCTTACACGAAGCTCCGACTGGCGCGAGCGCAGAACCAGGCCGGCGCGCGATGCGAGCCGATTCGCCCCGTGATCAAACTACTACGGCGTGAGCCAACGCCGATGCGCTCCTGGCGCTCACTATAGCCGGTGCTTGCCGAATGAGCTTGTCGTTTGTCAGCGCATCAACCATGAACAACGCGAAATCGACACGGCGCGTGAGGTTGCTTTCCAGAATGGGATCGCCGACGTGCAGGCTCCACGCCGGTAGGCCTTCGCTCACGCCCTCCTCCAGATCGCTGCCTCGGACGACCGTCCAGACTTTATCACTCGCGAATATCCTCCGGCATGCTTCGACTTGGTCATTCAGGTCAGCGAAGCGTAGCCAGCGAGCGATACGGCCGAACACGGCGACGGTCCATTCGAGCTTGCGTGAGTATCGGTCTTTACCGTCCCGGGTGATATGCCAGCCACATGAGAAGATTAGGCGTGCCCTCGGATCGGAATGGTCGAGAACTGCCTGCGCGGTGCCCGTCGAGTAACCCTGCACGCCCCACGGAGCAAGAACCGTTAGTACCCCCGCGCACCCTTGAACTGCTCGGCTGATCAGCTTCGCATCGTTGGTGCGGCCAGGCACGATTCTGATCCGGTCCTTGAAGCGGTCCAGCTTGGGGACGCTCTCCTCGCGGCACACGCCGACTACGTCGTAACCGCGATCGAGTGAGTGCTGGACCATGTACTGGCCGAGCTGCCCTGAAGCTCCGACGATGCAGACCTTCATCGATCGTACCCTCGCGAGTTGAGGTGTTGAGGGGGTGGACCAGTAGGGTACGGCTAATCACGAGCATGTCAAACGCGACGTGCGGCGCGAGTACCCACGTCAGCTTCAGCGCACCGTCATGCGGCATGTGCTCCCATCGTATCCTGCACAGCTTACTGTTCGCGAACAATAACAAATGAGCCAGGTCGTGCCGCCGGCCGAACGACCCACCCGGAGTTCAGGGTGGCCGTCCAGCCGTCCCCCTGCAGAGTGGCTCCTGCGAGTGGTCCGACAATCGCTAGACTGCGAATCCCTCGCTGGGTTTGCTCGCATGTTGCGCGTGGAGACATTGAGGCGAGCGGAAGAGTAGCAATCCTGCCGCGCAGGCCTCCGAGGCTCCATACAGCCGCATTGTGGCTAACTCCCCCTGTACGTTGAGTAGCCGAACGGACTGAGCAGCAGTGGAACGTGATAGTGCTGGGAAGGGTCGGTGATTTCGAACGTGACCGTAACCTCCGGATAAAACGGGTCGATCCCCTGCGCGCGGAAGTACGCGCCCGTGTCGAACGTTATGCGGTAGGTCCCTCGCTCGATCAGCCACGGCAGCTCCTCGCGCACCCTGCCGTCGTCGTCCGTGAACGCCTCCGCCAGCACCGGCGCGCCGTTGGCCTGCTCGCCCGTCCGGCCAAGTACTACGCGCAGCCCGGCAGCGGGCCTGCCGCGGGAGAGATCGAGCACGTGCGTCGTGATT
>DASUUI010000067.1:0-5912 GCA_036374155.1 Gemmatimonadaceae bacterium | reverse complement strand
CAGAAGCTGAGCATCACGAGCGAGAAGCCGCAATCCACCAGGGACCGGGTCGTCGGTATCCATACGGTGGGCGACACCCAGATGGTCGTGCTCGACACACCCGGACTCCTGGAGCCGCGGTATCGTCTGCAGGAAGCGATGCGCGCTTCATCGGGCAGGGCCCTGGAAGATGCGGACGTCATAGTGTACATCGCGGACGCGAGGGAAGGACCCCCGGTGCCTCTGTCCGAGGCTGCCGATCTCACGGCCGCTCCGAACGCACCGGTGCTGACCGTCGTCAACAAGGTGGACGCGCTGCCGTCCCACAGGCGGCAGGAGTTGAGGCTCGCCGTCCCGGATGCGTTCTTCATCAGTGCGCTCAACGGTGAAGGCGTCAGCGAGCTGCAGCAGGCGATCATCGAGCGGCTCCCGGAGAGCGCGTTCCTTTACCCGGACGACGAGATAAGCACGCAATCGCTGCGATTCTTTGCAGGTGAGCTCATCCGGGAGACAGCGCTCGAGCAGCTTGGCGAGGAAGTTCCGTACAGCGTCGCATGCGTCATCGAGGAGTTTCGCGAGGACCGGTCGCCCGTGTACGTGCGCGCGTTAGTTTACGTCGAGCGCGAGAGCCAGAAGCGAATCATCATCGGAGCGAAGGGCGCGCGCATCCGCGCGATCGGAGAGTCGGCGCGCGGGAAGATAGAGGCCCTCGTGGGCGAGCAGGTGTATCTGGATCTGTGGGTGAAGGTCTCGGCGAACTGGCGCCGTGACGCCGGCGCGCTGGAGCGTTTCGGCTACCGCGTAGGGTGACGGTCACGGCGGACGACGCCCGCATTCGTAACCTGGAGTCTGTGACATGGCCGTTTCGGAACAGCTGCTGCAGATCCTCGCATGCCCGAAGTGCAAGGGCGAGCTGGAGTACCGCGAGCACGAACAGAGCCTGATCTGTCACGCGTGCGGCCTGCGGTATCCGGTCCGGGACGATATTCCCATATTGCTCGTGGATGAGGCTACGCCGCTGTAGCCAGGCGGCGCTCGCCGTCGCACTGGCGGGCGTTCCGGTCGGTTCCGCAGCGCAGGGAGTTTCCTCGAGCGACGCGGCCCTGTATCTGGTCATACCGGTCGGCGCCCGGGCAACCGGGCAGGGGCACACCCTCGTAGCCGAGGATTCGGCCGGGAGCGAAGCCATATGGTGGAACCCTGCCGGAATCGCCCGGCAGCGGTCCCGGGAGGCGGCCATCCACCACTCCCAGACGGTGGCTGGAACCGGAGACGCCATCTCGTTCGTCCTACCAACACGGGCCCGGGGTGTTTTCGCCGCCTCGGTGAACATCCTTGACCTGGGCACGCAGCAGGTGACCGAGGATCCCAATCAGCCGCCAGTCGGTCTCATACTCGTCCGAAACGTGATCTACGCCGCGACGTACTCCATCGCTCCGGGGCGAAGCTTCAGCGCGGGAGCAAACTTCAAGTTCAGCCAGCTGCGCGTTGACTGCACAGGGCAGTGCGGCGAGCTGCCCCCGCGCGCGGAGACGATCCGCGCGGTGGACGCGGGCGCGCAATACCGCTTTGGCGGGACCGGTCCGCTGCTGCTCGGCGCTGCGTACCGGAACCAGCAGAAGGACCGGCGCGCGCGGCAGGCAGAGCTGGGGCTTTCCTATGACGTCCGCGCGCTTCAGCAGTACGTGAGCGACGTCAGGCTGCGCATCGCGGCTACCGCGCTCGACCGGGTATTCGAGCGGAGGGTAAGCGCTCCGGAGGATCCGCCGCCGGACGGGCCGTCCCCTCCGCCCACGTATCGTCACGACATTGATTTCCGCATCGGCGCGACGGTGCAGTACCAGGACCGCGTGAACTTTCGTGCCGGTTACATCGCGGGCGGCGGCGACGCGAGCGGCCCGGCGCTTGGCTTCGGGGTGGCGGCGGGACGGCTGTCGTTCGACATCGCGCGTGCCTTCGATGGCCTCTCGGCGGACGCCGGCGAACCGCCGACCTACTTCTCCCTCCGCTTCGTCTTCTAGGATGGCGGCCGCGGGGGTCATCCTTTACGTCCCTGACGGGACGCCGCTGCCGGACGCCGTGGCTGCTTGGTGTGACGCACGGCATCTGCCCGTCACCCGGTTGAGCGACGGCGATGAGCTGATGGCCATCGCGCTCCGCGGCCGACCGCGTGTCGTGTTGCTCGACGCCAGACGGCAGCCGGCCGGGGCGGTCGATCTCTGCCGCCGGCTCAAGGCGGACTCGTACACCGGGGTTGTTCCGGCGGTGATCCTCTGCGGCGACTCAGACGAGGCGTTCAGCACCGCGTGCGACAGCCTCGCGGACGAGATACTGCGGGAGTCCACATCGGTGCTGGAGTCGCAGCGGCGGCTGGACCTTACGTTGCGCCGCTCGGACCGGGACACCGGGGTCCATCCATCGACGCGGCTGCCGGGCACGGCGACCATCGAGGGCGAGATAGACCGCAGAATCGCCGCGGGCGAGAACTTCGCCGTGTGCTATGCCGATCTGGACTATTTCAAGGAGTACAACGACCGGTACAGCTACCGGGAGGGCGACCGGGTGATCCGGATACTCGCCTCGATCCTCCATGACTGCGTCAAGGGGATGGCGGGCGAGTCAGGATTTGTCGGGCACATTGGCGGCGATGACTTCATATTCATCATCGCGCCGGGCGACATCAGCCGGGTGTGCGGGGAGATAGTGGAGGTGTTCGATCTGCTGATCGCCCTGCAGTACTCGGAGCAGGACCGGCGCGCGGGCTATTTTTTCGGCAAGGACCGGCGCGGGCACCTGCACAGGGTACCGCTGATGACGTTGTCGATCGGCGTGATCACCAACCTGCGCCGGACTTTCGTGAACGCGTTGCAGGTAAGCGAGCTGGCCAACGAGATGAAAACGTACGCGAAATCGCTCCCCGGATCCGTTTACGCGGTGGACCGCCGCAGCGACGAGCCGGGGAAAACACCGCAGGAGCGGAGGATCGCATACCATCCTCCTGTTGGCGCTAGAGGGCGCAATCAATGAACGTTGCCTGTCCGCAATGCACGTCGGTTTTCCGGGTGGATCCGGCCAAGGTGCCGGGAGGCGGGGTACGCGCCCGCTGCTCCATCTGCAGCGGCGTGATCAACGTGCCGGAGCCCTCGTTCGAGGAGCCGGTCGCCGCCGGGGGAAGCGCAGCCGCTCCCTCCGGTGGCTGGGGAGGGCAGCCTGCCACGCCTCCCGGCGGATGGACGCCCGCGCCGCCCGCCAGTGATCCTTTACCGCCTCCGATTCCGCTGACGCCGCCAGGAGGAGGGCCGACGCCGATAGTCGGGTGGGGAAGTCCGGTGGGAAGCGCCACACCCGCGGACTGGGGCGAGTGGCCGCACACCGCGTCTCCTTTTGACAGCACGCATGAGGTCCCACCCGCGTCGCGTCCCCCGGAGAGCTACGGCCTGGGCCACATGGCCAACCCGCTGACGCCGGAGATGCCGACTCCGTCGGCGCCGTATGCGGCGACACCGCCGCAGGCAGCGGCGGTGCCGCCCGCGACGCGGCCGTGGCCATCCACGACACCGGGTCCGAGGGCCGCATCGATCACGCCCGCCCCGGCCAGCGTACCGCTGGGCGCGCCGATCACGCCGCCGGCGAATTTAGCCCCGCTGCAACAGCCACACATGACGCCGCCTGCGGCAGCGCGGCCGGGCGGGATTGCCGTGCCGACACCTCCCGCCTCCGGCCGCCCGATCAGCACGCCGCCGGCTGCCGGTGCGCACGTCAATCCGTATCTCCGCCGCGACCCGCACGAGCGCGCGCAGCGGCTGTCGCGGGCCCTCGTCTCCGACATCGTGACCTACTATCCCGAGAAGCATGCGGAGGGTGTGCGCGACGGCACACTGCCGGAGCTGTTCCGCGACGAGATCAAGAAGAGCTATGACGACTACGTGACTCACGTCGGGCCGGAGCTGGCCCAGTCCACGACATATTTTCAGGACGCGCTGAACGAAGTCCTGGCGGGCGGCAAGCGCCTGTTCTGACCGGCAGCAAACCGGGTCGCGCACCGCAGGGTGCGCGACCCGTGATATCTTCCGCCGTGGCCGCTTACTTCAACCGCTAATCGTCGTCGTCAACATGGCAGAATCAGACCGCACGCGCACGCTTGCGCGGCAGCTCACCCGTCTCGACGAGCTGCGGAGGTACCTTTGACATCGACGGCAAGCGTCACGCACTGAACTCGGCCGAAGGGCGCATGTCCGCGCCGGGCTTCTGGGACGACCAGGAAGCCGCACAGCAGGTAGTCGGCGAGCTCAAACTGCTCCGCGCGTGGGTCGAGCCGTACGACCGGCTTCGAGCCCGCGTGGAAAGCGCGATCGAGCTGGACCAGATGCTCGGCGAGTCCCCGGACGAGGAGCTGTCGCGCGACACCGACAGTGAAGTGGCCCAGATCACGGCCGAGCTGGAGGCGTTCGAGCTTCGCTCGCTGCTCCGCGGCCCGGACGATTTTCGCCACGCGCAGCTGGAGATTTCGTCGGGCGCGGGCGGGACAGAGGCGCAGGACTGGGCCGAGATGCTCAAGCGCATGTACACGCGCTGGGCGGAGCGGCACGGCTATGAAGTGGCGCTGCTCGATCAGAGCGAAGGGGAGGAAGCGGGCATCAAGGGTTGCGTGCTGGAGATCCGTGGAGAGTATGCGTACGGCTTCCTGCGGCCGGAGAGCGGCGTGCATCGTCTCGTGCGCATCTCCCCCTTCGACGCCAACGCACGGCGACACACCAGCTTCGCATCCGTGTTCGTGTATCCGGTCGTGAACGAGGAGATCAACATCGAGATCCGCGACGAGGATGTCCGGATGGACGTGTTCCGCGCTTCGGGTGCAGGCGGACAGCACGTCAACAAGACGAGCTCAGCCGTCCGGCTCACGCACATCCCCAGCGGGGTCGTCGTTTCTTCGCAGCAGGAGCGGTCGCAGCACAAGAACAGGCAGACGGCGCTCAAGATGCTGAAGAACAAGCTGTATCAGCTGGAGATCGAGAAGCAGGAGGAGAAGAAGGCCGCGATCGAAGCGACCAAGCAGGACGTCACCTTCGGAAGCCAGATCAGGAGCTACGTATTTCAGCCGTACACGATGGTGAACGACCATCGCACCGAGCTGAAGTTCCCGGACGTTCACAAGGTCATGGACGGATATCTCGATCCCTTCCTCGAGGCGTTCCTGAAGAAGTTCGGGGCGGAACAGGGCCGGGCCGCTTGACGAGCGAACTGGATTATGTGATCGCCGCACGCCGGGAGAAGCTCGCGGCGCTCAGGGCCCGGGGGATCGAGCCGTTCGCGTACTCGTACGACCGGACTCACCACGCCGCGGACGCAAAGCGCGCGCTGCTGGACGGGATCGAGGAGGGCCCGCCAGTGAAGGTGGCAGGGCGGATCGTGTCATGGCGGGCACACGGCAAGACGGCGTTCGCCCATCTGGCCGACGCGAGCGGACGCATTCAACTCTACTTCCGGCGGGACGCCCTCGGGGAAGAGCGCTTCTCGCTGCTCGACCTGCTCGACCTCGGCGATCTGCTGGGGGTGGAAGGGCCGCTGTTCCGCACGAAGACGGGCGAAGTCACGGTGCGCGTGGATCAGTTCCAGGTCCTCGCCAAGTCGCTGCGGCCCCTTCCGTTCGGCAAGGAAGAGATGGTGGACGGCCAGACCGTTCGGCACTCGGGGTTCACCGACATCGAGCAACGGTATCGGCAGCGGTATGCCGATCTCGCGGTGAATCCGGAGGTGCGCACGCTGTTCACCGCCCGGTCGCGAATGGTGAGCGCCACCCGGTCGTACCTGGAGCGCGAGGGATTTCTCGAGGTCGAGACGCCTATCCTGCAGCCGATGTACGGTGGCGCGTTCGCGCGTCCGTTCATCACGCACCACAACGCGCTGGACATGCCGCTGTACCTGCGGATCGC
>DASUUI010000066.1:0-12179 GCA_036374155.1 Gemmatimonadaceae bacterium | reverse complement strand
ACCACGAGAATGGCGCCGTCCATCTGCGCCGCACCCGTGATCATGTTCTTCACGTAGTCGGCGTGACCCGGACAGTCCACGTGAGCGTAGTGCCGCTTGTCGCTCTCGTACTCCACGTGCGCGGTCGCGATCGTGATACCGCGCTCCCGCTCCTCCGGAGCCTTGTCGATCTGGTCGAAGGCCACCGACTGGGCCAGGCCCTTCTTCGCCTGGATCGCCGTGATCGCTGCCGTCAGGGTCGTCTTGCCGTGATCGACGTGCCCGATCGTGCCGACGTTTACGTGGGGCTTGGTACGCTCAAATTTTGCTTTCGCCATGATAGGTACGTGTGTGTGTCGTGATTTCCAACGCCTTTCAGACCTTAAGCGGTTAGTGATTAGCTGTTAGCGGAAAGCAACTGCGGAACTGCAGTCGACGCGGTCGCTTTCCGCTAATCGCTACTCACTGTTGTTCAAAGCTCGCGATCGGGATTGAACCGATGACCTCTCCCTTACCAAGGGAGTGCTCTACCGACTGAGCTACGCGAGCAACGCATTTCATCCCTGCTGTTCCCGTTTAGTTCTCCGCCGTTGCTTTCCGCTAATCGCTGACCGCTAATCGCTGTAGTTACGAGCGGGAGACGGGGCTCGAACCCGCGACCTCAAGCTTGGAAGGCTCGCGCTCTACCAACTGAGCTACTCCCGCGACTGTCCTCTCATTCACTCCTGATCGTTGATCGACTGCCGAACACACGGCCGTCGAGAACCAATCACCCACCATGGTGGGGGAAGGATTCGAACCTTCGTAGGCATAAGCCGGCAGATTTACAGTCTGCTCCCGTTGGCCGCTTGGGTACCCCACCGCGCTCCCTGCGCCGACTCGCCCTGGTCGCCCGCCGACCAATGCTGAATCCCGCACCGGCTCCGCTCGTCTCAAAACGGCGCGAGAGCTGACGGCGAGACTCGAACTCGCAACCTGCTGATTACAAATCAGCTGCTCTACCGATTGAGCTACGTCAGCAGGACGGCGATTCTGCGCAAGCCTTTAATAGTAAGGGACTTGCGACCTCGCGTCAACGCGCCGAAAAGTGACCTGTCAGACCGCGGCGAATAGCCCGTTGCGACCGCCTCGGGCACGCAGTTTCGGGGAGAAAGGGCACCCCCGCAACATGGTCAGGTCGGCGGCTTCCACCGGGTCCCCCAGGGACCGTCCTCGATAGAGATCCCCCGCCCTTCGATCTCGGCGCGGATCGCGTCCGCGGTGGCAAAATCGCGCTCCGCGCGGGCCCGCTTCCGGGCCTCGATCCGCTCCTCGACCCAGGCCGACAGCTCTTCCGATGCCCCCGCAGCATCCGGCAGAATGTCGAGCACCCCGTTGGCCATCTCGAAAGCGGACCTCGCCCGGGCGAGCGACTCGGCGCCGGCGCCGCGGCGATCGAGCTCCGCGTTGATCCGCCGGATGAAGGTGAAAAGCGCAGCCAGCGCCTCCGGGGCGTTCAGATCGTCGAAAAGGGCGTCCCTCACCTCCCTCTCCAGCTCCTCGGCGGCGGTGACCATCCCTGGGGTTCCCCCCTTCGACTCGGCGAGCCGGTCGTGGAAGTCCCGCACGCGCCGGACGGCCTCGATCGAGCCTTCCAGCGCCTCTCCACTGAGATTGAGCTGCTTGCGATAGTGCGACGAGAAGACGAAGTGTCGGAAAGCGGCGCCGGGTACACGCTGCTCCTTGAGGTCGGCAACGGTCGAGACGTTGCCGATCCGCTTGGCCATCTTGGAGCCCTCGATCAGCAGGAACTCGCCGTGACACCAGAATCGGGAGAACGGCTCCCCGCTCGCACCCTCCGACTGGGCGATCTCATCCTCGTGGTGTGGGAACACCAAGTCCACACCGCCGGCATGCAGATCGAGCGTGTCGCCGAGGTATTTCATCGCCATCGCCGAGCACTCGAGGTGCCAGCCTGGGCGACCGCGGCCCCACGGCGAGTCCCATACGGCCCCTGCCGCCTCGTCCTCCGGCTTGGCCGCCTTCCACAGCGCGAAGTCCTGCGCGTTCTCCTTGGTGTAATCGTCCTGCGCGACACGCGCACCGGGGACGATCTCCCGCGTATCGAGACGAGAAAGCCGGCCATAGCCCGGGAAGCGGTCGATGGCGAAGTAGATCGAGCCGTCTTCGGCCTGATACGCGACGTTGCGCTCCATCAACCGGCGCACCAGATCGATCATCTCCGGGATGTGCTCCGTCGCGCGCGGATACAGCTCGGCGTCCTGGATGCGGAGGTAGCGCCGATCCTCGTGGAAGACCTCCTCGACGGGTCGCGTGATTTTGCCGATCGTGACGCCCTGCTCGCTCGCGCGCCTGATGATCTTGTCGTCCACGTCGGTCAGGTTCATCACCTGCATCACGTCCCACCCCGCAAGCCTGATCGTTCGACGCAGCAGGTCCTCGAACAGGAATGTGCGGAAGTTCCCGAGGTGGGCCGGGTTGTAAACCGTTGGCCCGCAGGTGTACACGCGCGCCGTCTTTCCGTCCGCTGGCTCGAACGGTTCGACGGTGCGCGTCATCGTGTTGTACAGCCGGAGCTCAGACATTGCAGCGGAAGCTAGGCGTCAGGCCCACAGCGTCAACGCTCCCGCGGCGGTCAGCGAAGGCTAGGTGGCCGCCTCATAGATCTCGCACTGTGCCGTGCGCAGCACGTAGCACCACGCCAGGATGCCGAGTGCCTTGTAGTACCAGGCGGAGAACTCGCGGTCGCAGGACTCGACTGCCCGTGCGGCGCAGCTCTGCTGCGCGCCAGCCGGCACCGCCCCGCCGAGTATGACTACCGCGGAAATCGCGGCAAATGCCCGCCCCCACCAGCGTGAACGACCCCGCATCGCAGCCTCCGTGTGAGAGAGGCGCGATCCTAACGCCATCGCAGGATTGCTCCGTTACCCCGTCATTGCCCGCAACGGCGATTCACTCCCGACGTTGAGCAGTTCGAGGAAGCGACGCCGCAGGCTTCCCGGTCGCGCGTACTCCGCCGCGCTCAGGACTCCGCAGACGCGTCCTTCATTCATGACCACGACTCGCGTCGCCAGCTCCTCCACCGCCGCAAGATCATGTGATGAGAGGACCACCGTAGTCCCCGCAGCCGGAAGCCCGGCGATGAGCTGGCAGACGCCGTGGTGGACCACCGGGTCCAGGCCGGACAGCGTTTCGTCCAGCAGAACTAGCGCAGGGCTGCCCAGCAGCGCCTGCGCCAGTCCCAGCCGCTGCAGCATCCCGCGGGACAGCGAGCCAACGCGCTTCCAGGCGTCGTCCTGCATGGCGACCGAGTCCAGTGCATGCTCGGTGAGGCGACGCGCGGGCGCCGAGGGCACGCCGCGGAGGGCAAGGAACGTCCTCAGCACCTCGGAAACCGTCTCGGTCTGACTGTAAGCGACGCGCTCGGGAGAGTAGCCGACTGTGCCATCTGATCCGCGGGGCACGTCGCGCCCGCGCATCCGCACCGATCCCGTGTCCAGGGTCAGCAGCCCCGCGACGGCAAGCAGCAGCGTGGACTTCCCCGCGCCGTTTGGTCCCACGACTCCGAGGATCTCTCCCTCGAGCACATCCACATCGACCTGCGTCAGCGCGCAGTGGCGCCGGCCGCGAAGGCGCCACGACTTTTCCGCGCGGCGCACTTCCACCAGCGTCATCGTCGCCACCCGCTGGCCGGGTCGCGCCGATCGAGCACCAGGATCGTGGCTGCGCCGAAGGCAACAGAGCCGAGCACGAGGACCAGGACGTCCTCCGAGATCGGTCGTCCGGCCTGGAGCTTTCGCAGGATCTCGGCGGCCTGCCGTGGCAGCGGCAGGAGGTCGCGAAGCACCTCGAGCGCGCGCGAGATGACCGGGTACCGGCCGAGTGTGTCTGCGGCACCGAAGAGAACGAGCGCCCCGCCGGCAGCAACGTTCCCGTATCCCGGAATGAAGGAGCCGAGGAAGGTGAGAATCGTGCACCAGGCTGCGAGGGCGAGCATGCAGGCCGCAATCGGGAGCCCGAGCGGGGCGTACCGCATCTCCGGGTCGGTGATCAGGGCAGCCCCGACCCAGATCATGAACGCGATCAGCGTAACCGCTACGAGATAGATGAGCGACCCGACCGTGATCTGCGCCGTGGACGCGCGGTGAAGCCGCTGCAGGGCCATCGCTCCGGAATCGAACTCCTGGGCGATGATCGCTCCGCCAGCCACGGCCGCCGCGAGCATCGCGGTGAAGAAGCCGCCCCACAGTGCTGCGGTGGGCGACCACATCTCGGGGCGGGCGAGCCAGGAAACGGCGATCACCCCGGCGACGGCGAGCAGTCGCCGCGAGCGCCACGCGGCACGGAAGTGTCGCAGCGACAGCGACGATGCGGTGACGACGAACTGGTGTGCCTCGTTGCGACGCCTCAATGGCCGGCCTTCAGGTAGTGGCGGATGAGTGACGGGCTGCTCAGGGGAGCGAAGGCGATCCGGCCGGCGCCTGCCGGACGACCGAGCACCGGCACGACGTTGATCCCAGCGGCGCGCGCGAACGCCAGCGTGCTGTCGGTGGCGAGCGTCGGCAGTTCGAAGCGGAGGCGATACTCCTCTGCGCGCGCCCGGCTGCTGGCGCTGATTATCAGGCCATTCAACCCGATTCTGCCAACCGTGCTCGCGAACGTGACGGCGGCTGAGTCACAATGCTCGCACGTCGGCAGGATGTACAGTACGGCTGTCGGCCTCGCGGCCGCGCTGACGGGCCGTCCGTCGATGAGAACCTGATCCCACGGCAGCGAATCAACCGCCTTCACGACCTGACCACGCGGTGCCGGGGCGTCACCAGCGAGGAGCGCAACCGCGCCCGCGACTCCCGTCGCGAGCACGGCGGCGCCGATCCAGCCGCGTGGGGTCACGAGTCCTTGACGTCGAAAAGCTCGCACCACGCAGTGCGGATGATGTAGCACCAGCCCAGGATCCCGACGAGCTTGTCGCTCGTGCTGGAGAACTCCTTCTGGCACGACGCGATCGCTTCCTCCAGGCACCCGGCCCAGGCTCGCGACGGGGTTCCCGTCATCAGCGTCACCGCCGCGAACCCCAGTATCAGCCTCCGTGCCCACCGACCGCCCGCGTATCTGTGCATGCCGCCTCCGTCGGTTGAAGACGGGTCAGTATGGCTGGGGAAGGTCAGCCAGGCGTCATCAGATCCGTGCGGGGGTCGCCGTTCAGATGCGGGGGACGAGAGTCGTGGCGCCCCTCTCGCGGACGGCGATCACGTCCACCTCGCCATTCGCGGGCAGCAGCACCCCACCCTCGGGGACGGGCACCCGCAGGAGCAGGGTCCGGTCGCGGGTGGCGCGGCGGAACCCCTTGCCCTCATAGATCCGGTTGATGACGATGCGGCGGACGATCACCATCAGCACTGCGAGAGCCGGCACGGCGACGACCAGCCCGATCGCTCCGAGGAGCAGACCGAAGACAAGCACGGACATGATGGTCAGCACCGGCGGCAACTCCACCTTGCGCTGCATCACGATCGGCGCGATGACGTTGCTCTCGATCAGGTGGATCAGGACGCCGAGCAGGATCACGAGTACCGCGTGGCCGCCGGGGCCAAAGCCGCCGAAACCGGGACCACCGAGCACGAACGCGGCTGGCAGAATCGTTGAAACGAGAGTGCCGAAAAACGGCACGACGGCCACGATTCCGGTGAACACCCCGAACGTCAGCCAGTACGGAACACGCAGGAGATAAAGTCCGAGCGCGGTGAGCATCGCCAGAACGAACATGGCGAACAGCATTCCGGTGATGTACGCGCGGAGCGTGTCCGCCAGCTCGCGCAGCACGTCGCGCACGAGGTCGCGATGTATCGGGGGGAACAGCGCGATCAGCCACTCGCGGTACAGCCCCGGCTGGAGCGCGAGATAGATGCTCATCACCGCGACCGCGAACACGTTGATGACGGCATGAACGAAGGAGAAGACCTTGGGGACGACGTCGGTGAAGGCGCCGGAAACCTGATCGTAGATCGCGCGGAACACGCGATGCTCACCGGGTCGCCAGAAATCGGAAGCCGCCGGAAATCGCGCGGCGAATCGATCGATCGAGCGCTCCCAGCCTTCCACGTATTCCGGGAGCACCCGTATGAGCTGGCCAGTCTGCTCGACCACCGGCGGGATCAGTAGCGCGATCAGCCCGCCGATACCGAGCAGCGTGACGATGATGGCGAGCGCGAAGGCAAGACGACGCGGCATGCGGCCACGTGTCGTGAAGAAATCGGTTACCGCCCCGAGATACAGCGAGAGGATGACGGAGATGAAGAGCAGAAGGAAGACTTCTGCCGCCACCCCCATCAGCCACAGGAGCAGTACGGTGAGGACCAGCCCGGCCGCCACCGGGGCAACGCGGCCGCGAACCGCGGCGGCCGCGGCCGCGCTCACATCGTCACGGGCCAGTCTTTTCCTCCGACGAGGACTCGATCACCTCTGCGTCCTGCGTCTCGCCGGCGCCGAGGCGTCGGCCCGTGCCCGGGGTACCGGAGCTAAGGATTCCCATCTTCTGTTTGAGATCCAGCAGCTGGATCTCGGCGCTCTCCGAAGCGGACCCGGACTCCAGCCGGCTGAACTCGCGCCCGAGCGCGTCGCCGGAGAACTCCTCGTCGATCTCGACGCTCGCCCTGACCCTCAGCTCGTTGGCTGAGATCTTCTCTTCCATTCGGGCGAAGGCTTCGAATGCAGACTTGTCGGAGATTCGCGACATCGTCTCCGCGATCCGTTCCTGCGCCTGAGCGCGCCGCTGCTTGGCGATCAGCAGGTTCTTCTTGCGGCTCGCTTCTTCGATGTTGTCGTTCAGCTCGCGGAGCTGGTTCTTGAGGCGGTCTGTCTCCTGCTTGTGCGCCTCCCAGGTGATCTGCATCTGGGAGCCGCGCGCAACGTGCTCGCTGCGGCGGACCAGCGCCTGCTTGGCCAGATCGTCGCGGTTCTCGCGCACCGCCAGCATGGCGCGCCGCTCCCAGTCCTCGGCCTGGCGCAGCTCCTGGACCGTCTGCTCCTGGAGACGCTTCTCGTCTGCGATCGCCGCCGCTACCTGCTGCTTGGCGCGCACCATCTGCGTGCGCATGTCGGCGATGATCTGATTCAGCATCTTCTCGGGCTCTTCAGCCCGGGAGATGAGTTCGTTGACGTTCGATCGGAAGAGCCGCGCGATGCGGTCGAAGATGCCCATAGTGATATCCTGGTTAAGGAAGCTACGAGCCGGAAGGCAGCTCAGTTTCAACTGCCCTGAATTCGTACTAACGGAAATTACTGCTTGTGACGACGAATTCGCAGCCCGGACCGATGGAACTGTGGCACGGACCGGGGAGCGTCGCGCGACAGACGCTTCCTCCGACTCCCCTGGCCGATTACCACCCGTCAGGGTTGGCCAGGCGTAGTCGCGGAGTCGACATTTCGGCGATTCGCTTCGGCCCGCTCACGTAGCTCCTGCGCTCGCAGTTGGTGGTATGCGTACGGTTCGGTCCAAACCAGGATGACGCCGCAACCGTCACGCACTCCGACGACGCTGGGTGGAGCCTGCGACGCACGCGGGTAGATCTCCATCGCGTAGACGTGCGATGGGGGAAGCATCGACAGCTCTTCGTACTTCAATCGTGCGCGAGACCGAGGCTCATTGAAGCTCTTTACGTACGGCGCCGTGAGCACCCCATCGATATACACATCCGCCCAGCAGTCGCCTCCCTGTGCGGGGTGCCGCATCCGCAACAGGAAATCGCCCGTTCCGTCGATGGCAACGCCCCTCGTTCGCCCGAGTAGCGATTTGAGGTTTGGGGCTGTCGCCAGTTCTTCGGGACCGTAAAACGTGCCGCGCCGTTCCTGCCGGCGCCTCTCGAGTTCTGCCGGCAGTCGGCGTTCTCCGACGACCCGGACGGGCGCGAGACGCTGAACCGCGATAAGCTGGACGCGAATCTCAGCGGATCGTGATGCTGCCGGAGGAACTCGGTTCCGTGCCTCCACGAAACCGACCTTGCGAACCGTTAGAGTGAACTCCCCCCTGGGGGGGCGGATTGCAGCGCTGCCCAATGTGTCTGTGCGAACCTCTGCAGTATTGGCGATCGACACCAGTGCGTCCGGGACCGGCCTGCCAGCCGCGTCGGTGACGATCACGACAAGTGGCGACGCCGCTTGCGCAGACAGTCCCGCAGGGGTGACAGTTCCAGCCAACAGGCACAGCCGCAGAAACCGGTGCCGTGCTGACAGACTAACACGAAGCCAACGCGACAAGGACCCTTCCCGCAGCTTCATGGCACGCGCGGTAAGAGAACCGGGCGTGAACACACGACGCTCATCGAAATCCGCTGCCGGGGCCTCTTCTCAGAGGTCAAGAGGTGACCCAGCGGCAGCCCATTGAGCAATATCGCCAGCTCCGGTCAGCCTAAGGAGCAGTGAGTCTGGGGAAATGAACCACCCGTCTGCGCTAACCTCTACCCTCCGGTGCAAAAGCAGGAGTTGAGGAACAGAGGCAACGCCCGGAATGTCTCGCCAGATGTAGCTGACAGCACCGGAACTGAGCCAGCCGCGACCGACCACAACTTCATCGAACACCGCAAGTGATGAGATGAACTCCAGAGTACGCTCTGAGTTCGAGCTCAGCGCTACGCCGACGACGTAGGGCTGATAGCCATGCACTCGCGCCACGGTTCGGAACCCGGCGAGCGCTTGGCGAAGGCTCTCCTTAAAGGACTCGCTTTGCGCGGCTCCACACGTAGGCGTGATCAACAGAACAGCGACAAGCTCATCACCAGAGCGTGAGGTTCGGGCCAGATCTGATGTAGATTTTGAAACGGCCAGCGAACGTGCATGGGACGTCAGCATTGTGCCGGCAATCAACAAACTTGCGAATGCGACTATTCTAACAGGACTGAATGATCCAGCAATCCGCACTTATTGCCTCCCGTTCAGCTGTGACCGATCCACACGAATCACGCTGCCTGAGGGAGCATCGAACACAAGCAAGCCCGTAGCATCCGCTGCGAGGACCAAGGCGGTTGTCGTACCGCGCCAGATCTCCCGCCCGCTCGTTGTTGCGAGGAGGATAGAGAGAAGCGGGCCGTCCTGGCCCCATCGCTCATGATCCGGTAGCACAGGTCTGAACTGAACGAGGAGACTGCTAGGATCTATCAAAACCGCTCGCACCAGCGCGTAGTCCGCGGTTGCAACCACCCGCCCGCTGTTCCGAGAACTACCGCTTGAGTGGCGAGGTTGTGGGAACGAGAGAAGCCTCGCCCAGACCAGGGATCCTGTCCGGTCGAAGGCGCGAAGTCTTGGGGTCGTCATGCCAACAACGTACACCTGCTCTCGGCTTGGGTTGCATACTAGGCGCGCGTTCCTGGGGCCGCGGGCGACCGACGATTCAAGCCTCGGAAGCGTGCTCCAAGTATGCGAAACCTTGGACCGGCCGACGTCCAGCATATCTATCGAACCGCTCACTGAGCTGAGAAGCGCCACTCTCCCTTGAAGTGCGCACAAATCGTCATACTGGCGCAGCAGCGAAATCCTTCGAGTCAATTCCGGTTCGCGTCCCTGCACGAGAGCATACAACGCCAACGTGCGAGAACGTCGATCCAGCAGAACGAGTGTATCGCCCGGCAACATATCTAAGGCTATGGGCGGTAAAGCGAGTACGTTGTCGCCCCTGCGAGGGAGCCGGCCGACCAACCGACCGCGACGGTCGTAAACCTCTACGGCGGCGAGCTCGCGGCGCGACACTACCAAGTCGCCACGAGATGTTCTGACCGCAGGTTCCAGAGAAATGCCTCCCCGGATCGCAGCGGCTCCGACTATAGGAATGCGGATCGAGGCGGGTGTCGACGCCTGAGGCCCCGACACACGATCCGTGAGGCCATCAGACACGAACGCGAGTGGGGCCCACCATGGCACAAGTACGGCAACTAACCGCACGTGGAGATCACCCTCCCAACAGATACCTCGCAGCCTTCGATTGGGGTCTGGCGCCGTGGTCTGAAGCTACGGCAGGACCTTATCGCGGCGCTCTAGAAAACGGGTTCGCACCTGCCTGCCGTGTCCCAGTTCGTGAAGCACACGCCCTCTATGAACATGCACGTGCTGACTGTCGAGTTGAATGCGCATTCCGTAGGGTTAATGCAGCTCGCAAACTCAACGCATCCAGAAAGGGCGGTTGTGGTCGCCGTAGCAGGTCGAGCCAAAAGCATACCCGCACCCGTAGCCGTTAGGAACCCAAGAGCCGCCGCGAGGACTTTGTTTCCACGTGTCATCTGATCCCCCTGTCCGAGAGCTGGCCGACACCCTGTGGCCATGCTGTTATGAAGCAATTATCAACTATCGTTGCAGTGGGAATAGGCTATGAGAGCCTCAAAGATCCGGTCCGTAATGCGCGGTTTCTCGCCGGAAGGAGTTGTACTTCTCATCCTAAGCGCCACAGCCTTGGGAACGGCCTTTGCAGTCACAAAACGCGAGAAGGCCTCCTCCTCGGAACAGCTGACGCGATATCTCGAGGATGTGCCAATCTCAATCGAGAATCGGGGACTCGTGCTCGGCGATAGCACGGCTTCCTCCGTCATTGCGCTTTTTGTGGACGTTAGTGATTCGGCTACTCGCCGTCTCGTCCTAACTCTCGATGCAGCGGCGTCGATTAAGCCGACCACGGCATTGCACGTCTACCAGGTCCCCAACAGAGTTGCCTCCGAGTATGCAGGCGTAATTGCAGCGCTCGCAGAGTGCACCAGCCAAACCACGGGGTTCCGCAACTTTCTTCTCGAACTCGATAGCGCTTCGAGAGACACCACGCAGCAGTTCGAAGATTGGCTGCTTGAACGAATCACCGCCCCAGGAATTCGGCCGTGCGCGGAGAGTCCCATCATCAGTGACCGAATCGCAAGGTCCCGGCGAGAGGCGAGCAAAGTCGGGATTACACAGATCCCGGCTGCACTCGCCCGAGGTCGTGTCTACCAGCCGTTAACTGGACCGGAACCGCTATTGCCGGTACCTGACTAGCAAGGCGGTCAGATGAACAGGCTGACTCGCGGGCTGCGATTCAGACTGAACCCGATCGCCAATCGGACCGGATGTGCCCAGTACGCGCCGCGGTCGTTGGCCCTTCGCCCCAAACCTGTGGAGCGGGTTGCCAAGCATCCCGGCCTGCTCTAATCGGTCCGCCTGATCTGGTACAGCCTCTCCCTCGCGAGACGTCGCCCGGTGGGGGTCGCCGCGAGTCCACCCCCTGCGGTCTCCCGATAACGGACGTCCATTTCGCGCCCGATCTCGCCCATCACATCTATGACCTCGTCCACCGGGATTGCAAAGGTGATTCCAGCCATTGCCATCTCGATCCCTGCGAGCGCGATCGCCGCGCCGGTGGCGTTCCTGTAGACGCAGGGCAGCTCGACCAGCCCACCGAGCGGGTCGCATACCAGACCCAGCATTCCCTGCAGCGACAGCGCCACGGCATGCCCGGCCTGGGTGGGTGAGCCGCCGAGCATCTCGACGCTGGCTCCCGCGGCCATGGAGGTCCCCGCGCCGGTCTCAGCCTGGCAACCGCCCTCAGCTCCCGAAAGTGAAGCGCGTTCCGCTATTACGGCACCGATGAGCCCTGCGGTCGCGAGCGCATCCACCACCTTCTCGTCGGACACAGCCCGCGCCGATGCAAGGCCGGTCAGCACGGCCGGAAGTACGCCTGCGCCACCCGCGGTCGGCGCGGCCACGATCACGCCCATTGCGGCGTTCACTTCCTGCACCGCGAGCGCACGCGCGAGGATGTCGCGGAACGGCGTGTTCGCGAGCGGGCCTGCCGGCCCGGTGCGAAGCTTCGCGGCATCGCCACCGACGAGCCCCGAAGCCGAGTAGAGATCGCCGACCATCCCCTGGTCCACTGCGCCGCGCATCACAGCCAGAGCTCTGCCGAGCGCCTCTCTGATCTCGGTTACCGGCCTGCCCTGGTCCGCCGACTCCAGCTCGAGCGCAACGGCGGAGAGCGGAACGCCCTGCGCTTCCGCATCGCGAATCGCGTCCGCCAGCGCCTTGTACATCTCAGGCCGAAACCTTCTCCAGCCGCCGCGCCCAGTGCACCCAGGAGAATCCGCCTATCTCCATCACGACATCCTCGGTCGGAGGATCGTCGCACTCGATCACTATGAATGCGTCACCGCCGCGCTGTTTCCGCGTGAGGCGGAGCGTGGCGATGTTGATGT
>DASUUI010000065.1:0-3893 GCA_036374155.1 Gemmatimonadaceae bacterium | reverse complement strand
GGTGACCAGTTCGGTCAGCTGTGCCTCGGTCATCGCGTTGGTGGCCGGCGGAGGAACGTGCAGCAGCATGAAGTCGTCGTCGCCGGCCGACGGCACCACGAGAGCGGCATTGGCCAGTGGGGTTCCGGCGAGGTGGGCGCGCATCGCCGAGGCCGTAGTCGTCAGAACCTGGTCGAGCTTCTCCCAGCCGTAGATCTCCTCGATCTTCGAGTAGCGCCGGAAGTTGAAGTACAGAACGAGCAGCTCGCCCCGTTCCACGATCTGGTGACGCAGCTCGTCGAGTGCCGCGAGCAGCGTCGGCACCCCCGTCTGCTCGTCGTGGAAGAAATGGTTCCTGTCCACGCCCTAGGAGTGGGCTGGCAGGCGTCGGACGTTGCGCTGAACCGCCTCGCCGAGTTTGGCGAGCTCGAAGGGCTTCTCGATGAAGTCGTCCGCGCCGCTCTGAATCGCCTGGCGCTTGTCAACCCAGTCGTGCAGCGCAGTGACCATGATCACCCGGACGTTGCGACCGTGCTCGGTGTGCTGCTTCATCTCCCTGCAGACTTCCCACCCGTCGCGGCCGGGCATCATCACGTCCAGCAGCACGATGGGTGGCCGCTGCTCCTCGAACAGCCGAAGCGCCTCGTCGCCGTCATAGGCGACGGCGACGGGGTAGTCGAGCGAGGTGAGGTACTCGCGTATGATGTCGGCGTTGTCGTGGTTGTCGTCAACCACGAGCACCCGGGGACGTTCCTGGTCCGGCATTTACACTTCACGCGGTAAGAGGATCGAAGTCGATCCGGGGCAAGATACAAGCCATGTCGGGCTCGCGGGCTGGCGCCAGCCGCGGTCAGCCGTCGAGCTCGTGCGCCCTGTAACGCGTCCAGATGACGACCGCGCCGCACCTGGAGTGCATCCCCAGAAACTGGGGCGGCGTCTGACTTGGCTTGTACACCTCGACGGCTTCGATCTGGGAGGCGGGCACGTCGCTGTCGATTCCCATGCTGGTGGGCGTGTACTCGTGCCCGTTCACGTAGTAATCAATCGGGCAACCCACGCTGCCGGAGGTTGCACGATCCATCACCGCGGTCGTCTGGTATCCCCAGCGGGTGAGACGGCGCTCGACGCGAAAGCCGGACACCGAACGAAGCAGATCGGTCAGCTGGTGCGGCTTGCGCCGCTCGATATCGCTCCGATCGAAGAACACGCCGGGCCCGCGCCGCCTGCGCTCGCCGAAGCCGCTGCTCAGCTCGAACTCGCTGGACGCAGCGAGAGTGACCACCTCAGCGAGGCGCACAGGCACCGCAGCGAGCACCAGCGTGACTTCCGCCGGCTCGCCCGCCGACAACGCGACGACGCGGGATTCTGCCCTGAAGCCCAGTCGTCGCACAGAAAGAACGTGCTTGCCGGCGATTGGTGCGGTCAGCTCGAAACGCCCTCCCTCCCCCGTGACCGCGGAAGCGCTGCTCCCCGACAGCGTCACGTGCGCGCCCGGCACCGGAGCGCCCGCGCTGTCCACGACTATGCCCGATACCGACGCAACGCGGAGGCGTCCAGCTGCCAGCTCGAGCGCCGCGGTAGCGGGATCGTCGTTCAGCGTGAGATCCAGCCGGCGACTTTCCGCTTCCGCAGCGGGCAGCATCAGGGGTGATGAGATGCGCGGGCCGGCGCGGACCTCGACGAGCAGCTGGACGCCGCGCGGCAGGCCGCACAGGGCGTAGTTGCCAGCCGCATCGACCGATCCCGATTGCTCCCGGTCCCGCTCGAGCAACCGCCCGGCGCCGTACTCCCACCCGCGCCAGTGCGCCGTCACAACCAGCGCTGCCAGCGGACGGCCGGACGCCTGCCTCACCGTCCCTGTGAGGGTCGCGGTGCGCGCGTCGGGCGCGGGGGTACAGCGTTCCTGCGCGGCAGCTGGCGCCGTGAGGGCCGCCGTCACGAGCAGCAGCAGTATGGGGGAAAGCGCGCGCGTTCCGCCGCTCCAGCGAATTGGTTACACCGAAAGCGTGTCAGAGGGGACGGCTGGCGTCAAGTCATTGGCTCCCTGCGGTCTTGCTGGGAGCGATGCCCGGCATAAGTATCAGTTCACAACGGGGGCATGACGTTCCTATGCGCAACCGGGCAGCGCGCGTAATCGGCGGCTGGTACGACAGGTTCGGCGGGATGCGAGTCTCGCCATCTGCCGTCGTCATCAGCGTCGCGGCGCACGTCGCGCTGGTCGCTGCCTTCGTGGGCGCCAGCGGACCGCTTCCCGCGGAGTTGGAAGACCCTGATTTCCGCCCGGTGTTCTATCTCGCGCCACCAAACCGGCCCGTATCGGACATGGGCGGAGGCGAACGGGTCAGGTACGTGGCGCTCGGCACGGGTGGAACCGGATCCGGTCCGGATCAGGCGCCTGCCAGACAGGAAAGCCCGGCCCCGTCCCGGGTTCCCGAGCCGGGTGAAAGAGGAGATCAGAGCGGGCCTCCCTCGCCCACGCAAAGCGACGAGCCGGTATTCACCGTGATCGAGGTGGACGAGGAGGCAGCGCGCATGGCCAACAGTGCGGCTCCCGCTTACCCGCCATCGCTCCTGAGCGAAGGCGTCGAGGGAACGGTGCTGGTGCGCTACGTCGTCGAGCCCAGCGGGCTGGCAGACAGCAGCTCGCTGGAGATACTCTCGGCGACGCGCCGGGAGTTCGCTGACGCAGTGCGCGCCGCCATTCCCCACATGCGGTTCACCCCGGCGCGCATCGACGAGCGGCCGGTGAGACAGCTCGTGGAGCAACCGTTCAGCTTCAGGATCCGGCGGCCGGAGCGCGAGGACACCACGGCATCGCCCGCGACGTCGCGGCTGCCGTAGGCTAGAGCGCTGCCGCGCGCTCCGTCACGATCCGGACGTGATCGTCGGCCACCTGGAGGAAACCGCCCTGCACCGTGAACCGCCGCGCGCCCACGAGATTGCTGCCGTCGAGCCGCAGCTCGCCGCTGCCGAGCAGGGTGACCATCGGCGCGTGACCGGAGAGAATGCCGAGCGAGCCGTCGAACGCCGGAGCGGTGACAGATTCGGCTTCACCTTCGAACAGTGTCTGTTCGGGAGATATGACTGAGACTCTTAGCATCTTTGGTTGCGCCGGGCGGTTAGCGATTAGCCGTTAGCGGAAAGCGACTGCGGAACGGCGGTTAAGCAGTTGCCTTCCGCTAATCGCTAACCGCTGTAGTTACGCTTTCGCCATCTGGTTGGCCTTCTCGATCACGTCCTCGATTCCGCCCGCCATGAAGAATGCGGACTCGGGGAACTGGTCGAACTCTCCGGCGGTGAGACGCTCGAAGGAGGAGATCGTGTCCTCCAGCTTCACGTAGCGGCCCTTGATGCCGGTGAACTGCTCCGCGACCGAGAACGGCTGTGACATGAAGCGCTGGATCCGGCGCGCGCGGCCGACGATCCGCTTGTCCTCCTCGGAGAGCTCGTCCATGCCGAGGATCGCGATGATGTCCTGCAGCTCCTTGTACCGCTGGAGGATGCGCTGCACCTCGGTTGCGACCTTGTAGTGACGGTCACCGATGAACTGCGCATCGAGAATCCGGGAGGAAGAGGCAAGCGGGTCCACCGCCGGGTAGATGCCCAGCTCCGTGATCGCGCGTGACAACACGACCGTGGCGTCGAGGTGAGCGAACGCCGTGGCCGGCGCCGGATCGGTGATGTCGTCGGCCGGCACGTAGATCGCCTGCACCGAAGTGATCGAGCCTGTCCGCGTGGAAGTGATCCGCTCCTGCAGCTCACCCATCTCGGTCGCAAGTGTCGGCTGATATCCGACCGCGCTCGGCATGCGGCCGAGCAGCGCAGACACTTCGGATCCAGCCTGCGTGAAGCGGAAGATGTTGTCGATGAACACGAGCACGTCGGCGTTCTCGACGTCACGGAAGTACTCCGCC
>DASUUI010000064.1:0-47577 GCA_036374155.1 Gemmatimonadaceae bacterium | reverse complement strand
CGCCACCCGGTCGTACCTGGAGCGCGAGGGATTTCTCGAGGTCGAGACGCCTATCCTGCAGCCGATGTACGGTGGCGCGTTCGCGCGTCCGTTCATCACGCACCACAACGCGCTGGACATGCCGCTGTACCTGCGGATCGCCGACGAGCTGTATTTGAAGCGTCTGGTGGTGGGCGGGTTCGAGCGGGTGTACGAGATCGGGCGCGACTTCCGGAACGAAGGCATCGACCGCAGTCACAACCCCGAGTTCACGATGCTCGAGTTCTACGAGGCGTTTGCCGACTATCACGCGATGCTCGACCGGGTCGAGTCGCTGCTGGTGGTGGCAGCGCGCGCGGTCCGCGAGACGCCCGGGCTGGCGGCGGAAGTGCCGACGATCAGCCCGCCGTTCAGGCGTCTGGAGTGGGTTCCGTCGCTCAATCGCGCCGCGGGGGTGGACGTGATGGCCGCATCCGAACAGGAGCGGCGGAACCTCGCGTCGCGCGCCGGTGTCGCGCGCGTTGCGGAGCTGCGCGGCCCCGCGCTCCTGGATGAGCTCTTCCAGTCGCTGGTGGAATCGGAGCTCGAGGAGCCGACGTTCGTACTGGATTACCCGCTCGCGCTCTCGCCTCTGGCCAAGCCCAAGCGCGGCAACCCGGCGCTGACTGAGCGGTTCGAGCTGTTTGCCGGTGGAAAGGAGCTGGCCAACGCGTTCAGCGAGTTGAACGACCCTGACGACCAGCGTCAGCGGTTCGAGGTCCAGGCGGAGCGGCGTGCCTCAGGCGACGAGGAAGCGCCGGATCTGGACGAGGACTATCTACGCGCGATGGAGTACGGAATGCCGCCGATGGGCGGGGTCGGGATCGGCGTGGACCGGCTGTTCATGTACCTGACCGGCACACACAACATCCGCGACGCTATCCTGTTTCCGACGCTGCGGCAGGAAAGAGACGGCGATTAGCGGTTAGCGGAAAGCGACTGCGGACCAGCGATACCCGCAGTCGCTTTCCGCTAATCGCTAACGCTAACCGCCGTAGGAAGGGTGAGCGTAAACACGGATCCCTCTCCCAGCTTGCTTTCCGCATTGAGGTCGCCGCCCATCCCCCGCGCGAGATCGCGGCTGATGGCGAGTCCGAGGCCGGTACCCTCGGATACCGTGGAAAGGCTGCGGTCGAGCTGCAGAAATGGCGTGAAGATGACCTCCAGCTTGTCCTCCGGGATGCCGCACCCGGTATCCGCGAGCGAGATCTCCACCCGATCGCTGTCGGCCACAACCGAGAGCGAGAGCCGACCGCCCGTGTCGGTGAACTTCACTGCGTTGGACACGAGGTTGAGCAGGATCTGCTGAACTTTCTCCTGGTCGGCGTAAACGGCGAGGCCGTCGTCAACCGGCCCGACGGTGTAGATCAGGCCCTTGCCTTCGATCAGCGGCGCTACCAGCGGGTCGAGCTCGCGGAACAGCCCCGCGACTGAGACCGTGGCCAGATTGTAGTCAACGTGACCTGCTTCGAGCCTCGCGTAGTTGAGAATGTCGTTAATCAGCGACAGGAGGTGACGCTGGCTGCGTTGCACCCGCTGCAGATCGCGACGCTGGTCTCCGGTGAGCGGTCCGCGAAGGCCCATCTCCAGCAGCTGCACGTAACCCGCGATCGCATTGAGCGGGGTGCGCAGCTCGTGGCTCATGACCGCCAGGAACTGACTCTTCGCCCGATTGGCTGATTCCGCCAGCTGCCTCGCCTCGATCGCCGAGCGGTACAGGCGGGCATTCTCGACCGCCAGCGCGGCCCGGTCAGCAAGCTCCGTGGCCAGGGCGAGCTCGGATTCGCCGTAGCGGCGCGACGAGGCCGCTGATGCGAGAGTTATCACCCCGAGTACCTGTCCCCGCACCTTGAGCGGGACGATCAGCACTGACGACAGGTTGAGATTCGTCATCAACCCCAGCTGGCCTTCGTCGGCGGCGATGGAGGCCAGAAGCTTCTCCGTCACCTCCGGATGGAGCTCCGCTTTGCCGCTCCTCAGGACCCCGCGCGCGCCAGCGGCCGAATCCTCCGTCGAGCGCTCGAACCGATCCGTCGCGGCGCGGATCCTGGCCGGGCTCACGTGCTCCACGACCAACCGGCGCACCGCCCCGTCCTCGGCGACAATGTCGATTGCGCACCAGTCGGCGAGTCGGGGCACCAGCAGCCGCGCGAGCGCGGCGAGCGTGCTCTCGTACTCGAGTGAGGAAGCGAGGACTGCGGTGGCTTCGGCGACGTACTGCAGCGTCTCGTCTGCTCGCTTTCGACTGGTGATGTCCTTCCAGGTGACCGAGAGCCCTCCTCCGGGAAGCGGGAAGCAGTGGATCTCCAGCCAGTTCCCCGTGGAGGACGACTGTGCGGTGAACTGCACCGGCGCACCCTCGCGCGCGGCCTGAAGCGTCTTCTCGTGTATGGGGGTGCCCACGAACTGCGGGTAGGCATCCCAGATCCGCGTCCCGATGAGCGTCCCAGGCGCGGTTTCCCCCGATGGCAGCGCCGCGCGGGCGGCCGGGTTCAGGTAGCGAACGCTCCAGTCCTCGTCGTACACGATGAACGGATCGGTGATGCTCTCGAGCACCGAGCGTACGAACTGCTCCGATCGAGCCGCTTCAGTGTGCGCGGCCTGCTCCGCGGCCAGCAGGCGCGCTGCTTCTTCGGCTGCTTTCCTTTGCGTCAGGTCGCGGGTGACCTTGGCGTAACCGACGAGCTTTCCATCGTCGCCGTAAAGCGCGGTGAGCACGACCAGCGCCCAGAACAGCTCGCCGTCCTTGCGAACCCGCCATCCCTCCGCCTCATACCGACCGTTCTGGGCGGCCGCTGCGAGCGCGCGCTGCGGCTCGCCAGCGGCCCGGTCGGCAGCCGTGTAGAAGCGGGTGAAGGAATGGCCGATCATCTCGTCGGCCGTGTAGCCCTTGAGGCGCTGCGCTCCGGGATTCCACGTCCTGACCCGTCCATCCGGATCGAGCACGAAGATGGCGTAATCCACGACGCTCTCCACCAGCAGGCGGTAGAGCGAGTCCGGAGACAAGTCGGTGGTGCCGGGGGAACCTGTGCCCGGAATCACCCCAGGGGATCCCTCAGGGCCGCGCATCGTGGGACAATGTTAATGGAGCCTCTCCGGCATAGAACAGCGGGCCGGACGTCGGGTATCTTCAGGCATGTCCCGCCTCGAGCTTTCCATCGCCTGGCGCTACCTCCGCAGCCGGCGCGGATCGCGTCTGCTGTCGTTCATCAGCATGATAGCAATCGGTGGAGTCGTGGTGGGGGTGAGCGCGCTCATCGTGATCATCGGCGTCATGAACGGCCTGCAGCGCGACCTGCGGGAGAAGATTCTCGTCGGCAGCCCCGACGTGCGCGTGCTGAGCTACGGACCCGACCTGAAGATCAACGACTGGCCCGCGGTGCTGGAGAAGGTCAGGCAGCAGCCGGGTGTCGTGGCCGCGGCCCCGTTCGTCATGACCGAAGCTGGAATGAGCGCGGGCCATGAGTACGTGGGCGGGGTGATGGTCGTCGGCATCGAGGCGGAGCAGAGAGGCATGACGGAGGTCACCAGCGTCCGCCGGCACGCGACGTCCGGCGACTTCCGCTTCGCCAGCTCGGACGGTGAGCGGCGCGGCGCCGTTCTCGGCAAGCTCCTCGCCGCCCGATTCAACGCCTGGCCGGGCGAGCGGATTCAGCTGGTGTCGCTTGCGGACGCCCGGGTGAGCGCGTCCACGGGGATCTTCGTGCCGCGCGTCTATCAGTTCGAGGTCACAGGCATCGTCGAGACGGGGATGTACGAGTATGACGACAAGTACGTCTTCATCGACGTGAACGCCGCGCAGGAGTTCGCCGGCCTCGGCGACGGCGTCACGGGGATCGAAGTGCGTACGACCGACAGGTGGGTAGCCGCCGACGTGGGACAGCAGCTGAGCGCCACGCTGGGGTTTCCCTACAGGACGGTGGACTGGCAGGAACAGAACCGCTCGCTGTTCCAGGCCCTGAAGCTCGAGAAGCTCGGAATGGGCGTGATCCTCCTGCTGATAGTGATCGTGGCCGCGTTCAACATCGTGAGCACGCTGACGATGGTGGTGACCGACAAGACGCGCGAGATCGGGATCCTCAAGGCGATGGGGATGTCCGCCCGCTCCATCCGCCGGATCTTCTTCGCGCAGGGGGTAGTGATCGGGGTGGTGGGCACGATGCTCGGTTTGGTGCTCGGGCTCGGCGCGGCGCTGGCGCTCGACAGGTACCGGATCATCGAGCTGGACCCGCAGGTCTATTTCATAGACCACCTGCCGGTGATGACGGAGATCACCGACGTCGTCTGGATCGTGCTCGCGAGCCTGCTCATAGCCGCGGTGGCGACGGTGTATCCCGCAATCCAGGCCTCTCGTCTGTATCCCGTAGAAGCCATCCGGCACGAATGATGAGCGTCCTCGAAGCGCACGACCTGCACAAGACCTTCCGCGGCGGCGACGGCGGAATCATCCCCGTGCTGACGGGGGTGGACCTCACCGTCGGCCGCGGGGAGATGGTTGCGATCGTCGGGGCGAGCGGCGCGGGGAAGAGCACGCTGCTGCACGTGCTCGGCACGCTCGAACCGCCTACGCGGGGTTACGTCGTGATTGGCGGGGAGCCGGTTCACGCGCGGTCGGACGAGGAGCTGGCGATGCTGCGCAACCGCGCGGTCGGGTTCGTGTTCCAGTTCCACCACCTCCTGCGCGAGTTCAACGCGCTGGAGAACGTGATGATGCCGCTTCGTATCGCCGGCACGCCGGTCAGGGAAGCACGGAGCCGCGCCGAGGAGCTGCTCGCGAGGGTGGGGCTGAGCGGGCGGATGCAGCACCGGCCGGGGCAGCTGTCCGGCGGCGAGCAGCAGCGAACGGCCGTTGCGAGGGCGCTGGCGGTGGATCCTTCGATCCTGCTGGCCGACGAGCCCTCGGGCAATCTGGATCACGCCCACGCTTCTGACCTGCACGACCTGCTCGCGGGGGTCGTCCGCGATCTCGAGATCGGGATGGTGGTAGTGACGCACAACCGCGCGCTTGCGGCGCGCGCCGACCGGATCCTCAAGCTGGAGGGTGGCCGGCTCGCGGAGACGAACGTGCGGGAGGGTGTAGCCTGATGGTCTGCGACATCTGCAAGGAAGGCGACGTGGTGGTGGAGCTGACCCAGGTGGAAGGGTCGGAAGTCCGTCACCTGCATCTGTGCGAGCGGTGCGCAGCCGAGCGCGGCGTGGAGACCACGCTTGCTGCGGCGAAGCCACAGATCGGCGAATTCCTGCAGGCAGTGCACCAGCAGGTGCACGTTGGGCTGGAGGACACCGGAAAGTGCAGCTTCTGCGGTGGCACGCTGCGCGACTTCCGAGCGAGCGGCCGGCTCGGCTGCGCCCACTGCTACGAGGCGTTCGAGAAGAGCATGCGGGAGCTGCTGCGCCGGGTGCACGGCAATTCGCGCCACGTGGGGCGGAGGTACGAGCCGCCGAACGCGTCCGAGATGGAGCGGGCGGGCACTGTTGCGGAACTGCGCGAGCGGCTGCGGCGCGCAATCGACTCGGAGCAGTTCGAGCTGGCAGCGACGTTGCGAGACCAACTGAAAGGAGTGGAATGAGATGAGCGATTAGCGATTAGCGATTAGCGGAAAGCGACCACGTTGACTGCAGTAACCGCAGTTGCTTTCCGCTGACCGCTAACCGCTAATCGCTCCTCCAGGACTATGCTCGATCTCTCTCTTCTGCCTAACGGCGGCGTCCAGTGGCTCGATGCCTCGGGGGACAACTCCGACATCGTGCTCTCCAGCCGCGTGCGCTTCGCGCGCAACATAGAAGGCTACGCCTTTACCGGGCGGGCGCGCGACGGCGAGCGGCTGCGCGTGCTGGCACAGGTACGGGACGCAATCCCGGGGCTCCCGGGCGCATCCGACGGGGTGCTGCTGCGCGTGGACGAGATAGCCTCCGCCGACCGCCTGCTGCTGCACGAGCGCCACCTGGTGAGCCGCGAGCTTGCGGGGCTGGACCCGCAGCAGCCCGTGCGCAGCGGCGCAGCCGTGTACCTGACGCAGCAGTCCGCGGTGATGATCAACGAGGAGGACCACCTCCGGCTGCAGGCGCTTCGCTCCGGCTTCGCCATTGCCGACGCCTTCGCCGAGGTCTCCCGTGTTGACGAGTCGCTCGGCGGCCGCGTGCCTTATGCGTACCATCGTGAATTCGGCTACCTCACCGCGTGCCCGACCAACACCGGGACCGGGCTGCGCGCATCGGTGCTCATCCATCTGCCGGGGCTGGTGCTGACGAAGGAGATCGCCAAGGTGCTCGCCGGGCTGCAGCAGATCGGCATCACCTACCGCGGGCTCTACGGCGAGGGGAGTGAGGTCGTCGGGAATTTCTTCCAGGTGTCCAACCAGACCACGCTCGGCCGGTCGGAGGAGGAGCTGCTCGACGCCCTCGTCCGCGTCGTGCGCCATCTCATCGAGCGCGAGGAGGAATCAAGACGCGTGCTTTTGAGGGACGCGGGTTATATAATTGAGGACAAGCTCTGGCGTGCGTACGGGACGCTGCGCTTCGCGCGCAGCCTGTCCTTCGACGAGGCGATGAACCTGCTGAGCGGGGTTCGTCTGGCGGTCGGGCTGAAACTGATCCCTCATCTCAGTGTATATACCCTCAACAAGCTCCTGATTTTCAGTCAGTCGGCGCACCTGGCATATGCCGAGGGGCGCGCGCTGACCGAGAACGAGGCGAACCTGGCACGCGCACGATATGTGCGTCAGACGCTCTCGGACGAATCGGAACGGTAGGGTAACGCGGGGCCGGCTGTAGTCGTCAATCTGACAGCTGACAGCACGGTCCTGCTGCTGGAGTGACTGAGATGAACGGCTACAACTTCACAGAGCGGGTGCGGAAGGTCCTCGCGATGGCACGCGAGGAAGCGTCGCGACTCCACCACGAGTACGTGGGCACGGAGCACATACTGCTCGGACTCATCCGCGAGGGTGAGGGAGTGGCTGCGACCGTCCTCCAGAACCTGAACGTGGACCTCGAGGAGATCCAGCAGAAGATCGAGGAGACGGTGAAGAAGGGTAAGGCGCCGCAGGCGAGCGACCTCCCGTACACCTCGCGCGCGAAGAAAGTCCTCGAGCTGGCGATGGCAGAGGCCCGGGATCTCAACCACAGCTACGTGGGCACGGAACATCTGCTGCTCGGCCTGCTGCGCGAAGAGAAGGGGATCGCCGCACAGGTGCTCGCCGACGCTGGCATCAACCTCGATGCGGCGCGCGCCGAGACACTGCGCCTGCTGGGCACCGAGATGCCGCAGGGCGGTCAGGCCGCGCCGGCAGGCGCGCCCGCCACCGGCGCGCCCTCGGGCAAGGGCGAGAAGAAGTCCAAGACTCCGGCGCTGGACCACTTCTGCCGCGACCTCACGCAGCTCGCGGGCGAAGGCCAGCTCGACCCCACCATCGGCCGCGCCAAGGAGATCGAGCGGGTCATGGAAGTGCTGACCCGGCGCAAGAAGAACAACCCGGTCCTCATCGGCGAGCCCGGCGTGGGCAAGACCGCCATCGTCGAGGGGCTCGCCCAGCTGATCGCCAACGCCGAATGCCCGGAGTCGCTCAAGGACCACCGCGTCCTGGCGCTGGACATGGCAGCGGTCATCGCCGGCACCAAGTACCGCGGCCAGTTCGAGGAGCGTCTCAAGGCGGTGATGAACGAGATCTCCCAGAACAAGAACATCATCCTGTTCATAGACGAGTTGCACACGCTCGTCGGGGCGGGCGCGGCCGAGGGCGCAATCGACGCCAGCAACATGCTCAAACCGGCGCTGGCGCGCGGCGAGCTGCAGTGCGTCGGCGCCTCCACGCTGAACGAGTACCGCAAGTACATCGAGAAGGACGGCGCGCTGGAGCGCCGCTTCCAGACCGTGATCGTCGATCCACCTTCGGTGGACGAGACGGTGCAGATCCTGAAGGGGCTCCGCTCCAAGTACGAGGACCACCACCGGGTGGACATCCCAGACGACACGCTTTCCATCGCGGCGAAGCTGTCGGAGCGGTACATCACCGACCGGTTCCTGCCGGACAAGGCCATCGACGTGATCGATGAGGCCGGCGCCCGCGCGCGGCTTGCCGCCCAGGCGCCGTCTCCCGAGGTGACCTCGCTCAAGGCCGACCTGGAAACGGTGAACGCCGAGAAGGAGACCGCTGTCCGCGACCAGAACTTCGAGCGCGCCGCGGGGCTGCGCGACAAGGAGCGGGAACTGCAGGGCGAGATCCGCCGGACGCAGGAGGAGTGGGACAAGCGCAAGCAGTCGCACCGTCCGGTCCTCGGCGAGGAGGAGATCGCGTTCATCGTCAGCCGCTGGACGGGCATTCCCGTAACCCGGCTGCAGGAAGCCGAGACCACCCGCCTGCTGCGGATGGAGGATGAGCTGCACGCATCGGTGATCGGCCAGGACGAGGCGATCAAGGCGCTGTCACGCTCGATCCGGCGCAGTCGCGCGGGGCTCAAGGATCCCAAGCGGCCGATCGGCTCGTTCATCTTCTCGGGCCCGACCGGCGTCGGCAAGACGGAGCTGGCCCGCTCGCTCGCGCGGTTCCTGTTCGCCGACGAAACGGCGCTGATCCGCGTGGACATGAGCGAGTACATGGAGAAGTTCTCCGTGTCGCGGCTGATCGGCGCGCCCCCGGGCTACGTCGGCTACGAGGACTCGGGCACGCTGACGAAGGCCGTGCGGCGCAAGCCGTACAGCGTCGTGCTGCTCGACGAGATCGAGAAGGCGCACCCGGACGTGTTCAACATCCTGCTGCAGGTGCTGGATGAGGGCCACCTGACCGACAACTACGGTCGCGTGATCGACTTCAAGAACACCGTCGTGATCATGACCTCGAACATCGGCGCCCGCGACATCACGAAGGGGCGGCGGCTGGGCTTCGTCCACGCCGACGAGAAGGATTCCTTCGAGCGGATCTCCTCCACGGTGAAGGAGGAGATGCAGCGCGTCTTCAACCCCGAGTTCCTCAATCGCGTGGACGACGTGATCGTGTTCCACCCGCTGTACGAGGAGCACATCAGGCAGATCGTGGCGATAATGCTGCGGGACGTGCAGAAGCGGCTGGGCGAGGACGACATCACGCTCCGGCTGTCGGATGCCGCCACCTCATTCCTGGTGAAGAACGGGTCGGACGAGAAGTACGGCGCACGGCCGCTGAAGCGGGCGATCCAGCGCTACATAGAGGATCCGCTGTCGGAGAAGATCCTGCTCGGCGAGTTCTCCAAGGGAGACGAGATCGAGATCGACGCTCCGCCCGACGGCGACAAGCTCGAGTTCAGGGTGCTCACCCCGGTCACTCCGGCGTAGCTCCGCTCAGGCAGCAGGGCCCCGCGGCTTCACGAGCCGCGGGGCCTTTTTTTCATTGCACGCGGTCGCGCTGGGGATGGTCGCGGGCGGAGTCGCCCGGGACCGCGGACACCGAGGCCAGCCGGCAGGCGCTGCGGAAAGTGTCCCGGGAGCGGGTGGGCGCCGAGCACTGGACGCGAACGCTGAGGCGGGTCGCCAACGACGCGGAGCGGGCGCCCACCACGGTGACGGAGGGCGTCTCGTGCGACGCGAGTTCGATCTGTCTGCTCTCACCGGGACCAAGGTGCTCGTCGGCTGCAGCGCGCAGCGATGCCTGCGTAACCCGCACGTCCAGGTCGAGGCTCGTCCCGTTGGTCAGCTCCAGCGTGCACCGTTCAGCGCACGGCGCGCTGCCGGTTGCCGCGATCGCCGGCGCACACGCCCACAGCACCGTCACGGTGGCAGCCACCGCCCGGACGCTCATTCGTCGGGCAGCACCCGACGCAGCTTCTTCTTCTCGGAGTGCCTGTGCTTGGAGGCGAGTCTCGCCTCGCGCGAGGCCGGGGTCGGAGCCGTGGCCCGACGCTTCTTCGGGACGGAGAGGGCGCGCTGCACCACGTCGTGCAGCCGCTGCTCGGCGAGCTCCCGGTTACGGTGCTGGCTGCGCGTAGCCGCGGCGACCACCCTCAGCGTACCGTCGGCGGACAGGCGCGACTCGAGCTTCCGCAGGAGGCGGTCGCGCTGCTCCTCGCTCAGGACCGCCGAGTTGCGGACGTTCCAGAACAGCTCCACCCGCGATGAGGTCTTGTTCACGTGCTGGCCGCCGGGGCCCGACGCGCGTGACACACGGACATCGATCTCACGGAGCGGAATGACTATTCGATCGGTCATGCGGTGGCGGCTCCCGCGGCGATTGGGGTTTTCCGTAACCTTCCCGCTGAACCTCTGGCTGTCCACGGGTGTCTAACAGACGATTCACGGGCGTCATCCGGCGCTTCCATTGATCGGGCCTACCACACCCCTTGCCGTGTATATTTCGGGGATGCAGCGACTTAGCTCACTCCTGCTGTTTGCGTTTCTAGCATTTTCCTCGACCGCGCTCGCTCAGGACGGGACGGGCCCGTGCGCCCGTCCCGATTCGATAGAGGTGCGCGGCAACGCCAGGGTTTCCACGGAGCAGATCCGCGGGACGGCCGGGCTCATGCCGCGCACCCAGGTTGGATACCTGGACGTGCAGCGGGCAATCCGCGGCTTGTTCCAGACCGGTCAGTTCGACGACGTGACCCTGGACTGCGTGCTGGATGAGAGCCAGCGCGCGACACTTGTCATCGCGGTGCGGGAGCGGCCGGTCCTGGCCGACTTCACCGTCGAGGGCGTCGATCGCGTGTCCGTAAAGGACGTGCGCGAGCGGCTGGAGCTGCCCGTGGGACAGCCGCTGGATCCGGCGCGGGTTGCGTATGCGCTCGCGCGCGCCGATTCGCTGTACGAATCCAAGGGATACTACCTCGCGCGGATCACGCCGGAGACGACCGTCGTGGACGACCGGATCCGCATCCGGTATCTCGTCGATGAGGGGCGTCGGCTGGCCATCTCCGGGATCCGGATCGTCGGAAACGAGCAGGTCAGCGACGACGACATCGTCGGCGTGATGAAGACGAGGCCCGAAGGCTTTCTATTCACGCGGAAGGGTGAGTTCAACGAGATCGAATACGCCCAGGACCTGAGCGATCGCATCCCCGGCCTGTACGGAAGCCGCGGCTTCATCGATTTCCGCGTGGTGTCCGACTCGCTCATCGTTGACCGGGAGCGCGGCAAGGCGCTCATCGAGCTGCACGTGAGCGAAGGGCCGCGGTATACGATCGGCGGTTTCGAGGTCCTCGGCAACCGACGGTTCCCGACAGACGCGTTGCGCGAGTTCTATCCGTTCGGCGACGACGGTCCCACGATAGCGGAGCGCACGATGGCGCTGCTCCGACGGCCGCATCGCAATCCGCCGAACACCTTCGACCAGCGGCGCTGGGAAGAGGCGCACGAGAAGGTGATGGAAGCGTACAGCAACGAGGGCTACATCTACGCCCGGGTCAATCCGATCGTCGAGCGCGTTCCGGGCGAAGGCCCCGTCCGCACGGTGAACCTGCGATGGGAGATCGATGAGCGCTCGCCTGCCATCATCAACCGCATAGACATCGCCGGGAACGACTACACGTCTGAGACGTGCATCCGCGAGCAGCTCGTGATCATCCCCGGACAGGTGTTCAACCGGCAGGCTCTGATCCGGAGCTATCAGAACATCTCCAACCTGAATTTCTTCGAGACGCCGCTGCCCGCTCCCGACACGCGCCAGGCAGGCGAGGAAGGGGACGTGGACATCGTCTTCAACGTCAAGGAGAAGCGGACCGGGCAGCTCAACTTCGGCGCGTCCATGGGCCAGGGAACGGGGCTCGGCGGTTTCATCGGAGTCGATCAGCCCAACCTGTTCGGCCGCTGCAAGCGCGCCCAGATCAACTGGCAGTTCGGCAGGTACATCAACGATTTCCAGGGCACCTACAGCGACCCCAACATCAGGCAGTCGCGTATTTCCGGCTCCGTCACGGGGTACCACACGCGCTCGCGGTTCCGCATCGCCGACCTCGGCCAGAGCACCCGCACCGGCGGCCAGCTTCAATTCGGCTTCCCAGTGCCACGCTCGTTCTACAGCCGGATCTTCGTGTCGTACGGCGGTGAGGCGGTTCGCTACAAGGACGAGAACGAGACGCTGCTCGGCTCCCTGGCGAACTCCGCATGTCGCAGCTGCTTCCGCTCGACGCTCGGGGTGACGGGAACGCACGACACGCGGATCGGGCTGCCGTTCGCCACCGACGGCGGACTGCAGACACTCAGCGCGCAGTTCAACGGCGGTCCGCTCGGCGGCACGAGCGACTTCCAGCGGTACACCATCGACCTGCGCTCCTACGCGCCGCTCGCATCATTCGGAAACCCGGTGTTCACCGGGCAGCCGATCGAGCTGGTGTTCGGGCTGACGGCGCGAGCCGGCGCGGTGTTCGGCGATCCGGGGCCGTTCTTCTACTCTCAGGCGTTCACCGTGGGCGGAACCCAGTTCGGCGAGCAACTGCGCGGCTACGAGGAGTTCTCGGTCACTCCGAACGGGTTCGATCCGACGGCCGGAGAGACGAGCGCGAAGCGAGGCTCTTTCGGAAACTCTTACTTCACGGGCACGGCCGAGATGGGTCTGCGGCTTTCCCAGATGCTGTACCTGCATACGTTTTTCGAGGGCGGCAACGTCTGGCAGACGCCGCGGGCCTTCAATCCCACGCGTCTGTTCAGGAGCGTTGGCGTGGGCGCAGCGGTGATCAGTCCGCTGGGACCGATCGGCCTCGATCTGGGGTACGCACTTGATCGGGTGAACACGCTCGGCCAGCGCGATCCGGGATGGAAGATGCACTTCAAGCTGGGCCAGCTGTTCTAGAGTAACGCGGCACCGGCAGGACACGATCGCGGCGCGGGCCTCATGGCAGCCGCGCGGATCGCAACACACTTTACTGACAACAGGAGAATTCAATGCGTGTAATCGTCGGAGGCGCGGTGGCGCTGCTGGCTCTGGGAGCGCTCGCCGCACCGGCGGCCGCACAGCAGACGACCTCTCTGCGCATCGCCTACATCAACTCACAGCGGATCATGGACCAGGCCCCGGGTCGGGTCGAGGCCGAGGCGCAGTTCGAGCGCGAAGTCGGCAGCTACCGCCAGCAGATCCAGCGCATGGAGGATTCCCTCCGCACGATGGTTCAGGCGTTCGAGCGCGAGCAGGCGTCGCTGGCCGCGAATGTCCGGCAGCAGCGGGCGAATGCGCTGCAGACGCGGGAGACAGAGTTCCAGACCCGCGCCGACACGCTGAATCAGCAGATGCAGCGGCGCCAGGCGGAGCTTGTGCGGCCGATCATGGAGCAGATCAACCGCGTGATCGCCGCGGTGCGGACCGAGGGACAGTACGCGTTCATCTTCGACGTTGCGGCGCAGGGCCAGTCCATCGTCGCGGCAGACTCGACGCTGGACATCACGCAGACGGTCATCACGCGCCTGCGCGCGGCAGGACCGCCGTCAGCTTCCAACCAGCCCGCAATGCAGCAGCAACCGGCAGGAGTGACACGCCCCAGGCAGTAGTGAGCACCGCTCACGGAAAGTCTTTCACCGGCGGTGATGACGTGAGCGTCATCACCGCTGGTGTCGTTTCCGGGCTCGTCGGCGGCGAGCTGCGCGGCGATCCTGCCACGCAGGTCTCCGGCATAGCGCCGCTGCACCGGGCTGGACCTTCCGACGTCACCTTCCTCGCGTCTGCCCGCTATTCAGCCGCGGCGGAGAAGGCGCAGCCGGGGATCCTGCTGGTCGCTCCCGAGCTGGCGGACACGCCAACGCGCGCGGGGGCCGTCATCGTCGTGCCCAGGCCGCATGAAGCGATGCTCGCCCTCCTGCCTCAGTTCCACCGGGCACCGGTCCGCGTTCCGGGTATCCACGCGACGGCGCGCATCGGCCGCGGGGCAAGCATCGGAGAGGGCGTCTCTGTTGAGGAGTACGCGGTCATAGGCGCGGGGGCAAGGATCGCGGACGGCGTCTGGATAGGGCCGCACGCGGTGGTCGGCGACGGAGTCAGCGTCGGGCGGGACTCGGTGCTGTACGCGCACAGCACGCTGTACTCCGGCACCGAGATCGGCGAGCGGGTCATCGTTCAATCTGGCGCGCGGGTGGGAAGCGACGGATTTGGCTACGTGTTCCGCGACGGGGAGCACGCGCGCATCCCGCATGTCGGGCGCTGTCTCATCGGCGACGACGTGGACATTGGCGCCAATACGACGATAGACCGGGGGAGCATCGACGACACCGTCGTCGGCGCGGGGACGAAGATAGACAACCTCGTTCAGGTCGGGCACAACGTGAAGATCGGTCGGCTGTGCCTGCTCATGGCACAGGTCGGCATAGCGGGCTCGGCGCAGGTCGAGGACGGCGTGATCCTGGCCGGACAGGCTGGGATCGGAGGCCATCTCACGATCGGTGCGGGAGCGCGGATCGCCGGCCAGTCGGGAGTTTTCGGAGACGTGCCGGCGGGGGAGAGCTGGTCTGGTTATCCCGCCCGGCCTCACAGGGAATCGCTCCGGTCTTCGGCCGCGCTGCTGAAGTTGTCGCAGATGATCGGGCGGCTGGAGAAGCTGCTGGAGGAGCGCGGCAAGTGAAGCGCCGGACTATCGCCGCCCCGGTGACGCTGGTGGGAACCGGCCTGCACCTGGGGCGGCCGTGCACGCTCGAGTTCAGGCCCGCCAACGGGAGCGAGGGAATCGTGTTCGAGCGGACCGACCTTCCGGGGAGCCCGAGGGTTCCCGCGCGCGTCCAGTACGTGACCGAGACGGAGCGCCGCACTCAGCTTGCGCGCGGCGAGGCCGTCTTCTACACCGTGGAGCATGTGCTCGCGGCGCTGGTCGCCGCGGGGATCGACGACGTGGTCGTCGCGCTGGACGCGCCCGAGCCCCCGATATTCGACGGGAGCGCAGCGGTGTTCTTCGAGGCGATCCAGGGCGCCGGTGTGAAGGAGAACGGCGGCACCGTCAGCTTTCTCGATCTGGCGGAACCGGTGCGCGTGATCGACGGGGATTCGGTGTACGAGGCGTCGCCCGCGGATGAGCTGTCGCTCGACGTCACCGTCGAGTTCCCGCATCCGCTGATCGGCCGGCAGCAGGGGAGATACCGGATCGAGGGCGACGAGCCGGAACGGGACCTGGTACCCGCCAGAACGTTCGGCTTCATGCGGGAGGTGGAGATGCTCCGTGAACGCGGTTTGATTCAGGGGGCGACGCTCGAGACTTCGATTGTTCTGGATGAGACCGGCGTGATCTCGCCGGGAGGGCTCAAGTGGCCGGACGAGTTCGTGCGACACAAGGCGCTGGATTGTCTCGGCGACCTTGCGCTGGTCGGCGCGCGGGTGAGGGCCCGCATCACCGCCGTGAAGCCGAGTCATCGGGGGACGGTGACTCTCGTGCGGGAAATGGTTAAAGTCGCCAGGCAGGAGAGCCGCGTGTACACGATAGAAGACATCATGAGGACGCTCCCGCACAGGTATCCGTTCCTGCTGGTGGACCGGATCCTGGAGATCGAGGAGAACAAGCGCATCGTGGGGCTGAAGAACGTCACGATCAACGAGCCGTTCTTCCAGGGCCATTTCCCCGGCCACCCGATCATGCCCGGCGTCCTGATCATCGAGGCGATGGCGCAGGTCGGCGGCATGCTGCTGATGGGGATGGTCGGCGATCCGGAGTCGAAGGTCGTGTACTTCATGTCGCTCGACAACGTGAAGTTCAGGAGGCCCGTGCGACCCGGCGACCAGATCCGCTTCGAGCTCGACATCGTCCAGATCCGGGGCTCGGTGTGCAAGATGCGCGGCGTGGGCAAGGTGGACGGCGAGGTGGTGGCTGAGGCCGACATGGCCGCGATCGTTCGCGACCGGTGAGCGCGGCCATTCACCCGACCGCGGTCGTTGATGCATCGGCCGAGATCGGAAACGACGTCGAGATCGGACCATTCGCGCTGATAGGGCCGGGGTGCCAGCTGGGCGATGGCTGCGTGATCGCGCCGCGCGCCACGCTGGAGCGGGACGTGATTCTCGCGCCGCGCGTGCGGGTGGGGAGTGGAAGCATCCTCGGCGGCGAGCCGCAGGATCTCAAGTTCCGCGGCGAGCGTACGACAGTGGAGATCGGTGAAGGAACGGTGATCCGCGAGTACAGCACGATCAACCGCGGCACGGCGCATTCGCTCAAGACCGTGGTCGGGCGCGATGCGTTCATCATGACGTACGTCCACCTGGCGCACGACTGCCGGATAGGAGACGGAGTCATCCTGGCCAACGGCGTTCAGCTTGCGGGCCACGTGGAGATCGAGGACAAGGCGATCCTCTCGGGCCTCACCGCCGTGCACCAGTTCGTGCGCATCGGCAGGCACGCGTTCATCGGCGGCTGCTCGCGCGTCTCGAAGGACATCCCCCCGTTCATCAAGGCGGTGGGGAATCCCGTGCAGCTGTATGGCCTCAATACCGTGGGGCTCCAGCGAAGCGGCTTTTCCGAGGAGACGATCCGGGAGCTCAAGCGCGTGTATCGGCTCTTCTTCCGGTCAGAGCTGAACATCACGCAGGCACTGGAGCGCGTACAGCAGGAGCTGAACAACTCGGAGGAAGTCCGCGAACTGGTACGGTTTCTCGAGGCGAGCGGCCGCGGAGTCGTGATCTGAGCGCGCCGCGTGTCGGCGTGGTGGGCGTGGGGAGCCTCGGCTACCACCACGCCCGTATCCTCAAGGGCCTGGACGGCTTCGAGCTCAAGGGGTTCGTGGACACGCGGCCGGAGCGCGCCGCCGAAGTCGCCGGAGCGCTCGGACTGCGGGCATACCCCGATCTCGCGACGCTGCTCGACGACGTGGACGCCATCACCGTCGCGGTGCCGACTCCAGCCCATTTCGCAGTTGCATGCGTCGCCCTGGAGCGAGGGAAGCACGTTCTCCTGGAAAAACCGATAACGGCGACGCTCGACCAGGCCGACGAGCTCCTCGAGCTGGCGAGGAGGAAGGGCGCGGTGGTGCAGACTGGTCACGTCGAGCGGTTCAACCGGGCGATCAGGGCGGCGTTTCCGCACGTGCACGAGCCGCGGTTCATCGAGAGCGACCGGCTTGCGCCGTTCAACGTGCGCGGCTCGGATGTCGCCGTCGTGCTCGATCTGATGATTCACGACATCGATCTCGTGCTGGCGCTCGCCGGCGAAGACGTCGTGGCGCTCAGCGCGCTGGGCGTTCCCGTGCTCACGCCGACGGTTGACATCGCCAACGCGCGGCTCACGTTCGCATCGGGCGCCATCGCGGACATCACCGCCAGCCGCATCTCCCGCGAGAGAATGCGGAAGATCCGCATCTTTCAGCGCAGCGGCTACCTCACCCTCGACCTCGCCGCCGGGACCGGGGAGTTCTATCGCCTTCGCGAAGACTTCGATCCGGCGCAGCTCGCCTCGGGCGCGGCTCAGCCGTTCGATTTCGTGGAGCGCGTGCCGCTGGACGCACCGGAGGACGACGCGCTCAGGCTCGAGCTGGAGAGCTTTGCAGCCGCAGTACGCGGGGCGGCGCCTCCGCCGGTCAGCGGGGAGGACGGACGCCGGGCGCTGTCGGTTGCGCTGCGGATCGTTGCCGAGATCGAGAGGGCGCTTCCTTCCCTGCGGGGACACTCCGCGTCCAGGTGACCCCACAGGCGGAGCGACGTCTCCGATCGGGAGGCGGGTAACCGTGCGCGAAGTGCTGATCGTGACCGGCGAGACATCGGGCGACCTGCACGCCAGCCTCTTTGCGTCGGCGCTGGCGAGACTGCGCCCGGACCTGCGCCTGACCGGCGTCGGCGGCCCCGGCATGGAGGCTGCCGGCGTCACGTTGTTCGTGAAGCAGGAGGCGTCGGGGGTTATGGGGTTCGTGGAAGTGCTGCGCCATGTCCCGCGACACGCCCGCATCCTTTCCGAGATCAAGCGGCGGCTGGACTCGGGCAGCGTGTCCCTCGTCGTGCTGGTGGACTATCCGGGGTTCAACATTCGCGTCGCGGCGGCCGCATCCGACCGCAACGTGCCGGTTCTGTACTACATCACGCCGCAGGTGTGGGCGTGGGGCGCGTCCCGCCTGCCGAAGCTGGCGCGAATAGTGACCAGAGCGGCGGTAATCCTTCCGTTCGAGGAGCAGCTGCTGCGCGGCTACGGGATCGATGCGCATTTCGTCGGTCACCCGCTGCTCGACCGGATCGATCATCTGCCGTCCATGCGCGAGGCCCGCCGTGAGCTGGGGCTGGACGATCATCGTCCGGTGCTGGCCGTGTTTCCCGGAAGCCGGGCACAGGAGGTGGAGCGGCACGCTGCACCGTTCACCGAGACGGCGCGGCTGCTGGAGAGCCGCCATCCGGGGCTGCAGGTGGTGGTGAGCACCGCGCAGGGGCTCGAGCAGAAGGTGGCGCACATACCGTACAGGCAGGTGCACGGCTCGTCGCTCACTCTGCTGCGGGCCGCGGACGCCGCGCTGTGCAAGAGCGGCACGACGACACTGGAAGCGGCTATCGCGGGCTGTCCGCTGATCGTGGCGTATCGCGCGGGGACCTTATCGTACCTGCTCGCCCGCAGGCTGGTGCGGATTCCGCATATCGCGCTGGTGAACGTCGTCGCCGGGCGGGAGGTTGCGCGTGAGTTCGTGCAGACCGCGGTTCAGCCCTATCCAATGGCGGACGCGCTGTCTCCGCTGCTCGTGCCGGGGGAGGCGCGACGCGCGATCATGGAGGGTCTGGCGGAGGTGCGCGGCCGGCTGGGAACCCCGGGCGCAGCCGAGAGGGTCGCGGAGATGGCGAGCGGGATGGCCGCTTGAGCCGGCGCGGAGAGCTCGGCTGGCTGGGCTCGCTCGCGACCACAGCCGGCAAGCCCCTGCTGCGAGCGCTTGCGTCCACGTGGCGGTACGAGTTCCGGAACCGCGATGCGCTCCTGTCGCTCAGGAAGCAACAGGCACCCTTCGTCTTCTCGCTGTGGCATGGGCATCTGCTGCCGCTTGTGTGGCTGCACCGGAACGAGGGCGTGCGGATTCTCATCAGCGAACATCGCGACGGCGAGATCATAGCGCGGATTGCGCACGCGCTTGGCTACAGCACCATCCGTGGCTCGACGAAGAAGGGCGGGGAGCGCGCGCTGCTCGCCCTTGCCCGGGCGCTCGAGACCGGCGAGGAAGTGGCCGTCACTCCGGACGGGCCGCGCGGCCCTGCCCGCAAGTCGCAACCCGGCGCGCTCGTCGCGGCCGCGCGTGCGGGCGCGGCGATCCTTCCGATCGTCGTGCACGCACCGCGTGCGTGGCGCATGAACAGCTGGGACCGGTTCATCGTCCCCAAGCCGTTCGCGCGCGTGATCGTGGCATACGGTGACCCGCTGCTGATCGCGGGCGGCTCGGCGCGATCGGCAGCCGCCGAGGCTCCCCGGCTGGATGCGGCAATGCGGGCAGCGGAAGAGGCCGCGACTGTCTAGCGCACGGCGGCTGGTGAATGCGTGGCGAAGCGAGTCCGCCGGCGGCACTCTGCTTCGTGGAGCGCTGCGTCCTGCCGCGAGTGCCTTCGGCGGCCTGGTCGCGCTGCGCAACAGATTGTACGACCGCGGCCGGCTCCGCGTCCGTCCCGCGTCCATTCCGGCCGTCAGCGTCGGCAACCTCGCCGTGGGCGGGGCCGGCAAGACTCCGGTGTCAGCATGGCTGGCGCGCGAGCTTGCCGCGCACGGCGCTACTCCGGGGATAGTGATGCGGGGATACGGCGGCGACGAACCGATGGTTCATCGCGAGCTGAACCCGGACATCCCCGTCTTCACCTACGCTGATCGCGCGGCTGGGGTCAACGCTGCGGCAAGGGCGGGGTGCGACATCGCCGTTCTGGACGATGCGTTCCAGCACAGGCGTGCCGCGCGGGTGGAGGACGTCGTGCTGCTGTCGGCGGATTCGTGGAATGGCTCGACGCCGCTGCTGCCGGCGGGTCCGTGGCGCGAGCCGCTCAGCGCTTTGCGTCGTGCCTCTCTGGTGCTGATAACGGCGAAGGGTGCCGGCGTCGCAGAGATCGAAGCCGTCGTACGCAGCGTGCGCGGCGCGGCGCCGGCGGTGCCGACTGCCGTTGCGCGGCTGGCACTCGATCAGCTGCACTCATTGTGGGGCGAGTCGGGTCAATCACTCGAGTCGCTGCGGGGGAAGGACGTCGTGGCCGTTGCGGCCGTGGCGGACCCCGGGCCGTTCTTCGCCGGGCTCCAGCACGCAGGTGCGGTCGTGCGCCCGATGCCGTTCCCCGACCATCACCGGTTCACCGCAAGGGACGTCGCCGACATTCATGCGGCCTCGGGGCGTGATGCGCTCGTGGTCTGCACGCTCAAGGATGCAGTCAAGCTCCGGGCAGTGTGGCCTCCTGAGGCTCCTGCGCCGTGGTATGTTTCACAGGCAGTGACAATCGAGCAGGGCATGGAGGAAGCAGCCGCGCTGGTGGGGCGGCTACTGGCGGCGCGCGCCGACCGCGAGCCGCGGCACAGCGATCCCGCAACCGGATAATGACAATAGATCTGCGAACACCCAGCCATGGCGTAGTGATGCCGGACAAGGACCGGCGATTCACGGATGAGGAGCATCCATTCGAGGCGATGATGTCCAGGTTCGACCGCGCAGCCGAGCTGCTCGGTCTGTCGGAGGGCATGTACCGCGTGCTGCGCATGCCGGAGAAGCAGCTCATCGTCGCCGTTCCGGTGCTGATGGACAACGGCGAGATACAGGTGTTCGAGGGATACCGCGTGCTGTACAACACGTCGCGCGGGCCCGCGAAGGGCGGGATCCGCTTCGACATGCAGGTCACGCTCGAGGAGGTCAAGGCGCTCGCAGCCTGGATGACGTGGAAGTGCGCGGTAGTGAACATTCCGTTCGGCGGCGCAAAGGGCGGCGTGAAATGCGACCCGCTCGGAATGAGCATCGGTGAGCTCGAGCGGCTCACGCGACGCTACACCGCCGGCATCATCGGCTTCCTCGGGCCCGATTCCGACGTGCCCGCGCCGGACGTGAACACGAACGAACGGGTGATGGCGTGGATAATGGATACGTACTCCATGCACGCCCGTCACACGGTCACGGCCGTGGTCACCGGAAAGCCGGTCGCGATGGGTGGCTCGCTCGGCCGCCGGGAGGCAACCGGGCGCGGCTGCATGCTCGTCACCAAGGAAGCGCTGGCCCAGATCGGCAGGCCGGTGCACGGCGCGACCGTCGCGGTTCAGGGGTTCGGGAACGTCGGCTCGGTCGCGGCCGACCTGCTCTGCCGCGAAGGCTGCTCGATCGTGGCGATCGGAGATCGCACCTCCGCCTACTACAATTCGCGCGGGATCAACATCACATCGGCACTGGCGCACGCTGCGCGCACCGGGTCGCTTGCTGGTTTTCCGGACGCGGATCCGATCGGTCACGAGGAGCTTCTCACGCTTGACGTTGACGTGCTCGTCCCCGCAGCGCTGGAGAACGTGATCACCCGGAAGAACGCGGCCCAGATACGCGCGAAGATCGTGTGCGAGGGCGCAAACGGTCCGACCAGCGCAGGCGCCGACAAGATCCTGGACGAGAAGGGGATCTTCGTCATCCCGGACATCCTGGCAAACGCCGGTGGCGTCACGGTGTCCTACTTCGAGTGGGTGCAGGACCGCGCGGGCTACTTCTGGGCGGAGGACGTGGTCAACGACCGCCTCGGCGAGATCATGATCCGCAGCTTCCACGACGTGCTGAAGCTCGCGCGCGAGCATCAGGTAAACCTGCGGACCGCGTCGTACATGCTGGCGATAGAACGGGTATCGACAATGCATCAGCTGCGCGGCGTTTACGCCTGATGCGCGGGGCCGCCGCCGCTGACGTGAGTCGGACGTGCGGCGGCACTCGACCGTGCGCGTGACGGTCGTGGTCGTTGGCCGCGCCCGACACGAGGGGATCGCGGCAGCCGTGCGCGACTACGAGAATCGCGCCGCCCGATACTGGAACGTGGAGGTGCGCGAGCTCCGGGAGGAACGCGGCAGCGATGCAGTCGTGGTACGGCGACGGGAGGGTGAACGTCTCAGCGAAGCGGCTGGCGCGCGCCCTTACGTGGTCTGCGAGGAAGGCGGGAAGACCTTCAATTCCGCCGAGTTCGCCGAGTGGATGCGCGACTCACGTGACGCGGGGAGGGACCTGACCTTCGTGATCGGCGGCGCGTTCGGGCTCGATCCGGCGGTGCGCGACGGCGCGACGATGCGCCTCTCGCTGGCGCCCTGGACGCTTCCTCACGAAATGGCGCGGCTCGTTCTGGCCGAGCAACTGTACCGCGCGGGCACCATCGTGCGCGGGGAGCCGTACCACAAGTGATGCCGCCGCCGGCTGATGACTGAATGGTACGAGCGCTGGTTCGGCGAGGACTACCTCGCCCTGTACCCGCATCGCGACCACCGCGATGCGGCCGCGGCCGTGGCACTCCTCGAGCGCGAGTTGATCGCGAGAGAGCCGGGGCTGGTACTGGATCTGGCCTGCGGATCGGGACGGCACACGAGGCTGCTGCGAAAGCTGGGCTGGAGCGTCGGGCTCGACCTCTCGCCCGTGCTGCTGCGTCTGGCCCGTGCGAACGATCCGGAAGGCCCGTACGTTCGAGCAGACATGCGCATTCTTCCGTTCGCGGACGATACCTTTTCTCTGATCACCAACCTGTTCACGAGCTTTGGATATTTCGCGACTGATGAAGAGCACGCAACGGTGCTTGCCGAGATCCGGAGGGTTCTCCGTGAAGGCGGAGTGTTCGTGCTCGACTATCTGAACGCGCCGCACGTGCGCAGTACGCTCGTCCCGATGGATCAGCGCGAGGTCAACGGCGCGATCGTCGAGCAGCGCCGCTCCATCACGCCGGACGGGAGGTTCGTCGTGAAGCGGATCACGTCGCGAGCCGACGGGCGCTCGTTCGTGGAGCGCGTACGGCTCTTCGAGCCGGAGGATCTGCAGACGATGCTCAGGGCCGCGGGCCTCGAGCCGGGCGCGGCTTTCGGCGATTACGACGGTGCGGCGATCTCGCCGGACTCGCCGCGCGCGATCCTCTTCGCGGAGCGCCGGTGACGCTCGCCGTGCAGCCCGTACCGTTGCCGCTTCCAGCGATCGCGACGCACAGCCGCGAGGACTCGGTCGCACGGCGCTGGTACGTTCCCCGCCCGGACTCGGACGGCTGGCGCAGCCGGGCGGAAGCGGTGCGTGCCTCGGTGCCGCGGGACTGGCTCGACTCGCTGCTGCCGGCCATCGAGCCTGGTGGCGCCGCAGCGAAACGGCTTCGGGCTGCCGCCGAACGAGGACTCGTGGTCACTACGGGCCAGCAGCCGGGATTGTTCGGCGGTCCGCTTTACACCTGGCTCAAAGCGATGACTGCGAGAGCGCTCGCCGACGAGCTGGAAGAGCGACTCGGGATTCCCGTGGCGCCGGTTTTCTGGGCAGCGACGGATGACTCCGATCTGGCCGAGGCGATCGTCACCACGGTCAGCGTGCCGGGCGGATTCGAGCGGATCGTGCTGCAGAGGACGGCCGAGCGAGACACTCCGCTCGCGGTCGTCCCCGTCGGCGACGCGTCTGAAGCACTGGACAAGCTGCACGCCGCATGCGGCTCGGCGCCGAACAGGGCGGTTCTGGAAACAGTGCGGGAAGCGTACTCGGCAGAAAGCACGCTCGGTGGCGCATATGTGCAGCTGCTGCGGGCCGTGCTGGAGCCATTTGGCATTTCGGTGCTGGACGCGGCACACCCTGCGACCAGAGCGGCTGCATCGCCGGTGCTGCGTTCTGCACTGGAGCGCGCAAATACGGTCGCCAGCATGGTGCAGCAGCGGTCGGAGGAGATCCGCGGGATGGGACTGCGGGTGCAGGTTCGGCCCGTTCCCGGTCGCACGCTCGTGTTCGCCGTTAATGGCGAACAGCGACGAAGGATCCCGATGGGTGAGGCAGCTGGGCTCGCCGAGCAGGCAGGAGGGTCCGAGCTCTCGCCAAACGTGCTGCTGCGACCCGTTGTGGAGCGGTGCATTCTGCCAACGGCGGCCTACGTCGGGGGACCGGCGGAAATTGCGTACTTCGCGCAGGTGAGCGCCGTGGCCGAAGCGCTGGGAGTGGATGCTCCGCTCATCGTGCCGCGCTGGTCGGGGTTCCTGATCGAGCCACACGTGCAGCGCGCGCTCGACACCCTCGGCGTAACCATCGAGGATCTGCGCGATCCGCATGCGGTCGAATCCAGGCTGGCGCGCGACGAGGTGAGCGACGACGTGAAGGGCGTGTTGCAGAACGCCCGCGCCCAGGCGGCCGAGCTGGCTCCGCGACTGACGGATGCGGTTCGTCGCGCCGAGCTGCCGTTGTCGGACGCGGCGATCGCTGGAGCGGGTCGCCAGCTCGAGCACAAGATTGACCGGCTCGACCGCCGCCTGGTGGCTGCGGTGAAGCGGCGGGGAAGCGAACGGCTGCAGCTGCTGGCAACCGCCCGCGGCGCGCTCTTTCCGGGAGAGGTGGCGCAGGAGCGCGCACTCAACATGATCCCGCTTCTCGCGCGCTACGGCAGCGACCCGCTCGAAAGTGTACTGGCGTCCGCGCGCCGATACGTGACCGGCCTCTGAGCGAGCGCACGGGACGGGCCGCGTCGCTCGTCGCAGCCGGGATTCTCCTCAGCCGCATTGCAGGAGTCATCCGCGAGGTCTTCTTCGCGCGATTCTTCGGCACTTCCATCTCCGCGGACGCGTTCAGCGCCGCGTTCCGGATTCCGAACCTGCTGCAGAACCTGCTGGGCGAGGGAGTGCTCTCGGCGTCGTTCATTCCCGAGTACGCGGGGCTCCGTGCCCAGGGGAGGGAGGGAGAAGCCGCCCGACTCGCGGTTGCGGTGGGCGCGCTGCTGGCTGCGACATCGGCGGTCGTGGTGCTGCTGGGGGTGCTGCTGGCGCCACAGCTGGTCGGCCTCATAGCGGGAGGGTTCGGAGCCGAGGCGCGCGCTCTCACGGTGACGCTGGTGCGCATCCTCTTCCCGGGTGCGGCGCTGCTGGTCTTCTCGGCGTGGTGCCTTGCCATTCTCAACAGTCACGGCCGGTTCTTCCTCGCCTACGTCGCGCCCGTGCTGTGGAACGCGGCGATGATCACGACGCTGGCGTGGTTCGGGCCGTCCAGCACTCAGCCCGGGCTCGCCGAGCTGCTCGCGTGGGGATCCGTCGTCGGCAGCACGCTCCAGTTCGTCGTTCAGCTGCCGTGGGTGGTCGGGTACCTGCGCGCTGGCGGCTGGCGCGGCACGCCCGCAGCCGACGCCCTCAGACGCGTAGTACGCAACTTCATTCCCGTGGTCGTCGGTCGCGGCGCCGTGCAGATCAGCGCCTACATCGATACGCGCATCGCCAGCTCCGTGGCTGCTGGGGCACTGGCTGCCGTGGTCTACGCCCAGATGCTCTACCTGCTGCCGGTGAGCCTCTTCGGCATGGCCGTATCGGCTGCCGAGCTGCCCGCCATGTCGCGCGTGACCGGCGCTCTGGATGAGATCCGAGCCGGCATTCGCGAGCGGCTGATCGTCGGGCTCAGGCGTATCGCCTTCTTCGTCGTTCCGTCGGCCGTGGCATTGATCGTCCTCGGCGACGTGATCGCGGGCGCGCTGTTCGAGCGCGGGGAGTTCACCGCGGAGGACACGATCTGGGTCTGGCAGATCCTGGCTGGTGCCGGGGTGGGGCTGCTGGCCGCGACGCTGGCACGGCTGTACGCGTCTGCGTTCTACGCGCTGCGGGACACGCGCACGCCGCTCAAGTTCGCCGTCGTCCGCATCGCTCTCGGCGCCACGCTCGGATACGCTCTGGCCGTGCCCGTGCCGCGCGCGCTCGGGCTCGACCCGCGGCTCGGTGCTGCGGGGCTGATGCTGGGGGGCGCGGTCGCCGCCTGGCTGGAGCTGGCCCTCCTGCGCCGCGCAATTGCGGCGCGCATCGGAGCTGCAGACGTCGATCTGCGGCACATCGGGCGGTTGTTCCTGCTCGCGGGAGCAGCCGCGGTCGCGGGCTCGATCGTCAAGCTGCTGCTGACCGGAGCGCACCCCATCGCGCTCGCCGCCGCCGTGCTGCCGGTCTACGGGGCGATATACCTGGGCGGCGCATACGCCCTCGGCATACGCGAAGCGCGGGCACTCCTCTCTCGCTGAGACCGGCGACCCGGGGCCGAACGCTGCAGTAATCTTCAGGGTATGGACCGCCTGCCCGACGCCGTCGCAGCGAAGCTGCCGCACCTCCCGGATACTCCGGGCGTGTACCTGTTCACGGGTCGCGACGGGAAGACGCTCTATGTCGGGAAGGCCGCGAGGCTGCGATCGCGCGTTCGCAGCTATTTCGCCGGCGATCACCTCGAGAGCCCGAAGACGCGGCACCTCGTGGGGCAGATCGCCGGCATCGAGACGATCGTGGTACCCAGCGAGGCGCACGCGCTGATTCTCGAGGCGAACCTGATCAAGGAGCATCGCCCGCGGTTCAACATCGCGCTGCGCGACGACAAGAGCTACCCGTACATCAAGGTGACGGTGCAGGAGCCGTTTCCGAGGGTGTTCGTCACACGGCGGCTGGTGAACGACGGCGCCCGCTACTTCGGACCCTACACTGACGTAACGCAGATGCGGCGCGCGCTCAACGTCGTGAAGCGGATCTTCACGGTGCGCTCCTGCAACTACGACATGCCGCGGGAGATGCCGGAGCGGCCGTGCCTCGACTACTTCATCAAGCGGTGCAAGGCGCCGTGCATCCTGGCGCAGACACAGCAGGATTACCGCGCGATGATTGACGAGGTGGTGCTGTTTCTCTCAGGACGGCGCGACGAGGTCACCCGCCGCGTTCGGAGGCGAATGGACGAGGCGGCCGACGCGCTCGACTTCGAGCGGGCCGCCGAGCTGCGCGACGCGCTGCTGCATCTCGGCCGGATGGAGGAGCCCACCGCGGTCGTGGAGGTGGAAGGCGGCGATCGCGACGTCGTCGGCTATGCCCGCGACGGCGACGATGCGTGCGTCGTGCTCCTCAGGATCCGGGGCGGCAAGCTGCTTGCCCGCGAGCACCGCTTTCTCGAGAACCTGGAGGAAGAGACGGACGAGGCGGCGCTGGCTGCGTTTCTGGCCGGCGCGTACGTGTCGCTTCAGGAGCGCAGCAGGGAGCTGCTCGTCCCGTTCGACTTTCCCGACAGGGAGCTGCTGGAGCAGTCGCTGGACGGGGTGCGGGTGCGCGCGCCGCAACGCGGCTCCAAGCGCGATCTCGTGGACCTGGCCGACCAGAACGCGCGTCACCTGCTGGAAGAGCTGCGCCTCTCGAGCGAGGAGGCGGACGAGCGCGCGACCAACCCGCTGTACGAGCTGCAGCGGGAGCTCGGCCTGCAGCGGGTGCCGCGATCGATTCTCACCTTCGACATCTCGACGGCACAGGGAACGGACACCGTCGGCTCCGCGATCTGGTTCGACAACGCGCGGCCGCGGCGCGCCGAGTACCGGAAGTTCCGCGTGAAGACCGTGGAGGGAAGCGACGATTTCGCATCCATGCACGAGGTCGTGTCCCGCTACTTCCGCCGGCGCCTCGACGAGGAGAAGCCGCTGCCGGAGCTGATCGTGATCGATGGCGGCCGCGGGCAGCTCTCGGCGGCGCACGCTGCGCTCGACGATCTCGGTCTCGGCATGCGGCCCCTCGTGAGCCTCGCCAAGCGCGAGGAGGAAGTGTACGTCTGGGGGCGCACCGAGCCTGTCCGGCTGTCGCGACGCTCGCCGGCGCTGAGACTGCTGCAGATGGGGCGCGACGAAGCGCACCGATTTGCCGTGACCTACAACCGCCAGCGCAGGTCGATGCGGACCGTCACCTCGGGACTGCTGCAGATACCAGGGGTGGGACCGACCAAGCGGCGGCAGCTGCTCACGGCGTTCGGCAGCATCGAGGGGATCAAGCAGGCTGGCGCCGAGAAGATCTCGGAACTGAAGGGGTTCACGCGGAAGAGTGCCGAGCGGCTGCTCGAGGCGATCGAGAAGCAGTCTCCCACGAGGGGAGAAGGAGCGCCGCCTCAACAGGGGTAACTCCTTAGTTTTCCTTGCTTTCGGTGCCTTTGCCTCTAGATTTACTTGACCTATGGTCAGAGTCGCGCGGGTAGAGCCGGGAGGGCTCGCAGCCGAAGTCGGGATCGTGGCTGGCACCGAGCTCAGATCGGTCAACGGCCGCGCGATCGCCGATTTTCTCGACTGGGAGTTCCTCACGGCGGACGAGGAGCTGGTGATCGAGGCGAAGCTCCCGGACGGTGAGGAGCTCGTGCTCGAGATCGAGAGGGACGGCGGGGAGCAGTTCGGGATTGCGCTCGAGCCGCCGGGAATCCGGCGCTGCGCCAATCGCTGCGAGTTCTGCTTCATCGAGGGACTTCCCCCCGGGCTGCGCCGGTCGCTGTACGTCCGTGACGACGACTATCGCCTCTCCTTCGCCTACGGGAACTTTGCGACGCTGTCCAACGTGAAGGAGCGCGACATTGCGCGCATTCTCGAGTACCGGCTGTCGCCGCTGTACGTCTCGGTGCACGCGACGAACTGGGAAGCCCGCAAAGTTCTGCTCAACAACCGCAGGGTTCCGGACATCGTCGCGCAGCTTCGCGCCCTGGCGGATGGCGGCATCCGCTTTCACTGCCAGATGGTGATTGTGCCCGGGATGAACGACGGCGCGGTGCTGGAGGAGTCGCTCAGCGACCTGTGGAATCTGGGCGACGCCGTCATCACGGCCGCGGTAGTGCCCGTCGGGCTCACCCAGTTCTCCCACCTGTACACCGGGAAAACGATGGACAGGGAGGCAGCCGGCGCGCTGCTCGACCACGTTGATCGCTGGGGAGAGCGTGCCAGGAGCGAGCGTGGCGAGACCTGGGTGTTCGGCTCGGATGAGCTGTACATGCTCGCAGGGCGCGACCTGCCGGCCGCGGAGCACTACGGCGATTTCGCCCAGGTGGAGAACGGCGTCGGCGCAGTGACTGCGCTTCGCCAGCGGTTCGCCGCCGGTCTCCCGCGCGTCAGGAAACATTCCGGCGCCAGGATCGGAGTGGTAACCGGCGTCGCAATGGCGCCGCTGATGCCCGCGCTCCTCGACCAGCTGGCCGCGGCCACAGAAGCAACGTATGAGCTGATCCGCGTGGAGAACTCGCTGTTCGGTCCGACGACGACGACGGCGGGGCTGCTCGTCGGAGCAGACATCAGACGCGCGCTAGGGCACCGGAGCGATCTGGACGCGGCGCTGATCCCGGCGGAAACGCTGAACGACGAGCGGATCTTCCTGGACGACGACACGTTCGCCGCCGTGGCGTCAGCGCTTCCGATGCCGGTGCACCCGTCGTACGACTTCATCGACGTACTGGAGCTGGAGGACGTTCTGACGCGCAGTCCGCGCGTCGCGGAAGCGGCGTGAACATCCCCGTGGTCGCACTCGTCGGCCGCCCGAACGTCGGAAAATCGGCCCTCTTCAACCGGATCATCGGGCAGAATTCGGCGATCGTGAGCGAGGAGGCGGGAACCACACGCGACCGCCATTTTGCGCGCGCCGAGTGGAACGGCCGGCAGTTCTGGCTGGTGGACACCGGAGGCATCGCCGAGGATCCGCGTGAGCCGATGGACCTCGCGATACGCCGGCAGGTGCAGACGGCAATAGCCGAGTCCGATCTCCTGCTGCTGGTCGTGGACGCGAAGGTCGGCGTGCATCCGAGCGATCAGCACGTCGTGGACACGCTGCGTGACTCGCGCAAGCCGTGGCTGCTGGTCGCGAACAAGGTGGACAACCCGCGCAGCACCGACTTCTACGAGTTCTACTCGATTGGCGCTGGCGACCCGCTTCCGGTCTCCGCGGCGAACGGCACCAATTCCGGCGACCTGCTCGATGCCATCACCGAACGGCTGCCGGAATCGGCTGCGGAAGCCGAGGATGAGCTTCGCGTCGCTGTGATCGGACGGCCGAACGTGGGCAAGTCCTCGATCGTGAACCGGCTGCTTGGTGAGGAGCGGCTGGTCGTCTCCGAGGTCGCGGGCACGACGCGCGACGCCATTGACACGCCGATGCAGTACCACGGGCGTAGCGTCGTCTTCGTGGACACCGCGGGCCTTCGCCGGCAGTCGAAGGTGGACGAGGGAATCGAGTTCTATTCCGGGCTGCGCACGCGCCGGGCGATAGAGCGCGCGACCATCTGCGTGCTGGTGATCGACGCGACCGAGGGTTTGCACAACCAGGACCTCAAGATCGCGACGCTGGCGTGGGAAGCGGGGCGCGGGCTCATCATCGCCGTCAACAAATGGGACCTGTTCGAGAAGGACGACAAGTCGGCGGCAAAGTTCGAGCGGGAAGCGCAGGAGAAGGCCCCGTACCTGCGATTCGTCCCTTTCCTGTTCATCTCGGCGAAGACCGGCCAGCGCGTGCAGCGCCTGATGGAAGTGATCATGGAAGTGGACGCCGAGCGGCAGAAGCGCATCGGCACGTCGGAGGTGAACACCGTGCTCGGCGAGCTCGTTGCGCGGCGCCAGCCGCCGCAGGGCGGGGGCCGCGAGGTGAAGATGAACTACGCAACGCAGGTGGAGACGGCTCCGCCGATGATCGCCGTCTTCGGGAACGCGCCCGATCTCGTGCAGGAGCATTACATCCGGTACCTGCACAACGGCTTCCGTGAGGCGTGGGGGTTCACGGGGAATCCCCTGCGTGTCGTGATGCGGCGGAAAAGCGCCTGATGCACCCGGCGTGGGGTCTCGTGTTCGGCTACGTGCTCGGATCGATTCCTTTCGCCTATCTCGCAGGTCGCGCGCGCGGCGTGGATCTACGGCAGCACGGCTCCGGTAATCTCGGAGCCACGAACGCGGTCCGGGTACTCGGCGCGCGGATTGGCGCAGTGGTGTACCTGCTCGACACGCTCAAGGGATTCGTGGCCGCTTTCGCGCTGCCTCGATTGCTGGGCGTGGAGCCCGCGGGCGCATGGGCAATCGGCTTCGGCGTGGCTGCGGTGGCAGGTCACGTCCGGCCGCTGTTCCTGCGCTTCCAGCGGGGCGGCAAGGGCGTAGCGACTGCCGGCGGCGTTTTCTTCGGGCTGGCGCCGATCGCCACCGCCGTCACGTTCGTCGTGTTCGCCATCACTCTGGCGGCAACCGGCTATGCCAGCGTGGGATCCATGACCGCGGCGCTCACGCTCCCGATCGCGATCGCTCTGATCGGCGATGGAGCGTCCACGGAGCTGATCGTCGTCGCGATCGCGATGGCCGTGTTCGTGTTCTGGGCACACAGGGCGAACATCCACCGACTTCGCCGCGGCGAGGAGCACCGCTTCGACATTCTGCGCCGGCGCCGGGATCCCGCGCCGGACGGGGGCCGCTGATGCGCTGCGGTGTCGTCGGGGCGGGGGCGTGGGGCACCGCGCTCGCAGACCTGCTCGCGCGCGGCGGCTGCGAGGTTCGGTTGTGGGCGCGCGAGCCAGACGTGATCGAATCGGTGAACGGCATGCACGAGAACGCGCGGTTCCTGCCGGGACACGTACTGGACAGGGCGCTTGAGGCATACGGCGATGTCCGTGATGTGGTGGCGGACAGCTCGGTCGTGCTGTACGCGCCGCCGTCGTTCGCGCTCCGGCAGGTGGCACGCGAATCGGCGTCGTCGCTCGCGCCGGGCGCGCTTGTGATCGTCGCCAGCAAAGGGATCGAGAGCGAGACGCTGGCGCTGATGAACGAGACGGTGGAGCAGGAAACGGAATCGAAGCGTGTCGTTGCGCTTTCCGGGCCAAGCTTCGCCGCGGAAGTCGCTGCGGCGCTGCCGACCGCCGTCGTGGTCGCGGCACGCGACATGAGCGACGCCGTGGCGGCGCAGCAGCTGTTCGCCGGGCAGACGTTTCGCACTTACACCCATGACGACGTAACCGGGGTCGAGCTGGGCGGCGCGTTGAAAAATGTGATGGCAGTCGCGACCGGCATCGCCGACGGGCTGCGCCTGGGAAACAATGCGCGGGCAGCGCTCATCACCCGCGGTCTGGCCGAGATGACGCGCCTGGGGGTGGCGAAAGGGGCGAAGGCGCGCACTTTCGCCGGGCTGGCGGGGCTCGGCGACCTGGTGCTCACGTGTACGGGCGCGCTCAGCCGGAATCGCTCGCTGGGAGTGGAGATAGGGGAGGGGCGGACGCTGGACGAGGCGCTTGCCGGCCGGGAGACCGTCGCGGAAGGTGTCGTCACCACGCGCAGTGCCCGGGCTCTGGCGGCCAGCCTCGGCGTCGGCATGCCAATAGTGGAATCGGTGTACTCGGTGCTGTTCGAGGGCGTACCGCCGCGCGAAGCGATCGCGGCGCTGATGGCGCGGGAACTCCGCGCGGAGGAGGATTGATGGCAGCCAAGGCACAGGTGCAGGAGTTCTATTCCATCGGCGACGTCTGCACGCTGACCGATCTGAAACCGCACGTGCTGCGGTACTGGGAGAGCCAGTTCAGGTTTCTCAACCCGGCCAAGAACCGGTCCGGCAACCGGGTGTACCAGCGTCGCGAGATCGAGCTGATAATGCTGGTCAAGCACCTGCTGTACACCGAGAAATACACGATCGACGGCGCCCGGCAGAAGATCGAGGAGCACCGCAAGTCGGGCGACCTGCGCTCGGTCGCCCGCGCGGCACTGGATGCGCAGACGCTCGAATCGGTCGAACGCGACTTGCAGGAGATTCTCGCTGCGTTGAACGGCAGCAGCAGGTAACGGCAACCCAACCGAACGGCTCTCCCATAAATGGCGTCACGAATCCTGTGCATCATCCCGGCATACAACGCCGAGCCCAACCTCGCCGGCGTAGTGCTCGGCGTCCGGAACGTGCTTCCCGACGCGACGGTGCTGATAGTGGACGACGGCTCGACAGACGAGACGCGCATGGTCGCGCGCTCGGTTGGAGACGAGACGATCGAGTTCGAGCAGAACCGCGGGAAAGGAGCGGCCCTGCAGGCCGCGTTCACCTTCGCCGTCGAGCGAGGGTACGACGCCGTGCTCACGATCGATGCCGACGGCCAGCACGATCCCGCCTTTGCGCCCGCCATGATCCGGGCGCTGGATCACGCGGACGTGGTCGTGGGGACCAGGGAGATCGGGGGGCGCTCGGTACCGCCGCACCGGCGCGTGGCGAACCTGTTTTCCTCGTGGCTGACCCGCGTGGTAAGCGGCGCCCGCATCCAAGACAGCCAGTCCGGATATCGCGCGATCCGCACCGAGGTGCTGCGCCACGTGCACGCTCGCGGCGAGCGGTACGAGTTCGAGATGGACTTCCTGATTCTCGCCGCCCGTCGGGGCTTTCGTTTCGCGGAGGTCCCCATCTCCACGGTTTACGGGACCGCGACGCCGAGCAACTTCCGGGCGATGCGCGATGCCGTGCGCGTCCTCCGCGTGTTGTGGCGGCACAAGGCGGGGGTGTTCAAGACATGATCCGCTCCCGGGCCCGATAGGTGCGCCTGCTCTGCTCCAACGACGACGGCATCTTCGCGCACGGGCTCGACTGCCTGCTGCGCGCCGCGGAGCCGCTGGGTGACGTGTTCGTGGTCGCACCCGACCGCGAGCAGAGCGCTGCGAGCCACTCGCTCACGCTGCACCACCCGGTCCGCCCTCGCCGCATAGACGAGCGCCGCTGGGCGGTTGATGGCACGCCCACCGACTGCGTGATGCTTGCGGTGGAGGCGTTGCTGCCGGAGCGACCGGATTTCGTCCTGAGCGGGATCAATCACGGACAGAACATGGGGGAGGACGTTCTCTACTCGGGGACCGTCGCTGCCGCGATGGAAGGGCTGTCTCTGGGCATTCCCTCGATCGCGGTCTCCTTCGCTGGCGGTGACCTGCGCGCGGACACCGGAATGCTCGAACAGCAGATCGAGCCGCTGTCCGCGCTGCTTCGCCATCTCACTTCGCTCCCGGACTTTCCGCCCAGCACGCTGTTCAACATCAACCTGCCGCCGGTGTCGGGCGACGAGATCAAGGGCGTCCGGCTCACGCGGCTGGGCCGGCGCGTGTACTCCAACTCGCTGCAGCGGATGAGCGACCCCTGGGGAAGGGAGATATTCTGGATTGGCGGAGGATCGATAGAGTGGTCGGGGCAGGACGATTCCGATTTCCGGGCGATATCGGAGGGCTACATCTCGCTGACGCCGCTGCACCTGGATCTGACACACCACGACCTGCTGACGCACACGCGCAGCTGGTGGCGCGAGCTGTGACGGCGCCCCTCAGGCGCTGACAGTCAGGCAGGACAACTGCAACAGGGAACGCCATTGGCCTTCGAGCCCGAGTTCCGCGGCGCGCGACGCAGACTTGTGGAGGAGCTGCAGGATCAGGGGATCCGCGACCTCGCTGTCCTGCACGCGATAGAGCAGACCCCGAGGCACGCGTTCGTGCCGAGCGCGGTACGGCATCGCGCGTATGAGGACTCCGCGCTGCCGCTGGGGAACGGTCAGACGATCTCGCAGCCATCGACGCACGCGCGATACCTGGAGCTGCTCCGCCTCACCGGGTCGGAGCGCGTCCTCGAGATCGGCACGGGCACCGGCTATCAGACCGTCCTGCTGTCGCATCTCGCGTCGCAGGTGTTCTCCATCGAACGGGTCGCCCCTCTGCTCGAACGGGCTCGCGAGACGATCCAGCGGCTGGAAGCGCGCAACATCTCGCTGCTTCTGGGCGACGGCACGCTCGGCTGGCGCGAATACGCACCGTATGACGCGATACTCGTGAGCGCCGCGTCGCCGGAGATTCCGGCGGCATACCTGGAGCAGCTTGTTGAAGGCGGCAGGCTGCTGATTCCGCTCGGGAGCCGCGGCGCACAGACGCTGCATCTGATGACGCGGCGCGGAGACTCGTTCGAGGACCGGGAGATCGGCCCGGTGCGGTTCGTTCCTCTCGTGGGCCGTCACGGCTGGGAAGAGGAGTAGCCACGGGTACCGGCTTGCAGAGCGCGCGATGATGACGTCAAGGGGGCGCGGCGTCCGCATCGGTGATACCTTGTAGCGCGATGCGCGATACTGGATCCGGGTCGTCGGGGGAAATCCACCGGCCGTTCATGCCAGGCGAGCAGGAAGAGCCTCACGACAGCTCTGTGCCGGCAGATGATTCCTCGGGCGCGTACGACAGCGCCGTGGATGCAGGTGGGATCGTCCCGCCATTCGTCCCCGGACGCGAGCCGCTGTACTACGCCTCCGGGAGCGACGAGCCGCCACCCGAGGTGATCGTGGATCAGGTGGCGGGGCTCGCATCGCACGCGACGGAGCTGCCGCCGATCACCGATTTTCTGTACGACGAGCCAGAGCCCGACGCGCTCTCGGAATCCGGGTACGGTCCGCTCACCGGGGAGCACCCTGCCGTTGAGATGGGCGGGGAGACTCCAGCGCATGGCTCACCGGAGATGACGCCGTCGCACGGAGGAGCACGACAGACGCCCGGGTACGGTGGAGGGCAGTGGCAGACGCCGGCTCAAACCCCGGCTCACCACACGCCGGCTTATGGCAGCGCGCAGCCGACGCCGGCTTACGGAGCGGGGAGGGAGACCCCCGCCCGCTCGACACCAGTACCACCGCTTCCGGGGTTTACGCCAGCCCGCGGAACGCCTGCGATCCCGATGCCCCCCGCCGACCCACGGCTGAGGGGATCGCGCGGCTTCGAGGGCCCGCCGGCAGGTCACGCTCCGCCACCCTCGCCGCCGCCTCCCGGGATCGAACCGTGGGCGACCGGTGAGTGGCAGCGCTACGACTGGCGGGCCGCGGCCGCGCTCGGTCCCGAGGATCGCGCCCGCGCCGCCCAGGCGTGGGCGGACCTCGACTGGGAGGGAGACGCGAGGAGCCGCGCGACTCAGCGGAACGACGAGATCGCGGCTGCCCTCGAGGAGATCGCGCGCCGCGTGCGGGCCGGTGAGCTGCACGTCCATGGCCACGCCGGAATGAGCGCGGAGGCCGCCGCAGCCGCTGCACTCGCTGCACTGCTGGCAAAACGAAGCTGACCGGCCGTGCCGGCGATGCACGTGGAGATAGTCGGCGCAGTACAAGGAGTCGGCTTTCGCTGGTTCGTGCGGGAACAGGCGCGTGCACTGCACGTTGGGGGCTGGGTCCGGAACCGGCGAGACGGCGCGGTCGAAGTCGCTGCGCGCGGTGAGGCGGGCGCTCTCGAGGCGCTGCGGGCAGCCGTTCAGTCAGGCCCGCTCGGCGCTCACGTCGTGGCCGTGCGGGACCTCCCGGTCATAGACGAGTCCGAGCTGCCGGAGACGTTCACGATCGCACGCTGACCGCGGAGGCGAGTTCCTTCCCGCTCAGCGGGTTCCGAGGTGCTCCTCGAACCACTCGCCGGCGAGTTGCGCGACGGCTTCCAGCGCGCCCTGTTCCTCGAACAGGTGGGTGGCGCCGGGAACTATGCTGAGCTGCACATTCGCGGTCATCACCGCGCGCGCCCGGACGTTGAGCTGGAGCACGACATCGTCTTTCTCGCCCACGATCAACAGCGTGGACGCCCTCACCCGTGGCAGTGCCTCCGCAGCGAGATCCGGGCGCCCTCCGCGCGACACCACCGCGCGAATCGCATCTGGCCGTTCCGCTGCCGCAATCAACGCAGCGCCACCGCCGGTGCTCGCGCCAAACAGCCCGATTGGAAGAGAGCGCGTGTCCTGCTGTGTCGTGGCCCAGGCAACGGCTGCTTCCAGACGGGATGCCAGAAGCGGGATGTCGAAGCGGAGGTGGGCCGTCCGCGCATCCACCGCCTCCTCCTGGGGCGTGAGCAGATCCAGGAGCAGCGTGGCGAGACCCCGGCGCTGAAGCGTCTGTGCCACCGCGATGTTGCGCCGGCTGTGCCGGCTGCTCCCGCTCCCGTGCGCAAAGATGACAAGCCCGCGCGCTGCCGGCGGGATCGTCAGATCGCCCTGCAGGACGATGCCGTCGGCCTCGATCCTCACCGACCGGACGGCGGGCTCGTTTCGCGGGCCGCGGCTTGCGGCGCCGCTCGCTGCGCTCTCGAGACGCGCGGACTCGAGGATGTGAATGACCTCGTCGTCGGTAGTCTGCGAGAAGTCCTGATACCAGAGTCCGACGGCATAGAAGGGCTCCGGCGTCAGCGCGCACACCACACGATCGACCTCGGGCGCCAGCGCATCGCAGGTCTCCGCGGGCGCGATGGGGACGGCGACAACGATCTCGGCGGGACCGAGCCCGCGCACCGCCTCGACTGCCGCGCGCATGCTCGATCCGGTGGCGAGGCCGTCGTCCACCAGGATCACAGCCTTGCCCTGAAGAGAAGGCAAGGGATGATCACCCCGATAGCGGCGTTCCCTCCGCTCCAGCTCGTGCCGTTCACGCGCGACGACCGCGTCGATCTGACTCCGGTTGACACCGTAGGTCCTGACGACATGCTCATTGATCATCGCCACCCCGCCGCTGGCGATGGCGCCCATCGCGAACTCCTCGTGACCGGGCAGCCCGATCTTGCGCACGAGAAACACCTCGAGCGGTGCTCCGAGTGCGCGCGCAACCTCCGCGGCGACCGGAACTCCGCCGCGCGGCAGCGCGAGCACGATTACGTCCTCCCGGCCGGCGTAGCCATGGAGCTCCGCGGCCAGCCGGCGTCCGGCCTCAGCCCGGTCCCTGAACTCTGGGTGCACGCGAGTGTCCTCTCACCAGCGAAACGGTTGCACGCTGCTTGCCACGATCAAGTGTATCCCCAACCCGAGGTTTCGTCATGGCGCGCTGCGACATGTGCGGCAACGATTACGACAAGGCGTTTACCGTTACACAGCACGGAAAATCACACACGTTCGATTCGTTCGAATGCGCCATCCACATGCTGGCCCCCACCTGCTCGCACTGCGGCTGCCGCATCATCGGCCACGGCGTGGAGTCGAACGGAACGTTCTACTGCTGCGCCAACTGCGCGCGCCAGTCCGGCGTGAAGGGAGTGGACGACCGGGTACCGTAGGCGCCCGCGGTCAGCTGCCGAGCAGCGCCCGCAGGATGAAGTGCGCGGGAACGTAAACGACCAGCGGGCCAATCAGCATCAGGAGTGAGAGGTAGAGCAGCGGGTGAATCCGCCGCTGCGGCTGCCTTCCGGGCCCGAAGGCGCGGTTGATGTTGAACCGCGGCTCGGTGACTGCGTAGGTCACAGCCAGCACCATCCAGGCAAGCAGCGTCTGCGCAAGCAGGGCGCGCTCATCGTAGCCGAGTCGCCATATCAACCAGACAAGCGCCACCGGCATGTGCACGTGAAACAGCGATAGCGCGCGCATGTACCACGGCTCGCGCGGATCGAACATGTAATCCGCTACCCCTGGCACGCCACGGCGGAAGAGAAACCACGACAGGAAGCTGAGGTTCCACACGATCTCGGGCAGCAGAACACCGACGCCCATCATGCTGGCCAGGAGCGGGCTCTCGAGCCACAGCGCGAGCGCGGTTCCGAAAAGCGCGATGTCGGAGAACCACAGGAAATTGCGAACACCGGCGGCCGCCTTCAGCGTGTACACGGGGATCATCACCGCGAGGAATGCCGCGTACACCAGCTTCAGCCACAGCGGGACGAGCTCCACACTCACAGTGACTGGCGCTCCCGACTCGGTATGGTGCGGCGGCGGCGCTCTCTCGAACGAACCCGCGACATGATCTGGGAAGTCATTGACGCGGTGAAGATGAGCCGTGAGAGATCAGGAGGGCGGCACACATTCTGCCTGAGGGCCGTGCACAACTCATAGGTGAGGTTCAATGGCGGGGAAGACGGCCGAGCAGCTCAAAGAGTTATACCGACTCATCGAGAAGATTGAAGTCGCGATGCTTACCACCCGGCGTGCCGACGGTCGTCTCGTCTCCCGCCCGATGGCTACGCAGGAGCGCGAGCCGATCGCAGACCTATGGTACGTTACGGATATCGAGTCCAATAAGCTCGACGAGCTGGGGCACGACCCTCACGTCAACCTCGCCTTCTTCGATACGGGCTCGTGGGAATGGGTCTCGGTAAGCGGGACCGCGCGCGTCTCGACCGATCGGGAGCAGATCCGGTCGCTGTACAAGCCCGACTGGAAAGCATGGTTCGGTGAGGTGGATGAGGTCCGCGATGGTGGCCCGGACGATCCAAGGCTGGCGCTGATTCTGGTAACGGCCGACACGGTCATCTACATGAAGCGTGAGAAGTCCAAACCGGTGGTGCTCTTCGAGCTTGCGAAGAGCATGATAACAGGTGACCGACCTGACATCGGCGAGGTTCAGAGAGTGGAGATGGACGCGCCGCGAAATCCCTAGAGGGCAACACGGGCGCAGGGGCATGAACGTCAGCGACTCCGGATTTCTTCCCCGCCAGGGCATCAGAATCAACTGGACCAGAGTCGGCTAAGTCGTTGATGTGACAGGACAAGAGCCGTTAGATTTCACGCCACGCCCCTGTAGCTCAGTTGGATAGAGCAGCGGTTTCCTAAACCGTTGGCCGGGTGTTCGAGTCACCCCAGGGGCACTCGCTCTGTCCACCAGTTTGATTGTGTGCGACATTGCCGACGCACGTGCACCTCAGGACGCAGGCCGCTGACCGCTGACCGCTGCAGGAGTACTCCGGCTGGGAAGGGCATGACTCGCAACCTGTCCACGCGAGAAGAATCTCAGGTCTCTGCGATTCCGGATCCCGCCGCGGATACGGTGGCCATGGAGCGACCCGTACGCGATCAGCGGATGTTCCACACGTTTGAGCAGGCGGCGATCGGCATAGCCCATCTCAGCCTGGAGCAGGACTGGCTGTGGGTCAACCAGCGCTTCTGCGACATCCTCGGCTACACCCGCGAAGAGCTGCTCAAGCAGACACTCGAGGAGATCACGCATCCGGACGACCGCGCTTCGCATGCAGAACTGGCTCGCAGCGCGCTCGCGGGCGAGGCCCCGGAGTTCAGCGTGGACCGCAGGTATCTGCGCCCGGACGGCTCCACGGTCTGGGCTCACCTCACCGTTTCCGTGGTGCGCGATTCGGACGGAGATCCGAGTTACCTGGTCGGATTCCTCGAGGACGCGACCGCCCGGCGGCTGGCGGGACAGCGGCTCGCCGCCCAGTACGCCGTCGCGCGAATCGTCGCCGACGCTCCGACGGTCGAGGGAATAGCCCGCGCCGCGATTCAGGCGGTGTGCGAGAACCTCGAGTGGGATGCCGGAGCGCTGTGGCTGCTGAACAGCAGTGGAACGACGCTCCGCTACGTGGATGGCTGGCATGCCCCATCGCCACTGATCGACGCCCTTTCCGCGGAGTATTCCGCGCGCGAGCTCAGCCCCGGAGAGGGGCTCGCAGGGCAGGTCGTCAAGAGCGGTGAGCCGCGCTGGAGCACCGCTGCGGGCGAGCCCGGCACCGGCCTCTCGACGGGTACGGCACAGGAGCTTCTCGGCGCATTCGCGTTTCCGGTGACGAGCGCAGGGCGAGTGATCGGCGCGGTGGAGTTCTTCACCAGCCGCCCGCGGCGCCTCGACAACAGCCTGCTTCGCTCGATGGTGGTCATAGGCAGCGAGATCGGCGAGTTCCTCGAGCGCACGCGAATGGAGCAGGTCGCCCACGAAGGCGAGGCACGCAAGACCGCTGTCGTGGATGCCGCACTCGATTGCATCGTGATGATGGACGAGGACGGTCGCATCACCGAATTCAACCCGGCCGCCGAAGCGACCTTCGGGCACAAGCGGGCCGATGTTCTCGGCAAGCCGCTTGCCGAGCTGATCATTCCGGAAAGGTTCCGGGAGGCATACTCCCGCCGCATAGCCGAGCACTTCGCCAGGCGCTCCGGTGACGCGCTCCTGCCGCGAGGCGAGTACATCGCGCTCAGGGCAGACGGCACCGAGTTCCCGGTCGAGCTCGCCGTCAGGCGGATTCCGCTGGAGGGGTCCGAGTCCTACGCCGGCTTCCTGCGTGACATCACCGACCGGGTGCAGGCGCAGGAGGATCTCAAGCGCTCGCTGTCGCTGCTGAAGGCCACGCTCGAATCCACCGCGGACGGCATCCTCGTGGTGGATCTCAACGGTCGCATCCTGAGCTTCAATGCCAAGATGGCCGAGATGTGGGGAATCCCGCGCGAAGTGCTGGACTCCGGCGACGACCAGCGGGCGATAGAGATCGCGCTCGGCCGGCTGCGCGATCCCGATGCGTTCGTCGAGAAAGTGCGCGCGCTGTACGCCGTTCCTGACGAGTCCAGCTTCGACGTACTCGAGCTGAATGACGGCCGTACGTTCGAGCGCTATTCCCAGCCGCAGCGCATCGGTGACGTCAGCGTGGGCCGGGTGTGGAGCTTCCGTGACATCACCGAGCGAAGACGCGCCGAGATGCAGGCCCGCGCGCTCGTCCGCGAGCAGGCAGCTCGCGCCGAAGCCGAGGCATCGCACAAGCGCGCGGCATTCCTCGCGGAAGCGAGCCGCGTGCTGGGGTCCTCATTCGATCACCACACCACGCTGGCTGCGCTCGCTCGTCTGGCCGTGCCGGCCATGGCAGACTACTGCACGATCGACATCGTGGAGGCGGACGGCAGTTACGTGAGCGTCGGTGGCGCACATGCCGACCCGGTGGAAGAGTCGATCCGGCGCAGTGCGCGCCCGCTGGATCCCGGCGAGGTGACCAGGTCGCATCCCGTGGTTCGCGTGCTCGAAGAGGGCAAGCCGGTGCTCATTCCGGAGCTTCCTCCGGAGGAGGCCGCGTCCTGGTTCGCCGGCGAGGCAGCGCGCCAGGCAGTGGAGTCGCTGGATCCACGCTCGATAATGTGCGTGCCGCTCGTAGGCACGGACCGCACGCTCGGCGCGCTCACGCTCGCGGCGTCGAGCTCCGGCCGCCGCTATGGTCCTGCGGATCTCGCGCTCGCCGAGGAACTCGCTCACAGGGCCGCTCTCGCCGTGGAGCACGCGTCGCTGTATCAGGCCGCACAGCAGGCGACGCGGGCGCGCGACAACGTGCTGGCGGTGGTTGCGCACGACCTGCGGAATCCGCTGAACACGGTGCTCATGGCTGCCGAGCTGCTGCTCGACGTCGCGAACGGACACAAACAGGTCGAGGCGCGTCACGTGGAGATCATCTCGCGCGCCGGCCAGCGGATGGACCGGATGATCCAGGATCTGCTGGACGTCCAGCGCATGGAGGCAGGCCGGCTCGCGATCGATCCGCGCCCTGAGAACATCGCGGACATCGTCGGCGACACGCTCGATATGCTGCGACCCATCGCGGCGAGCGGTGGAGTCGAGCTGGTGAAGGACATCAGCGGCGATCTGCCGCGCGTGAAGGCAGACGCGGCCAGAATCCAGCAGGTCCTGTCCAATCTCATCGGGAATGCGCTCAAGTTCACGCCGCGCGGCGGGAGCGTGACCGTCCGCGCCGAGCCCGCCAGTGAGGAGATACGCGTTGCCGTCATCGATACCGGCGCCGGAATCGAGCCCGACCAGCTGCCGCACGTCTTCGGCCGCTTCTGGCAGGCCACAGCCGGGGACCGGCGCGGGATCGGGCTGGGCCTCGCCATCGCGAAAGGGATCGTGGAGGAACACGGAGGGCGAATCTGGGTGGCGAGCATTCCGGGGGAGGGAAGCACTTTCTTCTTCACGCTGCGGCGGGCTTAACAGCTGTTCCGCGCCACATCGCGGCGCGCGGCAGCGACAGCACATCTCGCCAGGCTCCGACGGTCGGCACCTTGCAGGGAATGACAGCTGAATGAGACTCTCGCTCCGCTTTGTCATACCGTTGGCGGTGACGCTCGGCCTGCTCGCCTGGGCCATCACGCCGCTGGTGGACCGGCTGACGCTCACATGGTTCATGCGCGACCTGGACCTCCGTGCAAGCCTGATCGCCACCGCAGTGGACGAGCCCGTGAGCCACCTGGTCGAGACTGACGACGGCCAGCCACTGGAGCAGTTCTTCACGCGGATAACGCGGGACGAACGACTTTACGCCATGGCGGTCTGCACCGGCGACGCTGCGCGACCGCTGGGCACGGCGACGCTTCCCGCATCCTTCACCTGCGCGGACGTGGACCGGTTTGCTGCGGAGCCGGGAAGCCTGCTCACGACCCCGCAGGGGCCGCTGCTCGTGTCGGTGCGCCCTCTGGAAAGCGCGGCTGGCGTGGCCACGAGGCTGGTGATCATGCAGGACCTGAGCTTCGTCACGCGCCGCAGCCGGGAGACGCGTCGTTACGTCTTCTATTTCTTCGCCGGGCTCGCGGCGCTCGTCTCCGCGATCACCGTCTTCATCGCGCATCTCAGCTGGCGTGGCTGGATTCAGGGATTGCGCGCGATCGTGCGTGGCGAGGGGCTCGCATTGGAGGCTGAGTCGCGCGGTCAGGGCGAGCTGGAGCCGATCGCCAACGATCTGCGAGCGCTCATTCGCGACCTGCAGGCGGAGCACCATCTGCGCGACGAGGAGCAGCTCGCATGGAGCGCGGAAACGCTGCGGGAGATCCTGGACCGCGAGCTTCGCGGGCAGCAGGTGATCGTCGTCTCGAATCGCGAGCCGTACATCCACGTGCAGCAGGGAGACCGGATCGCGGTACAGCGGCCGGCGAGCGGAGTCGTGACGGCCATCGAGCCCATAATGCGTGCGTGCTCCGGCACCTGGATCGCGCATGGCAGCGGGTCTGCGGACATGAAGGTCGTGGACGAGAACGACAGGCTCGGCGTTCCCACGGAAGATCCCGCATACCAGCTGCGACGCGTGTGGCTCACGCGCAAGGAAGAGGCCGGCTACTACTACGGCTTTGCGAACGAGGGGATCTGGCCGCTGTGTCACATTGCGCACGTCCGGCCGACGTTCCGCGCCTCCGACTGGGAGCAGTACGTCGCGGTGAACCGAAAGTTCGCGGAGGCCGTCGTCGAGGAGGCCACCACCGCCGATCCGATCATTCTCATCCAGGACTACCACTTCGCGATGCTGCCGCGGATGATACGCGATGCACTGCCGGCCGCGACGATCATCACCTTCTGGCACATCCCGTGGCCCAATCCTGAAGCGTTCGCGATCTGCCCGTGGCGGAGGGAGCTGCTGGATGGACTGCTGGGGAGCAGCATCCTCGGCTTTCACACGCAGTTCCACTGCAACAACTTCCTGGACACCGTTGACAGGCTGGTGGAGGCACGCGTGGACCGGGAGACGTTCGTCGTGTCGCACCGGGAGCAGACGACCGCGGTACGGCGGTACCCGATCTCCATCGCGACGCCGACTGACAGCGAACTCGTTGCCCGCCCGGTCGAAGAGTGCCGGGACATCGTACGCCAGCGCCACAACCTGCCGCTGACGCATGCGCTGGGCGTGGGGGTGGACCGGCTCGATTACACCAAGGGGATCGAGGAGCGGTTCCGCGCAGTCGAGCGGCTACTGGAATTGCACCCCGAGTGGGTCGGCAGGTTCTCCTTCATTCAGGTCGCGGCGCCGACACGAGCCAGCATCGAAAATTATCAGGACTACGAACAGCGCGTACGCTCGCTCGCGACGCGTATCAACAACCGGTTTGCCGAAGGCGTTCATCCGGCAATCATTCTCCTGGTACAGCATCAGGAACAGCACGAGGTGTACACCTACTATCGTAGCGCCGATCTCTGCTTTGTCAGCAGCCTGCATGACGGAATGAACCTGGTCGCGAAGGAGTTCGTTGCCGCGCGCGACGACAACGCCGGTGTGCTCGTTCTCAGCCAGTTCACCGGCGCCGCCAGAGAGCTGCCGGAGGCGCTGATCGTCAATCCCTACGACGTCGAGCAGTGCGCTGCCGCCCTGTATGCAGCGTTGACCATGCCGCCGACCCTGCAGCGCGCGCGCATGCGGTTGATGCGCGGTCTCCTTCGCGACTTCAACGTGTACAGATGGGCCGGGCGCATGCTCATGGATGCGGCAACAATCCGGCGCCGCGGGAGAATCCTCGAATCGGGGCCTGCCGGCGCGAACTCGCCGGCCGGGCCGGAGGCGTTTCCACTGACGAGCTCGAGTGCCGGAGCGCCCTGACCGGCGCGGGACACGCGTCCGCACCGCTCGGGGCGCTCCTCCTCCGCAGATGGAATGGGCCTACTTCTTCGACATCGACGGAACCCTGATAGAGCTTGCGCCCGCTCCGGACGAGATCCACGTTGATGAGCGGCTGGCTCTTCTGATCGAGCGGCTGCATGCGTGGACGGGCGGAGCGGTCGCGCTGATAACGGGTCGTTCGATTGCGGACGTGGATACGTTCATTCGGCTGGAGGGACTCGCAGTCGCCGGCCAGCATGGAGTGGAGCTGCGTACCGCTGATGGTCGGTACAGCGTGCACGAGGCGCCGCTGGAAGGTCTGCAGGCCGTTCGCGATCGGCTCGCTGCGGCCACGGCCAGACACCCCGGGCTGCTGGCGGAGTTCAAGGGTGTTACCGTGGCCCTTCACTACCGCGGAGCACCCCAGCTGGCCGGTTACGCCCATCGTTTGATGCGAATGCTGCAGGGCCGGCTCCTTCCCGATTACGCGGTGCAGGCAGGCAAGCGGGTGGTGGAGCTGAAGCCTGCCGGCAAGGACAAGGGGATCGCACTGGCCGAGCTGATGCGCGAGGCACCGTTCGCGGGGCGGCTTCCGGTTTTCATCGGCGATGATTCAACGGATGAGCTGGCCTTCGACGTCGTCAATGAGATGGGTGGACATTCCATCAAGGTCGGGAAGGGGAAGAGCTGCGCCTCCTGGCGGCTGGACAACGTCGAAGCGGTGAGGGACTGGCTGGGCGAAGCCGTCTCGAGTTCCCAATGGCTCGCTCAGGCGGGAGGAGGCGCGCGTCAGTGAGCACGCTCGATCTTGGCATCGTGGGCAACGGGACGATAGGAGCGCTGGTGGAGCCCGGCGGGCGTATCTCGTGGTGCTGCTTCCCGCGGTTCGATGGCGACCCGGCATTCTGTTCTCTGCTCCGCAGTGAGCGGACCGGAGCTGACGACTTCGGGCATTTCAGCATCGATGTCGCCGGCGCGGTGCGCACGGAGCAGGAGTATCTGCTCAACACACCGATGCTCGTGACGCGCATCTACGACGAGTCCGGCGGCTGCGTCGAGGTGACCGACTTTGCGCCTCGCTACAGGCAGTATGGACGGATCTTCTGTCCGATGATGCTGGTGCGTCAGATCCGCCGGCTGGCAGGGCGGCCGCGAATCCGCGTCCAGCTGCGGCCCGCCTCCGAATACGGCCGCCAGCGGATGAGGGCGAGCTCCGGCAGCAACCACGTCACGTACCACGGTTCCGGCGTGACGCTGCGCCTCACGAGCGATATTCCCATCACGGCGATACTGGAGGAAACGACCTTCCTTCTGGACACGCCCCTGGCACTCATCCTTGGCCCGGACGAGACCGTCAACGAGGGTGTCGGCGAGCTCAGCCGGCGCATGGCGGAAGAGACGGCCAGCTACTGGCGCCAGTGGGTTCGCGCGCTGGCGATCCCGTTCGAGTGGCAGGATGCAGTGATTCGCGCCGCCATCTCGCTCAAGCTGAACGTGTTCGAGGACACGGGCGCGATAATAGCCGCGCTGACCACGTCGATTCCCGAAGCCCCCGGCTCCGGCCGCAACTGGGACTATCGGTACTGCTGGATCAGGGACGCGTATTTCGTCGTCAACGCGCTGAACCAGCTGGGTGCGACGCGCATCATGGAACGGTATCTCGCCTTCACGCTAAACATTGTCGCCGGGGCAGGGGACGAAGGCCTGCGCCCGATGTACGGGATCTCCGGCGCCGCTGTGCCGGAGGAGATCGAGTGGCCCTTCCTGGACGGCTATCGGGGCATGGGACCGGTGCGGATCGGAAACCAGGCCTACCACCAGGTTCAGCACGACGTGTATGGCGCCGGCATCCTCGCGGCTCCGCACGCCTTCTTCGATCAGCGACTCGTCACCCGCGGTGATGCCGAGCTCTTCTCCCGGCTGGAGACGCTCGGTCACATCGCCGCACGCGTGTACGACAAGCCCGACGCCGGACTATGGGAGCTGCGCGGGACCAGCCGCGTGCACACGTTCTCCAGTGTAATGTGCTGGGCGGGGTGCGACCGTCTGGCCAGGATCGCCAGACACATCGGGCTCGCGGACCGGGCTCAGCACTGGCAAGCGACCGCCGCCAGCATGCGGGAGGTGATCCTCGAGCGCGCATGGAACCGGGACATGCAGAGCATCGCAGGCTCTCTCGAGGGTGCAACGCTCGACGCAAGCCTGCTGCGTCTCAACGACGTCGGATTCCTGGCGGCGGACGATCCGCGTTTCCTCGGTACCGTCAAAGCCATCGAGCGCGAGCTCAGACGGGGAGACTTCGTTTACCGCTATTCGGAGGAGGATGACTTCGGCGTCCCGCAGAACGCGTTTCTCGTGTGCACATTCTGGTACATCAACGCCCTCGCGGCGATTGGACGGAAAGATGAAGCGAGAGAGTTGCTGGAGAACGTGCTTGCGTGCCGCAACCGGCACGGACTGCTCGCAGAGGACATCGATCCGGAGACAAGGGAGCAATGGGGAAATTTCGTCCAGACGTACAGCATGGTCGGGGTGATCGACTCGGCGACCCGGCTGTCGAAGAGGTGGGAGGAGGTCTATTGATCCCGGATCGGCTGACGCGGCGCGAGATGCTGCGCAACGCGGCTCTCGCTGCAGCGGCACTCGCTCTGCCCTCGTCGCTCCTCGCATGCAACCGGAAGGAAGCGATTCCGGTCGGCGCGGCGAAAGACAGCGCGGACGCCACGCCCCAGGCGGAGGATCAGCAGCGGCTCGCTGCATGGACAGCGACATT
>DASUUI010000063.1:0-2675 GCA_036374155.1 Gemmatimonadaceae bacterium | reverse complement strand
GCTCCGCGCTCGGACCGCCTAGAATCCCCATAGCGGCATGGGGACTGCGGTTCAGTTCAACTGGCTTTATCCGTCATGCGCGACGCACGACGGATAAAGGCCTATTCGTTAGCCAGACAACGGATGGGACTGAGGCCTTGGGCGCTCGCGGCGGTTGTGACCATCACCTGTGTCGCCTGCAGTGAGCGGCGCGAGGCGTCCTATGCTGACCTCGCCACCGCAGAACGGGCGGGTGCGATACGTCAAGGCTGGATCCCGAACTGGGTTCCAAGAAGCGCGCGCGACATCCGAGAACTCCACGACCTCGATACAAACCAGAGCATGTTGTCCTTCTACTACGATCCGAGCGAGCGCCTAACGATTCCGAGCAGCTGCTCACAAGTTCGGCCCTCCGACGCTCTCTCCGCTCCGTTTCGCGCATCCTGGTGGCCACCCGACGTTCCGCCAAGCAGCTTTGTGACCCATCGACACGCGTTCTTCTCATGCGAAACTGGCCGTGGCCGTGCGTTCCTGGCCGTTTCTGACGCTCAGGGGGAAGCGCACTATTGGCGACGCTGACGCTGGCGCTGGCTAACAAGCCGCTTGAGCGGGCCGGCATGAGCGCGTCGCAGGCAACCGACGGCACCAGGGCCGGCCGCTCAGCGCCGAGCCGTTAGACCCATTTGACTTACCGAAACCTTCGGCGCATAGGAGGCAGCCATGCCGCATCCGGTTGTGACGCAGCTACGGTTCACCCGGTCCGAGTTCCGCCGCGCCATCTACGGCGTCACCGACGAGGAAGCGGCGCGGCGCTTCAGTTCGATCAACCCGATCGCCTGGATCACTGGACACCTGTCGTGGCACGAGCAAGTGCTGTGGCTCGAGCGCGCGCAGGGGAAGGTCGTGGCGCCGGAAGTGAAGCCGTGCGGCTTCGGGCAGCCGCCGTGCGATCCGTCATTCGACGAGATGCGGGCGGCATGGCAACGGATCACCGCGGCCACGGACCCTTACCTCGATGGGCTCACGTCGGAGACGATGGAAGAGCTCTTCGAGGGCGCGCGGCTGCGCGAGAGCATCGGCACGAGCCTCAGGCGGCTCACGTACCACTACTGGTTCCACATCGGCGAGTCCCAGGCGATCCGCCAGCTGCTCGGCCACAAGGACCTGCCGACGTTCGTGGGGAATATCGGTGAGGAGGCCCCCTACGTCCCCGAGCCCAGGGCGTAGAGCAGCGACAGAGTCCGATGAGCGCCGTGCCGGCAACATCCGGCCTAAAGGCCTATCATCTCGCGATCCCCGTGGATCAGGTCAACCGAATTGATGCTCACGGTTGGCTTCGAGCCCGTTCGACGTGTGGATGGGCAATTCCTCAACCAGTACTGGTCGACACGCGACCCGTGGGTCTAACTTCGCGATCAACCCGACGACGGCCTCGCGTTGCTCAGCCGTCGCGGGTTATCGCGGGCGTTGATATGACTTCCACTGTCAAGCGCCACGATCATGTGTTGCTCGCAGGGTGTCCCTGGTCGTCTTCTCCCTCAGAATGGATGCTCGAGCCATCGACAGAGACGGAGCCTGTAACTGCGACGGTCGATCATGCTGATATCCGTGGGTTGGTTACCACCTTACTGGTGTCCGTCGCGGCGCCTGCTTCGCTCTAGGCGCGAGGGTCGAAGCCTCGTAACGCGCTCGAAGATTGCGCCGATACCGGGGCCGCGCCTCCGCCGATGACTCGAGGTCGTGTTCACCGAATTCGGTCCCCGTTCAACGTGATGATGGGCCGCCCGTCTCCCTCAGGCCCCCAGGGGAACGGTCCGCGCGATCGCCCACGCGAAGGCCGCCATCTCCCGGGCAATCGCCACCGCGACCTGGTTGGCGTGCTTGCCGCGCCCGGTCAGGTGCCGATACCGTTTGCACAACCGTACTTGCGCCCTCCAGGCGATCGCCTGGACGTCTGCCGAGACCTTCTCCAAGCGCAGCTGCAGATGCCGGCTGACCTTCGCCGGATACCGATACGCCCACGCCCCTTCCACCAGCGCGCGCCGCGCGTGCCCGTTGCCGGCCTTCGTAATACCGCCCTGCCGCCGCTGGCCTCCCGACGAGTATTCCGACGGCGTGAGCCCGAGGTAGCTCATCAGCTTGCGCGGCGTATCGAACCGCGTCAGGTCCCCGACCTCCGAGACCAGGATGATCGCCGCCGTCAGCTCCACCCCGCGCAGGGCTTGGATCGCCTCCACCACCGGGTACAGCCGCCAGGTCGTCACCGCCTCGCGCAATGCCTGCTCCAGCCGCTCCAGGCGTTCGGCCTGCTCGGTGACGGCCCGCACGTACTCCTGAAACACGATCTGCTGCACGGGGGTGGGACATACCACCCGGGCGATCCAGCGCAGATGTGCCGCGTTCCAGTTCGCCCGGCCTTCGTAACGAATGTCCTGGCGGAGCAGGAACGCTTTCAGCCGCACCTTGCTCCGCTTCAGGTCATGCATCGCGTCCGCCCGGGCCCGGCTCAGATCCCGGATCGCTTCGTCTTCGACGCCCGGCACGTAGATCGAGCTGAGATCCCCGCTCCGCAGCAACCGCGCCAGCGTGACGGCATCCCGCCGATCCGTCTTCACGCGGTCGCCGGCCTTGCGCGGAATCAGCGACGGCGCCACGACCGCACAGCTCAAGCCCCTCCGCGTGAGATAGCGATACAA
>DASUUI010000062.1:0-4451 GCA_036374155.1 Gemmatimonadaceae bacterium | reverse complement strand
TTCCATCGCGACCGCCGGCTCCGGCACCGGCAGGGATTCGCCGGCGACCTGCTTCAGAGGACCACGGAGCGGCAGCCGGTGAGGAACACACGCTCGTCGAAGACCAGCCGGAGCGCCTTCGCGAGGACGATCTTCTCCACGTCACGGCCGGCATGGGCCATTTCCGCTGCGCTGTGCGTATGGTCGACGGGGATGATCCCCTGCGCGATGATCGGCCCCTCGTCGAGGTAGTCGGTGACGAAGTGGGCGGTCGCGCCGATCATCTTCACCCCCCGCTCGAAGGCCTGCCGGTACGGATTCGCTCCCATGAACGCCGGCAGGAAGGAGTGGTGGATGTTGATGATCCGCTCCGGATAGCGCGCGACGAACTCGGGGCTGAGGATGCGCATGTACTTGGCGAGGACGATATACTCCGGGTCGTACCGGTCCAGCACCTCGACGAGGGCGGCCTCGTGCTCCGGACGGCTGAGTCCCTCGTGGCTCACCAGGTGGAAGGGGATGCCGAACTGTCCCGCCAGCGGCGCCAGGGTTTCATGGTTGCCGATCACCGCGCGGATGTTCGCGCCGAGCTCGTCGAAGGCGTGCCGGATCAGCAGCTCCCCGGGGCAGTGGGGCTCCCGGGTGACGAGGACCACGATCTCGCGATTCCCCGCGGGCGCGAGGCGGATCGTCGCGTCCGGCAGCGCCGCGGTGAGCTCCTCGGTGAGGCGCTCGGCGTCGACCGTCCCGGAGAACTCGGTGCGCATGAAGAACCGACGCGTCTCCTGGTCCACGAACTCGCTGTTGGAGACGATGTTGAGGCCGTGACCGAGCAGGACGCCGGTCACGCTATGGATGAGACCCGCCCTGTCCGGGCAGTCGATTCGCAGAATGTGAGTGGTCACGCACCTGGAGGCTGAAGGGTAGCGTCGCGCGCAGGATAACGCGGCGGGCCGTGGGCGGCAATCGGCGGCGGCGGCCCGAGGGGGAACGGCGGCGGAACGGCGCGTCCGGCGGGCCGATCGGCCGACGCGGGATCGGCAAGAGAATTGCGGGCCGGGGCCAACGGCAGGACGGTCTCGAAGCGGTTCTCCTTCCCACCCGTGACGTACCCGACATGATCTCCAGAGCGGACCTAGAGCGGCTGTTGAACCGGCAGGACGGCGATCGCAAGATCCTGTCGCTATTCCTCGATATGTCCGTCAACTCCGATAACAAGCGGACGCACCAGGTCTTCCTCAACCAGAAGCGGTCGCAGCACGCCGAGCTCGATAGCGATCGACCGGGGCAGCACCCCGAGGCGCTCGGCGCGGCGTTCGCGGAGGTGGAGCGCTGGCTGGCGGAGGAATTCAACGAAGAGAACCGCGGCGTCGTGCTGTACGTGGAGGTCGGCGGCTCGTGGGTCGAAGGGCTGCAGTTCCCCGTACCGGTGCAGAACCGGCTGGTGATCGCGGATCGGCCGGTGATCGCTCCGCTCGCGCAGGTTCTGGAGAGCTACCATCACCACGGCGTCGTGCTGCTCGATCGCGAGCACGTGCGCATCCTCAGCGTCTACCTCGGCACCCTGCTGGACGAGATCGCCATCGAGCGGGAGCCGCTTCCGACGCGGCACGACGTGCAGGCGGGAGGATACGCCCAGTCGCGCTACCAGCGACGCAAGCTGGAGGAGATGCGCCATTTCTTCCGCGACTTCGCCCGCGAGGTCGAGGACTTCGTCACCCGCTACCGACCCGACGACCTGGTGATCCTCGGCACCGAGGAGAACATCGGGAAGTTCAAGGAGTTCCTCCCGGACCGGCTGCGGAAGATGATCGTGCACACGGGGCAGACGCGTGTCGACCAGCCGGCGAGCCAGGTTCTGGCCGAGCTGGAGCCGCATCTGGAGGCGGAGCGGGCGCGCGGGAGCAAGGAGGTTCTGGACCAGGTCCGCGACCGTGTGAGCCAGGATTATCTCGCCACGGCGGGGTTCCAGAGCACGCTGACTGCACTTCAGGAGGGAAAGGTCGATACTCTCATCATAGCACAGGATCAGGATCGGGAAGGCGCGCGCTGCACGCAGTGCGGATTCCTGTTCGCGCGGGAGGTGGAAACCTGCCCGTACGACGGCGCCTCGACGACCACGGGAGTCGACGTGGTCGAGGAAGCCATCCGGTTGGCGGAAACGCAGGGGGCGGACATCGAGTTCGTCGCCGCGACGGCCGTGCAGGACCTTCGCGGGGTGGGTGCACTGCTCAGGTTCTGACGCGCTTCTGACCTGCGGGGGCCCGGGCGGCCCCCGAACCGCCCCGGCCTTCGCAGCCCACGACCCAGAGCTCCGATGCCTGACACCGACACCGCCATCGACGCCACCGAGCGCCTGCGCGACGCGCTGGTGGCCATTCCCGGCGTCCAACGAGTCTTCGTCGAGGGGCATCCTCCCGAGCTGTTCGTGCTCTGCGAGGCGGGCACCTCCTCGGTTCCCCTGGAAGCCGCGGTGAACGTGGCACTGGCCCGCGAGGGCTTCTCGCATGAGGAGCTGCCCGTGCACCTCGCCTTCCTCGGCGCGGCGGCGGTGCAGCGGCGCGTCCGTTTCCGGGAGGCGTTGCTGACGCGGCCACGCGCGGGCGTGGCGGCGGTGCGGGTGTCGCTCGAGTGGAACGACCAGCTGTTCGAGGGGGCGGTGGAAGGGGAGGGCGGGCTGCCGCTCGAGCTGCGCGTGTGCGCGCGGGCGACGCTGCGCGCGCTGGAGGCGGTGCTGGCGGATCGGCTGCGCTTCGAGCTGCTCGGGGTGAAGTCGGTGCGCATCTTCGATCACGACTACGTCTCGGTGCTGCTGCGCTGCCCGGACGCGCCCGATCGGCCGCTCATCGGCGTGTCGCTCTCCTCCGCCGATCTCCCGTCCGCCACCGCTCGCGCGGTGCTCAACGCGACGAACCGGCTCCTGGGCAACTTCCTCATGACCGGCGAGTGAACGGATTCACCGCGAAGCGTCCGCGGACGCGGTGAGGACGTCCCCCATCGTGGTAGAAACCGATATTGTCATCCCGATGTCTATGACTTAGGCAAGGGCTAAGTGACGCGGATTGATGCTTCGATGGTCCGGGTTGTAGGGCGTTGCAGAGCGCATCATAGCGCAGAGCTGCTTTAAGAGCTTGTTGGCGATGTTGTTGAGGACGAGCGGCTTGGGCTTGCCGGCAGCAGTCTTCTCAAGGAAGTAGCGCTGGAAGCCGGGGTGATGCGTCCGCAGGCTGCGCGCCGCCAGGTGCAGGAGTTTGCGCACGGTGGCCGGGCCATAACGGCGGCTCCTATCCCGCTTGCGTACACTGGTCCCGCTGGAGTGCTCGTTGGGCGAGATGCCCAGGTATTGAGCGAGGGTTCTGTAGCTCGGAATCTCGGAGAAGCCGCGGGTGATGACGATCAGATGGCCGCTGAGAAGCCAGCTGACGCCAGGGGCACTCATGAGGATACTGGCGCCTTGCATCAGCGTCGGCTGGCTTCGGATCAGCCGCTTCAGCTCCTCGGTGAGCGCATCGACCTGCGCCTTCAGATGAGCCAGCGTCGTCTCGAGAGCCTCATTGGCTGCGGGCGTCTGGATGACTTTTCTGGCGAGAGTGGCTCGGGCGTTCTGCGTTGCCGTCTTCTGCTGGACGAGTTGCTCGCGCGTGCTGAGGATGACGCGGATCTGCTCGATGATCACCTCCTGAGGCTGCCAGAGACGGAGCACGTCGGCGTATCGGAAGCCGTACTCCGCGATCCGGCGGCTATCAAGGGGATCGTTCTTGGGCTGACCGTCGCCAAACGCCTTCCAGACCGTGCGCGGGTCGAGAAGCGACAGCTTCCGGCGCCTCCGATGCAGCTGGTAGGCGATGATCTCGCTGTAGACGCCGGTGTTCTCGATACAGAAGTGGACGTTCCGGAACTGGACGCCTTCAGCGCCGAGCCACGCCTCGAGATCGGCCAATCCGGCTTCGGAGTTTTCGAACGGTGTGGGCGCGGTCTTGGAGCTACCAGGCTTCAGGAAGTACGAGACGGTGAAGCTCTCCGCAGCTGGGTCGATCCCGACATAGACGGTTGATGACATGAACCTTAACTCTGCGACGGCGGTCCGGCGGGTGACTGAGCTGGCTCCGTTATAAACCAAACGGGCTAAATGTCTATTTAGCTTTGCTCACCCGGAGGAACGGGGTCTTTATCGGGATGTAAGCTCAACGCTTCGAGCTTGCCGTAGACTTCTGCCGTTCCTCTTATCCGAACCGGAGTTGCGAACGTGCGTTCGCACGAGTTTTCCACAGGCTGCTTCGCCGAGCGAGCCCAAGGGCGCGCTCAGCAGCCCATGGAAAACTCGCACAGCCGACTCAATGAGTCTAACGGAGCCTGCGAGGGATCTGCACTTGGCGGCCGGCGCGGCGCCGGAGGTGCAGATCCCTCGCAGGCTCGGGATGACAATATCGGTTTCTACCACGACGGGGGACGTTCACTCCGCGTCTGCGGAC
>DASUUI010000061.1:0-10993 GCA_036374155.1 Gemmatimonadaceae bacterium | reverse complement strand
AGCGGAGTTAGCGGGCAGGATCAGTAGAGCTGTAGGAGCGGAGCCCATCCAAGCGAGCGTACGACGACGAGCGTCGCGTACGACTTCACGAAAAGGGGGGTGACGCGAAATGGTATTCCTGCTCGATGTAGTGAGCGTTCTGCTGGCTTTTGCCAGGGATCAAGGCGTTTGGACATGATGGGGCGGGGGTTCCGCTTACTCAGTATGCAGAGAGACGTGCAGACGAAGCTTTTCGTCGGATTCACCGCGGCAGTTGCCTTGGTGTTGGGGGTCGCAGTCTATTCGCTCGACCCTCTATTCCAGAGCACGCTTCTGGTCGCTGCGTTGTCTTTTGGCGCTGTGGCGGCAGCATCTCAGGCGCTCTCGTATGAGCGACCGGTTGCAAGCGCGAGCGGATCGGCCGCCTTCCTACCGTTCTTGGTAGTCGTTACCCTTGCTCCCCATTGGACGGGTCTAGTCGGTGCCGGCGCGGGAATGCTCGTTGCCGAACTTGCGGTTAGGCGCGCGCCCATCAAGGCCCTGTTCAACGTAAGCCAGACCGTCGCCGCCGCTGGGTTTGCCATTCTCACCTACACGTTACTCGGTGGCGGCTCCCCACTCACTGGCGGAAGGCTGAGCGTACTCGGGCTGGCTGTTGCGTTACCGACTTATCTGCTGATAAACAGCCTCGCGATCGGCGGTGTGATTGCGGTCAGCACACGTCAACGCTTCGTGCCTCTCTTCTTTGGGCAGACTGCGCGGACAGTTCTGTATGATCTCCTCGCGCTACCGTTCGTCTACGTATTCGCGTGGCTTTATGTGCAGTTCGGCGTTCCCGCTGCTGCGATTCTGGCGATTCCGCTGCTCGGTATCCGCGAACTGTACAAGACGAATTACCAGCTCCAACAGACCAACCGTGAGTTACTGGAGCTGATGGTGGCGGCCATCGAGGCGAGGGACCCGTACACCTCAGGACACTCGCGTAGAGTTGCCGCCAATGCACGGCTGATCGCGGAGTTCATTGGACTGCCGCGTAAGCAAGTAGAGCGCATCTTCGTTGCAGCACTACTTCATGATGTGGGCAAGATACACGAGGTTTTTGGACCCATTCTTAGCAAGCCCGGCAGACTGACTGAGTCCGAACTCGAAATCATGAAGACGCACTCTATTAGGGGCGCCGAGCTCATTCAGAATGTTTCGCAGCTTCGTGACATAATTCCCGTCGTTCGCAACCACCACGAAAACTGGGACGGGTCCGGTTATCCCGACGGCATTGCGGGTGAAAGTATCCCCCTGGGATCTCGGATAATCATGATCGCAGATACCATTGATGCGATGATGTCTGATCGCCCGTACAGAGCCGCGCTGACGCCCCTACAGGTGAGGGCTGAGCTTGTGCGTATGCGGGGCCTGCAATTCGATCCCTCGATTTGCGATTCATTGCTAAACAGCCCAATGTGGCAGGAATTGTTCGTCAACATTCCGCACGTCACCACCACCGGGAAGCAGCCGCGACTCACCCCAACTGCCCGCAGAGCCTCAGCTTAGTCAGCTCGGCCGGTAAGGTTACGTTTAGGCCGTCTGCAAGCGCGCACAGTTGCGGTGGAAGCGGTCCTCGATCGCGCCTCGAGACCGTCAGGTAGTTCCGAAGGTGCATTTCCGCTTTGGACGTTTCTTGAAGCGTGGCGTATGTCAATACGAGCGCTTCAACCGGGAAATCTTGGTGACCGCGATCGGCCAGCATTCCGTGCATCCGCTCTACGGCGCGAAGGATGCTCGCATCAACTGGTGAGCCTTCTGCGTGAGTCAGCATCAGCTGGATCGACGCTACCACCTGGCTCCGCCTAACGTCGAGGTCATGTTCCCAACTTGGGAGTTGGCGAAACATCCTCCGAGCTGTGTAGATGTCACCGTCTACTAGGGCCAGTCGCGTCTGCAGTATTAGCAGATCGGTTTCCTGAAGCGTACTTTCGCAGCTGGATAGCCGCTCTCCAGCAACCTCGGCCCAGTTGCGGGCTGGTTTTAGTCTTCCGCACTCAAGGTGTAGTGCTGCAAGCTGGTGAGCCGCATCTACTGCTCCCAAGGCGGCGTGATGCTGGCTTGCCAGTTCGAACGCTTCATTCAAATACATCTCACACTCGTCCCAAAAGCCGGCTCTACGCATCGCAAGTGACCCATTTCGTAATGCGCGGACGAGCCCAATAGCGTCTTTGCACTGGCGGGCGTGATCTACGAGCGATCTTGCGGACCTCGCGGCTTGGTCCAGGTCCCCGTAATCGGTATGGTATACCATCGCTACTTGGTGGCGTGCGAACGCGTCAACGTTTGGGGTCTCAACGAGAACCCTCACGGTTTCCCAAACGTTCTGTGCCAAGTTGGTCTGGCCGGTACTTTGTGCCAAGGCCAGAAGCCAGAATGCCGCATTTAGTCGATGCTCTGCGGGCGCATCCACCGCATCTACACAGCCGTGCAGCTGACGTGCGACGTCGTCATCCATGCCGCCTGTGCGCCAACGTGCCTCTACTTCGGTGAGCTCTAGCGAGGAATGCGACGGAAGCTGCTGGTTGGCAGTTTCGGCGACCGCGTGCATCATGTGAATCTCGGCTAGTACCTGCTCCCAAAGACCACTGAGGCGTAGCGCGGCAAGTAACCCCTCGTGCAACGTCATCTGCTGCAGGTACTCGACTCTCTGAATCCCCAACGCTCGCCTGTACAGCTCCGCGGCCTCTTCCGGCAACCCCACACCGATCAGGTGCCGTCCGCACTCATCGAGGAAATCCACGGCGCGGCCGGTCTCGCCCGCCACCTCCCAATGGTGTGCACACTCCCATAACAGCGCAGGAACCGGCTCGTCCTTGCCCTCCGATTCAAGAACTCCCGCGATCCGCCGGTGAATCAGCATCTTCACAGGCTCCGGCAAACGCTTCTGCGCAGCCTGTGACAGGAGATCGTGCTTGGGCAGCACGCGAATGCCGTCTGAGGTGACGAGGCCCGCATGCGTGAGCTCATCCAGCGCCCTCAGCAGCTGCGGCGGGTCAGCAGCCTCGGAGCGCTCGAGGCGCCCCAGCGTACACCACTTGCCGAAGCTGACGCACACCTGCATCAGGCGGAGCGCGTCGGTGCTCAGCTTGTCGAGCTTCCTGTCGATCAGCTCCGCAAGCGACTGCGGGACACCGAACGGCTCGCCGGTCTCCAGCCACCGGGTGAGAAGCTCACGCAGATAGTACGGATTGCCCTCGGAGACAGTAACGCACCATCGCAGCATCTCGGCGCTCGCTTCCGCCCCCTGGTCCTGCATCAACATCGTCACGAGCGACTCGCCGGCCGTGTAGCTCAACGGCATGAGTGGACGAACGTGAAAGGACTCGACAGGATCGAGCACACTGTCATGCTGGGACGGGTCGGCTCCAGGACGGGATGTGACGACGATCAGCACCCGATGCCTCGAGCTCCATTCGGCGAGCATCCGCAGCATCTTCCACGAGAACCTGTCTGCCCAGTGAGCGTCCTCGACGGTCACGAGCACGGTGTTCTCGTCCGCTACGGCATCGAACAGGTCGAACACGGCGCGCCTTATCGCAGCCCCGTCCGCGCCGGTTTCGGCGACTTCGGCGGGGCTTTCCGCCGGCTCGCTGTACTCCGTGAGCCGCTGCAGCAGCGACAACGAGTGGACGGAAACGCCAAGGCTTCCAGGAAGAGCACGGAGCGCCGGAACGAGAGAGGCGAGAACCGTCACCGGCCTGTCCACGTCAGTCGGCTGACAGCGCCCGCCGACGATCGCAATGCCCTTGAGCTCGGCGATACGCGTGACTTCGTCGAGTAGGCGGGTCTTACCGATTCCGGCCACGCCGACGAACAGGAACGCCCCGCCGCGGCCCTGCCGGGCCTCCTCCAGAGCGTTCGTCATCAGCGCGATCTCCTCCTCGCGCCCAACGAAGTGCCGCTCACTCAGCGCCGCGTAGCGCGTGTGGATCAGACGATCCGCGATCCGTGACCTGAGAATCTTTGCCGGAAGCCCGATAGCCAGCGACTTCTCGCCCAGTGCCTCCATGTAGTCATCGAGCAGAGCGAGCGCCTGCGCCTTCGACCCCCGCATCACCGTCGCTTCCGCGCGCGCAATCGTCGCCTCTTCATTCAGCGGATCGAGCCGCAGGCAACTCATTGCCAGGTGCTCGAGCGCCAGCCAGTCGCCGCGCCCGCGGGCACTCCTCAGAGCGTGCACGAACACGCGCTGCACCCCGAGATGCACACGGGCACGCTGCAGTTCGAGCCACGATCCGAAAGGCTCCGAAAATGCCGGCTGATACCCCGGGAGGAAAACCAGCGAGTGGCGGCCGGTAACGGCAGCTTCTGCGTCGCCGTTCGATTCCAGCAACGACTCAAAATCGGCAACAGCAGAGCCGCGGTCGAGCAGGATGTGACTGTGCTCCGCCGTGACTGGGACGCCCGTCTGCCTCAGTCTCAACAGCGTCTGCCGAAACCGATGGCGGGCCTGTCGTTCATCCCGGACGTCGGGCCAGAGCAGATCCACAAGCGACTGACGTGGAATGCGCCGGCCACGCTCGAGCACCAGATAGAGACCGAGTGCGAAAACAAACCTGGAGTCCGGTCCGAGCCGACCGGACGACGTCTCGAGCGCGCACTCACCCAGTGCGCGAAGCTGCACGACAGACACTCCTGCCTCCTGTTCCCCGGGCAATCGTACGCTCGCGGGGCCCGTCAGGCGAGTGTCACACCTCGCTCCGAAAGAGTGACGCCGTCCGGCTCAGGGCGGCCGACGGGCCATCTCAACTGATTGGCATGCAAGGAGTTGAGGGCCAGCACGCGGCGGGAAGACCGGGTTCTCGGATGCTAGCGGCGGTTGGTTCTCGCTTCTTTCCCGACCCGCTCGAGAAGGGCGGACACGCCCTTTCCCTCCGCCTCGGCGCGGAAGTTAGGAAGCACGCGGTGCCGCAGAACCGCATCGCTCACCGAACTCACATCGTCAAGATCAGCGACGCCGCGCCCGTCCATTGCCGCACGCGCCTTCGCGCCGAGTACCAGGTATTGCGACGCGCGAGGGCCCGCGCCCCAGCTCACGTACTTCCGTACTTCCTCGGACGCCGTCGTATCCTGCGGCCGCGTCGCGCGCGCCAGCTGAACCGCGTGCTTCACCACGCTCGGCGGGATCGGGAGCCGCCGAATCAGCATCTGCAGCTCGCGCAACCGCTCGCCGGTAAGCACAGGTAGTATCTGCGCAGTCGGACCGCTCGTCGTCGTGCGCGCGATGATCTCTTCCTGTTCCGCTGTCGGATAATCCACGCGCAGCTCGAACATGAACCTGTCCAGTTGCGCCTCGGGTAGCGGATACGTCCCTTCCTGCTCGATCGGGTTCTGCGTCGCGAGGACGAAGAACGGCTCCGGCAGCCGGTGAGTCTGCCCGCCCACGGTCACCGAATGCTCCTGCATTGCCTGGAGGAGCGCCGCCTGAGTTTTTGGCGGGGCGCGGTTGATCTCGTCCGCGAGCACGACGTTGGCGAAGACAGGCCCCTTCACGAAACGGAACGCGCGCCTGCCGGTGGCTGCGTCTTCCTCGAGCAGCTCGCTGCCCGTGATGTCGCCGGGCAGCAGGTCGGGAGTGAACTGGATGCGCGAAAAGGTCAGGTCGAGTGCCTCCGCCACCGTGTGCACGATGAGCGTCTTGGCGAGCCCGGGTACGCCGACCAGCAGCGCGTGCCCGCCTGCGAGCAGCGCCGCGAAGAGGTTGTCCACCACCTCGCGCTGCCCGACTATCCGCCGCTCCACCTGCGCAACCATCGTCCGATACGCGTCCGCGAGCTCGCCGAGCAGCTCGAGGTCGCGTTCCCCCGGGCCTCGTGGGTCGCCTGCATGTCGTACCGCTTCCATTCATCAAAACTACGTGGCGGGAGCTACAGTCGGGGATGTCCCGCCAGGAGCCGCATCCTCCTCCCCCTATCTCGTCAGCTCCATCGCCCACAGCTGCCGCGTGGCGCGCTGCACGGGGAAGGTGATCGTGCGGCCGTCGGCGCTGAATTCCGGAACGCCGGCGCTGCCGTCTGCCTCGGCCCACACCTCGCGCGTGCTGCCGGTCGCTGCGTCGTGCGCGTACAGCCCCCAGTCGCCGCGGCTGGAAGAGATCAGGTAGAACGTCCGCCCGTCGGGACTCCACCGCCCGACGTAATCCCACACGGGATACGGCTGGTCCAGCAGCTTCGTGGTGGCGCTGCCGTCCATGTACGCCACCCGCGTCTCGTCGCCGCGCCAGTCGTGGCCGTAGTACATATAGGTGAGTCGCCGCCCGTCGGGGTGCCACTCCAGACCCTCCTTGTACCCGGGGTCCGCCTCGGACGAGGTCAGCCGCCGCAGCTCGCCGCCGCCCGCGGGGACGACGTACACCACGTTCTCGTCCGGTTTACCTTCCTGCGGCCAGCCGAGGAGCGCGATGTGGCTTCCGTCCGGCGAGAAGCGCACGCTCCAGCCGTCAATGCTCTTCACAGCTGCCAGCTTCTCGGGCTGACCACCGCGTACCGGGATCAGATACACCCCGCCCTTGTGCGCGTACGCCAGGCGGCTGCCGTCCGGCGACCACGCCGGCACCAGGTGCTCCTTCGAGTCGAGACGGACCAGCTCCTGCGCTGGTCCGCCGATGGCCGGAACCGTGTACAGCACCGTCTCCCTGCCGTCGCGGACGAAGTACGCCAGCGAGGCACCGTCGTGCGACAGCGCGAACGGCTGGAAAAACGCGCCACCCGGCTTTCCGGTCGCGATGCGCCGCGGCCGGCCGCCACTCACCGGCGCGGCAAGGATCCCCGGCGGCTGCTCGCCCTGGCTTACGTAGTACACCGTCTGTCCGTCGGGCGAGAGCACCGGCTGAACGCCGCGCGCCACGGCCCGCGTGGACGCGATGTCGCCCGGCGAGCCGACGTGTACCGCGCTCATCTCCCGCACGATCGCGAAGGTCAGTCGGCGACCGCCGTCAACCACGCTCGGATACAGAATCGTCGCATCCGTATAGTGCGTCACCTGCACCGGCTCGCCCGCGGGACGTCCCGACGCCGGGTCGATCTCCAGCCGCCACACGTTGGAGTTGCCGCTCCTGTCCGACACGAAATAGACGCTGCGGCTGTCGCTCCCCCACGCCGGCCAGGAATCGAGCCCGGGCGCGCTGGTCAGCTGGATGCGTTCGCCGCCACCGGCCGGCATCAGCCAGATGTCTGTCTCCTCGTGCTGCTCGGAGTCGTCGTTCGTCCGGTCGTACACGACCCAGCGCCCGTCCGGCGAGTAACCGATCACGTGCTGCATGAAGCGCAGCTCCATCGGGGCCGTGCGCACGATCTTCCCCTCGAGATCGACGGTTACCAGGCCCTTTGCGGTGCTGACGGTGATCCCCTTCGAGTCGGGGGTCCAGAACACGCCACCGCGTGCGGGATTCGGTATTCGCAACGCGGGATCGGAGATCAGCCTGCGGGGCTCGCCGCCCCCAGCCGGTATCAGCATCAGGTCGTGGAAGCTGGAGTCGGAGCCGATCCACGCACGGCGGATGAACGCGATGTGCTGTCCGTCTGGCGACCAGCGCGGACTGCTCAGCCCCGTTTCCCGCTGCGCCGCGAGGAGCGTGCGCACGATCGTGCCGCCGCTGTTCACGATCTCGAGAGATGCGCCGAGCAGCGGATCGCGTTCGGACGCGGCCCTGCGCATCACGATCTCATCACCGGCGGGCGAGAGATCGAACTGCGGCGTGTCGCGGAGCCGCAGCCGCGGCAACTCGGCATACATAAGCGTCAATGCGGGGGCCGGAGCCGTTCGCGGTGCAGCTGCCGCCGAACTGCTGCGTAGCCCTGCCAGCCGAATGCGCGCGACGCTCGCCGGCTCCGGCTGATCGGCGTAGTCGCGCACGACCCGCTCGTACGCGGCCTGCGCGTCGCGCGAGCCGAGCTTCTCGTACGCTTCCCCCAGTCGCACCAGCGCGCGCGCCGCCAGCGAGCGGTCACCTCCGGCTGCCACCTGCTTGTACAGCTGAATGGCCCCCTGCAGGTCGCCGGCCCCGCGTTCGGCGGCGAGCGCCCGCTGATATAGTGCCTCGGGCGACGCCGCGGCACCCTGCGCGCCCGCCTCCACTGCGGCGAGGGTCGCGATCAGCAGTCCAGTCAGCAGCTTCCTCATCGTCTCCTCCCGGGGCGCAGCGGCCACACGGCTTGTCACCACTCTGTGCACGACGTCAGTTGACGCGTGCAAATGTCGCGGGGGCCGCGGCGCGTGTTGTCGCGCTCCAGCCCGGTGGATGCAAAGAATTCGTCATGATGGCGAACGGATTGTGAAACGGGGGCATCAGCGGACGAACTTGTAGCCGACGCCATGCACAGTGAGCAGCCGGCGCGGCGCGGCGGGGTCCTGCTCCAGCTTGGAGCGCAGCAGCGCGACGTGGTTGTCCACCGTGCGTGTCGTCGGCATCTGCTCGAACCCCCACACTTCCTCCAGCAGCTCGTGACGGCTCACGACCTTGCCTTCGCGGGCGATGAGATAGCGTAGCACGGCGAATTCCTTCGGCGCGAGCGATACCGGCCTGCCATCTCTGCTCGCCTCGAACGATTCGAAGTCCACGCTCACGTCGTCGAACTCGGTGCGCGTCGGCAGCGGCTCGCGCGGGTGCGCGCGACGCAGCAACGCGCGAACGCGCGCCAGCAGCGCCGGCACGGAGAACGGTTTCCGCACGTAGTCGTCGGCGCCCAAGTCGAGCCCCATCACCTGGTCCACGTCCTCGCCGCGCGCGGTGAGCATCAGGATCGGTGTCCTGATCCCTTCCTGCCGAGCCCGGCGGCACAGCTCGAAGCCCGACAGCGTCGGGAGCATCACGTCGAGCACCACCAGGTCGGGGTGCCTGTCGCGCAGCAGCTGCAGCCCCTCTTCGCCGCTGCGCGCGGCGAGCACCTCGTGCTTCTCGTACTCCAGCGCGTGGCGCAGCCCGCGCAGGATGGCGGGATCGTCCTCCACGACGAGGATGCGGCTCACTGCGCAGGCTCCAGCGGGATCCGCAGCGTGAAGCTGCTCCCGGCGCCGGGCGCGCTCCGCAGCTGCACCTCACCGCCGTGCGCGCGGGCGACGTCGGCGACGAGCGCGAGCCCGAGCCCTGTGCCCGCGATTCCGCGCGCCTCCGCGTCGGGCGCCCGGTAGTACTCCTCGAAGATCCGCGTCTGGTCCTGCGGCGCTATGCCCACCCCGCGATCGCTCACCGTGATGCACGCGCTGCCGTTGCTCCGCTCCAGCCGAACGCCGATGTCGCCGCCCTCCGGCGAGAACTTCACAGCGTTGGACAGCAGGTTGAGCACGGCGTGCGTCATCGCGTCGCGGTCGATGGGCAGCGGCGGCAGCGAGTCGTCTATCTCAAGGTCGAGGCGCAGACCTTCCTGCGCGATCTGGTACTGCATCGCCTGCGCGGCATCGCGCACGACCTGCTGCACCTCGCCCGGCGCGAGACGGTACCGCTGCCGTCCTTCCTCCATCCGGGTGAAGTGGAGCACGTTCTCGATCAGCCGCGAGAGCCGCTCACTCTCGCCTACTATGGTGTCGGCGAACGCTGCCCGCTGCTGCTCGTCGCTGCCCTCCATGCGCAGCATCTCGGCGAACATGCGGATGGAGGTGAGCGGTGTCTTCAGCTCGTGCGACACCGCGGTGACGAAACGGGAGCGGAGCGCGCTGACGCGGCTCTCGCGCCGCACGTCGCGCCACAGCAGATACGCCGCCACTCCCGCGAGAAGCAGGATGAACAGCAGCAGCGGACCGCCGAACACCGAGCTTCGTGCTGCAATAGGCTCCGCCGGCGTGAAACGCGCGCGCAGTCCGGGGAACTCGGGTGACAGCAGCTCGCCGGCGCCGTCGCGGTCATCGGCGGTAAGCGTCACCGGCCCGGCAAGTGCACCGGCCATGGCGGCGGATAACTGCGCCGCGGCAGTCGCGGCGTCAACCACCAGAATGAGTGTGTCCTGCGACTCGCGCGCCGACTGGGCGCTCACCAGCCACAACGGATCGCCGTACGGGATCCACACTCTTTCGGCCGTCACACCGCGGCTGGAGCGCAGGCGCAGCAGTGCGGCCAGATCGCGTTCCAGCGCTGCAAGCTGGGCAGATTTCCGTAACTGAGTGGAGGTGAGCGCACGCAGCGAGTCGGCCGCGGCGCCCGGAGGCAGCGCGCCGGCCAGATCGCGCAGCATGTGGCTCTCCAGCGCTCCGGGAAGCTCGCTGCTGGCGAGCCGCTCGTGGAGCCGGGTGATCACCGCATCCTGGTGCTGCTGCGCGCTTTTCAGCCGGTCGGCGGCGTACAGCGCCAGCGGGATGCCTTCGTCGTCGCGCAGCTCGAAGGGAAGGGCGAGCAGCGCGCGGTAGTGCGCGCCGGCTTCGGCTGCGCGGCCGGCGCGCGCGAGTGTGCGCGCCAATCCGAGCCGGGCGCTCGCCGCCAGTGACGGCTCCTGCGCACTGCGCAGGAGCGAGCCGTATCGCTCGATCGCCTCGCGGCTGCGGCCTGCGAACTCGGCGGCTTCTGCCTCCAGTAGCTGCCTGGCGGTGGCGGACGACTTCGGCGTCGCGGTACTGCTCGTCCGCTCGGTGCGCCGGCCGCCGGTGTGCCGCGCGACGACCAGCGCCGTAGCAGTGGAGTTTGGTCGTTCTGTTGTTGCAGTCGCGTCGAGCCGGATCTGCTCCAGCGTCAGGCGAAGCTGATTGGCAATCAACCGGACGGATCGGGCGCGCGACTCCGCCGCTGTCTGCCGGGCGAGCACCTCGCCGCGGCGTTGCTCGCGCACGGCGGACGCGACCAGCAGGATGCCAGGCGCCAGCACGGCACCGAGGAAGAGCAGGAGCTGTTTGTGACTGCCCGGTAGCCGGGGCATGCTGCCGTCCCCGCGTTTCGACGCGGCGGGAAAGTAAAGCGGTGCCTCGGGAAAGTTGTCATGAATTTGTCTGCCACCACGCACTATCGTTAGATCGCCTGGCTCGGGTCAGTAGCTGTTCAGGACCCGGC